>VYCF01000017.1 GCA_009844085.1 Gammaproteobacteria bacterium | reverse complement strand
CCCCCCCATTTTTTTTTAAACCCCCACACCGCTAAACCCATTTCCCCATTTCTCCGGGGGGCGGGGTTTTGTTTAATAGACACATAAAAAACCCCCCCCCCCCCTCAAAATAACAGTAATTGACACGCTGTTGTCAAGTCCCAACCGGAATTTGTCCCAACCGGAATTCCAGGCGGGCAAGCGTTGAGGCAAGGAATCAATTCGCATATATTGCCCATCGTTCCGCACTATCCGCCCCATTGGACGGCCCATGGCCTTACACGACAGCCTCCGCGACCTCGCTCCTATCGTTACGGTAATCGCTTTCTTTCAGATCTTCGTGCTCGGCCAGGCGCCCGACGATTTCCTGACGATCCTGGCCGGACTGTTGTGCGTCGCGGCGGGATTGACCCTGTTCGTGGCCGGGCTCGAAATGGCGCTGTTTCCCCTCGGCGAAAGCATGGCGAACGGGTTCGCGCGCAAGGGCAGCCCGACCGCCTTGCTGGCGTTCGCTTTCGCCCTGGGCTTCGGCGCCACGGTCGCCGAACCCGCGCTGATCGCGGTCTGCGCCGAGGCGGCGCGGGCGGCTGCCGAAGCAGGCGTCATCGCCGGCGATCCTGCGGCGATCGCGCGATATGCGCTGGAATTGCGCTATGTCGTCGCCTTTGCCGTCGGAATCGCCATCGTCATCGGCGTGGTCCGCATCCTCATGGGCTGGCCGATCCATTGGCTGATCATCGGCGGTTACGCTCTCGTTGTCGTCATGACTACTTTCGCCCCGCGGGAGATCGTCAGCATCGCCTATGACTCCGGGGCCGTCACCACCTCAACGATCACCGTGCCCATGGTCACCGCGCTCGGCGTCGGTCTCGCGAGTTCGATCCGCGGCCGCAATCCGATGCTCGACGGATTCGGCCTGATCGCATTCGCTTCCCTGACGCCGATGATCTTCGTTATGGGCTATGGCATGGCCGCGAACTGATGGACTGGATCGAACTCACGTTCTCGACATTGTTCGGCGTCTTGCGCGACGTATTGCCCATCGTGCTCGTCGTCGTCGTGTTCCAGTTCCTGGTGCTGCGCCGGGGCCTGGCCAATCCGGCCCGGGTGCTGACCGGATTCGTATTCGTGGTGCTCGGCATCGCGCTGTTCCTGATCGGCCTGGAAACGGCTATCTTTCCACTCGGACGCGGCATGGCCGAGCAACTCATAGCCCGGGCCATCGCAGGCGGTGAGGGCTGGCTCGCATACGGATGGATCTATCTGTTCGCCTTCGCCATCGGCTTCAGCACCACCATGGCCGAACCCTCGCTGATCGCGGTGGCGGGCAAGGCCGGCGAAATTTCCGGCGGTTCGGTGGGCATCCTCGGCCTGCGCATCGCGGTGGCTCTCGGCGTCGCGACCGGCATTACCCTGGGCGTCTACCGGATCGTTTACGGGCTGCCGATTCACTGGTTTATTATTGCGGCTTACGTGGTTGTGGTAATGCAGACCGCGATGGCGCCGAGAAAGATGGTTCCGCTGGCCTATGATTCCGGCGGCGTTACGACGTCCACGGTTACCGTGCCCCTGGTTGCCGCGCTCGGCCTCGGATTGGCCGGGGCGGTGCCGGGGCGCAATCCGCTGATCGACGGCTTCGGACTGATCGCCTTCGCGGCCCCGTTCGCCATCGTCAGCGTGCTGGCGTATGCCCAGCTTTCGGCATTTATGGCCCGGAAGGGCCGAACTGGAGGACCCCGCAAATGAAATTCAAACTGATCGTGGCCTTCGTCGATGACCGGGTGACCGACAAGGTCGTCAAGGCCGCGCGCGCCCACGGCGCGACCGGGGCTACCATTATTCCCGCCGCCCGGGGCGAAGGTCTGGCCGCGCCGCAAGGAATATTCGGATTGTCGGTCAGCGCGCGCCGGGATATCGCGCTGTTCGCGGTGGAAGAACGGATGAGCCGTCTTATACTTGAAGAAATATGCAAGGCGGGCGAATTCGACAAAAAATCCGGCGCCGGCATCGCCATTCAACTCGGTCTTGAAGACGTCGCAGGCCTGTCGTCCCAAGTCGACAAACTCGCACGGGACCTGGGCGGGGCCAGGCATGGCGAAACCTGAGCGCGAAATCTTTGGAGAAAGGTAAATGAGCGACAAGAAAAACGACTTCAATTTCGAGGAAAAGTTGCGGGAACTCGAGCAACTCGTGACCCGCATGGAAGACGGCAATCTCGGACTGGAAGAATCTCTCGATGCATTCGAGAACGGCGTGAAGCTGGTCAAGGAATGCCGGCAGGCGCTGGAGGCGGCGGAGCAGAAGGTAAAGGCGCTCACTTCCGCCGAAGGCGATACCGAGGATCTTGAGCTCGATCCGGCCGCGGACTAGCGCGCCCGCCTTCCGACATGACCGACAAATTCGAAGAATTCCAGGCGGCTTGCAGGCAGCGGGCCGACCTGGCGATGAAACGCTACCTCGACACGGCCGATTTTCCATGCCCCGGCCTTGAGGACGCGGTCCGCTACGTCCTGCCCGGCGGCGGCAAACGCGTGCGGCCGTTGCTGGTCTATGCCGGCAGCCAGGCCCTCGGCGGCGACTTCGAAGACGCCGATGACGCTGCTTGCGCGGTCGAGTTCATCCATGTCTATTCGTTGATTCATGACGACTTGCCGGCCCTCGACGATGACGATCTGCGCCGCGGCCGGCCCAGTTTGCACAAGGCGTTCGACGAGGCCGCCGCGATTCTTGCCGGGGACGCCTTGCAGTCCATGGCATTTGAAATACTCTGCCGGCCCCATGCCGGCAAAGGCGACCGCCTGCGGATGGCGCACGAGCTCGCACGGGCGGCGGGACCGGCGGGCATGGTCGGGGGGCAGTCAAGAGACCTGGCGGCGGACGGACAACAAATTGCGCTCAACGAACTGGAAACCACCCATCTGCTGAAGACCGGCGCGCTCATTCGCGCCAGCGTGCTGCTCGGCGCCTTGAGCAGCGGAAATGCGACTCCCGGACAACTTGAGGGGCTGCGCGAGTACGCGGAGCGCATCGGACTCGCATTCCAGATCCAGGATGACATCCTCGACGAAGTTTCCGATACCGGAATCCTGGGCAAACCCCAGGGCTCCGACCGTGACGGCGACAAGGCGACCTATGCCACCCTGCTCGGCCTGGAATCGGCCCGCGCGCGGGCCGGGGATCTGGCCGCAAACGCTACCGAAGCGCTAAGCGATTTCGGCGCCGACGCCGATCCATTGCGTCATCTGGCGGCATATATTATTGAAAGGATAAATTGACGCACAGTGTGGGCGATAGGGTATCCTCAGAAGATTACGGGGAGTTCTTGATAGCATGCTAAAGGAAATACCAACAAAAAGGCCTGAAACGCCGCTGCTCGACACGATCGACATACCGGAGGATCTGCGTCAACTGGAGCCGGACCAGTTACCGGCGCTGGCGCAGGAACTGCGCGCATATCTGCTCTATTGCGTGGGCAAGACCGGCGGACATCTCGGCGCCGGCCTCGGCGTGGTCGAACTGACCATCGCCCTGCATTACATCTTCGATACGCCCGCCGACCGGCTCGTCTGGGACGTCGGCCACCAGGCCTATCCGCACAAGATTCTCACCGGCCGCCGCGACCGCATGGACACCATGCGTCAGGCCGGCGGCCTGGCGGCTTTTCCGGCCCGCTTCGAAAGCGAATACGACACTTTCGGAGTCGGCCATTCCAGCACAGCGATCAGCGCCTCCCTGGGCATGATGGTGGGCCGCCGCATGACCGGCAGGGACAATCATGTTGTCGCCGTGGTCGGCGACGGCGCGATGACAGCGGGCATGGCCTTCGAGGCGATGAACCATTGCACCCATCTCGACGAAAACATCCTCATCGTCCTCAACGACAACAACATGTCGATTTCCCACAACGTCGGCGGATTGTCGAATTATTTCGGGCGGCTCTGGGCCAGCAAATCCTACAACTTCTTCCGCGCCGGCGGCATGAAAGTGCTGGCCAGGGCGCCCAAGATGCTGCGCGCCGCCGAACAGACCGAAAAATACATGAAAGGCATGTTGTCGCGGGGCACGGTATTCGACCAGCTCGGTTTCAACTACATGGGCATCATCGATGGACACAATATCGCCCATCTGCTCGAAGCACTGGGCAACATCAAGAACCTCGAAGGCCCGCAATTGCTGCATGTCGTCACCCACAAGGGCAAGGGCTACAGCGAATCGGAAAGCGATCCCTTCGGCATGCACGCAATCGGCAAGGTGGCGCCGCTCGCCGATTCGGGCCCATCGCGTAAAAGCCAGGCCGCAAGTTCGCCGACTTATTCGCAGGTGTTCGGCAAATGGTTATGCGCGGCGGCGCGGCGCGACGAAAAACTCGTGGCCATCACTCCCGCCATGGGCGAAGGCTCGGGCATGGTCGAATTCTCCAGGGAATTCCCTGACCGCTTCCACGACGTGGCGATCGCCGAACAGCACGCGGTGACCTTCGGCGCGGGCCTCGCCTGCGAGGGAGTGAAGCCGGTGGTCGCGATCTATTCGACTTTCCTGCAGCGCGCCTACGACCAGTTCATCCATGACACCGCCTTGCAGAATCTCGACGTATTGTTCGCCATCGACCGCGCCGGCCTGGTAGGCGAAGACGGCCCGACCCACGCAGGCAGCTTCGATCTGGCTTATCTGCGCTGCGTACCCAACATCATCGTCATGACGCCGAGCGACGAAGAGGAAACCCGTCTGCTGCTATGTACGGGATACGATCATCAGGGGCCGGCCGCGGTGCGCTATCCCCGCGGCAAAGGGCCCGGCGCTGAAATCGGCAGCGACTGGAAGACCGTTCCCATCGGCGAGGCGGTGCTGCGGCGCGAAGGCCGTGACGTGGCGATCCTGGCCTTCGGCAGCATGCTCACCCCGGCGCTCGTGGCGGCGGAAGAATTCGACGCCACGGTGTACGACATGCGATTCGTCAAACCCATCGACGAGAATGTCATCCGCAAGACGGCAGGCGACCATGAACTGGTGGTTACCGTCGAGGAACACGCCGTCATGGGCGGCGCCGGCTCGGCGGTGAACGAAGTCCTGATGCGCGACGGCTATCGCATGCCGGTGCTCAATCTCGGCCTGCCCGACAGTTTCCTCGAACACGGCAAGCCGCCGGAAATGCTGCAAAAGGCCGGCCTCGACGCCGCCGGCATCGCCCGCGCAATTCACGAAAAACTCGCCGCGGACAAGATTCGCTGCCGCGCGATCTGAGGACGCCGAATGAAATCCGACCGTGACGCGCGCCACAAGCGCGCCATGCAACGCAAGAAGGAGTATGTCGACGGCCGCATCGCCGCCGCCACGGAGGATCGTGGACTGTTGCTCATACTCACCGGCAACGGCAAGGGCAAGAGTTCCTCGGCTTTCGGCATGCTCGCCCGCAGCGTCGGTCACGGCCTGCGCTGCGCCGTCGTGCAATTCATCAAGGGCGCCTGGGAATGCGGCGAACGATTGCTGTTCGAAGATAACCCGCTCGTCGAGTTCCATATCATGGGCACGGGCTTCACCTGGGAAACCCAGGACCGGCAGACCGACATCGCCGCCGCCGAAGCGGCCTGGAGCAAGGCCGAAGCGCTACTCGCCGACGAGGCAACCGACCTCGTCATCCTCGATGAACTGACCTACATGCTGACCTATGGCTATCTCGACAAGGCCAGGGTGCTCGAGGCCCTGCGCGGGCGGCCGGCCCGGCAGCATGTCGTCGTTACCGGGCGCAACGCCAGCCGCGAACTGCTCGAAATAGCCGATACCGTAAGCGAAGTGAACGAGGTGCGCCACGCCTTCAATCACGGCGTCAAGGCGCAGAAGGGACTCGACTACTGAACCGGATTTGCGGCGTTGTGGAACAGCAGGCTGGCGCGGCGGTTTTTGCCGGTCACGTTGAGCAACACGCGGCTGAGACAGGCGAAGGGAATATGCAACGGATAGCTTTGATTCAACGGCATGCCCAGCACTGTCGGCAAAATCACTCGCATCACGCCACCATGGGTCACCAGCAGGACATGGCTGCCTGCGGGTAGCCCGGACAGGCCATCCCAAACGCCAAGTACGCGGTCGCGAAATTCGATGAAAGTCTCGCCGTTGGGCGGCGCCAGCGCGGTGATGTCTTCGCGAAAGCTCCTGAATTGCGGCGCGGATTTTGCGCGCCATTCGGCTATCGGCATCCCGTCCCAGTCGCCGTAATCGATTTCCTGCCAGTCATCCTCGATTTGCAACTCGAGTTGCCGGCCTTGCGCCAGACGATGGGCGAAGTCGCGGCAGCGCTGCAAGGGCGAAGTGACGATATGGGTCCAGTTCGCCTCCGCCCGCTCGGCGGCGGCCTCCATCTGCCGCCAGCCGCGATCCGTCAGTTGCGGATCGACGCGCCCGCGCAGGATATCCCCGCCACGCGGCTCCCCGTGGCGCAACAGATCGACGGTAATGTGCTTGCCGGTATCCTTGTTGGTCACTTGCTTGCGCCCCAAAAAATACGAAAATGTAGCAACATCTTGACCAGTTCGGAAATCTCACGTAGCCTAGCCAAGTTAGCTATTCAACTCGGAGTGGCGTCATGCTGATCAACATGCACCAGGCCAAATCCCAGCTTTCGAGACTCATAGCCGCCGCGGAAGCCGGCGACGACGTGATTATCGCGAGAAATGGCAAGCCGGCGGTCAAGCTTGTCCCGCTGAACTCGTCGAAGTTCCGCTTTGGCGCCCTTGCGCATCTGGCGAGCACGGTTCCGGACTTCGAGGACGTTCTGGACGAAGACGAATTGAGCATGTGGGAACGTGACGCTTGAGCGCGGTATTGCTCGACACGCACGCGTGGATCTGGAGTTTGATGGCCCCGTCCCGTCTCGGCGGTGCGGCCGAGGCCGCAATTGCGGCGGCGGATTCGGTATTCGTCAGTCCGATCAGCATGTACGAGTTGACGCGCAAGGCAAAACTCGGCGGGTGGCCCGAGATCGTCCCCCATCTCGATGAACTCGTCGTGGAAACCGAGACGCTGACGGCACCGTTCACTCGCGAGACAGCGGCACGCGCCGCACTCCTCGATTGGCGGCATCGCGACCCTTTCGACCGTTTTATCGCAGCCACCGCGATCGAACTCCGTTGCCCGCTCGTTTCGAAGGACGCTGAATTCGATTCGCTCAACAGCGAAGCCGATTGGCCGGGGCGCGTTTGGTCGTAGTGGCGGCTTGCTCAGCCGCGGGATTTGCTCATGTGGCCGAGTTTGTTGATCTTGACGGCGAGATAGGTTTCGTTGTGCGGATTGGCGCCGGTGTGGATGGGGATGATTTCGTTGACTTCGATGCCCATGTCCTGCAAGGCCTTGACCTTGGCCGGGTTGTTGGTCAGCAGTTTCACCTTGCGGATATCGAAGAAGTCGAGCATGGGCTTGCAGATCTGGTATTCCCGGCTGTCTGGTTCGAAACCGAGCTGTTCGTTGGCTTCTACGGTGTCCGCGCCGGCATCCTGCAAGGCGTAGGCCTTCAACTTGTTGAGCAGGCCGATGCCGCGGCCTTCCTGGCGCAGGTACAGGATCAGGCCGCGGCCTGCTTCGGAGATTTGCTGCATGGCGAATTCGAGTTGCGGGCCGCAATCGCAGCGCAGGCTGAACATGCTGTCGCCCGTCAGGCATTCGGAATGGATCCGGCATAGCAACGGCTCGTCGAGATTCAATTTCCCGAGCGCCAGCGCAACGTGTTCCTTGTCCGCTTGCAGATCCTTGAAGCCGTAGATTCTGAAATCGCCCCAGCGGGTCGGCAGCTTCGCTTGAGCGACAAATTCGATGGTCAATTCGAAAACCCCCGGTTTTGGTCCTGACCGGCAATCAGGCGAGCAATCGTACGCATTGCATGCAAAGGGCGGCCATTATACCCGCAACGACATCGTCGAGCATGATGCCGAGACCGCCTTTGATATTGCGGTCCAACTGCTTGATCGGCCAGGGTTTGAGGATGTCGAGCAGGCGGAACAGCAACAATCCCGCCAGCGCCCACTGCCAGCCGGCGGGGACCAGCGCAAGGGTGATCCAGCAGCCGGCGAACTCGTCCCAGACGATACCGGGGTGATCGCCGCCCCCCAGCCGCGCCGTTGTGCGCCCGCAAATCCAGACGCCGGCCACCGTGGCGGCGCAGATCAGCAATAGTGCCAGCGGGAAGGACGGCGCCGGAAGAGTCAGCCAGATCGCGGCGGCGGCCAGGGTGCCGGCGGTGCCCGGCGCCTGGGGCGAAAGCCCGCTGCCGAAGCCGAAGGCGAGCAGATCCACCGGCCGCGCCAGCAATTCCCTGAATGTCGGATTCGGCACAGGATCATTCATGCGTCGAACTTCCGAAATGATCGAAGGAAGACAGGTTCACTTCCATACCGGCGCATCGTACGCCCTCGCCCGCTGCCACTTCGCCAATGCAGGTAAGGGGCAAATTCATGCCGGCGGCGATTGCCATGAGTTCGCGTTCGTTGGCCGGGTCCGCGGTAAAACACAATTCGTAGTCGTCGCCTCCGGCAAGCGCCGCGCGGATGCGTGTTTCCGGGTTCGCGCAGCAGCGGGCGGAGGCAGAAAATGGAAACTGCTCGGGGTAAAGCACCATGCCCACATCGGATGCAGCGGCCAGATGGCCTGCATCTCCGAGCAGTCCGTCGGATACGTCGATGGCGCAGGCGATCAGGGGCGCTGCGGCGAGGGCAAACCCGATTCGAGGCCGGGGGCGGAAATATGCGGTATGGAAATGCGCCCGGCACTCTTCCGGCAGTTCCTCTATGGGCGCGTTGAATGCGATGTTCGAGGCGGCGACGCCGAGACCGGCGAGACCCAGGGCGCCGTCGCCGACCCAGCCGGTGACGTACACTTTCTGTCCGGGCCGGGCTCCCTTGCGGCGAAGTTCGTGTCCGGCTTCGCACAAACCATGGACCTGGATCGCTACCTGCAAGGGTCCCCGGCTGAGATCGCCGCCGATCAGGGAGCAGCGAAACTCCCCCGCGAGTTCGGCGAGGCCGCGGCTGAATGCCGTAAGCCATTTCGCATCCGCCCGGGGCAAGGTCAGGCTCAGGGTGAAACACAGGGGTTCGGCCGCCATTGCGGCGAGATCGCTGAGATTGACCGCGAGCGAGCGGTTCGCGATCAGTTCCGCCGCGGCGTCTTCCGGGAAATGCGCTCCCGCGGCGAGCACATCGGTGGAAACGACCAGGCGTTTACCCTCGGGAACATGCAGGACGGCGGCGTCGTCACCGGGGCCAAGCTCGATTTCGGGCCTTGGCAAGGCCAGTTCCGGCACATTGAAATACCGGCTGATGATATCGCGCTCGGTCAGACTCATTTTCAGCCGGCGGCTGCTTCGTCGCCGCGCAGTCGCGGCGCCAGTTTGTCGAGCACCGCATTGACGTACTTGTAACTGTCGGTGGCGCCGAAAACCTTGGCGAGCTCGACTGATTCGTCGATAACGACCCGATAGGGAACATCCGGCTGTCCGGCGAGTTCAAAGGTTCCCAGCCAGATCACGGCCTGTTCCACCGGATCGAGCCTCCTTCCGTCGAGTACCGGTTCCAGGTGCTGCTGGAGCTCGCTCCTGCTTTCGGAAATCGCCGGAAACAGTCGATCGAAATAGTCCAGGTCGATCCGGCCGCCAGCGTCTTCGCGCAATTGTTTCGCGATCTCCCGCGGATCGTTTTCCGACATGATCCATTGGTAGAGCGCTTGCAACGCCAGCCGGCGCGCCCTGTTCCGGGGCGATGTCATTCGCTCGCCAGGCGCGCGGTCAGGCTGACCATTTCCATGGCGGCGAGCGCTGCTTCGGCCCCCTTGTTGTCGCTGGGGCAGGAGCGGGCTTCGGCCTGCTCCACCGTTTCCACGGTGAGTACGCCCAGGGTTACCGGCTTTGCGGAATCGAGCATTACGCGATTCAGCCCGCGCACGCATTCTCCGGCGACATAATCGAAATGCGCCGTTTCGCCGCGGATTACAGTACCGAGAGCGATGACCGCGTCGATGTCCTGCCGCTGCGCCAGGGTTTGAACCGCGAGCGGCAGTTCCCATGCCCCGGGCACCTGGACGATGCTGATGCGGTCGCGTTCCGCGCCTTGCGCGGTCAGGGCTTCGAGGGCGCCGTCGAGCAGCCGCTCGACGATGAAACCGTTGAAGCGGCTCATGGCGATGGCGTATCGCGCATTGCCGGGCTGCAAATCTCCCTTGAGAATCGAACTCGCGCTCACTTGCCGTTGCTCCCGTTGCCCAATTTGCTTAGCTTTTTGAAGCGCACGAACTCCGTAACTTCCAGATCGAAGCCGGAGATGGCGTTGTAACGCGCGGGGTAACTGAGCAGCCGCATCTTGCCGACGCCGAGATCGCGCAGTATCTGCGCTCCCGTGCCGATCATGAGATCGCTGCGCAATTCCGCGTCGGCGTTGCGGCGGCGACCCGCGGCGAGCACCGCGGCCATGGCCTGGTCGACGCCCTGCCCGTAGTCGTCTCCGGACAACAGGACGGCGGCGCCCTTGCCTTCCTCGCTGATCCGCTCGAGCGCGCTGCCGAAGGACCAGCTTGTGCGCTCGCCGCTGAGCACTTCGCAGACATCGCGCAAGGGATTGGGAATATGCACTCGCACCAGGGTCGGCTCTTCCGGAGAGATCTTGCCCAGGGTGAAGGCCAGATGCGTGCTGCCGCTGATCGAATCGAGATAGGTATGCGCCTCGAATTCGCCGTGGCTGGTTTGCAGGCGATTGCTGGCCGTTCGGGTCACGGTATGTTCGTTCGCCAGCCGGTAATGGATGAGGTCGGCGATCGTGCCGATCTTGAGCTTGTGCTCCCTGGCGAACTCTTCGAGATCGCCTCGGCGCGCCATGCTGCCGTCCTCGTTCATGATTTCGACGATGACCGCCGCGGGCGCATAGCCCGCCAGCCGCGCCAGATCGCAGCCGGCTTCGGTATGTCCCGCCCGCCGCAGGACGCCGCCGGGCTGGGAAATGATCGGAAATACATGACCGGGCTGGACGATGTCCTCGGGGCGCGAATCGGCGGCCACCGCGACCTGGATCGTGCGCGCCCGGTCGGCGGCGGAAATGCCCGTGGAAACACCGCTCGCGGCTTCGATGGAGACGGTGAAACTGGTGTTGTGCCGGGTGCGATTTTCGTTGACCATCAGCGGCAGCTTGAGGAATTCGCAACGCTCTCCGGTCAGGGTCAGGCAGATCAGGCCGCGGGCGTTCCTGGCCATGAAATTGATGTCTTGCGGGCGCACGCGTTCCGCCGCAAGTACGAGGTCGCCTTCGTTCTCGCGTTCCTCGTCGTCCATGATGACGACCATTTTGCCCTGGCGGATTTCGTCGATCAGTTCCGCCGTCGTATTCAGCTTCATCTTGTTTGCGCCGTTCAATTCTCCGGGCTACCTGACTGCAACCGCTCAAGGTAGCGCGCCAGCAGGTCCACTTCCAGATTGACCTGCTGCCCCTCCCGATATTGGCCGATGATCGTCTCCGCCCGGGTGTGGGGAATGATATTCACGCTGAAATCCGTTCCGTCCACTTCGTTTACCGTCAGGCTCGCGCCGTCGATGCAGATACAGCCCTTGCGCGCGATGTATCTGGCGAGACCGGCCGGCGCGCGCAAGCTCAGCCGCAAGCTGTCGCCGTCGCTTTCCCGCCGCAGCAGCGCGCCGATGCCGTCGACGTGACCGCTGACCAGATGTCCGCCAAGACGATCGCCGAGACACATGGCCTTCTCAAGGTTGACCCGCCGCCCCGGTTCAAGCGAGCCCAGCGTGGTGCAACGCAAGGTCTCGTTGGAAACGTCGGCGCTGAAGCCGTCGGCTTCCAGTTCCACCACGGTCAGGCAGCAGCCGTTGACGGCGATGCTGTCGCCGATGTCCGTGTCGCCCAGATCGAGCGTTCCCGCGGCGATCCGCAGGCGGCAGTCGCCGCCTCGATCGTTTCGTTCGAGCAAGGTTCCCACGGCCGCGACGATTCCGGTAAACATGCCGATGTCCTCAACCCGCCGCAGACCGGGCGATGATCTTGAGTCCGTCGCCGACGGCGCTGACTTCGACGATCTTGAGCGCCTCGGCTTGCGTCAGGGAATCGGGGCCGTCGAATTCCAGCAGGGGTCTTGCGTCGCTGCCCAGCAATCGGGCGCCCAGATAGATGACCAACTCGTCAACCAGGCCGGCTGCCGCCAATGCCCCGCCCAATATCGGCCCGGCTTCGACCAGGATTTCATTGCATTCAAATCTCGAGGCGAGGCAGTTTAGCACGAATTCGAGGTTCACCCTTGCCTGTCGCGCCGGCGCGGTAATCACTTCTACGTTATCCGGATAGCCGCCTGGGGCGCCCTGATCCCGCAGACTGAAGATTTTCACGTCGCCCTCGAGCGACAGGGTCTTCGCCTCCGCGGGGGTGCGCAACTTGCTGTCGAGAATCACCCGCGGCGGCTGGCCCGCCTCAAGGAGCCGCGCCTCGGCCAGTTCCCGCTCGCCGCCCGACAGCGCGTTGGGTCGGACGTTCAAGGCCGGATCGTCGGCGAGAATGGTGTTTACTCCGGTAACGATTGCGCAACTGCCCGCGCGTAGCAGTTGCGCGTCGGCGCGCGCTTCGGCGTCGGTAATCCATTTGCTCTGGCCGTTGGCCAGCGCCGTTCTGCCATCGAGGCTCATGGCGAATTTGCAGCGCACGAAAGGCCTGCCGACGTCCATGCGCCGGAGGAAGCCCTTGTTGAGGTCTGCCGCCTCGCCGGCGAAATCCTGGAATCTGAATACCTCGATGCCCGAAGCTTCCAGTTCCGGGATGCCCGAGACTTGCGGATTGGGGTCGAGCCCGGCGACTACCACCTGCCTGACTCCGGCTTCGATCAACGCCCTGGTGCAAGGCCCTGTGCGGCCTTCGTGCGAACAGGGTTCGAGGGTAACGAACAGCGTTGCCCCGGCGCCGCCTTCGGGGTCCGCGGCCAGCGCCGCGATCTCGGCGTGATCGCGGCCGGCGCCGGCATGTAGACCTTCGCCCGCGCGGCGTCCGTCCCGCACGATCACGCAACCCACGCGGGGATTGGGCGCACAGGACAGCACCGAGCGCGCGAGTTCGAATGCCCGCCGCATATGACCCGGCCATTCCGCTGAAGCGCCGGTGCAATCCGCTTGGGTGATGATCCGCATATGCCGCTGTCTCCGGGCCGGCCGGACCTAGTTGCTTTTAGAAAGGCGCTCGATTTCCTGGCGGAACTCTTCCAGATCCCTGAAGCTGCGATACACCGAGGCGAAACGCACGAAGGCGACTTCATCGAGTTCGCGCAACTCCCGCATCACCTCTTCGCCCACCATGCGCGACGGGATTTCGCGTTCTCCGCCGGCCCGCAGTTTCGCCTTGATCCGATTGACCGCGGCTTCCACGTTTTCGATGCTTACCGGCCGCTTTTCCAGCGCTTTCTGCAGGCCGGCCTGCAACTTCTCGTCGTTGAAAGGCTCGCGCGACCCGTCGCTCTTGATGATGCGGGGCATGACGAGTTCTGCGGATTCGTAAGTGGTGAAGCGTTCCTCGCAGGTAATGCACTCACGGCGGCGGCGCACATGATTGCCGTCGGATACGAGCCGCGAATCGATCACCTTGGTGTCCACCGCACCGCAAAAAGGACAATGCATGTTGCTTCTGTTCCGTTCAGGCCGGCTGCCGGTAAACCGGGAATTCCCGGCACAGGGCCAGGACTTTCTCCCGCACCTCTCCGATCAGGGTTTCGTTGTCGAGCTCTTCGAGAATATCGCACATCCAGCCGGCCAGCGCTTCCATGTGGGATTCCCTGAGGCCGCGAGTCGTCACAGCGGGGCTGCCGATGCGCAGGCCGCTCGTGACGAAAGGCGGATTCGGATCGTTCGGCACGGCGTTCTTGTTAACCGTGATATGGGCCCGGCCGAGCGCGGCGTCCGCGTCCTTGCCGGTAATCTGCTGGCGGATGAGGCTGAGCAGGAACAGGTGGTCGTCGGTGCCGCCCGAAACGACATCGAAGCCGCGCGCAATGAAAGTGTTCGCCATTGCCCTTGCGTTGTAGAGCACCTGTTGCTGGTACGCCTTGAATTCATCGCTCATGGCTTCCTTGAAGCACACCGCCTTGGCGGCGATGACGTGCATCAGCGGTCCTCCCTGCCCCACGGGGAAGACGTTGAAATTAAGTTGCTTTTCTAAATTCAGGTCGAGCTCGGGATTCGACTTCGCAAGGATCAGGCCACCGCGCGGTCCCCGCAGCGTCTTGTGAGTCGTGGTGGTGGTCACGTCGGCAAAAGGCACCGGGCTCGGATACAGGCCGGCGGCGACGAGGCCGGCGACATGGGCCATGTCGACGACGAAATACGCGCCGACTTCGTCGGAGATATCGCGAAAGCGCTGCCAGTCGACGATGCGCGAATAGGCGGAAAATCCCGCCACGATCACTTTCGGCCGATGTTCCCGCGCAAGCGTAGCGACCTGTTCGTAATCGATCTCGCCCGTTTCCTCTTTCAGGCCGTATTGCACAGACTTGTAGATGCGTCCGGAAAAACTGACCGACGCGCCATGAGTAAGATGGCCGCCATGAGCCAGGGACATGCCAAGCAAGGTGTCGCCGGGCTGCATCAGCGCGGCATAGGCGGCGACATTGGCCTGGGATCCCGAATGCGGTTGCACATTGGCGAAATCGGCGCCGAACAGTTCACATGCCCGGTCGATGGCGAGCTGTTCGATCACGTCGACATGCTCGCAGCCTCCGTAATAGCGCCTGCCCGGATAGCCTTCGGCGTACTTGTTGGTGAGTACCGAGCCCTGGGCTTCGAGCACCCGGGGGCTGGTATGGTTTTCCGAGGCGATCAGTTCGATATGCGTTTCCTGCCGGTTTTCTTCACCGCGGATGGCCTCGGCCACGGCGGGATCGTACTTGGCCAGGGTGTCGGCCGGATTGAACATCTGCTACTCCTTGAGCGTCGGGCGGGGACGCAGATTATACCCGATGCGGCACGTCGTCATTCCGCGTGGGTGAAGGCAAACGATTGCGAAGCGCAGTCACTCAGGGCAATCATCGCCTTGCGGCTTTTCTCGATCTTTTCGGCTAGCGCGAGTCCCGCTCCCCTTCGGATGAGTGCTGGAAGACCGTGGTCGCCGCGGCGATCATGGAGGATACATCGCTGAGATTGGCGGGCACGATCAAACTGTTGCCCTGTTGAGCCAGGTTCCCGAAACGCTCAAGGTAGTCCTCAGCGACGCGCAACTGCATGGCCTTGTCGCCGCCTTCGGCATTGAGCGCCGCGGCGACTTTGCGCAGGCCCTCGGCGGTCGCTTCCGCAATGGCAAGGATGGCGGCCGCTTCACCTTGCGCTTCGTTGATTTGTTGTTCCCTGGCTGCTTCCGATTCCTTGATCACACGCTGCTTCTCACCTTCTGCCTCGTTGATTTTGGCGTCCCGCACACCTTCGGACTCAAGCACCGTGGCGCGCTTTTCCCGTTCGGCGCGCATCTGCTTTTCCATCGCGGTCAAGACATCGTTCGGCGGGTTGATATTTCTGATTTCGTATCGCAAAACCTTCACACCCCAAGGATTCGAGGCCTGGTCAAGTTCTTCCACCACCCGCAAGTTGATGTGACTGCGTTCCTCAAAAGTCTTGTCAAGTTCGATCTTGCCGATCTCGCTTCTCAGCGTGGTCTGAGCAAGCTGCGCGATGGCGAACAGA
Organism: Gammaproteobacteria bacterium; assembly: GCA_009844085.1. Classification (GTDB taxonomy): domain Bacteria; phylum Pseudomonadota; class Gammaproteobacteria; order Pseudomonadales; family Pseudohongiellaceae; genus UBA9145. Next base: position 77,788 of record VYCF01000017.1, on the reverse strand, counting down.
TAGTCCCCAATTCCGTAAGATGCATTGCGCGCATCGAGTACCTGCAAGTACAACACGCCATCGACGCCGACCTGAACATTATCCGAGGTGATGCAAATCTGCTCCTCGACGTCTATGGCCTGTTCCTTGAGCGTGTGCCTGTAGGCAACCCTTTCGATGAATGGCACCAGAATGTGGAATCCTGCCTGCACAGTGCGTGAATACTTGCCGAGATTTTCAATCACAAAGGCGGATTGCTGCGGCACGATCACCGCGGTTTTGACGATGACAATAATGACGACAATGGCGAGTATCCCCGCCACGATGAGGCTGGTCATGACTTGGTTCCCTGGTTCAAGTTGATGTTTCGATAGCTGCGATCTTGATCGTCAGTCCGTCGACTTCGGTGATTTCGGCTTGGCTTCCCTTGACGATGACCCGGCTGCCGGTGTTTATCGCCGTCCATTTCGTGCCGCGCATCTTGACTCGTGTTTCCCCTCCCGGAGCAACGTCCTCCTCTACACTCACCCGTCCGCCGATAGCCGTATCCTGGAAGCCGACAACGCCGCCGCGTAGCTTGGCATAGAGCTTCTCGCGGAAAAACACCATGAAAACAAGCGCCAAAACCGCAAAGCCGGTCCATTGCGCCCACATGGGCAACTCAATGCCGACCGACATCGCAAACCCCATAAGCAAGGCCGCAACGCCTATGAATATCAGGTAAAACGCGGTGTCCACGGCAAGAATTTCCACGCCCATGAGCACCAATCCGGCGACAATCCAAATCCACCAAGCCATAACGATGAGTCCGTTTTTACAAGCTTGCGGAGTATAAGGCCCTGATTCCCCGATAGGCAATTTTTGAAGGAAATTCCCCCGATTGTTGGAGCCAAGCTCCCGCCGGTGCTTATTTCCAAAGGTTCGAGGCAGGGATCCCATGGCCGCCTCGATCAATAGATAGTCGCGTTGTTCCAGTTATTGCTCATGATGCCTACAAAATGTCGGCTCTTCTCAATTCCCTTGATACACCGCGCGCCACCTGCTTGAACGATGGCACGCTCTTCTGGACATGCTCGCCCAGTTCCGCGTCCCAGTTCTTGCGGTATCTTTCAGTTACAGCCTCATATCGTCGCGCGAATTCCCTGAAATCGATTCCGCGATGAGCGGCTTTCTTCCGAAAAACCTCGATCGCTTCCCAAACATCCACTTTTTCCCTGGTAAATAGCACCCATAGATCAAAGAAATCCCTGCATTGAGTCCGTTGCATCAGACATCTGAGCTTTTCACCCGCGATTTCAATCAGAGTGTAGACTCGCAGGCGCGAGTTGGCGGGAAGATCGGGCCAATGCGGTAACAATGTTCGAACCTCAGTATTGAGCACAAGCTCGTCTACGGATACATCCAGCTTGAGGAATCGTTCTCGGCCGAGGGGTCCGAAATAGGAAATTCTTGGCGGCATTTCGTCGGTCAATCTCAATCCACTGATGTCTCCGCTGACTGATGCAAAGGCCTTCAAGATACTGGAATAGGCTTCTTCTTTCGTGCCTGAGATGACTGAGAAGTCCAGGTCCGCCGAGTAGCGGTATTCAGGAAGAAAGCACAGCCTGATCGCTGTTCCTCCCTTGAAGACCAAGCCGGACTCATTTCCAAGGGCGGCAATGCCGGCTATCAGGTGCGCAAGCGCGTAATCACGCTCAATTGTCTTCGCCGGGAGATTTTCTTCAGCGGCTTTTCGCGTAAGTAGCGACTTTGTAATCATTGAGCTATCACACTTAGAATCTCGTCGGGCGCCCAGGGCCAACGGACACGCCAGCGCGAGTCTCGCCAGGCACAAGATGCGGATAGGCCGCGTTCGAGGTTCAGATCGGATGAAATCGGTTTGAGCGGTCGAAGGTTCCCTGACAAACCGGCAATCTCCATGGTGTCGGAAATTGAGCCGATTCTTCGGATCGCTCTGGCGCAGTCGAGTAGTTTCGCATATTCCGTTAACTTCGCTATATCCAAATTGCAGCCCGCCGAAACAAGCGCTTCCGCAAGCACTGTAGCGCCTCCAACCAAATCCGGCCTCTTGGCCGCGTCAAGAATTGTTCTTTCCAGATCGGACACTTGAGCGGGCCCCGCTTCCACGGCCCCGACACCAACAGAGGTCAGTGATTCCCAAATTACTTGTAACGGCCGGCTGGACAGCAATCCGGCGCGAACCCTACTGTTGCTCGCCACTTGAATAACCCGCGAGGGGTGAGTGATGACATCATGCTCATCAAGCGCAGTTCGATACGCAATTCGATGAGGGATTCCCGCAAACGCGGCCCCTGCGGCTAACGAAACGTCTTCGGCGGCGGCGGGCGTTCCGAGCACGCCAAGCTGTCTGATTGCGTAACGTCCGTGGCGCACCCTGTCGACGAGGCCGGTTGAAACCATCCGACTCAAGGTATTTGCCGTGGCCGTTGAAGACTTGTCGAGAAACTTCCTGGCTTCCTCGAAAGTAAAGGTCGCCTTACCTTCAGCAACGAGGTCATCCGCCAATTGCAGCCCGGATATATTTAGTTTGCTATCCATAATTCACTATTAACATGAATATTGCGAATAAAATAACCATATCATCCCAAATAGATGCAAGCAAGACTTTGCTCGGGCTCAGCGCATTTGTGAATGAGGGAAACTGCCCTTTCCAAGAACAAACAGTGAGAACCAGCTACAGACCCAGTTCCTTGCGCATCTTGCGCAGGCGCTTGCGCAATTCCGCGGCGCTCAGTTCCGTACGGGCGTGTTCCGGCAAGGGCACAGGTCGTTCGGCCTTCAACTCGGCGCCTTCGACCACCTGCCGGCAGAGATCGAGATAGTGGTATTCGAATTGCGGATAACTCACCGACTCGGGCTCGCTCGCGAGCAAGGACCAGCCGGCGGCACTGCCGGCGAGATAGACCGCCTCGTGGGACCAGTCGTAATCGGCCTTGGGCGCCGGCGCCAGGCAGGCTTCTTCGTAAGCGCGCCGCACCGGCGGCAAGCCGAACAGGGCGATGTCCCTGCGGCAGGTTTCCACCATGTCGGCAAGAGTCGGTAGAAATTTCTGAGTCGACGTCAATTCTTCCGACGCACGGATGATCTGCGCGGGACTGAAGCGCCGCAGTTTGTTCAGCCAGAATTTCTTGGCCCGGAACTTTGCCCCGTCATTGGGAAAAGCCTTGTAGAACTGATTGTGGTACGCGATCTCGAAATCGGCAAATACCTTGTTGATCGCGTCTTCCTGATCGTGATCCGGTTTCTTTCGTTCAGGCTCCGCTTTTTCCTCACTGCGCCCAGCTTCGGTCGGTAACTCGTTCAAACCATTCTCGATTTTGTTGCTCAATTGATTTAGCAGCGATTTCATTTCCCTCATTGTCCAGACCCATCGCTTGCCGTTTCAGGCGTTGCGCCCACAACTGCTTGATGCGTTGCAGGAAAATTGTATTCCAGGATTCTCTGGCTTCCCCGGTTTCGCGCCAATAAAGCACGAATTCCCGCACCTGGCCCAAGGCCCATTCCTCGTCGATCTGCGCCAGTTGCAGGATTTCGAGGCAGGCCGCGTCCGGCTGCCAATCCTGTGTTATCGGTTTCGGTTCCATGCCGTACAGTTCCGCCGCCTCGAAACGATGCCATTGCCGCTGCACATGGGCGATGAACTTGGTATTCCAGGCGTCCCGCATCACGCCGCGCTCCATCCAGTACAGGACGAACTCGGGAATCGCGTCCTCGATGAAGTTGCGATTGACGCCATCGTGCAACAGTATGCCCATGGCGACATCATCGGGTTGCCAATCCCAGCTCATTTCTCCGAAACGCTCACGGGCGCCGGAGGCGGTCTGTTCTTCCCGCCAGAGTTTCAGCACGTGCCGGTAGAACTCGTTACCCCAGGAAAATCGCGCTTCGCCACGTTCGCGCCAATACAGCACGAAACGCGGAACCTGGGCATGAACGAAGTCTTCCGGAATATTCTGTTGGCGGCATTGCATGATCCATTGCGCATCGGGCTGCCAGTCCGGCGGAATAGGGCCGGTCGTGCCGCGCCGCCTGCGCACCCGGCTCTGCTGCCGCGGGGCGCTGTCCATGCGCTGCAAGGCGTACCAGGCGGCGCCCTCCTCCGCGGGATGCGGCTCGTAGACGAGCATGTCGAGTTGCATCAATTTCAGGCGGATGCGGTCGATGTCCGCCGGTTTCCAGAATGGGAAAAACCGTCCGGCGTCGGCCTCGCTCAGCAGCACGAAATCGAGGTTCGGATGTGATTCGAGCCGCTCGGCGGCGCGGAATGTCAGCAGTTCGGCGAGAACGTGCACCATGACCGCTTCCTCCAGACCGATGGTCGCCGCAAGCGCGGGAGAAACCGCGATCGGCCGATCGGAATAGAGGGAACCCAGCATCGAATCTTGTTCAAACGGCATGGAAAACGAAGGCTCAGGAAGGCAACCTTATCACATACCGGCGCACATAAGAGCGCTTGTCCGCGACGCTCAGGCAATATATTTTCGAGTCCGGAATTACATGGAATCGGAAGACAACGCGATGTCTGAATTTCCCGACGAATCGATCGACGGCTTTGTCACCGGGCAGAGCCTCCCCGAAAGCTATCGGGAACAGATCAGGAACTGGATCCTGCCGCTTGCATGGATTCTGCGAGACCTTGCCGCCGGTTCTTCCCGGCCCCTGCGAATCGGGGTCAGCGGCGCCCAGGGCAGCGGCAAGACCACGCTGGCGGCCCTGCTTCCGCTCTTGCTGGCGAGTTGGGACTTGCGCACGGCTTCGCTGTCGGTAGACGACTTCTATCTGAGCCGTTCCCGGCGGCTGGAACTCGCTGAATCAGTGCATCCATTGCTCGCGACTCGCGGTGCGCCCGGAACCCACGATCTGGACTTGCTCGTTTCGGTCCTGGACGAGTTGACCCGGGCCGGCGACGGCGATTCGGTCTCATTGCCGGTATTCGACAAGTCCGTTGACGACCGTATCGAACCCGTGACATGGAACGGCGGGCGTCCCGATCTGATCCTGCTCGAAGGCTGGTTTGTCGGAATCGCCCCCGAGGCACGGGAAGAACTCGAATCACCCGTCAATACTCTTGAAGCCGAAGAGGATCCGGACGGCGTCTGGCGCCGCTTCGTCAACGACCGGCTCGCGGAGTACCACGCAAGCGTATTCGCCCCCCTCGACCGCCTGATTTTCCTCTGCGCGCCCGACTTCGACAGCGTCTATCGCTGGCGCGGCCTGCAGGAGAATAGACTGCGCGAAAGCGCGGGAGCGGCGGGTTCGGCGATCATGAACGAAGCGCAACTGCGCCGCTTCATCGGACATTACGAACGCCTGACCCGCCATGGGCTTGCCACGCTGCCCGATGCGGCCGACTGGATGTTCGTGCTCGACGAGTCCCAGCAGATCGTCGCCAGGGTGGATCGTGTGCCCGATCAGGCGCTTTCGGCAAGCCGGCCGCGTTGAGTGAACAGCGGCTGGATCCAAACCCGCAATACGAGGGCGGTGAGAACGACCGCCAGGCCATGCCGCCACCAGGACCAGCTTTCCCCGTGCACCATGGCGGAAAGTTGCAGCGGCCAGCCGAACCACTCGTACAATTCGTTCAGCAACAGCCCGCAAGCGATGGCGGCGCCGATCACCCCAACCAGGTAGGCGATCAGCGAACGCGTTCCCATCTGCTCCCTGATTACTCCCATGGTGGCGATATTGGTCGCCGGCCCGGTGAGCATGAACACGAGCGCCGCTCCGGGAGAAATGCCTGCGAACAGGAAACCGGCGGCCACGGGAGTCGAGGCGGTGGCGCAGATATACATGGGCAGCCCGACGATCACCATGACGATCATCGCCATCAGGCCGTTGCCCCATTGCAGGAAGAAAGATTGCGGCACGAGCACCGTGATGAGCGCCGCCGCGCCAAGGCCGATGGCAAGCCACTTGGCGGTGTCGGCAATCATGGCGCCATAGCCGTAAGCGATTGCATTGACGAACCGCTCGCCAAGTGGCGGCATCTGTTCCTCTTCCTGCCGCTCCGATGCGCAACAATGCCCCGCGGCGGCTTCAGTTTCCGCAATCTCATCTTCTTCGCGATCCATGGAATTGACCAGCAGGCCTGCCGTGACCGCGCTGAGAATCGCGCCGATCGGACGGCAGAGCGCAAAAATCGGTCCCAATACGGCGTAGGAGAAGGAAATCGAATCGACTCCGGTCTCCGGGGTCGCCACGAGGAAAGACGAAGTAGCCCCCTTGGAAGCGCCGGCCTTGCGAATGCCGAGGGCGGCGGGAATCACGCCACAGGAACAGAGCGGCAGCGGCGCGCCGATAAAGGCCGCCTTCACGACCGAGCCTGTGCCCGGCTGGGCCAGTTGGCCCTTGATCCAGCGGTCCGGAATTACCTGCTTGATGATGCCGGCCAGCAGATAGCCCGCCAGCAGCCAGGGGGCGCTTTCGACCACCAGATCCCAGAAAGCCGTTAAAAATATCATGACGAAATACTCGAATCGTGTTTCGGTTCCGCTACCTGCCCGTGTTCCAGGGCTTCCATGATCGAACAATGGACAGCGCTTTCGGGGCCGCCGCAGCAACTGTCGAGCAGAATCCCCAGGGTCTTCTTCATCGACTCAAGTTCTCCGAGCCGTTCATTGACCTCGTTCAACTTGCGGCGGGTGATTTCCGCGACCTGTTCGCAACTATGGCTGTCCTTGTCCACGCGAATCGACAGCAGCATGGCGATGTCTTCCAGGGAGAAGCCGACATTGCGCGCGGTGCGGACGAACTCCACCCGCCGCAGATCGGTCTCGTCGTATTCACGATAACCGCCTTCGCTGCGGCTGTTGTGACTGACCAGACCCTGTTTTTCATAGAAGCGCAAGGTATGGGCGGACAGTCCCGTGCGCTTCGCCAACTCACTGATTCTCATGCTCGATCCATCCCGGTTCAAATTTCCGCCATGTAGGGGCGAGGCATGCCTCGCCCGATACAAAGCATAACCTTTGATCTATCTCCAAGGTCAAGCTTTTTCTTTCCTGATTTCCGGAAGCCGCAAGAGGGAGCGTCTGCGATTTCCTCTTCCCGCCCGGCCGCGCTTGAAATTCGGCCGGGCCACCCTAATAATCGAGAACCGCCATACAATTTCCACACAAATGAGAGGATACCCATAATGAAGAATCGACTACACCGCCCGTGCGTCGGAACACATCAATGACCTTATGCATATGGCGAGACCGACGTCATGTTCAAGCCGACCCTGGCATCGGAAGATCAGTTCCGTGAAACGTTTGACGAAGCTCTGAGCTATTTCATCGGGCAAGACGGAACGGAGGACCATGGGTTTGCAATCTCGGCCTGGACCAATGTCCGGCGGGAGAGCAACGGCATCTACACCGACGACACCTCCGCAATGGCCATGGGCAACTACTACTTTACAGCCCCGAATAATTGCGGAGCCGGCGCAGGCGGTTCGGGCCACTGAAGCAGAATCTCAGTGGCTCAACACCGTTCGAATCCAGCCGCCGACCCGTTCGATTTCGGGCATGCAGACCTCGTGCGCCATGGGATAGGTGTCGTACTCCGGCGTCAGTCCCATCCCGCCCAGGCTTTCCACGGCCGCCCGGCCGAGAAACTCCGGCACCATCGGATCCATCAGGCCGTGACAGACGAGAATCGGAATGCCTTGCTGCACAGGCTGCATGGCAACGCTGTCCGCGGTCGGGAAGTAAGTCGATAACGCGATGATTCCGCCGAGCCGCTGACCGAAGGACAGCCCCGCCTCGAAGCAGACCGCCCCGCCCTGGGAGAATCCAGCGAGAAGAATGCGCTCGCTGTCGATGCCGCGGTCGAGTTCGCGCCGGATCAGCGCTTGCACTTTTGACGCCGATTGGCGCAATCCCGCTTCGTCGATGCTGCGCACATTGTCCAGGCGGAGAATGTCGTACCAAGCCGGCATGACATAGCCGTTATTGATCGTCACCGGAACCGACGGCGCCGTCGGAAAAACGAATCGAACCGCGTAGTCCGCCGCCAGCTTCAATTGCGGCACGACAGGCACGAAGTCGTTGCCGTCGGCGCCGAGGCCGTGGAGCCATATGACGGAGGCGTCGACTTCGGCGGCCTCCGCGGAGAGCAACTCGATTACGGGCAGATCGCTCATTTGTGTTTCCGCGGCTCAGCGTCCGATTTTGCGAGGGTCGAAGCATATAGGCGGGGGCGGTTTGCGGCAAGTGCGCGCCGTGACTTACACTCGCCGCATGAAACGCATCGCTGTTCTATTGCTGCTGATGGCTTTCTCCGGCGGCGTCCGGTCGCAGGATGTGGCGCCCGAAGCGCTGCTTGGCACATTCGAGGGACCATTGGTCATCGGCCGGGACAGCATGACGCTGGCGTTCACTTTCAGCATGACCGGAGGCGAATTGCGGGCGCAATTGTTCAGCGCCGCGATGGGCATTTACGGCATGCCCGCGGACAGCGTCAGCGTAAGTGAAAACGCCGTGCGGATCGCCATCCCGCGGCTCGATCTCGAATTCACCGGCCGCCTGCGCCTCGACGAAAGCGGCGTCCGGGTCCAGCGCATCGACGGCGACTGGTTCCAATACAGCGAAATGGTGCCGGTAATACTGCTGCCGGTCGACGCGCCGAGTTTCTAGCCCGGTCCAGGCGCTGAATTTTCAAATGCCGCAAGACCCAAACCAGGATCCCGAACAAATCGCCCGAGACCACATCGACGACCGGCTGCGGGCGGCGGGCTGGCGGGTCCAGGACAAGAATGCGCTTGACTTCAATGCCGCTCTCGGCGTCGCAGTGCGCGAATACGTTACGGATATCGGCCCTGCCGATTATGTCCTGTTTGTCGACAGGCGCGCGGTAGGCGTAATTGAAGCCAAACCGAAGAACTGGGGCGAGAAAATAACCGTCGTTGAGGAACAAACCGAGGGCTACGCCAAGTCCAAACTGAAGTGGGTCTCGAACTCCGAGCCATTGCCTTTTCTGTATGAGAGCAACGGAGTCATCACCCGATTTACCAATGGACGCGACCCGCTTCCTCGGTCACGCGAAATCTTCTCATTTCATCGTCCCGAAACGCTGCTGGCATGGGTGCAAGCGTCAATGTCCCTCAGATCGGGCATAGACTCTCTGCCGACGCTCGATCCATCGGGCCTCCGCAAGTGCCAGGAAAAAGCCATAACGAAACTCGAAGAATCCCTTAAGCAGAACAAGCCTCGCGCACTGGTCCAGATGGCGACGGGCTCGGGCAAGACCTATACAGCGATCACACAGGTATACCGCCTGCTGAAACATGCCGGCGCCAGGCGAATCCTCTTTCTCGTCGACACCCGAAACCTCGGCGAGCAGGCCGAGCAGGAGTTCATGGCCTACATGCCCAATGACGACAACAAAAAGTTCATTGAGTTATACGGCGTACAGCGCCTTACCTCGCCTTCCATTTCAAACAGCAACCAAGTGGTCATCTCCACGATCCAACGCATGTACGCGACGCTCAAGGGCGAAGAACTGGGCACGGATGCGGAAGACGAACACCCGGCGGAGCGGAAATGGCGCCGGAAAAAACCGCTTCCCGTCGTCTACAGCGCAACTCTGCCGCCGGAATTTTTCGATGTGGTCGTCATCGACGAATGCCATCGCTCGATCTACAACCTCTGGCGTCAGGTTGTCGAATATTTCGACGCTTTCCTGATCGGGCTTACCGCCACGCCCGACAATCGCACCTACGGATTTTTCCAGAAGAACGTCGTCAGCGAATACACCCACGAAGAAGCCGTGGCGGACGGGGTGAATGTCGGCAACGAGGTCTATCTGATCGAGTCCCGGATTACCCGAAGCGGCGAGACCCTGAAGCCGGAACAACTCGTCGAAAAGCGCCAAAGACAGACCCGCGCGCGCAGATGGGAAGTGCAGGAAGAACCCGAGCAATACACCGCCACGGACATTGATCGCTCCGTGGTCAACCCCGACCAGATCGGAACCGTAATCCGCGCCTTCAGCGACCATTGGCGGCGGATATTTCCCGGACGCGAGGAACTTCCCAAGACGCTGATTTTCGCCAAGACCGACAGCCATGCCGACGACATCATCCAGACCGTCCGGCGGGAGTTTGGCGAAAGCAACGATTTCTGCCGCAAGATCACCAACGCTGCGAAGAACCCGAAGTCTTCGCTCGCGGCGTTTCGCAACGACTACTACCCGCGCATCGCGGTCACGGTGGACATGATCGCAACGGGAACCGACGTGAAACCGCTGGAATGTCTGCTGTTCATGCGTGACGTGAGATCCCGGAATTACTTTGAACAGATGAAGGGCCGGGGAACCCGCGTCCTCGAACCCGACGAACTCAGAAAGGTCACACGTTCGGCATTGGCCAAGACACATTATGTCATCGTCGACGCGGTAGGCGTCACGAAATCGCTAAAAACCGCAAGCCAGCCGCTGGACTCCAAGCCTTCCATTCCACTCAAGGACCTTGCCATGAGCTTGATGATGGGCGACCGTTCAGAAGAAACCACAAGCTCGCTGGCCGCGCGTCTCGCCCGGCTCGACCAAACGCTCGACGAACGGAATCAGGAGAAAATCGCGAATGAAGCGGGCAAGCCGCTAAGCGCGATAGTTCGTGAACTGTTCGATGCCATCGACCCGGACAAGATCGAAGCCGACGCCATCGCGGCGGGCCACTCCGAACCCTCCGATTCCGCCATGAACGCCGCCCGTGAAGAACGTATCAAGAACGCGGCCAATGTTTTTACCGGCCCGCTCATCGAACTTGTGGATACGATCCGCCGGGATACCGAACAAACCATCGACCATGAAAACCTCGACAGTTTGGAACGAGCCGAATGGGCCGGAGATGTGGCCGAAAACGCGAAAAAGATTGCCAAGGATTTCGAAGAATATCTGAAGGAGAACCGCGACGAGATCGAAGCGCTCACCATGTTCTTCAACCAGCCGGCGCGTCGTTCCAGCGTCACCTTTTCCATGATCAAGGACACGCTCGCAAAGCTTAAGGAAGACCGCCCGATGCTCGCGCCACATTACGTTTGGCGCGCCTACGCCCATCTGGATGACTACAAAGGCCAAAATCCAACCGGTGAACTCACCGCGCTCGTCGCGCTCATTCGCCGGGTCTGCGGCCTGGACAACACGCTAACCCGCCATTCCGACCGGGTGCGCCGAAATTTCCAGAATTGGATACTCAAGCGTCACGCCGGCGCGGGAGAGAAATTCACCGAGGAGCAGATGAACTGGCTGCGAATGATCCGCGACCACCTCGCCACGTCTATAGCCATCGAACGCGATGATCTGGAATTGGCCCCCTTCGACTCCCACGGCGGAATGGGCCGAATGCACGCGCTGTTCGGCGACGGCATGGACAAGATCATGTCCGAGGTGAACGAGGCGCTTGCCGCATGAAGACCACGCGGTATTTCGACGAGCAGGTGCTTCGCAAACGCCCATACATCGATCCGGCGTGGTGCGCCAGAGTAATCGAGGCCCCTCTACGACGGGAAGAACAGCCCGACGGTCGAATCCGCTTCTGGGGCGACGTCACTCAAACAGGCGAAAAATCACCACGCATTCTGCGTGTTGTTACCCTTAACGACGGCGAAACCGTGCATAATGCTTTTTTCGATCGCGGTTTTCGGAGGAAAACCACATGAAACTTCACTATTACGCGGAAACCGACAGCCTGTACGTCGAATTCAAAAGCGGCCCCGGCTCCCAGACTCTGGAGGTTTCGGACGGGCTAAACGTAGACCTCGATGCCGCGGGGCATGTCGTCGGCTTCGATATCGATCAGGCCTCCCGCCGCCTCGACCTCTCCACCCTGGAAGTCGAGGCATTGCCCTTGCGCTCCTACCGATTCGAGTCACCGACAGCCCAGCCCGGATAAACGAGGCGCTGGCGGCATGAGTGAGCGCCTTTGGGACATTCCACCAACGTGGGAATGGTCCAGAATCGGCGAGTTGGGCAATGTCGTCTCTGGCGGCACACCTCCCACCAAAGTCTCGAAGTATTGGGAAGGCGACATAATCTGGTTCGCGCCTTCGGATCTAACCGGATACAAGAGGAAGTTCATCGAACGAGGTGCGAAAACCCTTACGAAAGTAGGCTTGGCCAAGTCGTCCGCCAAACTTATGCCTGCTGGAAGCGTGATGTTCTCGTCGCGTGCGCCCGTTGGCTATACAGCGATCAACACCAAGCCGTCGGCAACCAATCAAGGATTCAAGTCAATCGTCCCCCACGATGGACTGTTCAACGAGTACCTCTACTATTACCTGCAAGCGGCAAAGCAAATTGCTGAGCAACGTGCGACCGGTACTACGTTCAAAGAACTATCCGGCTCTGCCTTTGGAGCGCTGCCAGTTCCTCTAGCCCCTACTTGCGAACAACGCCGCATCGTGGAAAAAATCGAGGCGCTGTTCGCCGAGATCGACAAGGGCGTCGAAAGCCTCCAAGCCGCCAAATCCACCCTCGACCTTTACCGCAAATCCCTGCTCAAATCCGCCTTTGAAGGTCGCCTCACCGCCGACTGGCGGTCACGAAACCCCGACAAACTCGAAGACCCCGAAACCCTCTTCGCCCGCATCCGCAAGGAACGCGAAGCAAGCTACCAGACCGCCCTTGCCGACTGGGAACAGTCCGTCACGAAATGGAAGGAAAATGGCGAAAAAGGGAAAAAGCCCGCGAAGCCGAAGAAGATGAAACATGAAACCATGCAGCCACTCTTAAGTCTTTTCAACGTCCCACTTCCAAGCAGCTGGTTGGCGGCGAAGGTTGTCACCGTCTTAGATATCGTCAGTGGTGCTACTCCAAAGGGCATCAATTCTTGTAATGGAAAGGGAATCCCGTTTTTCAAAATCTCCGATATGAATGCGAAAGGAAACGAGATAGAGCTTTCTCAAGCGTCTCTAAACCTATCGGCAAATGAAGCGCAAGCGCTAGGCCTAGTGGTTTGTCCGGCTGGAACTATTGTGTTCCCCAAACGGGGAGGAGCAATACTGACAAATAAGAAGCGGCGACTGTGCCAGCCATCATGCTTCGATCTAAACACGATGGGCTTGGTTAACCAGACGAAAACGGTTTTGCAGAAATTTGCCTATTATTGGATGCTCGGGGTCGATCTCTCTGCTATTTATGATGGTTCCAACGTTCCGCAGATCAACAACAAGAATGTCGAACCGCTTTGCTTTCCCATCTGCTCACCCGACGAACAAGCCCAGATAGTCCGGATCCTCGATGCCCGCTTTGAGGCCTTGGAGGTGCTGCAAACAGAAATCAACGCCACGTTCGCTCGTGCCGAAGCGCTCCGCCAGTCCATTCTCAAACGGGCGTTTTCGGGCAAACTCGTCCCTCAAGACCCCAACGACGAGCCGGCGACAGTCCTGCTTGAGCGCATCAAGGCAGAGCGCACGGTGACAAGTCGAAAGCCAGCAACGCGCAAACACAAGGCGGCGCATCGATGAATGATAAATACGACACCGCGGGCAACATCGAAGCACAGTTCGAAGCCGGTTCGGACGACCGTGTGCTGGCGAACAAACTCGGCGTCTCCAACGCGGAAGAAATGGATGACATCGAACTGTTTCTGATGCAACGGCTTTATGAAGCGGTCCTCGGCTCAGTCGAATCGGATCAACGCCTTAGGGTTGCCGATATTCGGGAATGGCATCGCCGCTGGCTGGGAAACGTCTATGTCTGGGCTGGCCAATACCGCACTCTCAATATGAGCAAGGAGGACTTCGTATTCGCTGCCGGCGGTCAAGTGCCGAAGCTGATGGATAACCTGGACAAGGAGATTCTTTCGGTTCGCACTCCTTGCGCGGACATGTCCGAAGATCAACTGACCGAAGCGATCGCCGTCGTTCACGTTGAGTTGATATTGATCCATCCGTTCAGGGAAGGAAATGGGCGGCTGTCGCGTCTGGTCGCGAATGTGATGGCGCTGCAAGCAGGCCGCCAACAACTGGATTACACGTCTTGGGATGAACGCAAAGCCGACTACTTTGCCGCCGTACGGGCGGGGTTGAGCAACGACTACGAACCCATGCAGGGCCTGGTCAGGCGAGCGTTACGCGAGGCGGATGGGAAGCAAGATGAGTGAGCCTTTCTTCAATCTCCCGCACCGGCTTTCCGGTCTCGATCGCCGTCGAACTGGCCACGCTGCGAATCGTCTGCCGCGCCGCCTCGGCGCGGTTGCGCAGGTGGGGATTTGTCTCTATCAGCGTCTTGCGTTTCATCTGCACATTGTAGTCAACCAGGTTGTGAACCCGCAACATATGGCGCCCAACAATCAGGGGAGATCGCAAAATTGAATACAGCGCCCATCGTCTCAAGAGTCTGGAACTTCTGCCACACGCTGAAAGACGACGGGGTGGGCTACGGCGATTATCTTGAGCAACTCACCTACCTGATATTCCTCAAGATGGCGGACGAATACGCCAAGCCGCCGTACGACCGTGATGTCGGCGTTCCCGAAGACTGCAACTGGAAAAGCCTCACCGTCCGCCAAGGCGCGGATCTTGGGGAGCACTACGTCATGCTTCTGCGCAAACTCGGTGAGCAAAAGGGAATGCTCGGCCAGATTTTCACCAAGTCGCAGAACAAGATCACCGACCCGGCCAAACTCTACCGGCTGATCCACATGGTGGACGGCACGGCTTGGGTCATGCTGGGCGCTGACGTCAAGGGCAACATTTATGAGGATTTACTGGAACGAAACGCCGCCGACACCAAATCCGGCGCGGGCCAGTATTTCACGCCCCGCGCCCTGATTCGCGCCATGGTGGAGTGTGTGCGCCCCGAACCCGGCAAGACGATCGCCGATCCGGCCTGCGGAACCGGGGGATTCTTTCTCGCGGCCCACGATTTCCTTGCAAACCCGGAAAACTGCGCACTCGACAGGGACCAAAAACAGTTCCTGAAACACAATACCTTCTACGGAAATGAGATCGTGGCGAATACGCGCCGGCTCTGCTTGATGAACCTGTTCCTCCATGGAATCGGAGACATGACCGGAGATACCGTCGTTTCTTCCGCTGACGCGCTGATCTCCCCTCCTTCCCTGACTTTCGATTACGTCCTCGCCAATCCGCCGTTCGGCAAGAAAAGTTCGATGCGCTTCACCAACGAGGAAGGCGAACAGGAAACTGAAAGCCTGACCTACAATCGGCAGGATTTCTGGGCCACCACATCAAACAAGCAACTTAACTTCGTTCAGCACATCCGCACCATGCTGAGAACGACTGGCCGAGCTGCTGTTGTCGTGCCCGACAACGTGCTGTTCGAGGGCGGCGCGGGCGAGACGATAAGGCGAAAGCTGCTGCATAATACCGACCTGCACACCATATTGCGGCTGCCAACGGGCATCTTCTACGCCCAGGGCGTCAAGGCGAACGTGATCTTCTTCGACAACCGCCCCGCCAGCCCCGATCCGCAAACTTCGAAAGTCTGGTACTACGACTACCGCACCAACGTCCACCACACGCTCAAGCAGAAACCGATGACCTACGACCACTTGCGCGATTTCGTGGACTGCTACAACCCGATGAACCGCCATATTCGCAAGGAAACGTGGAGCGAAGACACGCCGGATGGCCGCTGGCGTGTCTACTCACGCGAAGAACTGCTCCAGCGCGACAAGGCCAGCCTCGACGTATTCTGGCTCAAGGACGCTTCGATGACCGATCTGGAGAACCTGCCCGAGCCCGATGTTCTCGCCGAGGAGATCATGGAAAACCTCCGCTCGGCGCTGGACAGCTTCGATGCGGTGAAAGGAAACTTGTGACGCCTACTGCTTGTAGATCCGCCCGTCCTTCATGACGAAATGGACCTGCCCCATCAGCGAGATGTCGCTGGTCGGGTCGCCGGGCGCCGCGATGATGTCCGCGAGTTTGCCGGCTTCGATCGAGCCCAGTTCGCCGGCGCGGTCGAGCAGAACCGCCCCCGGCATCATCGCCGAGGTCAGCGCTTCGATCTCGGGCATGCCCGCTTCCACCATGTAGCCGAATTCCTTCCAGTTGTCGCCATGGGGCGAAACGCCCGAATCGGTGCCGAAAACGATGTGTACGCCTTCCTCGTAGGCCGTGGCGAAAGTGTCCTGAATAAGCGGGCCGATCTCGCGCGCCTTCGGACGCACGGTTTCACTGAAGTAACCGTCGATTTCGGCCATTTCCGCGACAAACCTGCCGGC
Source organism: Gammaproteobacteria bacterium (assembly GCA_009844085.1). Taxonomy (GTDB): domain Bacteria; phylum Pseudomonadota; class Gammaproteobacteria; order Pseudomonadales; family Pseudohongiellaceae; genus UBA9145. Next base: position 61,614 of record VYCF01000017.1, on the reverse strand, counting down.
AATTATGGTCGGCACGAAAGCGGTTCCCCGCTCCCGCATCAAGCGCATGGTTTCCAGGCTCATGTAGGTTCCGTGTTCGATGGAATCGACGCCGGCAATTACCGCCCGCCTCATTCCCTCGTCACCGTGGGCATGGGCCGCCACCTTGAATCCGTAGTCCTTGGCTGTGGTGACGATGGCCCGCAATTCCTCGTCGTTGAATTGTGCGTTCATGCCGCTGGTGGCTTCGCTGAGTACGCCGCCGGTAGCGGTGATCTTGATAAGGTCGGAGCGCTCCTTATAGCGCTGCCGCACTCCCTCGGCGGCTTCGGCGGCACCGTTGACGACACCCTCTTTCGGGCCGGGATCTCCAGTCAGTTCCATGTTCACGCCATTGGACGGGTCGGCATGGCCGCCGGTGGTCGCGAGCGATTTGCCGGCGGTGATCACTCTCGGCCCGGAGATGTGGCCCCGGTCGATTGCGTCGCGCAATTTGATTGAAAGATTGTCGCTGCTGCCGAGATCGCGCACGGTGGTAAAGCCGGCGAGCAATGTCCGTTCGGCGTAGGGAACCGCAGCGAGGGCGTAATCGGCCGGGTCGAGGCGAAACCGGTCGACGAAGTTGGTCGGGCTTTGCTCGGAAGCAATATGCACATGCGCGTCGATCAAGCCCGGCATGCAGGTCGAATCCCCCAGGTCGACCGTGGTGGCCTCATGCCGCCCGTCGTGAACCGCGAAAATCCGGTTGTCACGGACCTCGATAGTCATGTCTTCATGAACCGCAAGTTCGACTCCGTCGATCATTCGCGCGCAATAGATGAAAGATTGCGCCGCGGCGGCCTGGGCGCAAAGCAGCAAGGCGCCCGCAAGCAAGGTTCTGATCATGTTTCAGTCCTCGTCTACTGCCATCCGCACCATGGCGACACGCTTGGGCACCTGGCCGACGGGGATCACCGCGACGACTTCCATGGATTCCACATCGACCGCGTAGGTGACATGGTCTCCCGCGGCGCCCATGTAAGCGGTCTTGCCGTCAGGCGTAAAGGTGACCCATTCCGGATGCTGGCCGACAAATACCTGGCCGATTTCTTCCAGATCGGGCAAGGAGTGAATATAGACGTGGCTGTAGACCTTGCTCGTGGACCAGAGCGTACTGCCGTCGGGAGAGACGCCGAGGCCATGGGCGGGAGCGCCTTGCAGTCCGTCATAATGCGCTTCCTCGCCGGGAACCGGCGGATGTTCGACCCGCGCCACTTCCCGGCGGGCGGCGAAATCGACCACCGCGAAGCCGTGGAAGCCCGACAATTGCACGAAGATATTTTTCGTCGAGCCGTCGGGATTGGCGTTGAAGGCCATCGGCCGGATGCCCGAACTCATTTCCAGCGTCCAGGCGAGTTCGTCGGTTTCGGTGTCGATGACATTGATCATGCTGCGCTGGATCGAACCGGCCACGGCGTGCTTGCTGTCAGGGGTGGTGTAAATGTTGTGGATCGCGCCTTCCACCGGCAGCGTCTTGACGAGCTTCATGCTCGCCACGTCGATGATGTCCACCGAGCCCGGCATTTCCATGATGCCGACATAGACCTTGCTGCCATCGCCCATGACCGCGACGTTATTGGGCCGGCCGCTGAGGTGGATGCGGCGCTTGACTCGCATGGTGCGGGCGTCGACCACGTCGAGCGCGTGCATGGCCTCGTTCGTGATGTAAAGCTGGCTGCCGTCGGGAGCGCCGACGATGCCATGGGGAATCTCGATGTCGGTGATCCTGCCGATGACCTCGTTGGTCTCGGGATCGATCACGTGAGAATCATCGCCGGCGGCATTGGTCTGGATGATGCGCACCGCGAGTTCCGCCGGTTCGCGCCGCTCGGTGGCGCCGGCTACCCAGTCGGCCATGATGCGCCATTCCGCGTCGTCCTGACTCCGGAAATGCGTGCCGCCGCCATGAAAGGGATCGCCCCCGGCGTCCCGCGCCAGAACATGCGTCAACAGCCTGCTCAGCAGCGGATCTTCGCCGGGACGCACCATGGTCAGCGCCGATTCGTAGTTCATCCGCGACTGTTCCTCGGTCCAGAAAAATTCGCCTTCCTCAAGCGTCTGCAGGCGGAAATTACTCGACCGGTAATGGCATTGAATGCAGCGCACATTGCCTTCCCGTTTCGCCAGGAAGATGGGCTGCACCTCGTTCATGAAATAGTCGAAATCGGGAACGATTTCGCCGGACTGGGCAAAACCGACAGCGCTGGCCAACATGGCCGCACCGAATGCGAAAACTCTGGTCAACATGGTTATCCTCCGGGATTCGCGCCTAATCGTTGTCAGTTATCGAGAACTACCGGGAACGCAACGCCTTCCGGCGGCAGCCGCGAGCCGAACACTCTTATCCGCAGCGACTGATCCGCGGCCGCCTGCCGCAGCCGCGGCGTCATGAATTCGCTGCCGGCGGCGGCTTCCGCATCCGGGCCCATCAGATTCAGCGCCGCCGGCGCGGAACCCTCATCGAGCGCAAGCACTACAGCACTTACATCGCCGGCGCCGCTCAGTCGCAATTCGTATTCAAGTCGATTCAGAACCGCGTCTATGCGAATTTCACCCTGCAAGCTAAAGCCTTCTCCATCGACTTGCAATATGCTCGTTTGCAATGGCGGCGGTGCGCCGTCGACAAGTTCGGGCGTCACGGCCGGCGCCTGGCGCCGCGGATAGCCCGATTCGAATGCGTGGCCGATGGCAAGCAGGCGCTCGTCTTCGAGAAATCCGGCGAGCAATTCCATGCCGACCGGCAGACCGGAGTCGCTGAATCCGGCCGGCAGCGAGAGCGCCGGCAGTCCCGAATTGGCGGCGATGCTGCAATTGTTGCCGGGCTGGGATTCGCCGATAAATACGGGAATCTGCCCGATGGTCGGGTAGACGATGGCGTCGAGTTCGTTGTTTTCGAACACCTGCTCGACCGCCGTTCGCAACTCGCCGCGCGTCGCCAGCGCCTCCTGGTAAGCTTCTTCGTCGCGCTCGGCATCGCGCGAGCGGGTCAATTGCCCGGTAACGGCCTGATGGTAGAGTCCGAGATCGACGATGTCCGCCAATCCCGCGATCCGTTCGCTGCCGAACTGTTCGAGATATCGATCGAGATCGCTGTGGAATTCGTGTCCGATCACGCCGGAACGGCTGATCAGATCGGCCACTTCGGGAATTTCCACCGAAACGACGGTCACGCCTTGCTCTTCGAGCCATTCGAGCGCGTCTTCGATGACGCCGCGGGTGGCGCCGTCGGCGCGCTCGAAGTATCCGTCAAGCTTGCCGAAACGGAGACCTTCGAGGCTGACTTCGCCGAGCCTTTCGCGAAAGCGCGTCGGCGGCATGCCGCGCACGGCCTCGGTAGCGGGATCGTTGGCGTCGTAACCGGACACGGCGTCGAGCACGATGGCCAGATCGTCGATATTGCGGGCGAGCGGTCCGGCGGTGTCCTGGGTATGCGACAGCGGCATCACGCCGTAAATGCTGGAGGCGCCCTTGCTGGGCCGCAGTCCCACCAGGTTGTTGAAAGCCGAGGGAATGCGGATCGATCCGCAAGTGTCCGAGCCCATGCCGACCGCGCCCAGGCTTGCCGCCACCGCCGCTCCGGTGCCGCCGCTCGAACCGCCGGGTACGCGCCGGTAATCGTAGGGATTGCGCGTCTGGCCGGTCAGCGAATTGACGCTGGTGATGCCATAGGCGTATTCGTGCAAGCTGGTTTTTGCCAGCACGACAGCGCCCGCGGCAACCAACTTCTCGACCTGGGTCGCTGCTGCGTTGGGAACGAAATCCGCCAGCGCCACCGAACTGCCGGTGGTCGGCATATCGGTCGTGTTGTAATTGTCCTTCACCAGCACCGGGATGCCGTGCAAGGGTCCGCGCGGGCCGCTGGCCGCGCGTTCGCGGTCGAGTTGGCCTGCGATCTCGCGCGCGTCGGGATTGACTCGCACGATGCTGTTCAGGCGCGGACCGGCGCGGTCATAGGCTTCGATCCGCGCCAGATATTGCTCGACGAGCTGTACGGAAGTGACTTCGCCGCCTGCGAGCATCCGCTGCAAGTCGGCGATCGAAGTCTCATATACGGACTGTGCGCCTGCTTCAGGCCCGCAGGCCTGCAAACAGGCGCACAGAAGCGCAACCGGGAAAATCCTGCCGATCTTCATCATCAGGCCCGAAAGCGCAGATGCGGGAGCAGGCCGCGCCTCGTCACGGCATGCGCGCGGCCCGAATCTCGATTTCCAGCAGCCAGCCGTCCACTACCAGGTCGGCTATTTCCAGAAACGATCGCACGGGCTTGTTGGGATTTTCCTCGGTGCCGAAGAATTCGAGATACCCTTCGTTGAATGCCGCGAAATCCACTTCGCCGTTTTCATCGGCCACGGCGAATACCCGCACTTGCACGACATCGCTCATCGACCAGCCCAGCCCTTCCAGCGTGTCCCTGAAGCGGCTGAAGGTATCGATAGCCTGCTGGCGTATGTCGCCCCAGGAGCCGTCTTCCTGCGGCCGCGCGCCTGAGCCGCTCAGGTACAGGGTTTCGGCGCCCGGCGGAATGGTAATGGCGGTATAGAACAGGTTGCCTTCGTTATGCCGGGTGATTTCCTGCGCGGCGGCCAGCGGCGTAAACGCAAGAGCCAGGATGACGAAAGCGGTTTTGAATACTTGCATGGGATATTCCTCAATCATTGATGGGATGGTGCTGCGGCTTCGGCTCCCCCGGCTTCCGCGCCGAGGAATCGCTGGGTGATCATGCCGCTGGTTATGGCGCCGTTGACGTTCAGCGCTGTACGCGCCATGTCTATCAGCGGTTCGATGGAAATGAGCAAGGCCGCCACGGTGACCGGGAAGCCCATGGCCGGCAATACCACCAGCGCCGCGGCGGTGGCGCCGCCGCCGACCCCGGCGATGCCGAAGGAGCCGATGGCGATGATCAATACCAGGCTGGCGATGAATCCGAAATCGATATCGACGCCCATGGTCGGCGCGACCATCACCGCCAGCATCGCCGGATAGATGCCCGCGCAGCCGTTCTGTCCGATGGTGGCGCCGAAGGAAGCGGCGATGTTGGCGACTGGAGGCGCCACGTTCAATTCCTCGACCTGGGCGCGGATCGTCAGCGGAATCGTCGCGGCCGAACTGCGGGTGACGAACGCGAAGGTCAGCACCGGCCAGACCCTGCGAAAGTAATCGGGCACGTTGGCGCCGATCAGTCCTATCATGAAGGCGTGCACGACGAACATGATGGCGATGGCAATATAGGATGCGACCACGAATCCGATCAGGGTGACGATGGCGTTGCCGTCGGACGTGGCGATGACGCGCGTCATCAGCGCCAGCACGCCATAAGGCGTCAGCGCCATGACGATATGCACAAGCTTCATGATGACGGCCTGGGCCGAGTCGAGGAAGCCGCGAATGCGCGGACCCTGCTCCGGGTCGTCCTCGCAGACGAGCAGCGCGGCGATGCCGATCAAGAGGCCGAAGACCACCACGGCGATGATGGAAGTGTCGCGCGCGCCGGTAAGGTCAAGGAAGATATTGCTGGAAATGAAGCTGACCAGCAGTTGCGGAAAGGTCATGTCGGCGATCGTGCCCTGGCGCGATTCGAGCGCCTCGGCCCGCGCCAGTTCCGCCGGTCCGGCGGCAAGTTCACCGGCATTGAGGCCGAAAATCGAAGCCATGGCGATGCCGACCAGGGCGGCGATCACGGTCGTTCCCACGAGCAGGCCGACGATCGAGCCGCCGATCTTGCCGAGCGAACGGATTTCCTGCACCTTGACCACGGCAGCGATCATCATGACCAGCACCAGCGGCATGATGATCAGCCGCAACAGGTTGACATAGCCGTTGGCGATGACATTGGTCCACTCGATCGTCTGCCCCGTGACTGCCGTGCCGGTACCGAATACGAATTGCAGATAGAAGCCGTAGCCCGTGCCGATCAGCAGTCCGATCAGCACCCGGCGCGACAGTCCCATGTCGCGGCGCGCCAACTGGAACAGAAAGCCCAGCAGGGCGGCGAAAATGACGAGATTGAAAATGGCCATGGAGGACATGCGAATTCTCCCCGCCGGCTGCTCTGAACCGGCCGCTGACCGCCATGCGGCCGCTGTCAAGGAAGCTCTGATTTATCAGAGCTTCCGCGCGGCACATGGATGTGCCGCCGGATTCGATGGCGCAAGCCATTGAATCCGTGAGCAAAACAAAACCACGCTTTTGTTTTGCGGTAATGAACAATTCCATGGAAGGAATTGTTCAGCCAATTCTAGTCAGACAAGCTGTTTATGTAGGCAACCACGTTATTGATATCGTTCTCGCCGTTCAGCCCCGTGGTCATCACGCGCATCTGCGCGCCATAGACATCCTGCGGGTGAACGCCGCGGTATCCGGCCAGGAAATTCCTGATCTGGGTAACCATGTACCAGTCGTTCTGCCCCGCCAGGGCCGGCGCTCCCAGCGCCTCGTTGCCTTCGGCGTCCGCGCCGTGACAGGTGGCGCAGGGCTGGTACAGCGTCCTGCCGGCATCGATGTCACCGCTGATCGTATGCTCCGCGGGAACGTAATTCCAGCCGCCTACCCACTCGATAATATCCTGTATGGACTCGTCCGTCAGCATGGCGGCCATGGGCTGCATGGCGACGCCTTCGATATCGTCGGGATGCGTGCCGCGGATGCCGTCCCGGTAGTTCTCGAGTTGCCGCTTCAGGTACCAGGGCTCCATGCCCGCGAGCCGCGGCGCCTGCACGCCTTCGTTGCCGCGTCCGTCCGCGCCGTGACAGGTGGTGCAATAGCGGTCGTCGAAGGGCTCGCGTTCCGCCGCCGAAGCCAGGGAGGCGACGCACAGAAGGCAGATGAACGCGAGACGAATCATGCCGGCGCATTCCGCAAGCGGCGGTCGAGGTCGTTCATGGCCCAGTGCGCAGAGAGCAGCGCGCTTTCCATCCAGGCCGAACGCATGCTGACCTGGTCGCCGATCAAGTAATGCCTGCCGTTCACCGGCGCTTGCAGCGTGCGGTAGTGATCTTCGGTCTCGCCGGTCCAGCCTTCGCGGAAGCTGCGTCTCCAACGCGCGGAGCAGCCGAGCATGTGATTCATGCGATGCCAGCCCACGGTAACCGGCTTTTCGACGAGATTGCGATAGTCACGATGCACTTTCTCGCCGTCGGCGAGATGGGCTTCGACGCGTTCCTGTTGCGTCATGCGGGTGTGGTACATGCCGCCGCCGTAATCGTAAGCGGCAAGAATGACGCCCTTCTGCTGGTGAATGCCGGCCACGGGATACCAGATCTGCTGGCTGCGGTTGTTCATCCAGGAAATGCCGCCATAGATGTCCTGCTTTTCCCAGAAGCGCTCCTTCGCCTGGAAGGCGGCCTTGTAGGCTTCGCCGCGGAGCACGAATTTTAGCGCCCGCACGTAGTGGGCGGGGAAATTGTGATCGAGACCCGTGACGAGGTGCGTCGGTATGCAGTTGAAGCAATAGTCGGCCCGGATCTGCCGGCGCGCGCCGTCCTGGTCGTAGGCGACTTCAACGCCGTCGTCGCGCACCTGGATCGATGCGACCATGGCGCGGTAACTGACGCGGTCGCCGACCTGGCGCAGGAATCCTTCGGTGATCCGGTCCATGCCGCCCCGGGCTTGCAGCAGGATGGGGCCGGTTTCGCCTTCGTTGGTGCGCAACAGGGTCATTGCAAACGGCGTCTTGAGCAAGTCGCGGAATGCGATGATGTCTTTCTGCACGCCCTCGTTGAGAAAGCCGCCGGAAGCGAAGCCTGCATTGAAGCTGCCGCGATAGACATTGTCTTCGGAGAGGTCGCCGAAGCTGCGGATCATGCCGAGCAGGGTTTCGGCTTCTGCCTCGGTAAACGGTTCGTCCATGTCGGATTCGTGCATGGCCTTGGCCATCAATTCGGCGACAAATCCGCGCATGTGGGTGGTGTATTCGATGTTACGCACGGGCTTGCCGCCGAGCAGGGCGTCGTCCTGCACCCAGCAGGTCTTGTTCTCGTTGATGAAGATTTCGAGTTCGACGCCGAGTTCCTTGCAATAACTGAGCAAGGTGCGGTGGGTATTGGGAATGCGCGCTGCCCCGGCGTTGAAGTACATATGCGGCTCGTCGTCGAACTCGCAATATTGCCGGTTGCCCAGTTCGTCGATGAGCGTGCCATGGCGCACGGTAAAGATGCGGCCGCCGCAGCGATGGGAGGCTTCGAGCACGGTGCAATCCCATCCCGCCTTGCCGAGTTCGTAGGCGGTTGCGAGTCCCGAAATGCCGCCGCCGAGAATGACCGCGCTGCGGCCGTTGCCGGCGGCGAGATCCAGCGTCGAAGCTGCCGCGTCAGCCGGCATGATTCCGAGCGCCGCGCCCGCCTTTACAACCGCCCCGGCGCCCCCGGCCGCCGCGAGCAAGTTGAGAAATTCACGTCTGCTTACAGGCATGTGATAATCGAATCCCCCCGACCAGACGATTCTATCAGAGGACAGCCATGCCGAAAAATACCGAATTCCCGGAGCCGATCCGCCGGCTGCCGCCGCTTGCGGGGCACGAGGGCGCGATGAAACTGGACGCCGAAGGCTGCGATGTCGTATTCGCTACGTATACGGCGGGCACGGTGCTTGAGCCCCATAATCACGAAACCGATAATGTCGGCGTAGTAACCCGTGGAGCGATCCTGCTCACCATGGAAGGCAAGTCCGAGCGCCTCGGGCCGGGGGACTGGTATCATGTGCCCGCCGGGACAATACACGCGGCGGAATTCCTCGAAGACACCACCGAAGTCGAATTCTGGTTCCACAACTGAAGAGGTCGTATTGATTCGCAGGCTGGCCAGGGAGTAGGCAGAGCGCCGGGTCTAGTCGCCGCGTTCAAACGTCGCGAGCGGCTGTCCGGAATTTATCTTTACGACTACGCGGGAACCGGGATAGAGCCGGTTCTCGTGATTGGTGCGCACCTGTACGGCGATACCCGCGTCGAGTCCAACGCGATATAGCCAGGTTTCGCCTTCGTATTGCGCTGACACGATTACGCCATTGCTGTCGCCGGCGGTTCGCGCCAGCGACAGATCGTCTGGCCGCAACAGGACGTCGACTTCGCCGTTTGCGGCGGCTGTCGCCGTGACCGTTCCAAGGCCGGTCGCCACGGTCGCGCCGTCCGCCCGGCCGGGAAGAAAGCTGGCCTCGCCGAGAAAGGAAGCGACAAATCGACTGGCGGGTCGTGAAAAGCAGCATTCGGGGTCGGCCAATTGTTCCAGCCGGCCCTGGTGCAGAACGCCGAGGCGATCTCCGACCGACAGGGCCTCTTCCTGATCGTGGGTCACCCAGACCGCTGGAATGCCCGCCGCCTTGAGCGCCTCGCGAATCTCCCGGCGCAGGCTGTCCTTGAGCGCTGCGTCGAGATTGGAAAGCGGTTCGTCGAGCAGTACCAGCGCGGGTTCGTGCGCCAGCGTCCGCGCCAGCGCAACCCGCTGTTTTTGACCGCCGGAAAGCGTGGCAGGCATTGCATGACGAAAATCGTGAAGTCCCAGTAGTCGCAGCCAATGGTCCGCCCGCGCGCTGTCCTTCAGTCGGAAGCCGGCGTTTTCCAGCACGGTCAGATGCGGAAACAGGGCGAAGTCCTGGAAAACCATGCCCACATTGCGCCGTTCGGGAGGAATGGCGGCGCTTGCAGATGCCCGCCATCGGTCCATCCGAATTTCTCCGGCGGCAATGGGAACGAGGCCGGCGATGGCGTGTAAAATAGTGGTCTTGCCGCACGCGGTAGGGCCGACCAGGGTAAGAATCTCGTCCCGGGCCAGCACGAAACTCACCTCGTCGATCACCCTCGTGGTTCCGTAATCCACACACAGCTTGCTGACTTCGAGCATTATCCTTGCCTTTCCTCAATCAGCGGAAAAGCGGACCGCCGCTCCCCCGACAGCATCAGGGCGAGACCCAGCCCGGACATCAATACCAGCATCAGGCCGGGAACGGCCGCGCGGCCAAAATAACCCGCTTCATATACCCGCCACAAATAGGTGGCAAGCGTCTCGAATCCGGTCGGGGCCAGCAGCAAGGTAGCCGGCAATTCGCGCATCGCTTCGAGAAAGACCAGGGCGCCGCCCGCCACCATGCCGCGGAGCGTCAAGGGCAGGGACACTCGCCGCAACACTTCCCGCGGCCCGGCGCCCAACACCCTGGCGGCATTGATCAGGCTGGTGTCGAGCTGTTCCGCCGCGGATCGGATCGAACCCACGGCCAAAGGCAGGAATCGCAGCACGTAGGCAAATACCAGCAGACCAAGAGTCTGATACAGGAAAGGCGCCTGCAAACCGATATAGACCAGCGCCGTGCCCATGACGATGCCGGGCACGCCGAATCCCAGATACGTCACCCGTTCCAGCAGCCGGCCCAGCCTGCCGCTGACCGCCGCGAAGGCGACCGGCAAGGCCAGCGCCACGGCTACGCACGCGGCGAGCAAGGAGGCCAGGGTGGAATTCCAGGCAAGACTGAATTCGAAGCCACCGCTTCCGTCGCGCAGCAGCCAGACGCTGAAAATCGCCAGCGGCAGCACGATGGCAAGCAGAATGGCCGGCGCCATGGCTGTCAGGTACAGGGCTGTCTGCCACGTCCGCGGCCATATCGCCAGAGCGCGGCCCGGACGTTCCGGCGTCGCGGAAATTCTCGATTCCAGGAACAGCACGAGACCGACGATGACTAGCAACTGCAGCGACAGCATGGCTGCCTGTTCGAGTCCGAAGGCGTTGTATTCCACATAAATTGCCCGAGTGAAGGTGTCGAGCCCCATGATCGCCGGCGTGCCGAAATCCGAAAAGGCATACAGCGCCGCTAGCAGGCTGCCGGCGGCCATCCCGGTCGCCGCCCGCGGCAGCGCCACGCGCCACAGACTGCGCGGCAGACTCAAGCCGAGCGTGCGCGCGGCATTGATCAGGCTGGCGTCCTGGCTCAATAACGCAGCCCGCGTAGTCAGCAGGACGAAAGGGTAGGTATACAACGTCATGACCAGCGCTGCCCCGGAAAGTCCGCGCGCCGAGGGCGTCGTCAGACCGAACAGGTTATCGAGTTCGCCGCCGGGGCCAAAGGCGGCGTAAAACGTGAACGCGCCGATATAGCTCGGCATGGCGAGCGGGGCCGCCAGCAGAACAAGCCACAGCCGTGACCAGGGCAGGCGCACGTAAGCCGTTAACAAAGCCAGAGGGACACCTAGCAGCAATGCGCCGGCAACGGTCAGGAACACCAGCAACAACGTGTTCGCCAGCAGATCCAGATTTCGAGCCGCGAAGAATTCCGGATCGTCGCCGAGCAGACCGAACAGCACCAGCACCGGCAATACAGCCAGCAGCGATATTACCAAGGCAAACGGATAGGACTTCGGCCAGCGTGTCATAGGACGCCGACTTCGCGCATCAGATCCAGCGTCGGGCGCAAGTCGGCAAGCAGGGTCAGGTCAATCTCGGGAGGAGCGATGCTGGCCAGGTCCGGCAGCCCTTGCGGCGTTGCGACGCCGCCCACCAGCGGAATCTCGAAAGCTTCGTTTGCCAGGTATGTCTGTACTTCCCTGGTAAGCAGGTAGCGAATGAAGTCGATTGGCAGGTCGCCCCCGGCGAGGGAGAGAATGCCGGAAGCGTTGACCAGGCAGCCTGCGTCATTATTGGTGAAGGCCATCGCCACGCGGGCGTCGGGCATACCCGATTTCAGACGCAAGGTGTAATAGTGATTGGCGAAGCCGAGCTGTACCTCGCCGCGCTCCACGCCCATGACGACGCCGAGTTCTCCCGCATAGGACGTCGCGGTCTCGTTGATGCCGCGCAGCCAATCGGCCGTGGCCCGGTCGCCTTCGAGCAGGCGCATGGCGGTGACAAACGACTGAAACGATGCATAGGCAGGCGCCCAGCCGATGCCGAGCCCGCTGTCGGGCAGCGACATGACGTCGGCAGGAATGCGCTCGACCGAAAGTTGTTCCGTATTGAATGGCAGCGTTCGAATTCGTCCCGTGACGGGCGCCCATTGGGGGTAGCGGAAACCCGGCTGGAGTTGGCTCGTCAGATCGTCGGGCAATTCGCGCGCCAGGCCGGCTTCGTTGATCATGCCGATGGCGCCCGAGTCGACGGCCCAGAACAGATCGGCGCGTCGCACGCCCGCTTCCGCCTCCGCGACGATCGCGTTTGCCAGGGCCGCGGTCGGACCCCGGCGAATATTCAACGTGAAATCGGGATTGCGCTCTTCGACCGCCGCCAGCACGTTTTCGTACAAGCCGCCTTCGCCTCGGCCGAGATAAAGCGTGAGTTCGCCTTCCAGCGCGGGCAGTTCGTCAACCGGAACCGCTTCGGAAGGCTGGGCGAAACCGCTGGCGGGCGCCAGCGGCAGAGAGCCCATGGCGCCCGACATGGCCAGGCATTGCAGAAAAGATCGACGCCTCATTCAGAAGACGCTGGCCCGATCCTGTTCGGCTTCTTCCAGCAGCGACTTGGCCCGGTCCAGCTTGCTTTGCATCGCCTGCACCACGCCGCGCACATTGTCGAGGCTGGCGCCGCTTTCCATGGCCTGCGGCAAGGTCACATTGAAGTCCACCTCAAGGTCTACCACCAGGTCCGCGTCCTGTTCGATCAGCATGCCTTCCACGCCTTCGAAACGAGTCAGGTATGTGTCGAATACGATGCTGGTCGCCTCTTCCGGCAACTGCTCGGCGTATTTGGCCACGACCCGGTCGAGACGCTGCTTGATTTCGTCCAGCGTTTCAGTCGGTGTGGTCGCCTCGGTGACCTCGATTACCGCGGTAAGTCCCCGCTGCTGGAACTGGGCGGCCATCTTGACCGCACCCAGGGCCTGCCACAGCGACTGTTCCAGCATTGCCTGCTGGACGCGCACGTCGGCGACCGGCGCTTCCGCCTCGATCGCCTGTCGCACGCCGAATAGACCCTGCCAGATGGATGCGTAAATCGGGATGTAGTTGGTTTCGATCGCATCGTGAAAGATGACCGCTTCCCAATGCTCCATCACGGCTTCCGGATTCGACGCCGCCAGACCGCCGCTTTCGTAGCTATCGACGATGCCGTCGAACTGTTCGATCAGCCAGACCACCTCATCGCCGTATTCCAGCAGATGCGCCTGCAGGTCATTGACATGATCGCCGATGGGACCGTCTGCGGCGGCATTGCCGACCGCCAGCATGGCTGCCAGCCCCAGCGCCGGGATCAGGCAGTCGAATTTCAGCTTCTGGAGATTCATTGAAATTTCCTGTGCGTATGTATAACGAATCGCAAATGATAACGATTATCAATAACTGCGTAAACCGCCTTCGCACACTTTGTCCTGGCTTCCCGGAAATCCTGTCAAGCTCGAAATCGGTTCGTAGACTTGCCCGGGAATAAATGCTTTCATCCGCCGTGCCCGCGTCCCGCGGACAAAAACATCGAGGCCCGGCAAAATGAGTAACGGAATCGCCGACAGGACCGATGTCGGGTCAACATTGACCGACACGCAACAGGCAATTGCCGAGGCCTACCGCAAGCCCGCATACCGTTATTTCGTATTGGGGCTGCTCACGGTCGTTTACGTTTTCAACTTCATCGACCGCCAGGTAATCAACGTCCTGGCGGCATACATCATCGAAGACCTGCAACTCAGCGACGGCCAGTTCGGCATGCTCTCGGGTCTCGCCTTCGCCGCCATTTACACTACACTCGGCATTCCCATCGCGCGCTGGGCCGACCTGGGCAACCGGCGCAACATCATCGCCCTCGCGGTCACCGTCTGGAGCACGATGACGGTGCTATGCGGGACGGCGCAGAACTTCGTCCAGTTGTTCATGGCGCGATTCGGCGTCGGGGTCGGCGAAGCCGGCGGCTCTCCGCCGGCCCACTCGATCGTTTCCGACATCTTCCCCGTGGAGCAGCGCGCCACCGCCCTTTCGATCTATTCGCTCGGCGTATATGGCGGCATTCTCGTCAGCACCATCGGCGGCGCCTATCTCGTGCAAATGTTCGACTGGCGCACGGCCTTCGTGGTCGTGGGCCTCCCCGGCCTGCTGCTGGCCGTGCTCGTGCGCCTGTTCATCAAGGAGCCGCCGCGGGGCATGGCAGAGGCGCGACGCGACGCGGCGCCGCCGGGATTTTTGCAGGTGCTGGGCTTTCTCTGGCAGCGCAAGTCCTTTCGCCACCTTTCGTTTGCCTGCGCCCTGCACGCATTCGTAACCTACGGCATGGGCAATTTCATGCCGCTGTTTCTCGGCCGCGTGCATGGCATGCCCATCATCGACATCGGCTGGTATTACGGCCTGGTCGCAGGCATCGGCGGCCTCGCGGGCACGTATTTCGGCGGCTGGATTTCAGACCGCACGGCGAAGCGGACCGGAGACAAGACCTGGTACGTCTGGATTCCCTTCATCTCCACCGTGATCGCGATTCCCTTCGCGCTGAACACGTTGCTGCTCATGCCGAACGGCTACATCGCCGCCTATTCCTACCTGCTGCCGGTGTTCTGCGGCGGCTGGTACCTGGCGCCCTGCCTCGCCTCGACGCAGTTCCTGGTGGGCTTGCGCATGCGCGCCATGGGTACGGCGGTGCTGCTGTTCGTACTCAACCTGATCGGCCTCGGTCTCGGCCCGATGATCACGGGATTCGTCAGCGACGCTCTTGAGCCTTCGTTCGGCAACGACGCCCTGCGCTACGCCATGGCGATCACGGTGATGGTCAATGTCTGGTGCGCCGCCCACTACTACTGGAGCGCCCGCACCATCAGGCAGGACTTCGAGAACGCTCCTGCGTGAGATTTTCCGCGGCTTCGAGAGCTTGGGAAACACTCGTCACTCCATGCACTTCCAGGCCGGCAAGCGGCTTGCGTGGCGCGTTGGCGCCTGGTGCGATGGCGTGGCGAAAGCCGTGTTTGGCCGCTTCGCGCAGGCGTTCCTGGCCGCCGGGAACCGGGCGGATTTCGCCGGCCAGGCCCACTTCGCCGAATACGACCAGGTCCCGCGGCAGGGGCCGGTCGCGAAAGCTGGAAACGACGGCCAGCAACAGCGCCAGATCGGCGCTGGTCTCGGATACCTTGACCCCGCCGACCACGTTCACGAACACGTCCTGGTCGGCCATGAACAGGCCGCCATGGCGATGCAACACCGCGAGCAGCATCGCGAGCCGGTTGTGTTCCAGCCCCACGGCCACGCGGCGCGGATTGCCCAGCGCGCTGGCGTCGACCAGGGCCTGGATCTCGACCAACAGCGGACGAGTGCCTTCCCACAAGGCGACCACGAGCGAACCCGGCGCTTCCTCTTCGGCCCGGGCGAGAAAGATCGCGGAGGGATTGCGCACTTCCTTCAGGCCGGTTTCGGTCATGGCGAAGACGCCGAGTTCGTTGACCGCGCCGAAGCGATTCTTGTGCGCGCGCAAGATTCGATAGCGCGATTCGTTGCCTCCTTCGAGCATGAGGAAACAGTCGATCATGTGTTCGAGCACCTTGGGCCCGGCGAGATTGCCTTCCTTGGTCACATGGCCGACCAGGAACAGCACGGTGTCGGTCTGCTTGGCGTACTGGATCAGGTGGGCCGCGCATTCGCGCACCTGGGTCACGCTGCCCGGCGCGGAGGGAATTTCCGCGCTATGCATTACCTGGATTGAGTCCACCACCAGTAATTCAGGCTTGTGCCGGGCGGCGGCCTTGAGAATCTCTTCGACGCCGGTTTCCGAGAGCAACTTGAGATTGTCCCGCGGCAATTGCAGCCGGCGCGCGCGCATGCCCACCTGTTGCGGGGACTCCTCGCCGGTGACATAGAGCGCCTGCCTGTCCTGCCCGGCCAGTACGCACATGACCTGCAACAGCAAGGTGCTCTTGCCGGCGCCCGGATTGCCGCCGACCAACACGACCGAACCTGAGACGAGGCCGCCGCCGAGCACCCGGTCGAGTTCAGCCAGCCCGCTGGAAAATCTGGGCAATTCGGCGAGATCGATATCGGCGAGTTGCGTTACTTCGCTTTGCGCGCCGGCATAGCCCTGCCTGCGCGCTCCGCGGCCGCTCTCGGCCGGGCCGGGATTGAACTGCACCAGGGTATTCCAGGCGTTGCAGGCGCCGCATTGTCCCTGCCATTTGGCGTAGTCTGCGCCGCAGTCACTGCATACGAAGGCGGTTTTCGCTTTGGCCACGGGCGACGCCTTCAGATATGGATTTTCGGCACCCGCGCGGTGACGCGGGTGAAAAGTTCGTATGCGATCGTGCCCGCGCGCGCGGCGACTTCGTCCGCGTCGAGTCCCTCGCCCCAGAGAATGACTTCGCTGCCCGGCCCCACGCCATCCAGTTCGCCAAGGTCCACCGTGATCATGTCCATGGACACGCGGCCCAAGAGCTTGCAAGGCTCCCAGCCGCCGCCGCTCGCGACGAGCACCGGCGTACCGTTGACCGCCGAGCGCGGATAACCGTCCGCATAGCCGATTGAAACCACGCCCATGCGCGTATCGCGCGGGAAGCGCCAGGTCGCGCTATAGCCGACGGCTTCGCCGGCCTTCACTTCGCGTACGGCAAGCAGCCGCGCGCGCAAGCTCATGGCCGGGATCAGTCCGAGTTCGGCGGCGCTGTTGCCGGCCAGGGGCGAACTGCCGTAAAGCATGATGCCCGGGCGAACGAAATCGTAATGGGCGTCGGGCAGGCACAGAATGCCCGAAGAAGCCGACATGCTGCTCGGCGGCGGCGCGTCGAGTTCGGACGCGAGATCGCGATGCAGATGTTCGAATGCGAGGAGTTGTTCCCGGGTGAAGGCCGCCGAACCCGGATCGTCCAGATTGTCGGCCCAGGCCAGATGCGACATCAGCCGGATTTCCAGGTCTTTGCGCCGGCCCAGTTCCACGCCCGCGGACAGACAGCTTGCCGCCGACAATCCGAGCCGGTTCATCCCCGTGTTCTGCTTCAGCCAGACCGTCAGGCGCCCGTCCTGCTCCATGCTGAACTCGCGCAACAGGCGCAACTGGTTCTCCTCATGCAGGACCGGCTGGAAATCGAGCGTTGCGCAATCCTGCAATTCGTTGCCGTCGCGGAACCCGTTAAGGCACAGGATCGGCAAGTCCGGCTGAAACTTCCGCAAGCGGCGCGCCTCGTCCATGGTCGCCACGGCGAAGCCGCAAATGCCGGCTTCGGCGTCGCGCAACGCTTCGGCGCATTCGGCCATGCCATGGCCGTAAGCGTCGGCCTTGACTACGGCGATGATGCCGGCTTCAGGGCAGAGTTCGCGCACACGGCCGAGATTGTGCCGCAAGGCTGCGAGATCGATGGTGGCCCAGGCCCGTTGGGGAGAACTCATGCTTGCGGATCGTGATAGCGGGAGAAATCGTCCTGCCTCGCAAGGTTTTCGAATTTTGTGAGATTGTGCAGGAAACTCAGTTTCACGGTTCCGATTTCGCCGTTGCGGTGCTTGCCAATGATGACTTCGGCAACTCCCTTGTCTTCTTCCTTGGTGTCTTCCTTCTTATATACCTCTTCGCGATATAGAAAAACGATCAGGTCCGCGTCCTGCTCGATGGCGCCGGATTCGCGCAGGTCCGACATGATCGGTCGCTTGTTCGGCCGTTGTTCGAGGCCACGATTCAATTGCGACAGCGCCATCACCGGGCATTCGAACTCACGCGCCATCAGTTTCATGGACCTGGAAATCTCCGAGATTTCTCCGACGCGGTTTTCCGTCGTTCTACTCAGGTGCATGAGTTGCAGATAGTCCACCACGATAAGTCCCAGCTCGCCGTCATGCTGCTGGCAAATGCGGCGCGCGCGGGCGCGCATGTCGGTTGGCGAGAGTCCGGAAGCGTCATCGATATACAAGGGTTTGTCCTTCAGCCGGCGCATGGTCCCATCCAGTTTGGAAAGCTCATTGGCGGACAGCTTACCGACCCGGATTTTCGAATGATCGATGCGCCCGACCGAGGAGAGCATACGAAAGATCAGGCTTTGCGCCGGCATTTCGAGGCTGAAGACGAGCACTGGCAGTTCCTGATGCAAAATTGCGTGTTCGACTGCGTTCATGGCAAACGCCGTCTTGCCCATGGACGGCCGGCCTGCTACCACGATGAGATCGGATTTCTGCCAGCCGGAAGTAATTCTGTCTAGATCGACGAAACCGCTGGACATGCCGGTGAGATCGGAACCCGATGTCCTCAACTCCTCGATTCGATCCATGGCTTTACCCAGCAATGGATTGAGCGCTTCGGGTCCCTTGTCCTTGGGACGCTCATTGGCGATGCCGAATATCCGCTGTTCGGCCTGGTCGAGAATTTCCGTGACCGGAGCGCCTTCGGTGTTGTAGCAATTGTCGATGATCTTATTGCCGGCGCCGATCAGCTTGCGCAACACGGCCCGGTCGTGAACGATTTCAGCGTAGTGCCGCAGATTCGCCGTGCCGCGGGCGTTCTCCGCAAGATCGCCGAGATAACCCGCACCCCCGGCGGCTTCCAGTTTTCCATGGGAAATCAGCAACTCGGCCAGGGTCAGCGTGTCGATGGGTTTGCCGTCCCTGTCCTGCTCCAGCATTGCCTCGTAGATTTGACGATGCTCGGGGAAATAGAAGTCTTCGGCGAGCAGCAGATCCGATGCCTCGAACCAACTCTCGCCAACGAGCATCAGCCCGCCGAGAACTGCCTGTTCGGCGTCGCGGGAATGCGGAGGAACGCTGAGTTGCCGCGATTCGGAGTCTTCGCTGGGATCCGGGAAGGGTTGCGCTGCTGTGGCCATGATCCGACCTTCCGGCGGTGGTGCGGCCCAAATTGGCGGGCTCGCTCGGCTGCCGAAATTATCTATTTATATCAATATGTTACAGGAGCGCAAAAACGCTGCCGCAATGGCAGTGTACTACAAAGACCGGCAATATGCCCGACCTGCGATGCAATTCGCCGGCACCGTCCCGGGAACCCTTCCGCCGGTCGGTCCACAACCGCCAACTGCGGCTCAACGGGTCACGGCCTTTCGAATTATTTCCGTCGAAAACTTGCCTTTTTCAGGCAACCCGTCCTATATGAAAGGGCACGGAAAGCAACCCCTTGCCAAGGATATCCAAGATGCAGATGCCAACAACCGACGACACACCACAGCGAAACGCGACCACGTTACTGATCGCTCTGTCAGGCCACCTAGTCTTAACCGCCGCGGGCGGGTGGGTGCTGTACCAGTCAGCGATCACGGACATGGATGCGACTGTCGCGGATGCCGTGGGGCGCCTGGAAGAGAGAATTGACGCGAACGGCGAACGAATCGGCACGCTCGGTGAGCGCGTGGAGCGGAACTCGGTTCTCATCGCCCAAATCGGCGAACGCGTCGACCGCAATGCGGAACTGATCGCTCGGAATGCGGATCTGATCATGCAAAATGCGGAACGTATCGACCGCAACGGTGAACTCATAACGCAACTTCGGGAACGCACGGCCGCGGTGGAAGTGCGCGTCGGCGCCCTCGAAGAAGTAGTCCGGTTCTTCCACCCGCCCGAAAATCAGTTGCAACAGGAACCCTGAATCGTTAGTCGCCAAGGAGATCCGGAACTATGCAAGAGAAAGACCCATGCCAATGTTGCGAATTCTTGTATGCGCTTCTGATTGGCCTCACTTTCCATTTTGTGGGGACGGTCGTGCTTGTCGCAATACTGTTCTTCACGTTACCAGCATATGAGCAAGCAAAGGCAAAAGAATTTCAGGAAAGACTTACGGAAATACTCGGACCCGCAGACTAGCCGAACGGCAAGCACTTCGGCGTGATCAGTCAAAACGCGTAAATCTATACTCCCATCTCCAATCTGTCTATCTCTGGAATCGCTAGACGCGCTATTTCCAAAAATCTGTCAACCAGTTTATTGGTAAATTCTCCACCACCTTTTTTAAGTTCTAATTCCAGTTTGGGAATTTCTTTTTTCCAGACGCTTGGATCAACATACTCTGAATACAACCAAAAATCACCGGTTGTTGCTCTCTTGAAAACTTTTTGCAAAGAACTCTTGAGTTCCTCGCGCCTGATCTTATCTACTTCACTCATCTCATCCAATCCAATTGGTGAGGCAATTCCTCTTATCCAAGTTTTTGGTCCGTTATGATCATTTTTCATATATATTGCTGTCGTTCTTCTGCCATCCTGTTTCTCTAAATCATACTGTTTCCAAGCCTCTCGGAACATCCAAATTCCGTTCTGATGCGCTCCTATTCCATTGGAACGGCATTCTACCTTACAATTCTCAAAAAGTTCTTCTTCTTTCAATTTTTGCTCAATCTCGCTCTTGAGAAAGCAAACATACTTATTATAAAACTCTTCTTCCAAAATTGGCCATGCACCACTAACTGCCATAGCGATCTCAAAATTTCTCTGTATATCACCAGAATAAATTACTTCCTTAACTGCCTGCATTTCACTATCATTTACCATGTTACTATCTCCAAATCTCTTAATGCAGAATTGTTCCGCATCACGCAGAAATGATCTCAAACGATCAACTTCGCAATTCTTTCGGCACTCAGACAACCAATTTGCCAAGGAAAAAGAGATGCGATAGTCCGCAAGTTCATCATCCGCATCTGTATCGTCCCCCCGTTCCCTTGTATTGTTCGTTTCTGTAGAATCGGACTCTATTTCCGCAATACCTGCCTCATTGTGATAAGCCATAATCTTAAAGGGACTCATCCATTCATCTTTTTCTTGGTTTTCGGGCTTTGGGTATTCGGACTCCGGCAGGCTTTTCTGTGTAGGTTTTTGACCACGGGAGGATAAATAAATAAATAGGAAATTTTCTTCATTTTCCTTGAGATGTTTCAAATAGTCTGCCACCTGATTTTCCTGATCGTCAGCATACGGCTTGTTTTCTATGGCGAGGCGGTATGTTGTTCTTGATTTACTCTTAATCGTCACATAAATGTCAATACGGCGATTTGCCTTAATCGTCTTTTCTAAACTTACATGTATGCCTTTACTATCGAAATCAAGCCATTTTTCGTCAACAACGCAACTACGCTCGTTCTTCAATCTGGTCAACAATGACTTTATGAAAAACGTCCCCTGCCCATGACTGGCATTTGGGTCGAAAAGGTCCGCGATAATGCGTGACAGGCCGAGTTCCTTGGTGTGGACGTAATCGAGTACATTGAACCGATGCGCGAAGACACGATTCATTTCCCGGTCCAGCTTTCGCGCCGCTTCCAATGCGGGATTTAGTTCAACAAAGAGATTTTCGACTTTTTTTTTGAATTCCAATCGCATTTCTTGCAATCACTCGTCTACACTGCTCAAGAATTGTTCGAGATTTCTCGCTTCCATCAGTTACCCAAGTCCAGTGGCAGCTTAGCCACTTCCAGCAGGAACCGCAAAACCTATCAGGTTTTTCCACGCGGTCTTGGGAAGATAGAGGGGGTGCCGGGGGTGGCCGTTGCCGGTAAGGCCGAAAGTCTGCCATTGACCGACGAGCTCGCTTTTGCCGGTAAGCAGGTTTTCCGCTTTGGCCGCCAATGCGCGGACCTTTTTCCGCCCCTTGGGGATGCCCCATGCGGCAATGATTTTTCCGCCTGCCCGAAGAGTCAGTGCGGCCAGTTCAGTTACGAGCGTTACGTTCTCATCGAAACTCCGCTCAGCCTCTGCGATATCAATTTTCTCCGGTTTCGTGGCCCGTTGGGACAGCAGGTTCACTTTGACGAGATAAGTCCCGCCCAAGTCTCTGGCGAAGGCGATTTCACGCCGGAGCGTACGGTCATCGGTGGTTTCGTCAGCGGTCGAAGGGTTGTAGCCGCAGAACAGAATCGGCCTGTTCGCTTGGCTACCGTCGAAATCATCCGCGATTTTACGGGTAAGGGAATATCGATTGAGCCGATTCGAATCCAGCCTCGCGCCGACCGGAGCGCGGCGCAGCAGTTCGGCCAGTGGATCAACGCCGTTCATTCTTCCTCCTGCTCGCTTTCATTGGTCACGCAAACAATCTCCAGTACATTCGAACCGGTCTCGGTTAGCCTATGGTCAGTCAACCGGTTACAAAGCTTGGCAAGAATACAACAGCAAGCCTGTAGTTTCGGAGGCTAACGGCCAGATGCGCCAGATTCGGACGCGCCATTGAACGAATTTCGCCAAAATTTGCCTTTTTCGGGCAACCTATAATAAATGAAAGTGCACGGAATGCAACTCTCGACAAGGAGACCCTGAGAATGCAGATGCAAATGCCCGATATGCCACACCGTATTCTGAACGCTATTCTGATTGTCGCCAGTGTCCAAATGCTGGCAATCGCCGGGGGCGGGTGGGTGCTGTATCAGTCCGCGCAATCCGAGATGGACGCAACCGTCGCGGACGCCGTCCAGCGACTGGAAGAAAAAATCGACGCGAACGGCGAACGCATAGACCGCAACGCAGATTTGATCAGGCACAACGGCGAACTTATCGCACAATTGCGAGAACGCACGGCGGCGGTGGAGGTGCGCGTCGGCGGATTGGAAGAAGTAGTCCGCTTCTTTCACCCGCCCGAAAGCGGGCAGCGGCAAAATCCCTGAAATCCCGGGCTGGGGAGCCCAAACGACAACAGCGCCACATTTCATTCTGCTCTTCCGGTGTTTGGGTTAAGCGCCCACATCGACACGAAACGAACAAATCGAATTTTCCGGCACCTCAGTGCGGCCAAATCTGACACATGCGGCAATTACCGTTGCCATGTCGGAAACGCCGCAGCGGCTGTTTTGCCGCCGGCTTTTCCAAAAAGCCTTTACGCAGCCTTAAAACCTGTTGTGTGGACTTACCTGAAAATCCCTGGAGGAACTGATCATGCTGAATGCTTACGAAAGCTACCTATTGCAAACCTGTCTCGTCAACATCGCTGCGGGAGTCGACCGCAGATCCCCGGAAGCCGAGGGCTTAGTCGAATGGATGGCGGCCGAGTGGCCCAAGCACGAATACGCGTGCAATGTTAAAGCAAGCGAGACGAAGCTCCATGACAGCAGGAACTTGAGAAAGTACCGACGAAAGGTAAATCGACAGCGCGACAAGAAGACGCCTGTAAACGCGAAAACCCTCGAAAATGTCCGTGAATCGCTTCAGACCGCACTTCCCACCAGAGCGCCAAGTGCGGATCGTACGGCCCGGCGGCTACGTCGGCTCGGCAAGGCCACTGGCCTGAGCGCACTCGACCGGGAGGTGCTCGAACTGTTGCTGCGTTACGCCACCCATTACGCATTCGAGTCTCTGATCGACGATATTTTCGATCGGCCCGGTCCCCGAATGAATCAACTCCATGTGTCCGGTTATGTGATGTCGATACTGCTCGGACGCAGACCGCGGAGCATCCAATCGCGGTTGGGATCCAATTCGCCGCTGGTGCGCTCGGGCCTGGTCCAGATCGACCGGGACGGCGACCTCGATGTGCCGTGCTGGCTGCTTCGGCTCGTCAACGAACCCGGCAACAATACAACGGACATCATGCGAATCCTGTTCGATTCCGCCTCGGCGAGCGAACTGGAGTGGAGCGATTTCGACCATATCGCCAAGCACCGGGACCATATCGAAACGCTATTGAAGGGTGCGCTGGAAAGCCGGGCAAAAGGAGTGAACATCTTGCTATATGGCACCCCCGGAACCGGCAAGACGGAATTCTGCAAAGTGCTGGCCGAGCGTCTTGGCGTAACGCTGTACGCCGCCGGCGAGGCGGACGACGACGGTTTCGAGCCTTCCCGCAAGGACCGGCAGCAGGAGTTGATCGTGGCCCAGCGATTGCTCGCAAACGACAGCAATTCCCTGTTGCTGTTCGATGAGATGGAAGATTTGCTTGGAGATACGCTTGATCTCGCGGCGATTTTCGGGCCGAAAATCGGGACGGGCCATCGCCAGGGCGAGTCCAAGGTGTTCATGCACCGGCTGCTGGAAGAAACACCGGTCCCGATTCTCTGGACCATGAACGACGCCCTTTCGGTCAGTCCCACAATACTTCGGCGCATGATGTTTGCGCTGGAATTGCGCAAGCCCGATGCCAGCATCAGAGAGCGCGTCTGGGTCCGGCAACTTGAAAGGAACAACATTGCTGCGGCACCCAATGAAGTGCGAGAACTGGCCCGGGAATTCGACGCCACGCCGGCATTGGCCGCCGGTGCGACTGCGGCGGCGCGCATAGGAGACGGCAGCCTGGACACCGTACGCTTCGGCGTTCGCAGTCTTTCAAAACTCCTGGGTTCCAACAAGCCGCCACAGCAAGCCCCGGCCGAGTTTGAACTGGACCTGATTCGGGCCGACACCGACCCGGAGTTGCTGGCCGGCCGAATCGTATCCACTGCAAGACGCGATTTTTCGCTCTGCCTGCAAGGGCCGCCGGGAACCGGAAAAAGCGCGTTCGCCAGATACCTGGCGGAACGTCTTGGGCTGGAGGTCATACATAAACGCGCATCGGACCTCAAGTCCATGTGGGTGGGCCAGACCGAGCGGCTCATCGCCGGCGCGTTTGCCGAGGCCCGCGATGCTGAAGCCTTCTTAATCTTTGACGAGGCGGATTCGCTGCTGTCGGATCGCCGACGAGCGGAAAGAAGTTGGGAAGTTAGCCAGGTAAATGAAATGCTGACCTGGATGGAAAGCCACCCGCTGCCGTTCGCCTGCACGACGAAC
This sequence comes from Gammaproteobacteria bacterium, assembly GCA_009844085.1. Lineage (GTDB taxonomy): Bacteria > Pseudomonadota > Gammaproteobacteria > Pseudomonadales > Pseudohongiellaceae > UBA9145. The sequence goes on along the minus strand of VYCF01000017.1, from coordinate 37,062 downwards.
TTCGTCGACCGGCTCGACGAGGCGACCTTGCGGCGCTTCACGTTCAAGATCGGGTTGGATTACCTGACGGCGGAGCAGGCTCGCTTCGCGTTCGGCAAGTTCTTCGCTCTGGAACCGCCGACCGGGTTGAATCTGATCTCGGGCTTGACGCCGGGAGACTTTGCCGTGGTGCGCAAGAAAGCCGATGTGCTCGGCTGCCTGGGAGAGCCCGACACGCTCGCGGCCATGCTGCGGGCCGAATGCGACGCGAAGCCGAATCGCCCGAAATCCATCGGATTCCTCGGCTAGCGGCGCAGGGAGCAGTAACGTACCGGGAGCCGGATGCTCCCGGTGCGGGTATAGTTCCGCTGCTGCCCTTGCGATAAATGGAGACTTCGGAGATGCAAGAGAAGAAATCGACAATTCGCTACGAACGGGTAAAAGACGTTCTGGATCTTGCGATTCGCCTGCAAGCCGCGCGTGGCGGCATGACCATCGATGAGATACAAGAGGAACTGTCGGTCAGCCGACGGACCGCCGAGCGCATGCGCAATACAGTGGAATGGGCGTTTGCGGGCCTCGAAACCGTTCCCGCCGGGGACAATAAATTGCACTGGCGGCTGGAGTCCAACGCCTTGCGCAGGCTTGTTCCCATAACGGCCGATAATCTTGCCTCTCTCGCAACGGCAATCTCGGCTTTGCGTCAATCAGGCCTCGGCAATCTCGCCACCAGTCTGTCGGATGTCGAAACAAAATTGCGCGCCATGCAACGCCCGGAAAGCCTTGCAAACATCGATTCCGACCTGGAAACGCTGGTGCAGGCCGAAGGTCTGGCGATGCGTCCCGGCCCGCGGCAGCCGATCGACCCGGCCCTGCTTTCGCTGTTGCGCGAGGCGATTCTTGGTGGTCGCACGATCAAATTTTCCTATTCCGGGCGACATTCTGGCAAAAGGAGTACACAGAAAGTCGAACCGTACGGTCTTCTATACGGAAACCGCCCCTTCCTGGTCGGAAAGCACAGCGGATATGCGGATACTCGCCTATGGCGAATCAGCAATATAAGTGAAGTCCGCCTCACCGGAAATGTGTTTGAATGCGACCCTGATTTCGATCTGCAAGACTTCGCACGTCGCTCGTTTGGCACATTCCAAGACGAGCCCGTGGAGGTCGAATTGCTTTTCAACAAAGTCGCGGCGAAAGATGCGGCTTCGTTCCAGTTCCACCCGGATCAGTCCATCGAACGGCATGAAAACGGCACGGTCACCGTGCGCTTCAAGGCAGGCGGCCTGAACGAGATGTGCTGGCACTTGGTGACTTGGGGCGAGAGCGTGCAAATCCTGAAGCCGGCAAAGTTGCGTGAGCAGATGACGCGGATGTGCGATACCTTGGCGAATCATCATCGGGACGACTAACCGGATGAATCTGGTCTTTGCAGTCTCCCGTAACCCGGATAATCTCGACCTTTACGCTGAACCATATAACTTCGCGATCAAGCGGCGATGAGCAAGTCCGCCAGCAGCTTCTCGGCCTTCGCGGACTCGATTTCTCCAGGAACCTCGTTTGCTTCGGGATTCCTTGCCGACTTAAGGCAGAGGACTTGGCGGTCGCATTTGAAAGGATCGAGGCACTTCTTGCAGGTTGGTACGCGCTTGAAGGCCTTTTTGTCAATCCATTTGCCGCAAACGGCCAAGTATTTCTTCGATCCGTCGCCATATTTAGCAGCGACTTTGGAGTGTTGTTTCATGCTGACTTTACCTCGTGGAACTTCGTCGGGAATTTGCTTATCCCTCAAGCTACACGCCTGTTGCGTCACATTTGGACGCAACGGCTGGTAAATCAGTAAAAAATTGTCCTCAAGAAGGCGATTGGTCCGATTGCGGGCTGGGCATGCCCAGCCCCTACAGGTTACTCCGCCGGCTTTTCTTCTTCGTCCGAGGCGGTCTCGGGTTCGTCAGCGAGGGCTTCCGCTGCTATTTCGGCGCTTTCGTCGGCCGATGCTTCGGCTGCCGCTTCGGGTTCGGATTCGGCTTCGCCCTCTTCGTCATCGAACTGCACCGGAGCCCCGCGGCTGATGACCGATAGCGCGAAAGTCGCGGTCACTTCGAAGCCGAGATCGGCGATGACTTCGTAGTCGCCGCATTGGCGAATCGAGCCGCCGGGCAGGATCACTTCGGATCTGGCGAGGTCGCTGCCGGCCTTCTCGTTGACGGCTTCGGCGACGTCGCGGGCAGCGACCGAACCGAATAGGCGGCCTTCGTCGCTGGCGTTGACTTCGATGGCTATGGATACTCCCGCCAGCTTCCCGGCCCGGGTCTGGGCGTGGGCGATCTTCTCGTTGTGCGCGGCGAGCAGTTCCGCGCGGCGCTGCTCGAATTGTTCCAGGTTCGCCTTGGTCGCGGGGACGGCCTTGCCCTGTGGAAACAGGAAGTTCCGGGCGTAGCCGGACTTGACCTTGACAGCCTCGCCGATGTCGCCGAGCTTGGCGATTTTTTCCAGCAGAATTATGTTCATTGCATATTCCTCAATTCACTCCGCTTCGCTCAACTGCTTTTCGGCACGCGCGCGCGAAAGTCATACCAACTGTCGACGATCGCCACCAGGATGAGCAGGTACATCATGGTGGGGAAAATCAGCAACATGTACATCGCTACCAGCCAGAAGACCGAAGCGCTCTTCCGGGCCACCAGCGCGTGAGCCAGGGCCAGCCCGGCGAACGCGAAGGGCGCGGCCAGATAGAAAATCCACGCCTCCGGCAGGCCTTCCACGATGTTGACCAGCAGGATCATGCCAACCAGGACAAGCGTCGTGGTTTGACCGATCCGCAAGGCATGAAATTCCTCCTGGAATCCGCCCGGGTTGTACAACATCGCCTGCATCGACCGCCCCAGCATCAGCAACGCAACCGACAGGGCCATGTAGAACGCGGCCAGGAAGGTGGTCATCACCTCCCGCACATCATCGAGTTGCACGTCTTCCAGATTATTGGCGCGGACGTACAGTTCCAGTTGCTCGAACACCAGGTCGAGCATGGCCGGCTGGGCGCGCAGATAAAACTCGAACATCGCGCCGACGCCGATTCCCGCAAGCAGCACATTCTGCCAGGACTCCGTGGCCCGCAACACGGCCGCGAGCACGAAGACGCCGAACAACAGCAGCAGCGGGAACGAGTTTCCCCAAAGCAGCAACCAGACGCCGGCCGGCAACAACGCCCAGAGCAACATGGCCGACCCCGCCGTCATGCCCTTGCGCATTCCCACCATCGCCACCAGCGCGGGCGTCAGCAGATTCACCAGCGGCGGCAGGCCGAGCAGAACGATAGCCAGCACGGCCTGTTTGCGTCCTGCCATTACGAATTCGGCAAGGCCGCGCAACATGGTTTTCTATACCTGGTGGCCGTCCGTGTAGGGAATCAGCGCCAGGTACCGCGCGCGCTTCACCGCCGTCGCCAACTGGCGCTGATAGCGCGCCTTGGTGCCGGTTATGCGGCTGGGAATGATCTTCCCGGTTTCGGAGATATACGCTTTCAAGGTTTCCAGATCCTTGTAATCGATCTCCTTCGTGCCCTCGGCGGTAAATTTGCAAAACTTGCGCCGCCGGAAATATCGACTCATTCTGCAGTCTCCTCAGCGGATTCTTCCGCGGCTTTCTTCGTGGTTTTCCGGGTCGTTTTCTTCGCCGGCTTCTTGGCAGGCTTCTCTTCCGTCTCGGCGGGGGCCTCTGCTTCTGCCCCTGCCTCTGCTTCTGCCCCTGCCTCTGCTTCTGCCGAGGGCTCTTCCGGTTCGGACGCCTGCGCCTCTTCCGCTTCTTCCGGAGACTCCTGCGCTTCCTCGACCGCATCTTCAGCGGCCGCCGGCTCCTCTTGCGCTTCCTGCTCCGCTTCCACGGCTGTCTCGTCCTCGGCGGCTACTTCCTGTCCGGGCGCCTCCGCGTCGTCCGATTCTTCATCGGCCTTTGCCGTTTCCTGTTCCGTGGCCTCCTGTTCAGCGACTTCCTGTTCGCGCAGCTTGCGCCGCTGTTCGGCTCTCGCCTTGCGTTCGCGAGACTCGCGCTCGCCCTTGAGGATGAGCGATTCGCCGGTAATCGCTTCTTGCTTCTTTATGAACAGGTCGCGAATCACCGCGTCGTTGTAGCGGAACAGCGTGCCGAGTTCCTGCAGCGCTTCCCGGCCGCATTCGACGTTCATCAGGATGTAATGCGCCTTGTGAATCTTGTTGATCGGATAGGCGAGTTGACGCCGGCCCCAGTCCTCCATGCGATGGACCGTGCCGCCGCTGTCGGCGATAAGTTGCGTGTAGCGCTCGACCATGCCGGGAACTTGCGCGGACTGGTCGGGATGCACCAGGAATACGACTTCGTAGTGTCTCATCAAGACTCCTCTCGGTTTCAGCCTTCCAACCAGCGCGCGGCGCGGTGGTAAGGCAAGGAGTTGCTGCGGCGCGAAGCACTGCTCCGCGTAAAGACCGCGCATTCTAGTGAAAGCATATCGAGGATGCAATAGCGCCGGGGCTATGCGCGGCGCTGGCGCACGACTTCGAACAGGCAGATACCGGCCGCCACGGAAACGTTCAGGCTGCGCAATGAACCGCCCATGGGGATGGCGACCAGATAGTCGCATTTTTCCCGCACCAGGCGGCGGATGCCTTTGCCTTCCGAGCCGAGGACGAGAGCGATGGGTCCGGTCAGATCCTGATCGAAGATTGCGGCCGGGGCATCCTCTGCGGCGCCGGCAATCCAGATTCCAGTCTGCTTGAGCCGGTCGAGAAAACGCGCGAGATTGGTGACCGTGACCACGGGAACGGTCTCGGCGGCGCCGCTGGCGGTCTTGCGCACGGTGGCGTTGACCCGCACGGACTTGTTGGCGGGAATGACCACGGCATCGACCCCGGCGGCGTCGGCGCTGCGCAGACAGGCGCCGAGATTGTGCGGGTCGGTGATCGAGTCGAGTATGAGCAGGAAGGCTTCGGTTCCTCTCGTTGCCAGCAACTCAAGCAATCCGCGTTCGTCGAGAGAGGGCGCGGGCGCGTCATCGCCGACGACGGCGATCACTCCCTGGTGCTTTCCGGACGCCAGGGCGTCGAGTTCGCTCCGTTCGAGTTCGCGGCAGGGAACGCCGATGCGCTCGGCCTTTTCGCGCATGGCCGCAAGGCGCCGGTCCTTCCTTCCTCGCAGCAGCAGCAATTCCTTCACCGCCGACGGATTGCGGCCGAGAATCTCGGCGACTGCGTGCAGGCCGTATACCTGAAGTGACTCGCTCATCTTCGTCTGCGGCCTGCGGGGCCGCGGCGGGCGCCGCCGGGCGAAGTCCGCTTTCCGCCGCGGCCTGGAAAACCGTTTCGCCGCCCGCCGCGCTTGCCGTTGCGGTTCTTTTTGTTGCCGTTCCCGCCATGGCCGGCCTCTTCGCCTGCCTGCGCCAGACGCAACTCGATCTTCTGCTCTTCAGGTATCACACTGATCACCTGAACCGTGACCAGGTCGCCGAGCCTGTAAATCACCCGCTTGCGTTCGCCTTCGAGCAAGTGCTGCACCGGATCGTGATGGTAGTAATCATCGCCCAATGCGCTGATATGGACGAGCCCATCGATATGGAAGTCCTTCAACTGCACGAACAGGCCGAAACCGGTCACGGCGCTGACGATGCCTTCGAATTCGTCACCGACACGATCGCGCATGTATTCGCATTTGAGCCAGTTGACCGATTGGTAACCGGCGGCGTCGGCCCTGCGCTCCGCGGCGGAGCAGATCTCGCCGAGTTCTTCCATGGCGAAGCTGTTGTAGGGATAGATTTTTCTCCGGGCGCGGTTGCGGATCAGGAAACGAATTGCGCGATGCACGAGCAAGTCGGGATAGCGGCGAATCGGCGATGTGAAATGCGCGTATCCCGGGAAGTTGAGGCCGAAATGGCCGATATTCTCCGGCTGATAGACCGCCTGGGAAAGCGAACGGATCAACAGGGTCTGCAACAGTTCGCGGTCGGGCCGGCCGGCGAGTTGGCCGAGCAGGCGCTGATAATCCGCGGGTCGCGGTTTGCCGCCCCCCTTGAGCGTGAGCCCGAGGCCGCGCAGGTATTCGCGCAGGTCGGCGAGCTTTTCCTCGTCCGGTCCCTGGTGGACGCGATAAAGCGCCGGCAGACCCGACTCCTGCAACAGGCGCGCCGCCGCCACATTGGCGCAAAGCATGCATTCCTCGATCAGGCGATGAGCGTCATTGCGCTGAATGGTAACGATGTCGCGCACGGCGCCGTCGCTGTCGAGCACGATGCGTGTTTCCACGGTCTCGAACTCGATCGAGCCGGAATCGCCGCGGTGTTTTCGAAGCACCTTGAACAACTCGTGCAGATCGTCGAGATGCCCGCGCAGAGCCTCGTAACGCTTCAGGGTCTTTTGCTTGACCTGGCGTTTGACCTGGCCACCAGCGGCGCCTGCCGGCAACGCCATGGCCGCGACCTGGTTGTAGGTGAGCCTGGCGCGGGAGTGAATCACCGTTTCATGAAAGCTGTAGTCGAGCATCTCGCCATCGGAAGCGATACGTATTTCGCAGGCGAGAGCGAGCCGGTCGACCCGGGGCTTGAGCGAACACAATTCGTTCGAAAGTTCTTCCGGCAACATGGGAACGACAAAATCCGGGAAGTACGCCGAAGTGCCCCGTTCGCGCGCTTCCATATCGAGCGCGCCGCCCGCGGCCACGTAGTGGGAAACATCGGCGATCGCCACGAACAGGGTCCAGTCGCCGGAATCCTCGCGACGGGCAAAGACCGCGTCATCGAAATCCTTCGCGTCCTCGCCGTCGATGGTGACGAAAGGCAGTTCGCGCAAATCGCGCCGCTGCGCGACCTCGGCGGGCTTGACCTTGCCGCCGAGCCGCCGCGCCTCGCCGCGGGCGGCTTCGGGCCAGGCAAAGGGCAGCCCATGACCGGCAATGGCGGCCCTGAGATCGGGGCGGAGGTCGTCAAGCGCTGTGGAAGGTGAATTCATGCGGATGCGCGCGGATTATACATGCAGGCCCGCATGGGTGTCCCATCGGTGTTACAATCGGCGCGCCCCGCTTGCCCAGGTGGTGAAATTGGTAGACACGCTAGCTTCAGGTGCTAGTGATCGAAAGGTCGTGGAGGTTCGAGTCCTCTCCTGGGCACCAAATCAGCTTGTGCATGCCCGTTGGCAGGACATCACTCCCCCTCCGGCGCCCCCATGCGGTAGCCGACGCCCCACTCGTTGAGAATCAGCCGGGGCCTGGGACCGTTGTCGCCGAGCTTGCGGCGCAACTTGAGCACGAAGGTACGTACGCGGTGCGTATCGAACCGCAGTTTCGGATCGAATTCCCCTTTCCACGCCCACCGCAGCAGCGAAGCGGTGCTTACGACCCGCGGCGCCTCGGCCGATAGAATGCGCAGCAACTCGTACTCGGTGGCCGTAAGCGTCACTTCCTCGCCTTCGACCGTCACGCGGCGGCGCTCGTAGTCGATGACGAGCCCATCGAGCGCGAACGGCTCCACGGGTACGCGCCCGCGCAGGGCCGCGCCGACCCGCGCGACGAGTTCAGTCGGCGAGAACGGCTTGACGATGTAGTCGACGGCGCCCTTCTCGAACGCCCGCGCGATCGTCTCGTCGCGGCCGTAGACGGAGATGAAGATTACCGGCAGGTCCGAAAGTTCCGGAATCCGCTCCATAAGCTCAATGCCGTCGGTTTCCGGCAGCAAGAGGTCGAGCAGCGCCAGCCGCGGCCGCTCGGCCTGGATGAGTTCGGCCACCTTGCCGGGTTCGCCGGTCTCCACCACGGCGTAGCCTTCCGCGTGGAGCGTCTGGCGCACGAAGCGCAGTGTGCGAGGATCGTCGTTGACCATCAGGACTGTCGGCTTCGCGCCCTGGACTCGCCCGCGCGGCGGCGCGGGCTCCGGCAACGCGGCGTCGCAGCCGGCCTTCCCGTTTTCCTGCCCCCCAGTTCTTTCCTGATCCATCGCCGGCCGCCTCCGCTTCAGTTCCCACCTTATGCCTGTTCGTGCGTAGTGGTTCCACGCTTCCGGCCGCGGTCGTCCGCTACGCTTGCGAGAGAAGTATACACGCAGGTTCGCGCTGCTGTTCCCGGCAGGCTCGCATGGGCGTTCCATCGATGGCGGAGACCGGCGCAACATAGCCGAACTGCTCGCCCTTCCAGGGTCGGAGAATATCGAACTGCCGATTCCCGACCGCCGCGAGTATCCGCGTAAGGCCAATCTGGCCTGATGTATCTGCTCGATACCAATGTAGTGTCCGAGTTGCGCAAGATTGGCGCAGGCAAGGTCGATCGCTCAGTTTCACGCTGATCGCGCTCTTTGGATGTCGTGGAACTTTTTCTTGGGGCTTATATCGAATGGTTGGCGCGAAGGCGATTGACCCGACCACGGGCTGGGCATGCCCAGCCCCTACGGCTTCATGCGGTCTTGTTGTAGGGGCGAGGCATGCCTCGCCCGCCAGGGTTCACGATGCCAACCATTCGATATAAGCCCCCTCTTGAAACTACGAATTGTGAGAATGCGGGCTTTATGGCATTTGGCGGCCAAGTGGCTATAATCGAATAAAACGCAGCCTTTTCCCGAGTTTTGGCGTTGCCGTGCGCAGTCTTCCGAAACAGGCGCCTGGGCTGTGCGGGAGCGGACAAATGCAAACCGTCGATCCGGCCCGTGAACGATTTTTCCGGCAGTTCGCCGCCGCCTGTCTGGCGCTGGCCGCAAGTTGCACGCCGGCAACGGATTCAAACCTGTATTTTCCCCAAGGCGACGAGCATTGGGAAACCGTCAGCCCGGGAGAGGCCGGCTGGGATGCCGGGGCGCTCGAAGCGGTGCTGGATCTGGCGGAAGAGCGCAACTCGAGCGCGCTCCTGATCCTGCATGGCGGGCGCATCCTGGCCGAGCGCTATTGGGAGCCGCGGGACGTGCCCCAGGGTTATGTCAACAAGCGTCTGGGCGAGGATCTGCAGGGCCGTCCGATCGAAGACGTGGCTTCGATACAGAAAAACCTCGTCGCGGTGCTGGTTGGCATCGCCCGGGAACGCGGCGTCCTGGCCATCGACGATGCCGTGAACGAATATCTCGACGCGGGCTGGAGCCGGGCGAGCGCGGATCAGGAGCGGCGGATCACGGTTCGCCACCTGATGAGCATGACAAGCGGACTGACGAGCGATCTGGAATACGAGGCGCCGCCGGGGGAGTTGTGGCGCTACAACACCATCGCCTACCACAGGATCATGGAGGCGCTGTCCGCCGCTACCGGCATGGACGCCAACGAACTCACCGGCCGCTGGCTGGCCGGACGCCTCGGCATGGCGCACACGTCCTGGACGGTCCGGCCCTGGTCCGCGGCCAACATGCATCTCGGCCTTGCCGTCAATGCGCGGGATCTGGCCCGTTTCGGTCTGCTGGTGCAGGCCGCCGGCGCCTGGAACGGCGAACCCGTTCTCAGCGACCGGAACTTTCTTGAGGTTATGTTGTCGCCTTCGCAACAGGACAATCCTTCCTATGGCTACCTGTGGTGGCTCAACGGAGGGGAGTTTTCGCGCGCTGTCGGCGCCGGCAGAAACCGTATGCCGGGACGGTTGATACCCGCAGCTCCGCCCGATCTCCTGTTGGCCAGGGGCGCGCTCGACCGCAAGCTCTATGTGGTTCCGAGCATGAACCTGATCGTGGTCCGGCTCGGCTCGGCAAGCGGCTATCGATTCGCGGCCTTCGACGACGAATTCTGGGGTGCGCTGATGCAGGCGGCGCCCTGAGTCGTCGAGCGAGCGCGTGCGTCGCCCGGGCCGGGATTATTCAAGCGTCCATTCGACGCGGATGGGTTCGCTGCCGTAGACAAGATCGTCCGGGGCCGCTTCGGTGCTGTAGGCGACCCAGAACTTGAGCCTGACGCCTTCGAGGCCGAGGCGCATCCCGGTAAGCGCTTCCCGGTAAAGCCGGTAGCCGTGGCCCGGATCGAATATCGGCTCGCCGCGGGAGATGCCGTTGCGGCCGAGTATCACGAGTTCCATGGCGTGACCGAGATAATCTGAATCGTTGGCCGGGGGCAGTTCGCCGCCGCTCCAGGGACGCCATTCGCCGCCGGCGTTGCGGGCGTGAAACTCGCCGGCTTCGGTTTCGGCGACGACGTGCAGATTGCCGGCCCGGTAGCGGTGCGCCGGATCGATCAGCACGGTCGCATATATGTTGAATTCCTGCCACGGCCGCAAGGCCTCCCTCGCGGTCGAACCGGCGTCGGCGCTGGCGTAGCCGGAAAAATGCGCCTCGGTCCCTGCGCCGCTCAAGGTGACGGCTGCGCCGAGCCCGATCGGGCAGTGCCCGCGATTGCCGGAAACCACCGCGACTCCGCAGATGTCGTCGGGCGACAGGCGCTTGTGCCATTTATGGGTGGGTCCATAGGCCATGACCGCGCCATCGAAAATGCCGTGGCCGAGGCCGAGATTGTGGCCGATCTCGTGCAAGGCCACCGAATAAAAGCTCGTTTCGTCGAACACCATCTGTTCGGCGCCGCCTTCGGCGTGTTCGAACGTTTCGTTGAAGTAGACGTCGCCTTCGTCGATTACCCTCGCATCCCCGAACCCACCGAGAAAAGTCTGCGCCCAGCCGGCGGCGTGCAACATCGAACCGCCGCCGCAGTTCGTCTCGCGCCAGGTGGCGGTATTGACCTGGTTGCGAGAAGATCCGTTCGTGCAGTCCTCGTTGTTGCGGGTTGTGGCGCTGAGATCGAACCAGGGAATCTCGGCGTTCCAGTAGCGGACGGAATCGTGAAACAGCGGATCCCAGGCATCGCCGTCGTCGGACTCCCCCGGCACCCAGACGTGCCAGACAAGGCGGTTGTCCCTGAGCGGCAGCGCTTCGGCGTCGTCGAACAGCGGCTGCCACGCGAATGCCCCGCCGCCCGCTCCCGCAAGCGCCGCGGCCGCGAAAATTCCTGCAATTCGCCGATTCATGAACAGTTCCCCCGAACGTGCCCCCCGCGCCCGCGAGAAAAAGCCCCGGCCAGTGACCGGGGCTGCGGGCAATAGGGAGGTTAGGTTCTTGACGCGTTCCCGCTAAATCTGTACGTCGGAGTCAGGGCCGGCTCTTTACCGACACCGCGTCCAGCCATTCACAGCCTTACGCGGTTTCAGAAGCCCGGTCGAGTGTCGCTATCGCCGAGCTTCATTTTTGTGAGGATCAGTATAGCAGCACAATCCCGCGCTACCAAAAATGCTGGCCCGGCAGGCGGCGGAACTGGCCGGCCGGCGACTTCGTCCACTGATTCAGCGGGGGCAATAGGGTTCGCTGCCCAGTCCCGGCTTTCCCGAAGCGTCCGCCGGGCCGTGCGCTCAAGAACCGCCGTACTGTTATCGGCGCGGTCGCTGGCTTCTCGGGCCGGCCATGGCGACCATGGGTAGCGTTTGATGCAAAAAGCATCAATTTGTTAGCATCCTTGTGCTTCATTGTTTGGCGAACAGGAAAAATCCCCTGAGAACTACGGTCACGCTGGAAGACGATGTCGTTGCGAATTTGAATGACCGTATGGCCCGATCGGGAGCGAGCTTCAAGGAGGCGCTCAACGACAGCCTGCGGCGCGGTCTTGAACTGCCGACGGAAGACGAGCTTGTCAGGCCGTTTCGCGTTCGATCCCGGCCCATGGGAGTTCGCCGCGGAGTCGAGCTCGACAACATCGGCGAACTGCTCGACCTGCTCGACGGCATCAAGACGATCAATTCGCTTCTCTAGCCAAGGAGGCAGGCAATGGCAACGACGGACACCGGCCGCACCCTGGTCTTCAGCTTCGACGGCACGGGCAACGAGCCCTGCGACGCCGGTAAGTTCGAACGTGACGAAAGCATCAGCAACGTGCTCAAGTTGCATGTCCTCATGGGGGGAGGGCTGCGGAGAGACCTGACGGAAACCCGGACCCCGCTCGGCGCGCCACAACGAACCTGGTATTACAACGGCATCGGGACGCGGGAAAACGGAGAGGACATACCGCTCGTCGGCTGGATGATCACCAGCATGGCCGAGCTGGTGAACAGCGCGCTGGCGCCGAAATGGGGCGACGCCAGAAGGATTCTGAACGAGGCCAAAGCGGACTTGACGGAGGCGGAGCCGAAGCCGGAAGACCGCATCGTCGTGTTCGGATTCAGCCGGGGCGCGGCGCTGGCGAGAAAGTTCGCCAGTCTCATTCTGCAGGAGCGCCAGGAACTGGAGGTGGCCTTCCTCGGCGTGTTCGACACGGTTGCCGCAATGAGCGGCATTCACCGGAAAGGCGAAAAGATCGTCAGCGACGTGGTGTTCGAGAACGGCACGGTGGACCGGCGCGTGAAACGCGCGGTACACATCCTTTCGCTCGACGAGGAACGCGTCGCCTTCGAGCCGACGCAGATCAACCGCGACGCAGGCGATCCCGACCGCATCACGGAGATCTGGTTTCCGGGCGCGCACAGCGACGTCGGGGGCGGTTACTGGAGCGACGGCCTCAGCGACATCGCGCTGCAATACATGATCGAACAGTGCCAGGCGTGCCTGGGCGGCCATATCCTGATCGCGGATTCGCGCAGCCCGGGCGAGGTTCGAAATCTGCTGAACGGGCAAGGCGATGCGCTTGGTTTTCTCGATATGGACGACATCCTGATGCATCCGAACGTCACCTGCGTCTCGCGGACGCGTCCCGAAGGACTTGGAAAGCTCTATGACAGGGCGGTGCGAAACGTATGCGTGCGCGAGAACAACGAAGCGCTGCCCGCCGACACGCACCCGCCGCTGCTGCATCACTCGGTAAAGGCGCGGTTCGACCTGGTGCCGCACTATCGGCCCGCGTCGCTGCGGGGGCTGAATTTCGATTTGCTGCTCCCCGGCTCGGGCGCGAAGAAAAGGTTGACCGGCATCACGGGGCTTCGCTCGGATCTCGACCAGCGGCCGCGCAACGAGAAGATGAATGGCTAGGTTCTGACCGAATGAGCGGCTGCCGTGGGTGGGTGTACCTGCACGGGCAAGTTATCCCGGCCCTGGTTCCGGACATGGTTTCGGAACCAGGGCGATCAACGCTGATATACTAGGTTTTCGGCAGCAGGAGGAACGCCATGATTTCCGCAGACAATCTCATCGACCCGGACCTGATACCCGCGGCCGGCGGGCCGCCGCACGAATCGTTCGACGCCTGGCGCGAGTCTGACCCCGTTCACTGGAATCCGCCGGTGGAGGGTTACGACACCATGACTCCGGGCGTGACGCTGAGCCAGGGTTTCTGGGTGCTGACCCGCTACGAGGATGTCGTCGAGGTGTCCCGCGACCAGGAATTGTTCTCGTCCCACGAGGGCGGCCCGACAATCTGGGATTTCGAAGCCAAACAACTCGAGGAACAGCGCGCCGGCATAATGGGAATGCGGCCAGCCGACCACAAGGCGGTGCGCAAGCTCGTCATGCCGCCGTTCGCGGCGGTCGAATTGGCGAAGTTCTATCCCGAAATCGACCGCCTTGCCGCCTCCATCGTCGACTCGGTGGCGGGCCGCGGCCAATGCGAGTTTGTCTTCGAGGTCGCGTCGAAACTGCCGGTTTACACTTTCTGCAAACTGCTCGGCGTCCCGGACGATCTGCGCGATACGGTGTTCACCCTCGGCAATCAGATGGCCGACACGGAAAATCCCGACCGGGCCGACGATCCGCGGGCCGCCATGCAAGGCCTCTTCGGCATCGCCCACCAGCTCGCCGGGGAAAAGCGCGCCACGCCTGACGATTCGATGTTGAGCCGCATCGTCCACGGCGAAGTCGACGGCGAACGGCTCGACGAAGCCAATATCCAGATGTTTTTCGTAACGCTTTCGATCGCCGGGCACGAGACCACCCGCAGCACCGCCGCTCACTTCGTGCGGCTCATGCACGAAAATCCGGACCAATACGAATTGCTGCGCGGCGACATCGACAGGCACCTGCCCAACGCCATCGAGGAAGTGCTGCGCCATTCGCCCCCGGTGATCAAGTTCCGCCGCACGGTTATGGCGGATACCGAGATCGGCGGCCGCAAGCTTGAGAAGGGCGATAAGATCTACCTTTCCTACCCGGCGGCCAACCGGGATCCGGCGGTGTTTTCGGATCCCCACAAGTTCGACATCACCCGCCCCAACGCCAATCGGCACCTGGCCTTCGGCACCGGACCCCATATCTGCCTCGGCGCGAGACTGGCCCGCTACCAGCTCACGGCGCTGCTCAAGGAGATCGTGACCCGAATCCCCGACATTCGCCCCGACGGCGAGATGGAAATGCTCAGAAGCATCTGGTTCAACGCGATCGTCAAGATGCCGGTGGCGTTTACGCCGGAGTAACGCGCACGGATTCGCGTACTCCCCCTCCGGGGGAGTCAAAACCGCGCAGCGGTTTTGGTGGGGGCGAACCCGACGCCATAGAGAGAATTGCCTGGCGGCTACGGCGCCGATTGCATAGCGAGCTGGCGAATGATCGGCCCGAGATCATACTTCTCGTCCCCTTCATAGCGAGGCGCCTGCTCGGCGAAGGCCCGCTCGATCTCGGCCCAGCGCGCCTCGGCGATGCTCGCCGCGTGGGGATGGGTGACGATGAGGAACCGCTCCGCCCGGATGCCTTCGATGGCCTTTGCGGCCACTTCATCCGCCGGCATGCCGATCTGGCGGACGAGTTCGCCGGCGGCTTCCTCGCCGGGCGAAGCGCCGCCGTAACTCTCCTGCCGGCGCTCCGAGGCGCGCCAGATCGTCGAGTCGACAATGCCGGGGCAAAACACGCAGACCTTGAGGTTTTCGGGCGCTTCCTGCCGCAACACGTCGGAAATTCCGAGCACGGCGTGTTTGGTTGCCGTATACAGTCCGCCGCCGATGTGGGGAACGCCGAAAGAATGCTCCGAAGCCGTGTTTACCACGACGCATTCGCGGCCCGAGGCGGCGAATCTCGGAACGAAGGTCCGGATGCCGTTCATGACTCCGCCGACGTTGACCGCGAAGACCCAGTTAAAATCCGCCGCGTTCGTCGCCGCGAGCGGCATTGCCGGCGGCATCACGCCGGCGTTGTTGATCAGGATGTCCACATCGCCGAACGCGTTCCAGGCCGCATCGGCCAATGCGGCCACGTTGGCCTCGTCGGCAACGTCGGCGGCCACGCCGATCGACTTGACGCCGCGTTCGGCGGCTTTCTCCGCGACAGACTTGGCCGCCGCCTCCTCGATATCGGCGACCGCCACATTAACGCCCGCTCCAGCGAGCGCCAGGCAAAGCGCCTTGCCGATGCCGTTGCCGCCGCCCGTCACGACGGCGGTTTTCCCGTTCAGTTCCATGATTTCCCCCTTTCTTGGTTTTGCCCGCAATGTAATCGATTCAACCGCAACCGTAGCACAAGACCAGCCGGTCTTGCCCGAATGAGCGAGGGAACGCTGCGTGGTTCGATCAATTCAGTCCGGTCAGCGTCTGGCGCAACAGTTCGTTGCCCTGGGCGTCGAGAATCGAGAGTTCGCTCACCGCCACCTGCTCCGCAAGCAACGCGACGCCGCCGACACTATCGTTGACGACGCCGTGCCAGAACTCGTCCGGTTCGGCTTCGGCGTTCCACAACATGAACAGTTGCAGCAAGGCTTCGTCGATATCGCCGTCTTCGATTTCGATGGGCGGACCGATTCGCGCGTCGAAGTCGTCGGCGATCGGCATGAACGCAAGCGTTCCCGCCATCAGCGCTTCGGGATCGAGATCCTCGTGCCAGGCGTCTTCGCCGGGCATGCGCACCGGAACGAAAACGGCGCGGAATTTCGGCGGCCGGCTGCGCCAGAACCGCCGGCATGTGCAGCAGGACGAGCCCGCAAACGAGGAGCTTGCGAATTATTTTCAGGCTCGCCTCCCTACTGCTGGAAGCTATGCTTCGGCCGAAGTTGCGGCGCAGCATGGATTCGTAGAATCCGTCTCCGAACCACTTGCGCATGAACATCATCGGACGCGCCATCGCGCCTTCCACGTAGCGGCGGCGCGGCTTGTCCGCCTCGACGGAGATTCGGGCGAGGACCTCGGCGTCGGCGCCGCGCTCGGCGTTCTTCGGGTCCGAGTACGCCGCGAAGAGCCTGTCCAGCGCAGCCTTGCAGGGGCTGCCGGGGTAATACTTTTGAAATCCGCCCCCGACGACTTCGTTGAACTCGGTTTTGATCAGGCCAGGCTGAATCAGAACGACCTGTATGCCGAAGAGAGCGGTCTCTATGCGGAGGCAGTCCGACCAGCCCTCCACCGCGCCGTAGAGACCGTAGCCCGCGTTGTTGATGAGCACGTCGATGCGTCCCTCGGCTTCGACGGTCTGGCGCACGGCCCGCTCGTTGTCCTCCCCTTTGGAAACGTCCATTTCGATGGGAGTAACGCCGTGTTCGGCCACATCCTGCATGCGGTCGATCCGGCGCGGGCGCGTCAATCGAATGATCGACCGTTCCGGGTTTTCGCATGGCGAACCGGAGCCGCCGGCGCTTGAACTCGTGCGCAAGGGCGCGAGAGTGCTCATCGAGCGTCTTTCGCGCCCGCAGCTAGCGGCTTGGGGACGCGGGTTCTTCGGCGATTACGGTAGCGGCGCCGGCGGGAAAATACCGGCTGTATCCGACTGGCGCTTCTTCCACGCGGCCGACTTCCGCCCGCCAGGCTCCGGGGATAATCTCTCCGGCCGGGCCGATTTCGTAGAACAGAGTCAAACTGATCGTTTCCCCGAAATGGTCTTGCGTGATGACCACGGCTTCCCGCCCCGCCGCCGAGGTGTAGATTCCCGATAGCGGGCCCGCGTTCGGGGGATAGATCACGAGGTCGACGCTGTAGCAGGCGGAGAGCACGTCCTCCAGCGCGTCCCTCTCCGCCGGGTCCACCGTCAGGCCGTATTTCAGTTTTACGGCCAGCACCCGATTCGCGAACCAGCACCGGTTCAGTTCGGGCAGCCATTCCGCGGCGTCTTTCGCCGACTTCCGGTCCCTGTTCGTGCCCGGGTCCGCCAAAGTGAGACCGAGGAGGTCTCTGGCGAAGGATTTCCTGCGCTCGTTCGAAGCGGAGCACAGACCGCTGTCATGGGCCTCGGACCTGGCGACCATGTGTTCTATGTCGGTTTTCGCGTCGGAGTCGAACCATTCTCCCGTGTACGGACTGTATGCGCCGCCATACAGCGCAGTGAGTTCGTCCTCGACCGATTGCGGATAGGAATAGTCCTGGCTGCGGTAATCGCTGCAACGATTTTCCTGCGCCACCGTCAGACCGCGCCATGTGTCTTGCGCCGCCGCCTGATAGGCCACCGCACAGAATAGAAGCGCAAGCAACTCCCGCATTTCGAATCGCCGTCGAATTACCTTACTTCATAAATCGTCTCCAAGTGGCGAACGCATTAGCGTATTCCCCGGCGGCCGTATCTTCGCGCTCGAATTCATGCTGGCCCATGACGGAGAAGCCATCGATTCGTGGGCTGGCTGGAGCAGGGGACGGTCGCCGCTTGCCGATTAGCAGGGCGTCATGCCGGCGCGGCAATCGCTTCCTCCAGGCAGCGCAGGCTCATCGCGACGGTATCGTCCGCCGCGTCGCCAGTTGGCGGTATGCGCATCAAGGTCCGCATCCATTCCACGTCTTCGGCGTATTCCTCCAGCCGCCGCTCATAGCTCGCCCGGTTTTTCGTACAGACTAGGGTGAAGGGACTGCCACGCCGTTCGGTCACATGGGACATGTCAAGGCGATGGCCATCGATCTGGCCGTGGAGGTGCTGGCGCAAGTCCTTGCGCAGCGGAAAACGGCCAACCCTAGCATCAGGGTCCGCGCAAAACGCCGCGAGTTGCCTGCAATGCTTGCAGTCGCAACCGAGGTTGGCGGGTATGACCCAGTCTTGCGGCGCTTCGGGATGCCTGGCGCTGCGTTTCAGCAACGCGTCGACCGCTGTCCGCCACAGGGAACGATAGGCGGCGCTGCCGCTGATGCGTTCCTCCCGTTCGGCCAGCGACTTCAGGGATGCCGGCACGGCTCGCTCGGGCGTGGCCTTGCCGGGACGCGCGCAGATGGCTGTCGCCGCGGATTCGGCTTCTTCGTTCAGACCGCACCGCCAGCTCAGGACGAATAAATCGCTGATCGCCGCCGCACCTACCGGTCGCCGGGGCACATCAAGCTGACCGCCGGGCGTCCACGCAAAGACGCCTTGGTCCGGTGAAAGATCCAGTGCCCCGGGCAACTCGGTCACCGCTGCGCGAACGCTTTCGGGAAGCGTTTCCCGCCAGCCGAATCCCGGAGTTGCTCCCACCCGGAGCAGCAGTTCCAGCACCGCCCCGGGCCTGCGGGAGAATCGCCCCCGCACCAGACCGGCAAGCCATTCGGCGGCGTCGGCGGGGGCCAGCAGGGCAAGTGCGCCTGGAATGCGGCTGTTTTCGCTGCCGTCGAATCTGGTTTGCATTACCTCGCGCAGAAATCGCGACGCCAACTCCGGGTCGCCGGCATCCGCCAGCAGGCCCAGCGCTTCGCTCCGGGCCTGCGCATCGTTTTCGAGCCCCCGGTAGCGCCGCGCCGTTTCCGGCCATGCGCCGACCAGGCGGGCAAGCAGGGCGCATCCGTCTTCGACATTCCGCGCCATGCAACTCCCGACCCATGCTACGGCTCGGGCAACGTTCGCTTCGGTCAGGATGTCCAGGGTTCTTTGCCGCGGCCAGATTACGATGGCCGCGTGACGATAGGCCCGCTCAACGGTCACGCCCGCGTTGCCGCTTGCCTCGTGCACCCGCTGTTCATCGGGCGCCGCGCCGTCGAGGGCGCCGGCTGGCAGCAGCTCCCCGGCTTCCAGGACAATCTCTCCAAATTCGGGTCGCCCGCCGTCTGCGCTGGCCCAACTGTCAAGCCAATATTGACCGTCGAGAACTTCGCCGAGCACCGCTTCGGCGTGGTCGCCGCCCCGGTAATCCCAGCCGTCGTAGTATGTCCCGTCGGCGTAGCTGGCCGTACCGGTTTCGCTGATATGGACGATAGCCGCATGCAAGGCGCAGTCCGCGCGTTTCGCCGCACGCTTGAGTACGCCGCCCACGGCCGCATCGGTGTTCTTCAGCGTGTCGAAAGACAATCCGGCCTCGCTGTAGTCGTGTTCGAGCAGCCAGACGAGCTTGTCCGGGCCGTCTTCGCCCCAAGCAGTCAACTCTTTGGCGACCGGCTCAACGAGGTCCGTGTAATCGGGTGCGCGCCGATACGTTTTGGAATCTTCCGGACGCATAAACACATTGAAAACCAGCGACAGCCGAAAACCTTCGGTAACCGGCCGCGTCTCGTGCGCGCAATCGGCGTAGAACGCGGCGTATGCCAGTTCAGACGGCTCCACGGCGCTCATGTCGATCGTCGCTGCGCGGTCTCCGTGTCGCACGACAAGTTCGCCGCCGGCGCCCGATACCGGCAGGGATACGGATAAAGTCGCGACCATCCCGTCGACTTTCTCGGTGTCGCGATGCTCCGTGAAGAACCCGCCGGTTTCGTAGATGAGCAGCTTGTAGAGCCGTGCGTCGAGCCGCTCGCGCGGGCAGCCGAGACCGTCGGCGGCGGCATGCATAAGCCGGCAAAATGTCTTATCCCAGGCCGCGCCGTCCAGTCGAATGCGGGAGCTGTCGATCTGAAGGCAGTTGCGGACGGACGTATCCAACAGCGTCTCCTCGCCCCTGCCGTAGGGCGCGCGGTCGGCGACGCCGATCAAGGCCAGAATCTGGGTTTCGGGGACCGGAAAGGACAGCAGCCCCACTGCGTCCACTTCCAATCTTGGCATCGGAACGGTCAGGCGACCATGGACGCAGTAATCGCCCGGCCGGTCCACGGATTCCAGCAGCCGCTCAAGCGGCCGCCGGCCCGAGGCGTAGTCGATGTCGAAATCCGTCATGTCAGTCGCTCCATTTTGCGTTTTCGGGCGGAAGGGCGCCTGGAGAAGGGGCATTCTACATCTCCCGCTGGCATATCGATCAAGTAACCGGATCGTCGGGGGTGCATGTTATGGTTGCCGGGACGCAAATTAACCTTGGCCCGCCATGCAACGCTCGCCACTCACCTTTTGACAGGCGATCTGCCATTCCCGGAAATCAGTCGAATGTCGCGTGTTTAGGTTCAGATACATGTGAGACTGGACCGACGATCCGGTGACGGTTGATACGGTCCACGGATGAAGGTTTGGCGCGCTGCGGATGAAAGGAGCGAAGCGACTGGAATCCGCAACGCGCCCCGGCACGCCGAAGCGCGCCGGAACGCCGGTTCGGGGTACCCTTGTTTGTGACTAAGCAAAAAAGGAACCCGAACCATGCAGATCAAGTCTCTGCGCGTAAAATCGTACCGCAGCTTCAAGGTGAATGACACTCTCCCGGTCGAGGCGCGCGAGCGCCTGCGCCGACTCGAACTCTTCCAGGCCGCAAACGGAGAGCAAAATCACCGGCAGATCCGAAAGCTCAGGGATCCGCTCCATCAACTCGATGCCGTCGACCTCCGGCAGCGCGAGGTCGAGCAGCGCCAGCCGTTCCGGACGCTTGCACATGAGCCCGGAATTGCGTAATGTACATGAAAAATGTACAAGTTATCTCGGTCGAGGAGGCCAGCATGAAAACCATGGCGGCAGCCGAATTCAAGGCGAGGTGCTTGCGCGTGATCAAACAGATGAATTCGGACCGGGAGCCGGTGACTATCACCAATCGCGGCCGGCCGGTCGCCTTGCTCTCGCCCATGCGTCCCGCCGATGACGATTCCCCGATAGGAGCCTTGCGCGGTTCCGTGCTCGGTTTCGAGGATCCGTTCGGTCCGGCTGCGGACCCGTCCGACTGGTCCGCCTCGGAATGATCGTAGTCGACACGCATGTACTGATATGGTCCGTCGCTGACGATGACCGTCTCGGAAAGAATGCGCGAAGTCTGATCGAGCGGCATGCCCGCAGTGACGGCATTCTGGTTTCGGCCATAAGCCCCTGGGAAATAGCCTTGCTCGCCGAAAAAGGCCGATTGAGGCTGGGTCAGGAAGTCGGGCAATGGATCGAGGCCGCAATGGCATCGCCTGGCGTTCGGCTGGCGGCCATCGAACCCCGGATAGCGATCGATAGCGTACGCCTACCCGGCGCCTTCCATGCCGACCCCGCGGACCGCCTCATTATCGCTACAGCCCGCCATTTCGATATTGCGCTTTTAACCGCAGACAAGGCTATCCTCTCGTATGCCGAGAGCGGGCACGTGCGGGTGCTGGACGCGGCGGTTTAGCAAAGGATCAGTTCTCTTCAGCAATATCGAGGATGGAATACCTGGAAAAGCGACCTTTGGCGATGTCATCCAGACCGCGCATGATGTGAGCAATGGTTGTCCGGGTTTCCATATCACGATCAATCAAGTTGAGATGGTGTTCGCTAGACGTTACGTGGGGGTCTGAGTCGCGGGTTCGCTGATACTTATTCCTGCGCGATCGTTTCGAGTCTTTCACTCCTGTTCCACCTGGACCTGGAATCGGACTTCGCCGGTGTATTCGGCGGGGTCGTCGCCGACGATGGTGGTCCAATGGACGGCGTAGTCGCCGTTGGCGAGGGGCTCCATGATTTCGATCATGAGATCGTCGGCGGCCATGGTGTGCAGGCCGCGCAGTTCGACTTCACCGCCCGGACCGACCAGGCTCAGGCTGCTGCGTTCGACGTCGGGCAACGCGTTGTAGTAGAGGCGCAAGGTGCGGGGCATGCGCGTCTGGATGGAATCGGCGGCCGGTTCGGAATTGACGATCGGCGTGTATTCGGGCCCGCCGGCACAGGCGGCGAGCAATACGGATATTACTGCCGGAAGGAATCGATGCATGTTTCGCCCGTTCACAACGGCTGCCCGGCGCGCTTCTCGCGTTCGCGCTCCATTTCTTCGGCGAAAGCCGCAAGCTTTTCGCGGATTTCGTCTTCGCGCTTGCGCTTTTCAAGCAACAACTGAAGCTGGTCGCTGGCTTTCCTTCTCGTCTTCTTGACGGTTTCCTGCAATTCGGCTTCGGTGTCCTGTGCTAATTGGGCCATTCCTGATAACCTCATCGGCCATTCGGGCCTGGTGCGCTCCGGCGCCGGTCGACCGCTTGGTTCCGTTATGTGATTCGGCGGTCGATTGGCCCAACATATAGTGTTGTTTCTGCAAAGTCAAACCATATATATAGAAAAATGGCTGTATCGAAGATGGATCGGGAAAGGCAATTGCGCATCGGCGTCGATATCGGCGGCACCAAGATGGAAGGCATCGTGTTGACCGCGGACGGCGAGGCGATCGACCTGATCCGGCGGCCCACGCCGCCGGAATCCTATGAGGAAGTACTGGCGGAAATCTGCGGGCTCATCACGGGCCTGCAGCAAGACCGGCGGCTGAAAGTCGGCATAGGGCATCCGGGGGCCCTGGCCGCGCCATCGGAAACGATCAAGAACTCCAATTCGACCTGTTTCAACGGCAAGCCCCTGAAGCGCGATATAGAGCAGCGGCTCGGCTACGAGGTGCGGATGGAGAACGACGCCAATTGCTTTGCCTTGTCGGAGGCGCATTACGGCGCGGGGCGCGGCTGCCGCTCGGTGTTCGGCGTCATCGTCGGCACGGGAACCGGCGGCGGGATCGTCGTGGACGGAAAGCTGCTCACCGGCCCCAACCGCATCGCCGGGGAATGGGGCCATAACTGCATTCCCGCCAGCGTGCGCGATTCGATCAAGGCGGATCGAAAATGCTATTGCGGCCGCTGGAACTGCATCGAAACCGTGCTTTGCGGCGCCGGACTCAAGCGTACTTTCGCCGAGACCAGCGGTGAGGAAATCGATGCGGGCGAGATCGCGCGCCTGGCGGCGAATGGAGACCAGCCGGCCGCGGCCTGCCTGGAATTGTATTGCCGGCAACTCGCGCAATGCGTCGCCACAGTCATCAACGTGATCGACCCGGAAATGGTCGTTTTCGGCGGCGGACTGTCGAACATCCAGCAAATCTACAAGCTGGTCCCGAAAATGTTGCCGGAGTACGTTTTCACCGACAATGTGCTGACGAAAATCTCCCCGCCGCGTTTCGGCGACGCCAGCGGGGCGCGAGGCGCGGCCTGTCTGTGGAGCCTGGAAGAAGCCGCGGCTTGAGTTTTAGTCGAAAGGGTGCCGGAGGACGATGGTTTCGTCACGGTCGGCGCCGGTTGAAATGATGTCCACCGGCGCCTCGACGGCTTCCTCGACAAATCGAATATAGGCGCGCGCGTTCGCGGGCAGGTCTTCGAGCGCGCGTGCGCCGCTGGTCGATGCGGACCAGCCCGGCAGTTCCTCGTAGACCGGCTGCAGCCGGCCGTAACTTTCGACGGCGCCCGAACTGTCGAGCGGCTTACCGTCCTCGCCGCGATAACCGGTGCAGACCTTCAGCGTTTCCAGTCCATCGAGCACATCGAGCTTGGTCAGGCAGAGGCCGCCGATACTGTTGATCCGCGTCGCCAGCTTCACCGCGACGGCGTCGAACCAGCCGCAGCGCCGGCTGCGCCCCGTGGTCGAACCGAACTCCCTGCCCACGTTTGCCAGATGCTCGCCGGTCGCATCGAACAGTTCCGTGGGAAAGGGGCCGTCTCCGACCCGGGTGGTATAGGCCTTGGTCACGCCCAGTACGCGGTCGAGATATAGCGGTCCGAAACCGCTGCCCGTAGCCGCGGCGCCGCTCGTGGTATTCGAGGAGGTGACGAAGGGAAAAGTGCCATGGTCGATGTCGAGCAGCGAGCCCTGGGCGCCTTCGAAGAGGATTCTGCGGCCGGCCTTGCGATGCCCGTGCAACTCCTCGACGGTATCGGCGATCATGGGCCGCAATTCCCGCGCCTGTTCGAGCAACTCGTCCCGTGCCCTGGCGAAATCGACAGTTTCGACCTGGTAATAGTCGCGCAGCAGGAAATTGTGGTAGTCAAGCAGTTCTTCGAGTTGCGCGGTGAATCGCGCCTCGTGGCGGCTGTCGCCGAGACGGATGGCGCGGCGGCCGACCTTGTCTTCGTATGCCGGACCGATGCCGCGACCCGTCGTGCCGATTTTCTCGCCGCCGCGCCGGGTCGATTCGCGCGCCTGATCGAGCGCGATGTGCGAGGGCAGAATCAGCGGACAGGCGCCGCTGATGCCGAGGCGGTCGCGCAATTCGATGCCGCGCGCTTCCAGTCCGTGGATTTCGCGCAACAGCGCGGCCATGCTCAGCACTACGCCATTGCCGATGATGCAATGTACGCCGGCGCGCAGAATGCCGGACGGCAACAGATGCAGAATGGTCTTCTCGCCTTCGATGACCAGGGTGTGGCCGGCGTTGTGGCCGCCCTGGAATCGGGCGACGACATCCGCCCGATCCGTCAGCAGGTCGACGACCTTGCCCTTGCCTTCGTCGCCCCATTGGGCGCCGAGCACTACCAGCGATTGCACCATTCCCTGACTGCCGCCCCTCAGATTTTCTCGACAAGCCATTCGTCGCCCCGGCGCAGCAGAAGGCGGTCGCAACCGAGATCCCGCGCCGCCGCGGCGTCGCGGCCCCCGTTGACGTCGCAGATCACGATTTCGCCCGACGCGCGCAAGCGTTCGACTTTCGCCCGCAATTCGGCGCAATCGCTGTCCGGCGCCAGAATGCCCGGCTGCCGGAGGAACTCTCTTCCGGTCAAGCGCGCCAGGGTCTTCAGATCGCTGTCGAAGCCGGTAGCCGGCCGCGCCCGGCCGAATACCTCGCCGATGTTGTCGTAACGCCCGCCCTTGGCGACCGCGCGGCCGTAACCCGGCGTATAGGCGGCGAATACGATACCGGTGTGATACTGGTAGCCGCGCAACTCGCACAGATCGTAGCTCAGGGGCACGGCAGGCACGCGCTTTCTGACTCCCTCGTCGATCGCCAGCAGTTCATCGAGTTCGGCCTTTACCGCGGCCGGCGCGCCGGCAAAAGTCTCTTGCGCCTGCTTGAGCGCTTCCCCGCCACCGCTCAGCCGTACAAGCCTGGCCAGCATCTCGCGCAAGGCGCCGTCGCCGACGCCCGCGGCAAGCAACCGGTCGACTTCGCCATAGGCCTTGCGTTGCACCGCTTCAAACAGTGTCTCCTCGGATTCGGGATCCATTCCCGCCTCTTCGAGCAGCGAACGATAAATCCCGACATGGCCGAGCACGAGGTGAACGTTCTCCACGCCCGCCTGTTGCAACATGGCGCACATGAGGCAGATCACTTCGATGTCGCATTTTACGCCCGCGTGCCCGTAAAACTCGGCGCCGATCCGGATCGGCGCGCGGGAAGTCTGGATGCCGCGCGGCAAGGCATGCAGCACGTTGTCCGCATAGCACAGGCGAACCGGGCCGTCGCGGTTGAGGCGGTGGGCGTCGATGCGGGCGGCCTGGGGCGTGATATCCGCGCGAATGCCCATGGTTTGCCCGCTCAACTGGTCGATGAGCTTGAACGTATGCAGATCGAGATCGTGGGAGGAACCCACCAGCAGCGAATCGAGAAACTCGATCAGCGGCGTGATGACCAGTTCGTAGCCCCAGGCGCGATACAGATCGAGTATCTCGCGCCGCAGGCTTTCCAGCTTGCGGGCTTCCTCCGGCAGAATCTCTTCGACGCCGTCGGGCAGCAGCCATCTTTTGGCGGAACTCATGCCGTTTTCTCTTTAGCTGATCAGATACAGGACGAAAGCGCCGGTGACCAGGAAACCCAGACCGGCCAGCCGTATGTGGCGTTCGGGCGCTTCGCTCAAGGTCAACACCATCCGTTTCCACAATCCCGGATTGATCGCGGGCAACAAGCCCTCGATGACCAGCAGCAAACAGAATGCCACCGCGAGATCATGCCACATGGAAACGTCCGGCGCGTCGAATGTAAACCGGCCGCCACACGGTCAGCGGCCGGAAACGGCTGGATCTGGTCTGCAACCGGGCGGAAAGCGTGCTTGTTACTGTTCCGGCTCGCCGTTATCGAGGTCCTTGAGATACCTGAAGTATTCGCTGTCCGGGTCGAGCAACAACACGTCACCCTTGTTCTTGAAGGTTTCCCGATAGGCGTTCAAGCTGCGGGTGAAGGCGTAGAATTCCGGATCCTTGTTGTAGGCGTCGGCATAAACCGCTGTCGCGCGGGCGTCGCCTTCGCCGCGAATGTTCTCGGCGTCGCGATAGGCCTCGGCTTCGAAAATGATTGCCTGCCGGTCGGCGTCGGCGCGGATGCCGATAGCGAGTTCATCACCGCGGGAGCGCAGTTCCTGGGCTTCCCGGTTCCGCTCGGTAATCATGCGTTCGTATACGGAATCGCGCACGTCTTCAGGCAAGTCGATGCGTTTGACGCGCACATCGATGACTTCGATACCGATATCGACCGCGGAATCCATGTTGAGGTTCGCGGTCAGATCGAGCATGAGCTGGTCGCGTTCGCCGGCGACGACCTCCTGCAAGGTGCGCTCGCCGATCTGGTCGCGCAAGCCGTCGTTGACGCGTTGCGCGAGCAGCGTACCGGCCCTGGACACTTCGCCCTGGGTGGAAACGTAAAACTGACCCACGTCGACGATCCGCCACTTGGCGTAGGAATCGACTACCAGGGCTTTCTGTTCCAGCGTAAAGAAATCCGCGGGCACCGAATCTTCAATCTGGATGCGGGCGTCAAACTTGCGCACCTGATTCACCCAGGGAATCTTCACGTGCAATCCGGGCGAAATATCGGCATTGACGAGTTCGCCGAACCGCAGCATTACGGCGCGCTCGGTTTCGCGCACCACGAACAGGCTGTTGGCGGCCAGAATCAGCAGCAGTACCGCCAGCCCCAAAACGTAATAATTCTTCATGGTCGCGATACCCCGCTTCTGGCGTCGGAAAGGCGCGACGCGTCGATCGCGCCGCTGGAAATGTTGGGCAGATACGGCACCAGCTCGTCGGCGAAGTCGCGCCATTCGGCAGCCGAGCGCGGCCTGGCCGCCCCCGTGACGGACGTGTTCTGTTCGAGAATCTTGTCGAGCGGGACGTAGAGCATGTTGTTGCCGCCTTCGACGTCGATCATGATCTTGCTCGACGCGGTCATCACGTCCTGGATCGAATCGATATACATGCGTTGCCGCGTCACTTCGGGCGCCTTCTGGTACTCGAGCAGCAACTGGTCGAATCGCGAGGCGTCGCCTTCCGCCCTGGCGATCACTTCTTCCTTGTAGGCGTTGGCCTGTTCGATCTGCCGCTGGGCTTCGCCGCGGGCCTCGGGAATGACGCGGTTGGCGTATTGTTGCGCCTGGTTCTGGGCCCGCTGCTCATCCTCCCGCGCCTCGATCACGTCCTCGAAGGCCGGTCGCACGGCTTCCGGCGGATTGACGGCGGCGACGTTGACCTGGCTGATGTAAATGCCGGTGTTGTACAGATCCATGTAATTCTGCAAGCGGTCATGCACGTCGGCCGCCACGAGAGGACGACCCTCGGTCAGGATCTGGTCCATGAAATTGCCGCCGACCACATGCCGGATCGCGGATTCCGAGGCATTGTCGAGACTGCGTTCGGGATCCTGCACGGCAATGACGTATTTGACCGGATCGTCGATGCGGTATTGCACCGTCACCACGATGTCGATGATGTTTTCATCGGTGGTCAACATCGCCCGGTTCTGATACTCCTTGGAGTTGAGTTCCGAGACGTTGACCTTGTTGACCTCGTCTACGAGCGGCGGATTCCAGTGCAGCCCCGGGGTCACGGTATTGTCGAGCACGCGGCCGAATCGCAGCACCACGGCGCGTTCGGCCTCGTCGACGATATAAAAGCCCAGGAATCCCCAGACCACGAGGGCGACGACGACGAAACCCGCGAGCAGGCCGCCGGACATGCCCTTGCCGGACGCTTTCTTGCCGCCGCCGGAGCCGCCCTTCGAGCCGCCGCCGAGAATGCCGAATCGGCCCAGCAGATTTCTGATTACCTCATCGATATCGGGCGGGCCCTGATTGCCGCCGCCGCGGCGACCGCCGCCACCCCAGGGATCGGGATCGTTGCCATTGTTGCCGGGTTCATTCCAGGCCATCGGGTTCTCCGTCGTCAGACTTTCGTCAACACGAATGCTTAAAAGCGGAATTTTACCGAATTTTGGCGTCCAGACACAGTGCCCGGCGTCCGATAATCGGATTGCTCGAAGCTGCAGCCTTCGAGCGAGGCGATACGCCGCGCCTCGTCGGGAGCCAGTCGCGCCAGTAAATGAAAGTTTCCCTGCTCGTCCACGCGTTCCGAGTCGATACAGCCGCGCGCCAGCAAGCGCGAGCGCAGTCCCGCCTGGGACGGCGGCAGCACCAGCGCCTGTTGCCGCATGTCCTCGCCGAGCAGTTCGCCCAGCGCGCGCCGCAATTCCTCTTCGCCGGCGCCGGTGCGCGCGGACATCCATACCCGGGTCGGCCGGCCCTCGCGGTCCCGGTCGATACGCGGCCTGAACCCGGGGCGAAGATCGATCTTGTTGCGGACCTGCAAGCGCGGAATGTCCGCCGCCCCGATTTCCGCAAGTACGGCATGAACCTGTTCGACATGTTCCTCGACTCTGGCTCCGGCCGCGTCGACGACGTGCACCAGCAGTTGCGCCGCCACGGTTTCTTCCAGGGTCGCCTTGAAGGCTTCCACCAGTTGGTGAGGCAAATGGCTTATGAAACCCACGGTGTCCGCCAGGATCGCGGCGCCGTAGGCCGGCAGTTTGACGCGCCGCAGGCGCGGGTCCAGCGTCGCGAACAATTGATCCGCGGCGTAATCCTCCGCGCCCGTAAGCAGGTTGAACAGCGAAGTCTTGCCAGCGTTCGTGTATCCGACGAGGGAAATCGTCGCCAGGTTCGCCCGCCGGCGCGCGCCGCGGCCGAGTTCGCGCCGGCTGTGGACCCGCGCGAGGCTCTTGCGAATGGACTTGATGCGCTGCCCGATCATGCGCTGGTCGAGTTCGAGTTGCTTTTCGCCGGCGCCGCGCAGGCCGATACCGCCTTTCTGCCGGTCCAGATGGGACCAGCCGCGTTTCAGACGCGTGCTCAAATGCCGCAACTGGGCGAGTTCGACCTGCAACTTGCCTTCGTGCGAACGGGCCCGCTGGGCGAATATGTCCAGGATCAGTCCATTCCGGTCAAGCACCCTGCAGCCCAGCCGCCGTTCGAGATTGCGCTCCTGGCTCGGCGTCAGCGAATGATTGAACAGCACCAGTCCGGCATCGTGGGACTGCCGGATTTCCGCCAGTTCCGCCAGCTTGCCGGCGCCCAGAAAAGTCGCGGATTCCGGCCGGCCGCGTGAGCCCGTGACGATCGCCACGGGATCGGCTCCCGCGGAAATCGCCAGTTCCCCGAATTCGGTCAAGTTTTCCTGATCAAGTCCTGTGGCAAAGTCGATGTGCACCAGCACACAGGTTTCGCCGGAGTCAGGCCGCTCAAAAAACAAGGAAATGCCTCACGCCCGAATCCTAGCCCTGATAATCAGCTTCGTCATCCTGATCTTCGGCAGGGTGATTTACCTGAATCTTTACCATCCGACCCGGCACCACGGTAGATATTGCGTGCTTGTAGACCATTTGGCTGACGGCATTCTTGAGCAATATCACGAACTGATCGAATGACTCGATCTGT
Source organism: Gammaproteobacteria bacterium (assembly GCA_009844085.1). Taxonomy (GTDB): domain Bacteria; phylum Pseudomonadota; class Gammaproteobacteria; order Pseudomonadales; family Pseudohongiellaceae; genus UBA9145. The sequence goes on along the minus strand of VYCF01000017.1, from coordinate 7,599 downwards.
CCCTGCAACTTGATGCCGCTTACCAGATAAATCGAAACCGGTACGCGATTCTTGCGCAATGCGTTCAGGAACGGGTCCTGTAAGCTATGTCCCTTGGACATTCTTGTTCTCCCATGCTCTCTGCGTTCCTCGCAGTACGTCTACTCTCAGGGAATTTCCTGCTTCCTGATTACCAGATTGCGAGCGAATCTACAAATTTCAATACATTATCCGGATTCCGTTCCGAATTCCCGGTAAAGTTGCGCACCTCGGGCCAGCCCCGCAGCCAGGTCAATTGCCTCTTCGCGAGTTGCCTGGTAGCCGCAACGCTTTTTTCCACCATTTCCGGATAAGCCATCCGTCCATCGAGATATTGCCATATCTGGCGATATCCCACCGATTTCATGGACGGCAGACCGGGATGGAGGTCTTCCCGCCGATACAGCCGCTCCACTTCCGCAACCAGTCCGTCAGCCAGCATTCGTTTGAATCGAGCATCTATACACTTGTGTATTTCGCTTCGTTCGCTCGGGTGGATTGCCAGAAAATGCAGCTTGAAAGATGTAGACCGGTTCGGCCGGTTTTTTCTTTCCCGATGAAAACTGCTGATCTTTTCCCCGGTGACCAGAAAAATCTCCAGGGCTCTTTGCAGACGCTGGGGATCATTGGGATGAATCCGCGCCGCCGCTTCCGGATCGACTTCGGCGAGCCGGCGATGGATCGCTTCCCAGCCTTCCCGCGCCGCCTGCTCCTCGATTTCCCGCCGCACTTCGGGATTCGCCGCGGGCATCGCCGCGAGCCCTCTTCGCAATACCTGGAAATACAGCATGGTTCCGCCGACCAACAGAGGGGTCTTGCCCCGGGCGTGAATGTCGCGCATCTCGACGAGCGCGTCGTCGCGAAAATTCGCCGCCGAATACGACTCGGACGGATCGCGGATGTCGATCAGCCGATGGGGCGCCAGCGAACGGGTGCGCGTATCCGGTTTGCCGGTGCCGATATCCATGTCCCGGTAGATCTGGGCCGAATCGACGCTGACGATTTCCAGCGGGCGGCGTTGGGCCAGTTCCACCGCCAGCGCGGTCTTGCCCGCCGCCGTGGGACCGGTCAGGCAGATCACGTCCGCCCCGGTTTCCTCGAACTGGCGCCGGGATGAAGCCAAGCTAGCGGCCGCGCAGGAACAGCTTGTCGAGTTCGTCCATGGATTGCCACACCCAGGTGGGCCGGCCATGGTTGCATTGGCCGCTGCGTTCGGTCGCCTCCATGTCCCGCAGCAGGGCGTTCATCTCGTCGATGCCGAGGCGGCGGTTTGCGCGCACCGAGCCATGGCAGGCCATGGTCGACAACAACTCGTTGCGGCGATTTTCCAGCCTGTCGCTGCTGCCGAATTCGAGCAGGTCCGACAGCACATCGCGCACGAGTTGCTCGATGTCGCCGTCTTTCAGCAAGGCCGGAACCTGGCGTACGACCACGGATTCCGCGGCGACGCGCTCGAGTTCCAGGCCGAGCGCGAGCAGGCTTTCGCGATGGGCTTCCGCGCAGTCCGCTTCTGCTTCGCTGACGGCCAGCGACAGGGGCACCAGCAGGTTCTGCCGCCTGAGGCTTTCCTCCTCCAGCGCCTGCTTCATCCGCTCGTAGGTGATGCGCTCGTGCGCCGCGTGCATGTCCACGATGATCAGGCCGTCCCTGTTCTGGGCGAGGATGTAGACTCCGTGCAATTGCGCCAGGGCATAGCCCAGGGGCGGAGCCTCCTCGCCGCCGCCGAACAGCTTCGCGTATTGCTCCGGCGTAACGGCGGGACTTGCCGGCGACGCCTGCGTGGGGAAGCGGTACTCGCCGCCCGCTTCGCGAATCGGAGCGGCGTCGCGTAAAGGCAAGGCGGCCTGGGCTGCGGTTTGAGCCCATGGTTCGGAATCGCCGCGTTCGGATGCTTCCCGGGATGTCTCCGGCGGAACCTGATCCGAAAGCTGATTTGAACCCGGGACTTCCGGCTTGATATCCGCCAGTTCACGATGCAGCGAGCGGAACAGGAAATCGTGCACCAGGCGGCTGTCGCGGAAACGCACTTCGTGCTTGGTCGGATGCACGTTGACGTCCACCGCGGCCGGGTCGAGTTCGAGAAAAAGCACGTAAGCGGGATGGCGGCCTTGATAGAGCACGTCCTGGTAGGCCTGCCTGATCGCGTGGCTGACGATCTTGTCGCGCACGATGCGCCCGTTTACATAGAAATATTGCAGGTCCGCCTGGCTGCGCGAGAAGGCGGGCAGGCTGATCCAGCCCCACAGGCGCAGTCCGGCGGCGCGCTGGTCCACCTCGACCGAGTTTTCCAGAAAGGCGGGGCCGCAGACGAGGCCGATCCGGCGGCGCTGATCCAACTCGCTCAGCGCCGGCCGCAACTCGTGGACCGTGCGCTGGTTGTGGCGCAGATTGAATTGCACATCGAACCGGCTCAGCGCGAGACGTTTGAGCACCTCGTCGATGCGGCCGAATTCGGTTCTTTCGGTCTTGAGGAATTTCTTGCGCGCCGGTGTGTTGAAGAACAGGTCGCGCACTTCGACGGTGGCGCCGACGCCATGCTGGCAAGGCTCGAGCGAAGTCTCCATCTGCTGGCCTTCGGCCCGCACCGTCCAGCCGGTTTCGCTGTCGGTCTCCGCCGCCCGGGAGGACAACTCCAGCCGCGAGACCGAACCGATGCTGGCCAGCGCCTCGCCGCGGAATCCGAGGCTGTCGATCGCCGCCAGATCCTCCGGCCGGGAAATCTTGCTCGTGGCGTGGCGGCTCAGGGCAAGCGCGAGATCGTCCTTGTGAATGCCGCCGCCGTCGTCGCGCACCCGCAACAGCTTCTTGCCGCCCTGCTCCACTTCGACGTCCACGCGCCGCGCGCCGGCGTCGAGGCTGTTTTCGAGCAGTTCCTTGAGCACCGAAGCCGGGCGCTCGACCACTTCGCCTGCTGCGATCTGGTTGGCCAGGCGCGGACTCAGTCGATTGATGCGGTTCATTTCCTCAGCGGGGGATTTTCAACTCACTGCCCACGGCGATTCGGTCGTTCGACAGACCGTTCAGTTCGCGCAGGCGCGACAGGCTTACCGAATAGCGGTTCGCGATTTCGGACAGTGTATCACCGCCCCGAACGACGTAGGTAACGGCGGACTCGGCCTGCTCGCCGCCATCCGTGGGCTCAGCGCCGATCAACGCGTCGACCAGCGCGCTCGCCATGTCGTCGACTTCGTCGGCCGGAGTCTCGGCGGCCGGTGGCGCCGCGGCTGAAAGAGCACCGTTTGACTGTCGCCAGGCGACAAGCGTTCCGTCGGGAGCGCGCTCGTCGAAATATCTCATGATGCCGAATGCCAGGGATTCCGCGAGTCGCCGCTGGAATGCGGGCGAGTTCAGGCGTTCCAGTTCCGCCGGATTGGTCATGTAGCCGGTTTCCACCAGAATCGAGGGGATATCCGGCGAATTCAGCACTTGCAGCGAGGCCTGTTGCACCTTGTCCCTGCGCAGCCGCGTGACCTCGTCAGAAGCCGCGAGAATATGCGACCCGGCCAACTGGCTTTGTTCGAGGCTCCAGCCCATGTGAACCGAGACCAGCGTCATGGCCACGTCGTCGTCGAAGTCGCCGAGGCGCAGGTCGCTATGTACGCCGGCGATGAGATCGGACGTGTTTTCCTTGCGCGCGACCCTGGCGGCGTTTTCCCGGTCGGCGCGCTCGCCGGACAGCGCGTAAATCGTCATTCCGCTGGCGCTGCTCGAACGGTAGGCGTCGGCGTGGATGGCCACGAGCAAGTCGGCCCGATGCTCCCGGGCAATCTCGGTTCTGCGCCTCAGGGGGACGTAGTAGTCGCCGTCGCGAATCATGATCGACCGATAACCGGGCTCCCGCCGCAGGATTTCGTCCAGATAGCGGGAAATCGGGAGCGTGATGTTCTTCTCGAAGTTGGAACCGACCACGGCGCCGGGGTCTTCGCCGCCATGTCCGGCCGATATCGCCACGACGATGTCGCGCAAGGGCGGCGGGTCGGATTCCCCGGCGACCGGAGTCCCGGACTCGTCCGGCGCCGGCACGGGAATGGAAATCGGCCGCGCAGGCTCCCGCACGATGTCGTACAGATCGAGCACGAACCGGTCGCCGTATTGCTGGATGGGCGGCAAAATGAATCCGCGGGGTTCGACCGGCGCGTCGAGTTCGACGACGAAACGCAGGATTCCCTCGGGCGCCTCTTCCAGGCGCAGTCCGGTTACGGGTCCGTCCGCGGCGGCCAGGTTGTCGAGATCGTCGAAGGCCGGGGCGACAGTGGAATTTTCGAGATCGATGAGCAATTGCCCGGCCCCGTCGAGCCGGATCAACTGGTAGCTGACTTCGCCGTCGAGATCGAATACCAGGCGGGTCCGCTCCGGCGCGCGCCAGATTCTGACGCCTTCGACTTCGGCGCCTGCCGCGGGGCCGCCGGGCGCAAGACAGAGTCCGAGCGCGCAACCCGCGGCCGCGAACCAGGCATTCAGCCGTTGGCCGTACAGTCTCATGGCGGCATTCTGAGTATCAGGGCTTCTCTAAACATCGACCCCTGCCCGCAATTTCTTGACTATTTCAGTGACCATTTCGATTCCTGCGCCGGTGTGCGCGGTACAGGCGATCGAGCGGCCCGCGCCTTCTCCCCACAGCTCTATTTCGAGATCGGCCGAGGGAATTCGTTCGCCGCCGCGCCGCGCCCATTCGACGATGCACAGGTTTCCGCCCGCGAAATAGTCTTCCGTGCCGAGAAACTCCACTTCGCCGGGGTCGGCGAGGCGATACAAATCGAAATGATATATGCGCCGGCGATCGAGTTCATACGGCTCCACCAGGGTATAGGTAGGGCTCTTGACCGGACCTTCATAGCCATAGCCGCGCAGGATTCCGCGCGCCAGGGTGGTCTTGCCCGCGCCGAGTTCGCCATGCAGGTGAATCACGGTCGCGCTTCCGTCCGGGGCTTGCAATCCTTCCAGGGTAGCGGCCGCGAGCAGCCTTCCGATGTGCAAGGTCGCGGCTTCGTTTTCCAGTTGTCCGTTGAAATCCCGCATCCTCGCTTCTTCTCTTAATGAAACCCTGGGTGAGACCTTGAGGGATTGACCAGCCGTCTGATGAAAGGCATGAGATCGGTGGCGATCAGACCGCGCTGCCCGGCTTCCCGCGCCGCCAGGTCCGCAGCCTCCCCATGAATGCAGGCGGCGCAGCAGAGGCTGTCTTCAAGGGAAAGGCCCTGGGCGTGCAGACCCGCGATGATGCCGCTGAGCACATCTCCCATGCCCGCGCTCGCCATGCCGGGATTTCCTTCGGAGCAAAGCTTGATTCGCGGTGGACTGCCGGGGATGCAAATGAGACTGCCCGCTCCCTTGAGCAGACAATGGCCGCCATAGCGGCGATGCAATTCGCCGGCCGCCGCGAAGCGGTCCCGCTGCACTTCCGCCACGTCGATGCCAAGCAATGCCGCGGCTTCTCCCGGATGCGGGGTAAGAACCCAGTCTTCCTGCGGGAAATCGATTTCCGGCACGGCTTTTTGCGCCAGCAGCCGCAAGGCGTCGGCGTCCGCCACCAGCGGCAGGCCGCGGGTCGAATGGCCGGCGAGCGCGGCCTGCAGCAGATTCCGCGACCACTCGCCAAGTCCGAGACCCGGCCCGATGACGATATTGCTAGCCCGGTCGAACAGCGCCGGCAAGTCCACCCGGCCGTCTTCGGTGCCGGTGACCATGATCTCCGGCCGCCTGGCAAGCAAGGCGGGACGATGTCCGGACCGGGTCACTACGCTGACAAGTCCCGCCCCGCTGCGCAGGGCCGCCTCGGCCGCCAGGATAATGGCCCCTCCCATGCCATGATCGCCGCCGAGCAGCAGGACATGGCCGTTGCTGCCCTTGTGGGAAGAGGGCTCGCGCGGCGGAAGAAAACCGGTGCTGGAATGTATGTCGATGCGTTTGACTTCGGCCGCGGTGGATGCGCCGGCGCCTTGAATCTTCGCTTGGGCGTCGAGATCCTCGAAAATCAGCTCGCCCGTGCAATCCGGACCCCGATGGGTGAGCAGTCCCCGCTTCATGCCGATGAAAGTCACCGTCAATCGGGCGCGCACCGCGGCGCCCATCGGCGTGCCGGTATCGGCATGCAGTCCGCTGGGAATGTCCACGGCCAGCACCGGCAGACCGCTGGCGTTGATCCACTCGATCGCTTCGAGCCATTCGCCTTCGGCCGCGCGATTCAGGCCCGTGCCGAACAAGGCGTCGGCCACCAGTTCGAAGTCCTGCCATTGCCGGGATCTGAATTCCTGGAACGAGCACATGGGAGCGCCGTTCTCGGCCGCCATGCGCCAGGCCCGGGCGGCGGCGCCGTCGAGGTTTTCGGGATTCGACAGGTACACGATCTGGACTCGCAGGCCGATTTTGGCCGCAAGCGCCGCGATGACATAGCCGTCGCCGCCGTTGTTGCCTGCGCCCGCGAGGACGAGGAGGCGTCCGGCGCGCGGCCAGCGTTCCTGCAACCGGGAAAAGGCCGCGGCGCCGGCCCGCCGCATGAGTTCGAATTCTTCGATACCCAGCGCTTCGATGGCGAGCCGGTCCAGTTCGCGAACCTGCTCCGCCCGATAAAGGGCTCGCGGCAGACTTTTACTCAATTGGGCACCTGATGTTCCGGACTCCGACGCGAACGATACGCGTCTGAATCATTGACGGATTGATTTTACCGTATTGCCGGCAATCTGATTTTCGGCATCCGGCGATATCGCCGGCGCCGGAATCCCCTCATATTGGCGGGAAATTCAATGTGTGGCAATTTAATGGAAAATATTTTCAAAATTCATCAATTCGAACGACCCGGACAAATATGCCTATAATTCGTTTTCGCGATTTTCCCGCCGGGAATGCGGACGTCGGAGTGTAGCTCAGCCTGGTAGAGCACTGCCTTCGGGAGGCAGGGGTCGCAGGTTCAAATCCTGCCATTCCGACCACTTTCCGAATTGCCGTCAGAGAGGACCGACTGCCTTGCCGATGTCCTGGAAACCGATCATGCCGAGATTGCTCCCGGTCAGGGCGGCCCTGATCTGCGTCTTCAGTCTCGCCGGCCTTTGCGCCGCAGGGGAGGAAGAGTCGATCGAGGAAGCCAACCGGCTGTTGCGCGTGACGGGAACCGGCGAGTTGTTCGATTCGACTACGCGGGAACAGACCAGGGAAATCATCCGCACCTATTCCCTCATCGTCGCCAGTTCGGCCGACCGTTCCCTGCCCCGGCACGTTCGCGACGCCATCGCCGAATGCTACAGCCGGACCTACGCCTGGGAAAATTTCGCCGAGGGCATCGCCCGCATCCTGGCCGACCATCTCAGCGAAAAGGAGTTGCGCCTGCTGATCGGCATCTACCAGAACCGCGGTGTGCCGCCGATGGAAATCGAGACTTTCAGGCAGACCGTACGCAAGGGCGACGCCATCGCCGCGGCCAGCGCCGAATACATCTACGACAACAGCGCCGGCTGCGTGGACCACGACGCCCGCCTGATCAAGCGCTTCCTCGCCGATTCCCAGCCCGAAGTCTAGATTGTAGTGGCTTCGCAGCGATTCCCGCTGAAAATCGTATTCCAATAGAATCAATGGGTTGCGACAACC
>VYCF01000065.1 GCA_009844085.1 Gammaproteobacteria bacterium | reverse complement strand
AGCGGCCCGGTCCGGCTTCAGGCAATCGCCAGCCGAGTTACCGGGAGAAGCTGGACGAGCAAGGTGAATGTTGACTAGGGCGGCACAAATATAGTGAACTCCGGCTTTACCGCTGCGGAAGAACAAGCGGATTAACAAATACCAGGTATCCAGGTGAACGCAACTTCTCCCCCTACTGCCGACTCGCAGGCGGCGCCGGTACTCGTTACCGGCTCCGCCGGGCACGTGGGCGCAAATCTCGTGCGGCGGCTGCTCGAAGAAGGCGTCCGCGTAAGGGTCCTGCTGCGCCAGGAGGACAACAACCAGGCGCTGGAAGGCCTCGACGTCGAACGCGTGTGGGCGGATATCAGATATCTCGACGCTACCCGGCGCGCGCTCGAAGGCTGCCAGGGGGTCTATCACGTCGCGGCCAAGGTTTCGACGATCGACGGCAACAACGCCCATCGCCGGGAAATCTACGAATGTAACGTGGTCGGCACCCGCAACGTGCTGCAAGCCGCGCGCGAAGCCGAAGCCGGTCGGGTCGTAGTGACGGGTTCCTTCAGCGCGGTGGGCTACGATCTCGACGATCCGTCGGCGCCGAGCGACGAGACGATGCAGTTCTATCCCATGGAACGCACCATGCCCTACGAGCGCAGCAAGATTCTCGTCGAGCACGAATGCCTGCGCGCGGCCGCCATGGGGCAGGACGTCGTCATCGCGACCTGCTGCGCCGTCGTGGGCGGCGCCGACTTTCTCCCGTCGCGCCTCGGCAGAACCATGTGCGATTTCACCGACGGCAAGTTGCGCGCCTATATCGACGGCGGCTTCGAATTCGTCGCGGCGCGCGATATCGTCGAAGGCCACCTGCTCTGCATGGAAAAAGGCCGCTCGGGCGAAAAATACATATTCAGTACCGAATACAAGACCATTTCCGACATCATCGACCTGTACGAGGAGGTCTCTGGACTTCCCCGTCCGAGCAGGCGAGTTCCCGCCAACCTGATGTACGTATTTTCGGAAGTCGCGAGTTTCTATCTGAGCCGCTTTCACCCGGAGTTTCCGCAAAGATTCACGCCCGGCGCCATCCGCCTGCTGAAAAAACGCCGGCACGCCAATCTTGCCAAGGCGAAAAACGAACTCGGCTATCGGCCGACGAGCATTCGCGACGCCGTGCAAGAGGCATACGCTTTCCACTATTACGAGCGCAAGGCGATAAGCAATCCGGACGCGAAACTTCCGCGTGCGCCGGCTGCAAATCGGGACGAAGTTCCGGCCCGGGACCGGGATATGCAGATAACCACAGGAGAAAGTTCGTCATGAACATGGCAATAAACGCCCCTCCCGATTTCGCCGAGGCAGGCAGTCTTCGCCAGAAAGCGCGGGCGGCGGGCATGGACCCCAACTACTGGTACGCCGTGGAAGAAGTCCGCAATGTCAAACCGGGATCGGTTGTCGAAGTGGTGTTCTGGAAGCGGTCGATTGCATTGTTCCGGACGGCCGACGGTGAATTTTACGCAGTCGAGAATCGTTGCGCCCATCGCCAGTTGAAACTGTCGCTCGGTCAGGTGAAAGGCTGCCGCCTGGTCTGCGCCTATCATGGCTGGGAGTATGACGAAAAAGGCCGCGTGGCCGGCATGCCCGACCTGTTCGGCCGGGAGAAAATACCCGATATCTCGATCAGGAGTTATCCGGTGCAAATCCGCTACGGCCTGGTCTGGCTGTTTCCCGGCAACCCTGAACTCGCGCAGCAGCGCCGGATTCCGGAAATTCCGGAGATCCAGGGGCCGGGCCGCTGGGCCTGCGTGCCGATCAGTTTCACCTGTTCGGCCCATCATTCGATGGTGATCGACAACGTAAGCGATTTCTCCCACGCCTACCTGCATCGCAAATACCGTCCGTTCGACGAAGCGGCTCTGTCTCACTTCGAAACCATCGGCGACGATGTTCATCTCTCTTACAACACGCGGGTCGGGCGTGGGCGCATCTCGGGATTGTTCGTCGATCACGACCGGCTCAACACCAATTTCATCAAGCTTTGCTACCAGTATCCGTACCAGTGGTCGAACACAGACGACGAAATCAAGCACTGGTTATTTGTGCTGCCCATCGACGAGCGCACTTCCAGGACGTTTTTCCTGTTCTATTTCAAGTCGCTGAAAATTCCCTTGCTGCCGATACGCATTCCGCGTTTCGCCATGACCGCGGTGATGCAGTTGTCGAACCGGTGGCTGATCGGCCCCCTGCTCGATCAGGACCGGGTCGCCGTAGAAGCGGAACAACTCGGTTACGAGCAGCATTGGGACGCCCCCGCCATCGAGGTCAATCCGGTAGTCAGCGCTTTCCAGCGAGTGACAGTACGCAAGTGGAAGGAACATCTGGCCCGGGAAGCGGAGACCGGCCATGCCGCCGCCTGAAACCGCGCTTGCGCCGATGACGCTTTCAGGCAGCGCCCTGCTCGAAGTGACGGTCATGCTGCTGGTGTTTATCGGCGTCCTGTTTGCCGGTTCCCTGTTCGTGCCGGGAAGAGTACTCGTGCTTACCGATGCCGACGGGACAGGCAGGACGTTCAAGTTGAACGGGTTCGCTCTCTTTCTGCTGGTCGCGGCCGTGGCGGCGCTGGCTCAATACCTGGGCTGGTTCTCGCTGTCGTCGCTGTATTCCCACTTCGCGGCGCTGTTCGTGATGGCCAATGTCTTCGCTTTCGCGTTTTCCGGCTGGCTGTACCGGCGCGGCGCGGGGAAGCCGAACGCCGAGGAGGGATTCCGGCGCGGTTTCTTCATGGGCCGGGAACTCAATCCCACGTGCATGGGGGTCGATCTGAAGATGTTCAGCTATCGACCTTCGCTCATCGGCCTCGCGCTGTTGAACGTCTCATTCGCGGTCGTGCAATACGAAACGTATGGCGAGTTGACGCTGGGAATGACGCTCTACCAGGTTTTCACCTTCTTGTACGTGTTCAACTATTTCCAGTTCGAGCAGGGCATGATCCACACTTGGGACATAGTCAGCGAGCGCTTCGGCTGGATGCTCGTCTGGGGCGATTACGTGCTCGTGCCCTTCTTTTATTGCCTTGCCGGCTGGTGGCTGGTCGACGCATCCGGACCGGCATTGCCGCCCATCGCCGCCGTGGGAATCGTGCTGCTGTTCGTCTTCGGATTCTGGGTTTTCCGGGGATCCAACGAGCAAAAGCATCGCTTCAGGCAGGATCCCGATACCAGGATCTGGGGCAAGCCTGCCGAGACACTCGACGGCCGCCTGCTCGTTTCGGGTTTCTGGGGCATCGGACGGCATCTCAATTACACCGGCGAGATCTGCATCTACCTTTCCTTTGCCCTGACCACCGGCTTCGTATCCTGGGCGCCGTTCCTGTTGCCGGCCTGGCTGACGGCACTGCTGGTGCAAAGGTCGCGCCGCGACGAGCGCCGCTGCCGCGCCAAGTATGGAGAACTCTGGGAGCGCTACACGCAGCGGGCGCGGTTCGTGATGGTGCCTTATGTTTACTGACGTTCCCGAAATGAGCGGGGGCTGGCCCGTGCTCGGCCATATGCGGGAGTTCCAGCGCGACCCTGTCGCCATGTTGCGCCGCGGCCAGGTCGAAAACGGCGAGGTGTTCCAGTTCCGCATCGGTCCGCGCAAGTTCGTCGTGTTTGCCGGCCCCGATGCTCACCATGCGTACTTCAAGGCGCCGGAAGAGACTCTCGACGCCAAGTCGGTTTACCAGTTCACCGTGCCGATCTTCGGCCGCGGCGTGGCTTACGACGTCTCTTCCGAACTCATGACCGAACAGCTCGGCTTCCTGTTTCCCGCGCTGCGGGAATCGGCGATGCGGCGTTATGTCCGTATCATGTTCGAGGAAGCGGAGAGCTTCGCCGGAACGCTTGGGCAGGAGGGAGAACTCGACCTGCCGTACGCGATGAACGAATTGACGGTAAATATCGCGAGCCGTTGCTTTCTCGGCGAGGAAATCCGCGGCGAGGTGGACTCGGGATTCGCCGAGGCGTACCACGATCTGCAGAACGGCATCAATACGCTCGGTTTCTTTTTTCCGAGGCTGCCGACCCGGGCACATCGCATGCGCGACCGGGCGCGGCGCAAGATCACTGAAATATTCAGCGGAATAATGCGCGAAAGGCGGCGTACGGGCGCCCGGTCCGAGGACTTCATGCAGACGCTGATGGAAGCACGCTACAAGGACGGACGGTCCTTGAGCGACGATGAGGTCACGGGACTGCTGCTGACGTCCCTGTTCGCGGGCCAGCATACCAGCGCGGTGCTCGCGACCTGGACCGGCCTCGAATTGCACCGGGAGATTCCCTATCTCGGCCGGGTTCGCGACGAAATGCGCGAGATCCATGGCAAGGAAGGCGCCTTGAGCTACGAAGGACTTAAACAGCAGGAAGTGCTGGAAAATGCCGTTCGCGAGTGCGAGCGGCTGCACCCGCCGCTGATCATTCTGATCCGCAAGGCGCTGAAGTCCTTGACCTATGGCGACTACACGGTACCCGCCGGCGCCCTGGCCGTAGTGGCTCCGGCGCTCTCGCACCTCTTGCCGGATGTGTTCGCCGACCCGCAAAAGTTCAATCCGGATCGCTTCGCCCCGCCGGCCAGCGAGGAAAAGCAGCATCCCTATGCGCTGATCGGCTTCGGCGGCGGCAAACACCGCTGCATGGGCAAGAACTTCGCCATCCTGCAAGTCAAGGCCATCTGGACCGTGCTGTTCGACCGTTTCGATTTTCATTCAGACCATCCCGTTCCGGCCCCGAATTACGGAAGCTGGGTGACAGGGCCCAAGCTGCCATGCCGACTTCGCTACAAGCGCCGTTCACAGGCGAGCATTTTCCACTAGGCGCCACCGCGCTGCCTCACTACGACGTTGCCATTGTCGGCGGGGGACCGGTTGGCAGCTTCTGCGCGCTTGCCCATGCGCGCAAGGGCGCCAGGGTCGCCTTGCTCGAAGCCAATCCCAAGGCGGTTCAAAGGCTGGCGGGAGAATGGCTGCACCCGCCCGCTGTGAGCATGCTGCGCAGTGTGGGAGTCAATCTCGACGGGCGGCCGGGATTTTTCCCGGGCAAGGGATTCGTGGTATTTCCGGAAGACCGCTCGGAGTCCATCCTGCTGCCCTATCCGGCCGAAGCCACGGGCCTGGTATTCGAACATTCCGCCCTCGTCTCCCGTCTGCACGAAGCGGTCGAGAATGAGTCCGGAATCGACGTCTACCATCACGCGCGGGCGCGAGCGATCGAAGACGAGGGAATCGTATTCGGCTTCAATGGCACTGAACGCCTGCTGCAGGCCCGGCGCATCGTCGGCGCCGACGGCCGCGCCTCGATCGTGCGCCAATCACTGGGATTGACGACGGACCGCATGACCTGCTCACGCATGATCGGGGTCATGGCCGAAGGCGTGAACCTGCAACACGAGGGATTCGGATATGTCGTTCTGGGCGGACCGGGTCCCATTCTCACGGTGCCGCTGGGCGAGGACCGCGTCCGCATCATCGCGGATATGCCATTGGATCATTGGACGCCGCGGGAACGGATCGGCGTGTTGCTGGAGTCCTACGCCGCCTGCCTGCCGGAAGATCTCAGGTGCGGATTCGAGGCCGCCCTGCGGAAGGGAAAATTCCAGGCCGCCGCCAACGAATTGAGACCGCGTATAAGCTATGGCAATTCGCGGCGGGTGCTGATCGGCGACGCGGCGGGTCATTACCATCCAATGACCGCGGCGGGAATGACTCTCGGTTTCGGCGATGCGCTTGCCCTGGCCGAAGGGGGGAATTTCAGGGATTTCGCGAACCGGCGCCTGAAGGCGACCAGGGCTCCCCAACTTCTCGCCATGGGACTGTATGAAGTATTCCGCGATCATCGGCTGGAGTCGGCCGTGTTGAGGCAGGCGGTATACCGGAACTGGCGGGCCAGCAAGCTTGTCAGGACCCGGACCATGCGCCTGCTTGCCTGTAAGGACGCTTCGGTTACGCGGCTCGGCACTGCCTTCAGCGGGACCGTTTTGACCGGGGTCGCGGGCGAGTTCATGCGGCGCCGGGGCCTTCTCACCTGGCGCCGGGCACGGGGAGTGATTCGAGCGCTTGCAGTCCGGCTCTGGTGGCTCGTGGCGGGCGTCCGGGAATTGAGAAAGGCGCGCAGCCCTGGCGGCGGCGATGAACAAACCGCCCTGGACAAGCTGTCCCGGGCGTTCGTGGTTTCCATGCAGGAACACGCCGGCGCCCGGGAGCCGGAACGCAACGGCAAGCCGACGACTGTCGATGCGGGCCCGGGACTGTCGCGCGCCGTGCGGCGCCTGCTGGACCTGCAACGGGCAGACGGCGCATGGGAGGGCGAGATGACCTGGTGTCCGATGCTCGCCGCGCAATATGTGCTGCTGCATTACATTACAGGCCAACCGATCGGGCCGCAGCGCCGCCGGCTCCTGTTGCGCCAGTTCGAGCGGACCCGCCTCCCTGGAGGCCAATGGGGCCTGCACGAGCACTCGCAGCCCTACCTGTTCGTCACCGCGCTGGTTTACGTCGCGGCAAGACTGCTCGATGTCGAGCGTGACGACCCGCTCATCAGCCCGGCCCGCGATTTTCTGCAAAACGAAGGGGTCCTGAACATACCGAGTTGGGGCAAGTTCTGGCTCGCGCTGCTCAATCTCTACGACTGGCGCGGAGTGAACGCGATTCTGCCCGAACTCTGGATGCTGCCGCGCCGGCTGCCGTTACACCCTTCGAACTGGTATTGCCATACGCGGCTGATTTACATGGCGATGGCGACGATTTATTCGTCCCGGTTTCAGGTTCAGACAGACCCCATTATCGAGACTTTGCGCGATGAACTGTATCCGGAAGGTTTCGCCAATGTCGATTTCGCGGCCGGCCGAAATCGCTTGCGCGCGGCCGAACTTTTCGCCCGTCCCGGCATATGGCTGCGGGCCGGCTTCGCGCTGACCCGGATCTATGAGCGGATTCACGGAAAACGATTGCGCGCGCGCTGCCGGGAAGAGTTGATCGAACGCATCCGCTGGGAATTGCGATGCTCGAGCCATACCAGTATTTCCCCGGTCAGCGGCTTTCTCAACATTCTTGCCTTGTGGCTGCGCGACCCCGATGACGGCGACTTCCGCAAGGCCGTCGAGAGTCTCGAAGGCTGGATTTGGGAAGACGAGGAAAACGGAACGCGGATCACGGGCGCGCGCAGCACATCCTGGGATACCGGATTCGCGCTCCAGGCGCTGGCCGCCGCGCCCGGAATCGACGGTGCGCAAGACGCACTCAAAAAAGGCGCGGACTTTTTGCGCGGCCAGCAAGTTCCTGAAAGCTTCGACGGCTACCGCGAGGCCTTTCGCAACGACCCGAAAGGGGGCTGGTGTTTCGCCGGCAAATGGCATGGCTGGCCGGTGACGGACTGCACCGCGGAGGCCGTGCTCGGGATCATCGCCGCGGACTCCGGGCCTGTGGACGAGGCAGCGCTGGACGATGCGGTTCGGTTCATGTTGAGCGGCCAGAACCGCGATGGCGGTTTCGGCAGCTATGAGGCGCGGCGCACACGAACAAGTCTCAAGTGGCTCAACCCGGCGGAGATGTTCGGCGAATCCATGACCGAAAGTTCCTACGTCGAATGCACGGCTTCCTGTCTCGCTGCGCTGGCGGCGTGCAAGCGGCGCTACCCGGGCGTCGTAAACGAAACGGCCCTGAACGCCATGTCCCGGGCCGATGCCTGGCTGCGGCGGTCACAGGCGGTTGACGGCAGTTGGCGCGGTGTCTGGGGGGTGCAATTCATCTACGGCGTGATGTTCGGCATCAGGGGCCTCATTGCCGGAGGCGCGCGCCCGGAGGATCCGGCCTTGCGTCTTGCCTGCCGCTGGCTGCTTGATCGGCAGCGGAGCGACGGCGGCTGGGGCGAACATCACGGCGGCTGCCTCACCGGCGCATATGTCGCCCATGAAGAGGGCCAGATCATCCAGACCGCCTGGGCCCTGATTGCCCTGCTGGAGGCAGGCGAGTCCAACTGGGCCGCGATTTCGCGCGGAGCGCAATTCCTGCTGGACGCCCAGGAGAAAGACGGAGGCTGGCCGAAGCAGGATATGGCCGGCGTCTTCTTTCGCACCGCGCTGCTCGACTACGAGTTGTACCGGCAATATTTCCCCCTGCACGCTATCGGACTCTACGAGCGGCGGCGGCGCGCCAGGCAGGCTGAATATTCGCTAGACCGACCTTATCGGCAAACCTCTCGCAGCCTGGCGAAAGAGCCAGCGCAATCCTCGATTGCTTCGTAGCATGATTTTGGTGGCGAACACGGTCGCCCGCACGGAGCGCCGGGAAATCTTGACCTGATCCGATGAGGTAAAGTGCGGATTCCGCTGAATCTTCCGCAAGGTCAGCACCGCCAGACCGAGAGCCCACAGACAGAATCGGCGTATGCCCGCTTCCCGGGCCGGAATTCGGCAAGTGAATTCCATCGCGTTCCCGAGATGTCCGTGGGCGATTCCGATCAGCGTCTGCAAACCGTTCTGGAATTCTCCGGACCGGTGGTTCTCTTTCAGGTTCTCCAGCGACAGCCCGCCGTCGCCAAACACCGAACGCGGCAACCAGCAGGCGCCCCGTTCATGATCGGCCCAGATGTCCTTCAATATGTTGGTCATTTGCAGTCCCTGGCCGAAGGAAACGGCCAGCGACCGCAACTCCGGACGACTTTCCTCGAGTTCCGGACACTGGATGCAAAACAGATCGACGAGCATTTCGCCCGCGACTCCGGCGACCGCATAGCAATATGCGTCGAGCTCCGGCAGGTCGCGCAATCCCGCCAGACTGCTGTTGCGCTGAAACTTCGGCATGTCGAAACACATGACGGATACGCAGCGCTCAAGAATCCGGCGCTCGGCTTCGGAAAACGAATGAGTAACGCCGACTACCCTGTCCACGTTGCGCATCAGTTCCATTTCGGCCGGCGGAATGGCGGGGGAAAGCAACTGCGTCACCGAAGCCGAAAAGGCGCTCGCATCCTCCTGCTCCTTGACCGTGGCCAGGAAGCGTCCGAGATTCGCCTCTTTCTGACTGAAGTCCAGGCGCGGGTCGTCCTCGATCGTATCGGCGATGCGACACAGCAGGTAGGCATTGGTCACCACCAACGCCAGGCGGCTCGGCAGGGTCGGGATCGTCAGCGCGAAAGTCCGGGATACGTCAGGCAGAACGGCTGCCTGGTATTGCAGATCCTTTTCCAGCGCATCCGTATTGTTCTTGGTCAAGTCAAGCAACATCCATTACCTGCTTGCACACGCTTCTTGCGCTATTCCGATACATACTAACGCATTTCGGCTCGTTCAAGTTGTCCGTTTTAACTGTTAAAGTGCCTGCCACGTGACTTGCAGGGTAGCGACGATGCCAAGAAGAATAGCAATCATCGGAGGAGGTGTGTCCGGGCTCGGGGTCGCCTGGGCCCTGCAGCAAAACCCCGACCGGTTCGATTTCCGGTTATACGAAGCCCAGCCCCAGGTCGGCGGCAACGCCGTTACCGCCGACATGCCCCAGGACGACGGTTCGTCGATCCCCTTCGACATTTCCGTCACCGCCTGCATTCCCACGGTGTATCACCATATCCTGCTGGTGATGCGGCAACTCGGCGTCGACCTGATCGATACGAAATTCAGCTATAGCGTGAAATACCGCGGCGAAATCTATGCCCACGACCTCGATACCGAAATCGGCCGGCAATTGCGGGAGGAAATCGACAGATTCCAGAAACTGCTGAAACGCCTGAAATGGTTCGGCGCGCTCAACCGGACCCGGTCGAGATTTCTCAACGCCCTCAATCCCTTCAATTACCTCAGCATGGGCACGGTGCTGAATTTTGGCCGATTTTCCGGCGATTTCAGGTACAAGGTGCTCAAGCCCATGTTCGTCAACTTCCTGATGGCGACAAACGTGTTCGACATGCCGGCCTCGCTGTTCGCCCGTTACCTGGAATTCTTCGACATCGTCAACGCGACGCCGATGCAGACCTGGGACGGCGGAACCCGCAATATCTACGAAAAACTGACGGAATCATTCCGCGACAAGATCTACCTGGCCCGGCCGGTGCGCAAGGTGATCCGGCGCAACACGGAGGTAGCCGTCGTGGACGAGAACGGCGACACCGAAATCTTCGACGATGCGGTTTTCGCCTGCAACGCCAATCAAACCCTGATGGCGCTTGAGGCGCCGGGCTTTTTCGAGACCTGGCTACTGTCGTCGATTCGTTACGAGAGCGAGTTGCACAACCACGCCGTCGTCCACTCGGACGCATCAATGCTGCCGGAAAACGAGGCGGAGCCGATCGAGACTCGCAGCAACCACATCGAGCAATACGCCGCGCGGCCCGACAACTACGAAATCACCTACATCATGCATAACCAGCAGCCTTGGGCTAAGCATTCGGACAAGCCCTGCCTGGTGACTTACAACGCGAACAGCCGCATCGACGAAAGCAAGATCGTCAAGCGCTGGTGGTTCCAGCACGTCGTCCATGACGTGCGGCACGTCGCGCTGCTCGTACACCTGTTCCGCTTCATCCAGGGCAGGCGGCGAAGCTGGCATTGCGGCGCCCATACGCTCATCAACAGCCAGGAGACCTGTTTCGTCACCGGACTGGTTACGGCGCGGCAACTCGGCGCGGACTATCCCTTCAACGACGAGGAAGCCAGGAAGTGGTTCAACTTCTACGGGCGCATGATGTACGGCTGGCGCTTCAGGCGAGCGCGTTCTCGAACAGGTTGAGCAGCCGGCTCCAGGCGCGTTCGGCCTGGGCTTCGTGATAGACCTGCGAGTCGATCGAGCAAAAGCCGTGCAAGGTGCCTTCGTAGACTTCGATCTCGGCCGGAATGCCTGCCGCTTCGTATGCCGCCGCCAGCGTGTTCTTGACTTCCGGTTCGTCCGCGTCGTCGTCCTCGGAGACGGCGTGGAGCATATGCGCCCGGGTATCCGGAATCAGCAAATGCGGGCTTTCGTCGGCATCGGTCGCCAGGCCGCCGCCGTGGAAAGTCGCACCCGCGCCGAGCCGGTCGGGAACAGCGGCTACCGTGCGCATGACCATGGGCCCGCCCATGCAATAACCGGTGGTGCCGATGCCGCGGCTGGTGTCGACCTCGGGCTGCTCGTCAATCCAGGACACAAACGCCCGGGCGTCGGTGAAATGCGTGTCGGCGTTGAGCTGCCTGGCCATCGGCAAGACGATCTCGCGCGTTTCCGGCTGGCCGAAGCTCGCGCCTACCTCGACTACAGGCGAGCGGGCGCTGCGATAGAACGGGTTGACGGTCAACACGGAATAGCCTGACATCGCCAGCCGCCGGCCCATTTCCCGAAACGCCGGGCGCAGTCCGAGAATGTCGGGCCAGACCAGCACCGCCGCGTGACTGCCCGAGGCGGGGTAGGTGAAATAGCAATCGGCGACGCCGTCCGGTGTCGTGATTTCCACGTCTCTTTCATTAAGTTCCTGGGCGCCGAGTTCCTGGGCATTGGCCACTGCCGGCAGCATCATGCCCAATCCCACGGCAGCCGAAACCTTGCCGAATTCGCGCCGGCTGATTTCGCCGCGGTTGCGCAGAAATTCATCCGCGCGTAGTTGGGTCTTCTCGTCACACATCTTGGTCTCCTTAAAAACCGGAATCTGAATCGCCCGTTTTACACCAAAAACCGGGACAATATCCACCGCGTCACGCGGCGCCCGCGCTTTGCGGTATAGTCGGGCTATTCAGCGGAGGGTCGCGCCATGACTCATTCAACTCGCCGGCGATTTCTGCAAACCGGGGCGGTCGCGGGGCTTGGCCTAGCCGGGCATCCCTTGCTGGCCCAGGCAAGCACGGTGGCCACGGTCGCCGGGAACGGAATCGCCGGCTACGAACCGGAGCCGAGCGGCGGGGCGGAAGCGACCGCCGCGCCGATCAACAATCCCTATGGGGTGGTGTTTGGTCCCGATGACGCCTTGTACTTTTGCGAGGTCGATACCGGCCGCACGCGCCGGGTGAACCTCGAAACGAACCGGCTCTCGACGGTTGCGGGCAACGGCGTAAAAGGCTGGGAAGTGGAATCCCTCACCCCCGCGGAGACGCCGTTTTCGGCGCCGCACGAAATCCGCTGGGACAGCGGCGACCTGTATATCGTCGAACGCGATTCGCATACGGTGCGGCGCATCGACGGCCGCCTCGGGCTTGTGACCACGCTGGCCGGAAACGGGCAACCGGGCTATGCGGGGGACGGACAGCCGGCGGTGTTGTCACAATTGCGCGCGCCGCATAGCATCGCCTTCGATCCGGACGGCAACCTGCTGATCTGCGATATCGGCAACAGCCGTCTGCGCCGGGTCGACCGCCAGACGGGAGTGATCAGCACGATTTCGGGAACGGGAGAGCGGGAACAGACGCCGGACAGTGGTCCTATGGCGGGTACGCCGCTGATGGGTCCGCGCTCGATCGACGTCGCGCCGGATGGCATGGCCTACCTGGTGTTGCGCGAGGGCAACGCGGTATATCGGCTCGATCTGGCGGGGGACCGGCTTGAGCGCATCGCGGGTACGGGCGAGACGGGATATGGGGGCGACAGCGGCGCGGCGCTCGATTGCACCTTCAACGGGCCGAAGGGCATTGCTTATTCGAGCCGTGACAATTCGCTCTACATTGTCGATACGGAGAATCACGTGATTCGGCGGATGTCGTTGACTTCGGGGGTGATTGACACTGTGCTTGGGACGGGTGAAAGGGGGGATGGGCCGGATGGTGATCCGTTGGGGTGCAGGCTCAATCGGCCGCATGGGGTTTGTATTCGCAATGGTGTGGTTTACGTTACCGACAGTGAGAGTCACCGGATTCGGGCGGTTTTTGGGTTGATGTAGGTTTGTGGCTTCGATCCGTCGCCGCCGGGTGGCGCGGGGTTCAGCGGACGCTGTGAATACATCCCTGTACGCTTCGGCCTCGACATCCATGTCGAGGACGCCCGCTGAACCCCGCGCCACCCGACGGCGACTCGCATAGTGCGGGCCCATGGGGCGATCCTGCTTTATGGGTCCCCAACTCTTAGAGTTACATCGCCGATTTGGAGGTTGTTGAATTGAGGAGTGACGACCTGGATGTCACCGTCGATCAGCAATTGGCCTGGTTCCGGGACGTTCTGGTTTGTCATCAGACGCAGTTGTCGCCAAGCGCCTTCTTCCAGGCGAAATCCTGCGGCGACCAGGACGCCGGAGATATCCGCTGCCAATACGTATTCCGGGTTACCGTCGAGATCGAGATCGGACTGGAACAGGATCATTTCCTCGACTTGCCCGGCTCGAAGAGATCCGGCGACTATTGAAAGCTGCATGGCGTCAAGCAAGGCGTCAGGAACCGCAAAGGGCTCGGGGCGGTAGGTGACCCAGCCGCGAAAATCTATTCGCTCTAACGGTTCCGGTGAATAGCTGCCGGGAGGTCCTGGCCTTACCGGTTCGCGCGCCATCTGAGCGAGTTCGGGGTTTGAATCGCGGTTTTCTTCGATGATTTGCTGCATCCAGAGGTATGCGGGGCGGCCCATGTTTGCTCGGGCGTCGAAGAAGTCGAATTGTTCGAGGGTGATTTCGCCTTGTTCGACGCGGTTTTGCTGGCTGGCCAGCGAGATCTTGCGGAAGTCGAGGAGGGGTGAATTTACCAGCAGAACCAGGGCCAGCATCAGCATGGCCATCGGCTGATTTACACTGGCCAGCTTACCGAACCAGCGTTCCCGGTTTCGAATCACGTTGCTGGCGTAGCCGAGCGAGAACATCGTGATCAGCAGGCTGATCAGCAGGGCCCAACAGCGTGCTACGGTCCAGCCGTATTGATCGACGCGGAGGTACAGGCCGTAGAGCGCGAGGAGGGAGATTAAGGGCAGCAGGGCTATGCCTACGCATAGCACGCGGTGTACTTGCAGGGGATAGGGTTCGCGGTCGCCGCGCTGGTAGACTGCGTTGAGGGCGAACAGGGCGAACAGGTTCAGCGCCATGAGCAGCGCGGTGCCGTTGCCGGTGTCCCATAGCGGCTGCAGCCCGGTGAAGGGCAAGGCGCCGAGAAACAGGACCGTGACTGTCAGTACGAGGGGCAGCAGCAGCCACATCAGTCCTTGCAGCAGACTGGTGATTCCGGCGATCACGTTGGCCAGGCCGCGGAAGATGAAGATGCCGAGGCCGACGGCAACGGAAAGTACGGGAAAGAGGAACCAGTCCTCTGTGAACAGATCGATGAAGAACTCGATGCCGATCACCCGGAACAATTCGCCCCAAAGCATCATTATTCCGAACACGCCGAGCGTGAGCGCCCATGACAGCGCCGCGACCAGGGCGTTGCGCCAGGAGTCGGAAAACACTTCAGCATAATCCGGCGCTCTGCCAAGAACGGCGGGCCGGAGAAAAAGCAGGGCGAGGAAACAGCCCAGGATCAGCGGCAGAATGAAGGTGGCGACGATCGAATCGGGTGGAAATTCGCCGAACGGCGTTACCTGCCGGCCGATGTAAATCCCGAGCAGCGCCAGCAGCGCGGTGAACAGGGCGACGAAAATTGCCGTCTTGCGCCCGTTTCGATCTTCGAGGCCCAACAGCAACAACAGCGGCAAGGCTACCGCGATCGTCCAGAGTGGAAAATTCGCCATCGGGGTCTGACTCGGCCAGACCTGGTTTTCCGTCGCGCGCCAAAGCAGGAACAACGCGAAACCCTGCGCCAGCGAGATCAGCAGCATCAGGGCCAGCCGCGGGCGAACCGATACTTGCGCCTGGTCATTCATATTCACGCCTCCCGATTTCAGCAAGCGGCGCCCCGGCGGATTCGCTGCGGATCAGGGCGCTACGGGAACAAACTGTTGAATGCGCCGCCCTTCCTGCTCCGCGATATAGACATTGCCGCGCGAGTCCACGCCAATGCCGTGAGGGAGTTCGAACTGCCCCGGATATCGCCCCGGCCCCCCGCCGAAACTTGCCAGCCTTGCGCCGGATTCGCGGTCGATCACATCGACCGTGACACTATTCTGATTGACCACGTAAATGTGCCGTTGTTCCTGATCCGGGGAAAAATCGAGCACGACGGCGGTGCCGCGGGCGCCACTGGCGCGCCCGTCCGGATCGGTCATGGGCGCGAAGTCGACCGGAATGTGCCGCTGGAATTCTCCCTCGCGGTCGAATACCTGGATCCGGTCGGCGCGGCGGTCGCAGACGTAGACGAGCCCGTCGTCGGAAACGCGCAGGCAATGCGGCAGAACGACGATGTCTTCTTCGCCGGGTTCTCGGCGCAAACGCCATTGCCGCAGAAAATTTCCCTCGTGGTCGAGTACCGCGATGCGAGTGTTGCCGCCGGGCAATTCGCCGTCGGCGACGTAGATATCCCCTTCGCCGTCGGTATCGATGGCTGAAGGCAGGAAGAACTGCGCGCGGTCGGAATTCAGCGGCTCGCCCTGGCGCGTGCCGTCGGATGAATCAAAGCGCCCGGATTCACCGACCTGCAACAGCAGGCTGCCGTCGGAAGGGTCGTATTTCTGGATATGGCCGGTGGCCGAGGCAACGATCCAGAGATTGCCTTCGGCGTCCGCGTGACAATCGTGCAGGCGGCCGCCGAGCAGGTCCGGGTCGCCCCAGCCGCGCACGACTTCGCCTTCTGGATTCAGTTCGATGATCGGCGGGGCGAGCCGCGCGCCGTCGAGATCGTCCTCGACCACGTTCTGCCGGTTTAGCAGGTAAACATGATCGCGGGCGTCGACACACATGCCGCCGAGGCCGCCGGTGAGCCAGTTGTCGCCGAGCGGCAGTTGCGGCCAATCCGGATTCACCCGGAATTCAAGCGGCTGCGCGAGGGCGGTCGTGCCCAGGGCCGCAAACAGCAGGCCGAGGGCCGCGGCGATCGTGCGGGGAATCTTCATGGCAAGGGCACCTCGTCGCTTTCAACGGCCCTGGCCCTTGTGAAGGCGGCTGCCGGCTCGGCGGTTCGCACCTGCTCCAGCCAGAACACGCCATCGTATGGACGGCTGTTGCCGCGAGTGCCGACGAAATCCACGTCGCCGTCGCCGTCCATGTCACGGGCGATGAACTTGTCGAACATGCCGCGCTTGCGCCGGGAGATATCGTGTCGAATCCACTCCTCCCTGGCGTCGCCCGGATTCTCGAACCAGCCGATCCGGCCGAGGGGATCGTTGATGTCGACATCGCCGTCTCCGGTGCGAATACCGCGGCTGTAACTGCCGACCATGACGTCGAGGTCGCCGTCACCGTCGATATCGGCGACTTCCATTCCGGTCACGCTGTCGGGAATGAAACTGCCGATGCGGAAAGCGTTCCAGGCGTCGCCCTTGCGCGCGGGCTGTTCGATCCAGGACAGGCCGCGGCCGGCCGCGCCGACGATATCCAGCCGTCCGTCGCCGCTGAGATCGGCATATTCCAGGTTGAAGCCGGCCATGGCGGGGCCGTTGATACCGATCGCGTGTTCCGCGAATTCCAGCCCGCCGTTCCCCAGGTTCTCGAAAAACACCAGCCGGCTTTCGCCCCGGGTTCCGACCATGATATCGAGGTCGCCGTCGCCGTCGAGATCCACCGGCTCGGCGTTTTGCGGAATGCTGTAATTGCCGAGTACGCGGCGTTGCCAGGAGCCGCCGTCGAGCGGGTCGCCGTCGAGCTTGAAGAGTTCGACCGGCGTGGAGCGGGCGTAATCTTCCGGACCCGGCGTTTGGGCGCCCTTGTTCGGAGCGGTGACCTCGGGAATGCCGTCGCCGTCGAGGTCAGCGGCGAAAACGCGGATGTATGAGCCGCGGTCCCGGGTCATCGGCAATATCAGCCGCTGCCAATGCTCTTCGCGGGCGCCGGGACCGGGATTCTGCAAGTAGATGATGTGAGAAAGTTCAGCCGCCGCAAGCACGTCGAGATAACCGTCGCCGTTCATGTCGGCGAGCGCGGCGTCCTCGGGAGCCGGCGCGTCCTCGCCTTCGGCGATCGTGATGTTGGTCCAGCGATCCGGCGATTCGGATGCGAAAGCGATGCGCACATGACCGGCGGCCGGCGCCACGAAGCCGGGGACGAATTGCGTCGAATCGTACTCGGCGTCGGATTCGTGGACCGAAACCACGTCCTCGTAACCGTCCCTGTCCAGATCCCCCATGACCAGTCCGTCGCTGCCGCTGAAAGGCACGCCGGTGACCTCGGAATCGTCGATGATGTGCTCGCGCCAGCTTATGAAATTGCCGTCGGCGGCCCTGGCGCGAGTGGGCGTATCGCCGACCGGGGTCTGGGCCGAGGCCGCGCCGGCAAGAAGCGCCGAAGCGACGGCGATGCAGGGAACGGGCTTGATCATCTTGGGTCTCCCGGTAACAGGGCGATAGTAACAGAATCGGGTTTGAGCCAACTGCCTGACGGAAATCGTGGACGCGGCGGCCTGTGGCCGGGATAATTGCGCGCAATTCCGCCGGAAACCGTCATGCCCTCGAACAATTTTCGTTCCTTCACCGTCGTCGCCGTCATAATCGCCAACATGGTAGGCACCGGGGTATTCACCAGCCTCGGATTCCAGTTGGTGGACATCCGTTCGGGATTTGCCCTGCTCATGTTATGGGCCATCGGCGGACTGGTCGCGCTGGGCGGCGCGCTGACCTACGCCGAACTCGGCGCGGCCCTGCCTCGTTCCGGCGGAGAGTACAATCTGCTGCGCCGGATTTATCATCCCGCCGCGGGATTCGTGTCGGGCTGGATATCTTCCACTATCGGCTTTGCCGGGCCCACGGCGCTCGGCGCGATGACATTCGCCGCCTACCTGTCATCGGTCTTCCCCGGCGGATTGAACGACGGCATGCGCAAGCTGGTGGCCGCCGCGCTGGTCATTGTTATGGCCCTGGCCCACGCCACCAATCATCGCACCAGCGGCAGCACACAACTGATATTCACCAATTTCAAGATCATCGTAATCGTGGGATTCTGTCTGCTGGCCCTGCTCGTCACTAATGAGCCGCAGCCGGTGAATTTCCTACCCCAGGCGAGCGACGGGGCGGTGTTGACGAGTTCCGTATTCGCGGTATCGCTGATCTATGTCAGCTTCGCGTACTCCGGCTGGAACGCGGCCACTTATCTGAGCAGCGAAGTCGACAATCCGCAGCGGAACCTGCCCTGGATTCTGGTCATGGGAACTTCAATCGTGACCGTGCTGTATGTATTGCTGAACTTCGTTTTCCTGTATGTCGCGCCGATGGATGCGATGGTGGGCCAGGTGGAAGTCGGCGCAATCGTTGCCGAAAGCGCCCTTGGGGCGGTCGGAGGCCAGTTCGTCGGCCTCGTGTTTGCCTTGTTGCTGATCTCGACCGTCAGCGCCATGACCATGGCCGGGCCGCGGGTGATCCAGGTCATCGGCGAGGATTATCCGGCATTGAGATTTTTCGGCCGCACCAATCGCCACGGCATTCCTGCCGTTGCCATTTACACCCAGACCGCGGTCGCGTTGACCTTCATTCTGACCTCGACTTTCGAGTCGGTGCTGGTCTTTGCCGGTTTCACCATGGCCCTTAACAGTTCGGCCGCGGTATTCGGCGTTTTTGTCTTGCGCCGGCGGCAGCCGGACCTGCCGCGGCCCTATCGCACTTTCCTGTTCCCGCTTCCGCCCCTGGTCTATTTGACGGTAATGGGCTGGACGCTCACTTTCACGCTGATCAATCGCCCGGTCGAGGCCCTGGGCTCCCTGGCGATCATCGGCAGCGGACTGCTGTTTTACTTTCTGACCTTGAGATTCCAGCGCTCAAGGGCGTAACCCGGCCCGTTCGGACGGTGTTATATTGTCGTTTCCCTGGTTCGTCAGAGCCGGAACTCGTTCCGGAGGATTAGAACAATGAGCATGTCCCGAATATACAGTCCAGCCCCATTCAGCTATGCGGCCGCCCTGCTGCTCGTCGTTTCCGGCGCCCATATCGCGGCGCAGGAGTTTCAGGCCCACCCGTCAACCCAGGATCCCGCAAGACTGGTGACGCTGGAGATGCTGGCGGAATGGGAACAGGAACTTTCCAACTGGGGCCGCTGGGGACCGGACGATCAGCGCGGCACCCTGAACCTGATCACCCCGGAGAAGACCGTGCAGGCGGCTTCGCTTGTTGAAATCGGCGAAACGGTTACCTTGCAGCATTTCGTGCTCAAGGAGCGGGCCATGGACAGCCAGTCGTTCGGCCCCTACGAGCACTGGATGAGCCGGGTCGATCCGGAGACGGGCGAACCCACTTTCGCGCTCGATGAAATACAGTTCTCGCTCCATGACGGGATGCTTTCCCACATCGACGCGCTCTGCCACTACCGCACCGAGATCGACGGCCGCTATGTCATCTTCAACGGCTACGACCAGAATCTCACCGTCAACGGCTGCGAGGACCTGGCGGTGGACCGCATGGGCACATCCTATGTAACCCGCGGCGTACTCGTGGACATCCCGCTCATGCGCGGCGTCGATTATCTCGATCCCAGCACGCCGATCTACGTCGAAGACCTGGAAGCCTGGGAGGAGTTCGCCGGCGTGACGATCGGCAGCGGCGACGCCCTGCTCGTGCGCACCGGACGCTGGGCGCGCCGTGACGATCTGGGTCCATGGGCTTACGGGCAAGGCGGCGCGGGGCTGCATGCTTCGGTGTTGCCCTGGCTGCGCGAGCGCGATGTGGCGATTCTCGTCGGCGACGCGGTTAACGACGTGCAGCCGTCAGACGTGGAAGGCATCAATCGTCCGATTCACCAGCTTACGCAGGTGAATCTGGGACTCCCGCTCGTGGATAACGGCTACCTGCAGGCAGTGGCGGAAGCGGCCGAGCGGCATCAGCGCTGGGAGTTCATGGTGTCGATCCAGATCAACCAGATCGAGGGCGGCACGGCCAGCCCGTTCAACGCCAACGCCACTTTCTAGGCGAGAACCGTACGCGCCAGTTGGCGAAGGCCGAGCCTGAGCGTTTCGATGCCGGGTTCGGAGTAGCCGATTACGAGTCCGTTGGAGGGTACCCGGCCGGGGTTCGACTGGTATCGGCTTACGGGCGGAATCAACAGTCCTTCTTCTGCCGCTGCGGCAGAGATCATTTCGGCGTTTAAGTCGCGGGGAAGCATGAGCACGGCATGGAGGCCGGATTCGAGGCCGATCAGTTGGCCCGGCACATCGTATTCGCCGAGGCAGTCGCGCAAGGTCTGGCGCTTGTTCCGGTAGACTCTTCGCATTCGCTTGATATGTCTTTCGAAGTGTCCGGCGCGGATGAACCCGGCAAGCGCGGCTTGCATGAGCGAGTTCGGAGCATATTCCTGAATGGCGCGATAGCGGGTCATGGCGTCGATCAGCGGCGCCGGGGCTGCCGCGAAACCGATTCTCAGACCGGGAGCCAGCGTCTTGGAGAATGTTCCCAGGTGGACCGCGCAGTTGTTTCGCATGGCGGCGAGGGGCGGCAGTGGGGGCACATCGAAGCGGAACTCACCGTCGTAGTCGTCTTCGAGTACGATGACCTTGTTGGCTTCGGCCCAGTCGATCAGCGCTTCCCTTCGAGCCGTCGAGAGCCGGCTGCCCATGGGGAATTGGTGGGAAGGGGTGGTGTAAATGAAGCTTATGTCTTGTCCGGTCGCTGGCAGGGCTTCGACGATCAGGCCGTCTTCGTCGACGGGGCAAGATAATAGTTCCGCGCCGCACAACCGGAAAACCTGGCGGGCGAGAGGATAGCCGGGATCTTCGACAATCACCTTCGAGCCGACGCCAAGGAACAGTCGGGACAACAGGCTTACGGAATGGATAATTCCGCCGGTGATGACGATTTCTTCAGGTTGCGCGACCAGTCCTCTCGATCTTCTCAGATATTCCGCGATCTCGTGTCTGAGTTCAGGCAGGCCCTGCGGGTCGCCGTAATCGGGCGAAACCCTGGCGCCGGCGGCGTCCGCCAGACATCGTTTCCATTCCCGGCGGGGAAATTCGGCGGTCGAAGGTCTGCAAGGTCTGAAGTCGAATGGCGCATCCATCGCCACATCCATATCCGGCAGCGGAATGGGCGGCGGAACCGCGACGAAGTCGGAACTCAATCCGGTACCGGAATTTCCCAGGCCGGGCCGGGCGCCGGAAACGAATACGCCCGCTCCCTTGCGCGCAACGAGCAGGTCTTCCGATGCGAGCATGTCGATCGCTGTCGTGACGGTGCCTCGCGCCACTCCCAGATCCGCGGCCAATTGCCGCGAGGCGGGGATTCGATCGCCGGGCTTCAGCGCGCCGGAGAGAACCAGTTGCCGAATCTGACTGACAAGCGAGCCGGTCAGGCTGGTTCCCGGCCCATCCCGGTGGATTCGCAGGTCGAGTTCGGAATGTTGTTTCATTGCCGTGGCCTGAGAATTGGACCAGAAAAAATATAGCAAATTGGGGCATGAAATTGGTCCAGGAATACATAGAATGGCGTCTTGAACGATGCCTGGAAGCAAGCATGAATGTCGATCAGATGAAGTTCTACCAGAACAAGCTCGCCCACGAGATGGATTCGTGGGACGTGTTCGAGGCCCTGGGCGAGGGCGAAGCGATTGTCGTCGTCGACGGCCGAACTGCGGAGGCCTTCGCGCAGGAACACATTCCCGGCGCGGTCAATCTGCCGCACCGGGAATTGTCGACCGCCACGACGGCAGCGCTGGACAAGTCCATGACTTACGTCTGTTATTGCGACGGCATCGGCTGCAACGCCTCGACCAAGACCGCATTGAAACTATTGACGCTCGGATTCGAGGTGCGCGAACTGATCGGCGGCCTGGACTGGTGGAAACGCGACGGCTACGCCACCGAAGGCGAGAAAGGCCAGGCCGGGAAGGAACTGGTCTGCGGTTGCTGAACTGCGGGAAACGGCTGCGTCGCCGTTCAGATTTCTATTGTAGCGCCCGCAAGCGGTCAGGACCTTCAGTATCGAGCACGAATGAGATCGGCACCGACTGGGGCAGATAGCAGATCGCGTCGTCGCAGGCCTGGTAGTACAGGAAACCGGACAAGGTGATGGTTTCCATTTCCGCCAGCGCCGCCTCGGTTTCCGGGGTTGCCGCCATCACGACTTCCTGCAAGATCGTGAACGGCTCCTGGAACACGGGCACGTATTCGTCGAGCGGCGCGAAATAGTAGATTTCCGAATCCGGGTATTCCACCGGCTCAAGCCGGTACATCTCCGAAGGCGCAAGTTCCAGGCCGATCACCCGGTAGCCGTTGCCTTCCGCGCCCGGGGCGTAGACATGCATGTTCTCGCCGGGACGCACTTCGATGACGATGGAAAACCTCGTGCCCATGCCGACCAGCGTATTGCTCGGCCAGGCGGTGAAATCGAGTTGCGGCGACGAACCTTCGATCGCCTCGATGGGCGAGACGCCGATGCCTTCCTTGAGCAATACGTTCGTGGTCGTATTCCGTTCGCGATAGAACTCCTCGAAATAGCGCGAAGTCACCCGGCCATCGCCATCGACAACGAAAGTGCCGGGATAGGGCGTGCCCACAAACAACTGCCCCGCGCCGAAAACCGAAACGTAACGCGCCACATCCGCGACTAGGTCGGGATTTTCTTCGCCGGCCCCAAGCGCCTCCTCGGCGACGGTATTGAGGATGCCGTAGCGGGTGATGACCTCGGATTCTTCATCCGACAACAAGGGAAAACCGATGCCGCGGCGCTCGGCGAAATCCTGCAATACCGCAGGAGAATCGTAACTGATGGCGGCTGCGCCGATACCGGCGCTTTCCAGCTCATCCAATCGCTCTTGCAACTCCACGAGTTGCGCTTTGCAATAGGGTCACCAGTCCGCCGAGCGGTGGAACAGCAACATCGCGCCGTTCGGACCCATGACCGATTCGAGATCGCGCATGTTGCCGAACTGATCCACCATCTCGAAATCAGGAACCCGCTCGCCGACCTGCGGCCCGAGTTCGGCCACCACGATCGGCTGCCTTTCCGCAACCCCGTCCGCATCCTGGCCCACGGCGCCGCCGGCGAAAGCCAGCAGGGCCGAAAAAGTAACCGCCAGGGGCAATGTGTGTTTTTTCATCGACATCGTTCTCGCCCGCTCTTGTTTGCCGCTCATTCTAGCAGTCGAATCGGCAAACACAGAAATATCTGGCTAATTCCGACTTTTGCGTATTTAAAGTACGCGTAAGTACAGCGATTCCCGCTGAAAATCGTATTCCAATAGAATCAATGGGTTGCGAC
>VYCF01000036.1 GCA_009844085.1 Gammaproteobacteria bacterium | reverse complement strand
TTGTCGCAACCCATTGATTCTATTGGAATACGATTTTCAGCGGGAATCGCTGGACCGCCCTTGATGCCCAACTGGAATTGTTGCTGCTGTGCCTTAGAATAAACGGCAAGTCCGCGCTCACTTTAGCGCACGACCTGTTGTAGCGATTAGGCGGACTTGTTTTCTAACGAAATCACAAGATCAGGGGTGTAAGCTGTTCGCTATACATCTTCCTCAAGGAGTTGGCCGTGCTCCCTTAGCCAGTTTCGTGCTTTATCCATGCTGGGTACTTGTGTCTTTACTATGTTCCAGAATCGCGGCGTATGGTTAGGCTCCAAAAGGTGAGCGAGTTCATGGGCGATCACGTAATCAATGACAAAGGTTGGCGCCTTGATCAACCGCCAGTTCAGGTTGATATTGTCGCGAACCGTGCATGAGCCCCACCGATATCGATTGTCAACGATGCGCGCCTGGCCGAAAGAAACGCCAAGCTCCTGGGCCTGCTTCACCACGCGGGGTAGAATTCGCTCCTTCGCTCGCTCAATGTACCACTCGCGCATGGCGCCCTTTTTGTGTGTAACGTGCGATGCCGGAATCAGGAAACGCTGATCGAACTTAATACCTTCGGTCTCCTTGTCTACGACTTCGATTCGATAACTCCGCCCGAGATATAGCACGGACTCACCACTAACGAGTTCTTTGCCAGGTGGATGAGAGCGGTCCGCGTATTTTTGGCTATGCCGAGTTTTTTCGTGGATCCAATGCCGCTTGGCATCGACTATCCGCGCTATTGCTTCATCGGACGCATGACTGGGAGCGTGCACGACAACCGTTCTGTCCCGCTCGATGGTGATCGTCACCTTCGTTCGTTTTGAAGACCTCTTTATCGAGTAGGTGATATCCATCGTCGCTACTCCGCCAAAAGAATTATTTCATTGTTCTTTTCAGCAATTTCCATAATCCGGCTAATGATGTGCTTTCGTTTCTTTTTGAGGTCGGGTATCTGCGTGAACTCAGGCGCAAGCAAGATTTTCTGAATCTCTTCTTTCAGCTTGTTTCGGGCCGGAATGCTTTCCCAGAATCCTGTTAATTTCAGCTCCCTCTCAACAGCAAGAGTGATCTTCTGAGTCAAATCAACGAGATAGCTGATCCGGTCTTCATCGTCGATGTCGTAGTCTGGGTGCTGCTCAGACACTTGAGACAAATTCCCATTCAGCTTATCCGCACCGAACAGCTCTCGCTGCAACATTCGAAAGAAAGGCATTTGCTTTTTTCGATGCAATCCGTACGTTGGCTCGTTGCTGGCGTTGATTATTCGCGTCCGCAGTTTTTCCAGTTCTTCGTAAATCTTGTTCCAGTTGTCGCGGAATTGCTCAAAGATGACCGCCAACGCTTCAGCAAAGGAAGCACGTAGGTCTGGGTCATCGTCCAGGTCAACCTTGAGGTGGTGGCGGATCGCGTGCTCAATCTCGGCCGCCTTAGTCTTGGTCCGGCGGCGCTCGCCGACGCCCTTCTCGAAATTCTCGTCCAGGATCGAGATCGGCGGAACCTTGATATCGATTCCTCGGGACTCAAGGTGGTCATCGGTAATTGCACGAAGCTTTGCGGGTATCCCCTTCATACTTAGCCGCTGGTCGCGAAAATGTTTACCAGCAAGCACATTGATCTCGGAAAGCGCCTTGAAGTCTTCCATAAAATCAAGGGCCTCGCGGGCCGGGAACACGAGATTGAGCGACTTGGTCAGACGTTTGAACGCCAGCATGAAGTCGAAGCGGAGATTCTCGTCGTAGAACACGTCGTAGAAGGCGTCGTGATCCGTCAAGTCGGTGAGCCCTTGCTTCTCTAGCAGTTCAATCACGGCTGCGTGGGCGTTCTTGAGCTCCAGCAACTCGTCCTCGGGGAAGCTCAGGGCATCGATGATCTCCTTCTGCTCACGCTCATCGTAAGCGTCGATGGCTTGCTTGAGATGGTGGCCTATGCCGACATAGTCAACCACGAAGCCCTTATCCTTGGATTCCCCGCTAACGCGGTTCACACGGGCGATGGCCTGCAGCAGGTTGTGGGCAATTACAACCTTGTCGAGATACATCACCTGCTCGACCGGCGCATCAAAGCCGGTAAGCAGCATGTTGTTGACGATCAGGATGCCCATATCTCCGCCGACGCCATCATCTTCGCTGCCGAACGACAACTTGAAACTCTTGATACTCGCCTTGTGCCGTGATGAGTTGGAGTACTTTTTGAGGTGAGGCTGGTCGTTGTTTTCTCCAGAGATCACCACGTCCGTTTTCATCGACTTGAGGCGGTCCAGGTCCAGCTTGCCCGGATTTTTCTGCTCCAATTTCGTGACCGCCGCCGCGAGCGCCGCGTCCAGATGCTTCTTGTAGCGCACGGCTGCTTCGCGAGACGTGGCCACCACCTGCGCCTTGAAGCCGTTGGGAAAAACGTGTTCAAGGTAGTGCTTAACCATGTCTTTGGCCTTCGCCTCGATGGTGGACTCCGCTTCGAGATAGGCGTTCCGTGATCCGTAGCCGAGGATGTCCAGACGCTGCTGAATGTTGTAATCGCTGAACACATCTGCGAATGCCGTGTCCATGCCTCCCTGATCAGGGACTTCGGCATTGTGGGTGCGGCCCTCGTAGACGATCTCCAGCGTTACGCCGTCGTCGATGGACTGGCGCATCGTGTACTTGTCGATGTAGTCGCCGAACACTTCTTCAGTCTTGTCGATCGGCGTTCCCGTGTAACCGAACTTGGTGGCGTTGGGGATGCCCTTGTCGAGGTTGGCTCCAAGTATCTTGTACTGCGACCTGTGGGCCTCGTCGGTCATGACGAGGATGTTGGGGCTGGCGTTTAGCTCCGGGAAGGTCTCGGTCAGATCCTCCTCGCGGAACTTGTGGATCATCGCCATCACCAGGTCGGATGTTTCTGCCCTGAGCAATTCCTTGAGCGTCTTGATCTTGTCGGCCGGTTTTACCGTGAAACCAATGCTCTGACTGGTCTCGGAGAGTTGCTGTTCCAACTGGGTTCGGTCGGTGACGAAGACGACCTTCCAGTTCGAGAGTTGCGCGTGACGGTACATTTCCCGGACCATGAACATCATCGTAAGCGACTTGCCGGAGCCCTGGGTGT
The DNA here is from genome assembly GCA_009844085.1 of Gammaproteobacteria bacterium. Taxonomy (GTDB): domain Bacteria; phylum Pseudomonadota; class Gammaproteobacteria; order Pseudomonadales; family Pseudohongiellaceae; genus UBA9145. The sequence goes on along the minus strand of VYCF01000036.1, from coordinate 20,184 downwards.
GCCAGATGATTCCGCTCCGCTCGCGAGGATTGCGGCCTTCAAGCAGTCGCTTTATCGCCAGCTTCACAGCGCGGAACTGTTGGTAGCGGCCGACGATCTTGATCGTCTGGCCCTTGTCATTCGTCGAGAACAGCGTGAAGGTGCGAATCAGGTCGAGCAGGTTGGCCCGGTCGAGCATGCCGGCGACGAGACGCTGCTGGTCGTTGGGGCTGCCCGAGCCGTGGTCCAGTTCGTCCACGGTTCTTGGATACGGGTCGGCCCATCGATAGAAGTACTTCTCAGTGTGGGTAGTGATTGTGCCGAACTTGGCTTCCTGTCGGCAGGTTACAACGACGAACTGGTTGTAGTGGAAAAGCGGTACATTTCCTTCCCCTTTGACTCCGCGCTGTTCGCTGTAACGAAGAAGTTGATCGATTGCCTCGGAAATCGCGTCCTTGACCTTGGGCGATTTGCACTCGATTACCACAACCGGCAAGCCGTTGAGGAATAACACGATGTCGGGGATGATGTGGTGCTCAGTGCCGAGGACTCGGGCCTTGAATTGGCAGACAGCGATGAAGCAGTTGTTGTCGCGGTTCGCAAAGTCCACGTAGCGTACCGTCGGGCTCTTCTCGCCGCTCTTGCGGTTTTCGCTGACGCTGGTGTTTTCCAGTAAGAGTTGAAGCAGGTGCTTGTTGTTCTCCAGCAATCCGTTGCTCGGAAAGCTTGCGGTAAGCTGCTTGACGACCTCCTCAATCTGATCGTCTTCGAGCCAGGGGTTGATGACTTTGAGCCGCTCCCGCAGCACCGGCAGCATCACGACCTCGGTAAAGTTCTCCCTGTGAGTGTCAGCCGGCGTCTGCTTCCTGTCTGTTAAGTCGATTACCTCCCAACCCAATCCCGTAAGTTGGTCGAGCAGCGGTTTCTCTACGTGGTTGCGTTCGTCGAGCTTGATGTACGTTGACTTTTTGCCTGGGGACTTCATTCTTGAACTTCTCTATCGAGCTCTTCGCCATCAACGCTGTCGATAAAGAGCATCTTTTCCCTTGCCTGATCATCCGCGAAACAAATGTCCCAGCGCTTCTCCATGAATCGAATCAATCGAGTGCCTCGCTCGCGAATCTCATTGGGCCCCCAATCTTCGTAACGAGAGACTTCGATTTCCGAGTGCGATCCGTCCGCATAACCATTGCGGAGCTTACTGCCATCTCGGCTGTACTTGGGCTCCTTCTTTTCGGCGAAGGCATCGTTCTGCAGTGAAGAGTTGATCGCAGAAGAGAGGAGTAACAGGTTCCCGAGGCTATTGCTGTACACCTTTCGTTCTTGCTCGTGGATATGTGTAAAGGCCGGCTCCCACGCTTCCGTCTCAGTTTGCGGATAGATATGCTCGATGGAAATCTTGTCGCTCGGCGTCTTGAGCAAATCGGTCCAGTCAAACTTTTTGTGGCGACTGTTGGATAGCAACCCCAACTCGTACTCGTAGAGGAAGTACCGCAGGCCTGACCAGCCGTAGTAGCCTTGCCCGTTCTCGAATTTCTTTTGAAGCAACAGATAGAAATCGTCGTTCGCAAAATGGCCTTCATCCGTGAACGTGAAGCTCATCCGATCCCGCAGTCGCTCCCCCAGTTCCACCAAATCTAACTCGCCCCGGTCGATCGCGCGGACGGCATTGCTGAACTCAGAGCTACGATATGTCGAACGGGCTTGGGTCAATCGGAACACAACGAATACAAACCGCTCAATCTCTTTAAAGATGTTTGTGCGCTGGTCGGGATCGCTATAGTTTTTCAGGACCGCCATCAGCAGCGGGCGAAAATACGCCATACCTAGCCGATTTAGGCGTTGAATCCAATCAATTTCTTTCTCAGTCAAATCGCCGGATATCTCCGGACAGTAAGTGTGGAACCAATGAACCGAGGACGCTTTAAGGCTCTTGACATAGTCGCGAATCTCTTTCGGTCCCAATTCGGCCACCATCATTGGCTCGCCGCTTTCGACCTCGTCCAAGCCATTCTCATCGTCCTCTTCCAGTTCCGTGTCAGATCTCTGCTCCTCGGCTTCCTCTAGTTCCACAGGCTGAGAGGTCTTCTGGTGAACACGTTTCGGTGCAAACTGTTCTTCCAGCAGGAACTTTATGTAATCTCGCCCCGTCTGCCGCGAGAACTTAAAATACATCATCCAGTGGGCTCGCAGAAATTCGTCGTCGTTCAGCGGCTTAGACTTGTTACGTCCCAGTTGGAAGTAAACCTCCTTCCAAGCGTCGTTGATCAAGTCCCGCAGGTTCTTGCGCTCCGCTCGGTCCAGCTCCGCATCGGTATAGAGAGTCGTTAGGTAGATCAGACGATTCTTAAGCAACTCCAGATCTGACAACGTCTTGCCGCGGTTGTTCATCGTCTCGAAGGCGACGAAAACGTCGAACTGATCTTCAATGATGTATTCGTTGAACAGAAACCGTTTGGTCAGCGTACGGTACAGGTCTTGAAGCCCTGAGATTCCTTTTTCCTTGTGCCAAGCTCCCAGTTTCTGTTTGAAGTAGCTCTTACCATTGCTGAGATTGAGCGTATAAAACGTTTCGAACACCGTGCCACTGTCCTCCTCGCCCAGAATCCGGTACCGCATGTACTCATAGCTGGGGTTGTCGACCGTGTAGCCGAATTTATACGTGCGAAAGGCCTCTCCAGCCGGTTTGACCTCAAACAGGAACTTTTTTTGAACGGTCGCGACGCTGAGCGTGTCGGTCAGGTAGATCACGTCATCCTCTTGGCCCTTGTTTTCTGGCAAGCCGCGAAGCAACTCGATGAATGCTTGCAGAAACAACGTGAAAGTAGTCAACCGCTGTTGGCCATCGACGATGTAGTACAGCTTGTAGGAATGATCATCGACCAGCCAGAACTCCTTTTCATCTTGCTGAACGTTGGCAGACGGGACCTCCTTGAGAGTCAGTACGCCAGTATAGTGGGAGCGACCTTCGGGCAGGCTGATGAGATCCTCCCAGAACGCGTCCAACTGCTCGCGACGCCATGAGTAACCTCGCTGGTAGTCGGGAATCCGGAACAGCTTTTCCGTGAAGAGGCTATCGAGTGGTTTGGGTTCTTCCATCGCAATACTCATTAGTAGTTTTGGCTCGCCGGATTCAAGCAACAGCGCGACTTGTTACCCGGCAGTGGCCGTGGCCGATTCCACGCCCGCACCCAATTGCGTGGTTACTTACCTTTCATTGGATGTGATCCGAAGTCGCTCGGAAGATCTTCGAGCCTTTCACGACACCTAAACGTCAGCGTGACCTCGCCGGTAGTCTTTCGTGTCGTCCAGTAGTTTCCCCTCAGCTTCTGTGGCCGCTGCCCGATGATTTCGAAGAGCATCGCTCCATCATGTGGCTGACTGCGGTCAGGTACTAGAACAGACGGTGTGCTCGTATAGCAATAGGCCAGCTTGCGGACCTGCTCGTCATTGTCGATCCAGAAATCGGCGAAATAACTGCGGCTGGTCATTTCAGCCGTGCGCATTACGCAACTGATTCGGCAAAACGTCTGCCGTATCGTCAGCAGAACCGGAATCGGGCCGGGAACTTCTCCGGTCTCCGGGTGTTTCCAAGTCGTCTGGATATGCCCGTGCCAAGTGCCATCGAGACAAGGAAAGGGCACAAGCCAGTTCGAAAATACTGGCCATTGCCAAGCGTGCAGCACGAAGACGAACCATACGATTAGTAGGATGGGCATCGTCTGGTATGCGATCTTCAGTGCACTCCAGACATCGCGAACCTCTGTAGCCGTTACGAACGCAACTGCGACGAAGCAGATGGCAAAGAGGCAAAACATGAAAAACGCGAATGGTCTTATCTTGATGTTTTTCATTTGTAACCAACATAGTCCCATGCTGCTTGTAAGAATTCATTCGCCTCTTGACGTGTCCAAGGCTGGGGAGCGCAGAAGAGATACTTCAGTTCGTTGACCTCGCCCCATTCCGAGCAATCTTCATCCTTTCTCGTGCGGTTCCATAAGTCAGCAAGTAAATACCGAACGATCGCTGTGTAGGTGCTCTCGTTGAAGGCATCGGATTCAGCATTCCAGACCAAGCACTCGATTAGGAACGATGGTGTTTTATTCGCTATGGAGATGCCTTCGTCTTTCATCTTGTCTCGTAGCCGTTTGAGGATGCGGATTGCTCGCTTGTACTTCCGCCCGGTTGCAGTATTCAGTGCGACTCCGTTGTCGTATGTCTGCTCCGGCCAGTTAATGATGCAATGACCAGAGTCAGAAAATAATGCGACACCGGTCAGATAGTGGTGGCTGCCGTCTCTAGTCTTCTTTCCTGTGTACCGGCGATGCTCGATCGTCGGAACGACATCTGCGTCAATACGGTATGTGTTGGCATGGACTTTAAATGCCTTGTTGCCACGCGTAATGCCTGCCTTACCAAAGTAGTCCTCCAGCGCATCCTGAACCATATCCTTGAAATCAGCGAATGGTAGTGACCCCTCAACGTGGCCGAATGTCTCCCGTGTCGTTCCTTTCGGATAATCAGGGAAAAACTCTGAGTTATAGCGTACGCAGATGTCCACATCGCTATTCTGCCGAACGTTAGTCCTGGCGCGATACGACCCTTGAGCGAACACCGAGATATCGAGGGCAGCAAGTCGCTTATCCGCCCTAATTGCCTTTCGCATGGCTGTTTCAGCATTGCTGCACTTGTCGGCTTCGGTTTGTCCAGGTCCTTTCGACCAAGATCCAAAGCTGTTTTCGGAAACATTCACGTGTCTACTAGCTCCTTCGGTTTTCCTATGAGCGCGGCTACCCTACGATCCCCCGTAAGAAGATCCTTCATGAGGCCTGCCTTTGTGGATTTCAGTTTTGCTGACGCAAGAGACGTAGCAAAGATGGTCTTCTCAAGATCGTCGAGCCGGTTGGCGAGCCGTTCTTGTTCATTAGGCGATGGCATGGCTAGAAGCAGGAGTCTGACGTCCCTGATATTTATACCCTTGACGGCTTGCCCGATGGTATAAAGTTCAATCTGAACTTGCGCTGATTTTGACTGCAAGCAATAAAAATAGAAACGCGCTGAGTGGTTATCACTAAGCCTTACTCTGGCTGTATCCTGTGTGATATTCGCGCCATCGAGTTCAGGCGGAACCACTGCCACCCTGCCCGTTGTTCCGCGGATAGTGATCACTAGGTCACCGGACCGCAGGCGTGATCGTTGGTATTGGCGATCAATCCGAGGGTCTGTCAGCAAGAGATTATCCCGAACAATAAGTCCCCCAACGATGTCCTTCACCTTGATTACCGGAACCCCGTAATCAACGCCCTGTCCCGGCATAAGGATTCCGTAACAGATTGGGGCATCTGCGTGGACACATTGGTTCAAACACCGCACCTCCCACTCCACAGGAATCCGACCGAGTTGGGAATCCTTGAACTCGTGGGTCTGCTCGGAGCGGAGGTTGCCGTGCTCGTCGATGCCGCGGGTTAGCAAGTCTTGCATAAGGCCCTTTTTGATGCGCTGTTGCTTGGCGATTAGCGCCTCAGTTTGCTTGATCGCTAGGTCCAACGTCGAAAGCACCTCGGCGATCTTGGCTTGTTCAGCCTTCTCTTTCGGGTACAGGATTGGCCACTGTTTCAATTCCGACGAGTTAATCGCCTCGAACGTGGACCCCTGCGAAGCCAGCCTGAACTTCGACTCTTGAAAAACCAGAAAGTGCTCAAGAAAGTCCTGAGTTACCCGAGTTCCATTCAACGCTGCCAATCCTCGACCAATTACATAGTCACGGTTGGCGACATTTAGGCGACCCACGGGTGCGCGTACGCTTAGTAAGATCGATCCAGCACATCCAATCTTTCCGGCGCGGCTGCAATAGATTGCATGCTGCGGATGCCGGCCCTGGAACTCCGCGCACCCTTGTAGGAATGGAAGTCCGATTTCCTCCGAAGAGTAATATTTGGAATCAGGCGACTGACCCATGACGACCTGAGCGACCTCCGCGAGAGGCTTGTTGAGCCAACCATCGGGAAGCGTCATGCCCGATACCCCAAACTCGCCAGAAAACCGCGCATCGTGGCAAGCGTAGTTTCTCGATCACCTTCTAATTTGTCCGCAGAGACGGCGTACTTTTCCCATAGGTTCTCGACGGTCCGCACGAGCACACGCTTCTCCGTATTGAGATAGCGGTCGAGTTCGTTGAAGGCGATGTCGTAGATCTTCTTTAAGATCAGGCGACGCGCGTCTTTCTCATCGATCTGGCCGCCGATCATTTCAAATACCGCATCGGTTCGGGCCAATCGAGCGTTTAATGTATCCTTGTCCTTATTGAGCGTGGCGATAACTTTCTTGTCGGACTTCTTTTCCGGGTCCAACTCGTTGAGGCGACCATCGGCCTGCGCAATGAGCACTAGAGCCTCAGACTTGAAGTCTTCAGTCCCGAGACGCTTGAGTTCGAGCTTGAATTCAAGCTCGGCGGCCTTCTGCTTGACCATCGCTTTGGTATCCTTGATGCGCTTCTCAATGTCTTTGATGGCCTTGTCTTGGTCCACGAGGTCATTCAGTTCCATTTTGGCGGAAGCGCCGGCGGTTTCCTTGAAGTCATCAATCAGCGCCTTGAGAGCCTTCTTGGTGACTGCGGCGGTGACCTTCTCGCCCTCGTCAGGTTCGAAGCCGCTTACCTCTTGGGCAGTCTCGACGGCCTCTGCCAATTCGCCTTGCGCCTCGCCGATGGCGCCCTCCAGCGCCTCGATGGCGTCCGCTTCGGCCTGGAAGTACTCGGCGATGAGGTAGTCTTCGGGGATGAGTGTGTGGTGCCAGCCGGTGGAGACGATGGTTTTGAGATCGTAGCGAATCTGCTGCCACCAGTTGACGAAGACGCCAGCGCTCTTGAATTCGTCGAGCACGCCGAGCGGCACGAGTTTGGCCTTGAGGGTATCAAGCAACTCATGGCGAACCTCGGGCATTTTCTTGCCGCCGTTGCCCGCATGTTGGAGTTGGGCAAAATCGTCCTTTGCCACTGCCCACCAGGATTCAAGTGAGTCGTGGTGCCGCGCAAGAGTGCCAAGCAGGGCCGGGTCGGCTTCGAGCGTGGACTTGATGGCTGACTGTGCATTGATGGACTCGCGAAAGACGAGGTAGGCGGGTCGCTCGGGTTCAAAGAGTGAATCCGGGTCAACGCCAAACTTTGCAAAGTCGTCCGTAAGCGCAGCGACTTCCACCTCGGGGATTCCACCGATAAGGTGCGCCTGCACATCTTCCGGCTCAGGATCGGGCGTGTTGTCCACGTAGCGGCGGATGTTGAGATTGTAGTCGTGGGTGTCCACAATTTCGGACTTGGGCACGAGGCGCGAGTACTTGGGCAACTCGCGCTTGTGGCTGAACACGTTATCGATTTTCTCGATATCTTCGGGGCGAAGCCGGTTCTGGTTCTTGCCCTCGGCGTATTCGCGATCGGCGTTGATGAACAGAACCTTGTCTTTGAGCGCGTCGGGCTTGCTCTTGTTGCATACCAGCACGCAGGCGGGAATGCCCGTGCCGTAGAAGAGACCGGGCGGCAGGCTGACGATGGCTTCGATGCTGTCGTTGTTGATCAGTAGCTCGCGAATGAGCTTTTCCTTGCCGCCTCGGAAAAGTACACCGTGCGGCATGATCGTCGCCATCCGGCCGTTGGTCTTGAGACTGGCAAGCATGTGCTGGACGAACATGAGGTCCGCCTTCTTGCCGGTCTCCGGGCACCACTCCCGGAATCGGCTGGTGAACTTCATGTTCGAACGACTGTAGTTCTGCGAGAACGGGGGATTGGCGAGCACACGGTCGAATTTGCGTATCCGTCCATTGTCGAGGATGAGCGGATCCTCCAGCGTGTCCCCGTTCTCGATGGTGGAACGGGTAATGTTATGGAGGATCATGTTCATTCTGCAGATCGACCAGACGGTGCCGTTGGAGTCCTGGCCGTAAAGGGCGAGGTCGTCGGCATTCTGACCTTGCTCTTCCACATATTGGTGGGACTGAATGAGGAAGCCGCCGGAGCCGACCGCGGGATCGTAGATTGTGTTGCCTGCCTCCGGCTGGGTGAGCTGGACGAGCAGTCGGACAACCTCTCCGGGGGTATAGAACTCGCCGCCTTTCTTGCCAGCGCTGTCGGCGAAAAACTTGATGAGGTACTCGTAGGCGGCGCCGAGTAGGTCGGGGAACTCGAAGTTATCGTTGATGAGAACAAATCCGGGCTGGCTGAAGTGATCGAGCAGATCTTTCCACTTCTGGTCCGGAATCTTCGTCCTACCCTTCACCGCGTTGAAGTTGATGTTGTTCTTAAGCACCCCTTCAAGCGCATCGTTCTCGTCTTCGATGGCCGCAATGGCCTTGTTGAGCATGTTTCCAATGTCGTACTTCAGATCCTTCATGGCCGGCACGAGATCGCCGTTTTCGTCTTGCCAGGACTCATGCCAACGGGCTCTTACTGGAACAAAGAACGTCTCGCCGTAGGATGTTGTGTCCTCAAGCAGTTCAGCAACGAAGTCCGGTTGGTCCTTGAGGTGCGCGTAGTCCTCACTACGGAGTTGCTCGCGCTTGCGGTCAAATTCGTCGGAGAGCCGCTTGAGGAACAGCATGCCGAAGATGAATTCCTTGAACTCCGAGGCGTCCATCTTGCCACGCAGAATGTCGGCGGCCTTGAGTAGGAAGGATTCGAGTTGGGCGAGGGTGATCTTCTCCTGTTTCATCTTCCGACGCCGCTCAGGCTTCCTCTTCCCCGATTCCCATCTACTATTTGAACACTTGCTGGATCAGGCTCATCCGGTTTCGGACGACGGCAGGGCAGCGTTGACGTCCGTGTGGGTGAAGTCATTGCCCTTGAACAACAGAGGCTCGCCGGTTGTTGCCGACAGCGCGTAGGCGAAACAATCGCCGAAATTCAGCGCGGCTCGATGTCTGCCTTTGCCGAACCGGCGCCAGGCGCGTCTGGCGGTTGAAACTTGGCTGGAAGTGACTGGTGCGACTTCGATATCCGCAGATTCAAGGAACATGTCAAGCTCGTTGCCCGCTTCCGGGCCGCCTCGGCTCTCGGTGACAATCGCAGTTTCCAGCAAGTTGGCCGCGGAAATTCGGCAGTTTTCAGCTAGCGCGATTCTCTCGTCATACAACTCGGCGTCCGGCTCGCGGTTCAGAATTGCCAGTATCGCGGAACTGTCCACGATCATTTTGGCAAGCCTTGCTCGTCGTACAGCATGTCGCCGTGGTCGATGGAGGGCGTACCCGGACCCATGAGTCGGGAGCAGCGTTTCGCAATGGCGCGCATCTCCCGCAAACGGGCGTCGGCTCCGCGTCGGCGCCGCTCGCGTTCAATGCGTTCGCGCAACGCGACCGTGATGGCGCCAGTCTTGGTCTCGCCGGTCATTCGCGCCAAATCGTCAGCAAGTTGGCAGGTCTCGTCGTTCTTGATATTCAGGCTCATCGCTTGTGGTAGAAAAATAAAGTTGTATCTACCATACGCGTTTCATGGGCCAAACTCAAGCCCTGACCAGTATGGCTGTTACTTGGTCAAAACCTCTTTAACCAACGTTATGTTTTCGCGAAGGTGATCGGGGTTGATGGTGCCGACGATTATCGATGAGATTCCGGGGGGGTCGAGCAGGAAGCGGAAGTTGTCGGCGACCGAGGGGGTTTTGTCCCGCGTGGCGCCATGTACGGCGTGGCCGCTGGCGAGGCCTTTCTTGATCAGTACGCCCTTGCCGGCCTTTTGCGCCCGTTCGATTACCGGCATCTGGCTGGTGTCCGACCGGTTGTAGGTGAGCATGAGCACGTCGACGAGTTCGGTGGCGCGCAGGCCGCCTTCGATGGTCTTGGAACTCATGCCGGTGGCGCGCAGCAGGCCTTTGTCGCGCATCCGTTCCAGGGTTTCGAGGCAGTCCGAGTTGTCGAGGATATCGAGGTCGCTGCCGTCGGAATGGATCAGAACGAGGTCGAGACGGTCCGTGCGCAGGCTGCGCAGGCTTTGTTCGATGCTTGCGCGCACATGGCCGTCAGAAAAATCGAACCGCGAACGGCCGCCCTCGAAGACTTCCCCGACCTTGGTGCAAAGCAGCCATTCGTCGCGGTTCGGCAACAGCCGGCCGATGCGTTGCTCGCTGCTGCCATAGGCGGGAGCGGTGTCGAGCAGATTGATCCCGGCTTCCCGGGCCAGTTCCAGCAATGCGGTGATTTCCCGGTCGGAAGGCAATTTGAATCCCTCGGGATATTTCACTTCCCGGTTGCGGCCGAATTTCACGGTGCCGAGCCCGAGGCAGGAAACCTGCATGCCGGTGGCGCCGAGTTCGCGAAGTTGCAACATCAATTCAGCTCCAGAAAGGCCGGCCATGTGGCGGTGACGGACCATCCGGGAGCGAATCCGGATGTTGTTCCGGCGTGATTCCCTCATCGCGCAAGTGTTGCAGCACGATGTCCGCCAGCGCCGGAGCGAGAGTCAACTTGGTCGGCCAGGCCACGATGATGTCGTCTTCGGAGGCGATTGCGGCATTGTCCGGCCTGCGGCCCCGGGCGCTCGCGGGTTCCGCCCTGTTGATGTCGAAGCAGCGCCAATGCATATCGTCAATTTCCAGATTCGGAAACAGCTTCCGCAAAAGACCTTTTGCCGCTTCCTCCTGCTCCTCTTCGGAGCGAGCCGCACCAGCCTCGGCCAGTTCGCCGCCGAGATACCACACGGGCTCGTCCTCCGCATTGCGATGGGAGGTGACGGTCAAGGCCGGATTGGCCGCAAAGCCTTCGCCCAGAACATGCGTAAACAGGGGCGGCAGCATTGAGCCGCTCACCGAAACCATCTTCAATGGCCTGAGCTGACAGCCGGGAGGGCGGGTCAGACCGGCTTGCTCAATCAGTTGTTCATTCCCCTCGCCTGCGCAAAATACATAACGCCGCGCCTGGATTTCGACCGGTTCCTCATCGATTCGCACCCGGAGATTACGCTTGTCGCCGAAGTGGATGAACTGACTGGAATCCGGGTCCACACGTTGAATTTGCTTACGTTGCGGCGCTGACAAGGCCTCGATCAGCGAAGAACTGTCGAGCACAAAATCCGGCAGCCGGTAAACGGCGCCGCGCCCGCGCAATATTTCGGGGATTTCATCCGGCGCGGCCGGTTCGGTCTTGCCCGCGATCGCCTTGCTGCCGAGAAAAGCCTTCATGCCCGCGCCCAAGCCTGCGCCCGACCACAGCAGGAAATGCGGGCTGAGCACTCGGCAGGCGGAAAGATCGATTTCGCCATGACCCTTGATACAGTCGCGCCAGCGCCGGGGCATGTCGGCCGTGGCGCGGGACGCGCCGCCAAGCACGCCATGCAAGGCGAACTTGAGACCGCCGTGAATGATTCCCTGGGAATTGATCGATTGCCCGCCGCCGAGCCGGTCCCGTTCGAGCAATATCGCCTGGTAGCCTTCGGCGGTTAGCCGGTTGAGCAGCCAAAGCCCAGCGACGCCGCCGCCGAATATGACGATGTCAGTTGAATAGCTGGGGGGCATTCGATAGTTTCCGCATACTGGCTGGGCCGGCTCAAGAATACCGCAGGCACAGCGGCAGTTCACGGCGCCCGGACCGGCACACAGTCCGGCGCAAGGACCGGCTCCCGCCATGCAGCGAGCGATCTACAGCATCATTTTCACCCTGGCCCTGCCGCTTGTATGGATTCGCCTGCTCTGGCGCTCCCGCAAGTCGCCGGCCTATCGGCAACGCATGGGTGAACGCTTCGGCCGCATTCGCGTGCCGGACTCGTTCGACCCGAAAAGACCCGTGATCTGGCTGCATGCCGTTTCCGTCGGCGAAAGCATGGCGGCGGCGCCGCTCGTCTCGGTCTTGCAGGCCGAGATGCCGGATCTGCAATTCGTCGTGACAACGATGACTCCCACGGGAGCGGAACGCGTACGCCAGCAAATGGGGGAAAGCGTGATCCACCATTACGCGCCTTACGATGCGCCCTGGATCGTGAACCGGTTCCTGGCGGCTTTTCGGCCGGAGATGCTGATCCTGATGGAAACCGAACTCTGGCCGAACACGATCCATCTGGCGCACCGGAGAGGAGTGAAAGTCCTGCTCGCGAACGGCCGCCTTTCGGAAAAGTCCCGGCGGTCCTACGCCCGCATCAAGGGCCTGACGCGGAACATGTTGCGGCTGGTGCATACGATTTGCGTCCAGGCCGAGGAAGACGCCGCGCGATTTCGGGAACTTGGCGCCGGAGCGCCGCTCGTCACCGGCAGTCTGAAGTTCGCCGCTCTTGGTGTGGACGGGGGCGCGGACGGGCAATCGTTTCCGCTTGCGGCCATTCAAGCCTGGAAAGGCGATCGTGAACTGATCGTCGCGGCCAGTACGCGTGAAGGTGAGGAACCCGCGGTATTGGCGGCCTGGCGGCGTTGTCTTGAGGCATTTCCACACGCCCGGCTGCTGATCGTGCCGCGCCATCCGGAGCGCTTCGATCAGGTATTCGAACTCTGCGCCGCAGCGGGTTTTGCCACGGGTCGGCGCAGCCGCGCCGAAAGCCTCGAAAGTGCGACCCGAATCGTCGTCGGCGATTCCATGGGTGAAATGATGGAATATTTCGCCTGCGCCGATATCGCTTTCGTCGGCGGCAGCCTGGTCGATACCGGCTGTCACAACGTCCTCGAGCCCGCGGCCCTGGGACTGCCGGTCACCATCGGCCCTTCCCGTTTCAATTTCGCCGCGATCTGCGAGCTGCTGGAAAACGCCGGCGCCTTGCGCAGCGCAGCGGACAGCGAAGACCTCGGCGATATCTGGAGCGAGTTGCTCGCCGACAGGGATTCGCAAAAGCGGATGGGCGAAGCCGGCATGGCCATTATCGCCGCCAATCAGCAGGCCCTTGCGTTGACGCTGAAGGAGATCAGGCGGCTGCTTTAGCCTCGGCGTTCCTGGTCAGATTCTCGACGCCGTCCGCGGTGACGCGGACATTGTCCTCGATCCTCACCCCGCCATGGTCGTACAGGGCATCGACCGCATCCCAATTGATCAGTTCCGCGGCCGGCGACTCGCGGACGGGTTCGAGCAACAGCGGAATGAAGTAGCAGCCGGGCTCGACGGTAAACACCATGTTCTCCACCATGCCGCGGGTGGTGCGCAAGGCCGGCGAATGATCCGGCGGCGGCGTCTGGGCGCCCGTGCCGTCGCGCTGCCTGCCGCCCACATCGTGGACCTGCACGCCGAGCAGGTGCCCGACGCCATGGGGCATGAACAACTGGGGAACCTGCAGCTCCCGGAGCCGCCCGGCATCGCCCCGGCAGATGTCGAGTTCAAGCAGCAGGTTCGCAAGCTTGTGCAAGGCGCTCAGATGCAGGTCCACGTATTCCGTTCCCGGCCGGATTTCCCTCACGAGTTCCTGCTGCAGGCCGTCCATTCCCGCGACGAGATCGGTAAACAGCGGATTTGCCGAGTGCGCGGTCCAGGTCCGGGTCACATCCGAGCAATAGCCGTTCACCCGGCAGCCGGCATCGATCAACAGCACCCGCGCCGGCCTGGCCAACTCCCGGCGCTTGTACTGGTAGTGGAGAATGGCCGACTTCTCGTCGAGCGCGATGATCGGCGTATAAGGCAGTTCCTCTTCGAGTTGCCGGCAGGCTTCGAGGAATGCGAGATGAATATCGAACTCGCTGCCGCCCGCGAGAAAACACATGCGGGCCGCCTGGTGTCCGCGCAGCGCCAGCCGGTTGGCCGCCCGCATCTGTTCGGTTTCGTAAGGCGTCTTGATGGCGCGGGCAAAGTCGAGTTCACCGACGAGTGATTCCGGATTGCAGTTTTCGGAATCCACGCCCATGCGCCGCGCGATTTCCGGATCGGGTCCGAGGTAGGCCGTCCCCTTGCCGGGCTTCGGGATTTCCCCGACCGAAGCCAGCGGCAGCAGATCGAAGGCTTCGCGCCATTGTTCGTCGACGGGAAAGTCCTGCTCGTACCAATAGTCCGCGGGTACGACCTGGTAGTACACGGGCTTTCGCCCGGGCCGCACGAGCAGAAACTGGTTCGGCCGGTTGACCGGCAGCCAGTGACCGAAATGCCCGTAGGCCTGGAAGGAGATTTCGCGGTCGTCGGCGAAATAGCAGTCCGCGCCGCCGCTATGCAGGAGTACGCCCTCGAACCGGCCGTCGATGGCCTGCTCGTACAGATCCTGCAAATGCGCGACATGTTGCGCATAGCCGTTCACCGGGTTCATTTCCCTCTCCGATCGCCGCCCTGAATCGGGCAGGCAAAATTATACAGTGAAGAGGAATGTCGGTACGGGTGGGCGTTCCAGGAATTTTTCACGGAAATTTAGCGCGGCCCGGAAGCCTTGCCTACATTGATGCGCACTCCCCCGGACAAGGGCGCAAACATGATCAGGCGGCAACCGGACTTTCCCGTGGAACAGACGGCCGCGGTAGCAACTTTCCTGCGCGAACCGCGCGGGCGCGCCCGGCGTCTGCTCACGGCCAATCGGAAATGGCTGAACGCGCTTGAGCGCCGGCGCAACAGCCGGCTTGCGGAGCCTGCATTGCAGCGTCACGCCGCCCGGCTTCACTTTCCGCAGGCCCAAAATCTACTGGAACTGCTTGGCGACGATCCGCGCCCCAGGCTGCTCACGTCGTACCACTTCGGCGATTACATCTATGGCGCGAACCTGCTGGGAGCAACGGTCAATACCCGCGCCAGGGCGATCTACCTTTCCCAGGCCCCCGGCAGCGCGGCGTACTTCGCGAACATGAAACTCGCCTTCGGCGAAACCGCCATGGGGCCCGAGTCGCGCATGTCGGCGCAAGAGACGAGTATCGCCGGCCTAGCGCCGCTGCTGCGCCGCGAAGGCATCCAGATCATTACCTTTTGCGATCTCGGCGAACAATTCGGCGGCCGCACAGAAGTCGACTTTCTTTTCCGCAAGGCCTGGTTTTCCCGTGGCCCCGCGCTACTGGGCCTGACCAACCGCATCCCCTTGCTGCCGGTCGTCAACTGGTTTGACGGCAGCCGCGAGCAAGTCGTGCTCGGCGCGCAGATCGAGCCGGAGCGCTTCGGCGGCGAAACCCTGGCGCAGGCCACCGGGCGCATCACCGCGGAACTCGTGCGGTTTTTCGAACCGTTCTTTCGCCTCAATCCCGAGCAATGGCGTTATCTCGGCGCCCTGCCTCTCTATTTCTTTCAAGACGGCGCCGCCGGCGCACTGCAATCCAAGGAGAAAACTCATGCAAGTACGCGACAAGACCCTGCAACTGCTCGTTCGTCACATCGATGAGAACAGTCGGGAAACCGTCTGTATGGACAGCCGGATCGAGGAACTCGAACTCGATTCGCTGGCGATGTTCGAGATCGTCTTCGAGCTTGAAGAATGCTTCGGCGTTGAACTCGACGAAGTGGAACTGGCCGCGATGAAAACCGTGCGGGACCTGGTCGAAAGCGTCGAGAAGAAGCTTGCCGGCGAGGAATGATCGGGGACCGGACGAGGCATCGGCAAATGGAAAGAGAAGAACTGATACGGCCCGAAGCGTTGCGGCGGAAGTACCTGTCCGCGGAGTCCCGCCCGCTAGCCGGCGGAAAGAACCTGCTGCGCAACGCGGTCCTTGTTCTGGTGGCGATTACGGTATCCGCCGCGCTCTTGCTGACCTTCACTTCCTACAAGGTCACCGAACAGGCGCCCGGAGTACTCGTGCCACTGGAAGGTCTGCAGAAACTCTCGATCGGCGGCTCCGGCCGCCTGGACGCCTTGCTGGTCGAGGAAGGCGACCCTGTAAGGCCCGGCCAGGCGCTGGCCAAGGTGTCCCTTGCTTCGGTCAGCCAGTTTTCCGAGACCCATGATCTGCGGATCGAGGCCGTGCGCAAGCGCCGCGACTCATTGCTGGAGAAATTGCCGCTGCACGAGAGGGAACACGCACTCGCCATGCGCCGGAACAGCGAATTGCTCGCTCACGCCGATCAATCCCTGCTGACCGCGAGGCGCAAGCAGGCGCTGTTGCGCGAACGGATTCGGGTCAGCGAACGCCATCTGCGGCAGATCGAATCCCTGTTCGAAGCGGCGGCGATCACCACCTTCCAGTTCGACGAAGCTTATGCGGCCCACCTGCAACTTGAGCAGGAAGCCGCCGAGACCGAGCGCCAGGAAGCGGAACAGGAAATCCGGCTCAAGGGACTGGAAGCCGATCTGCGCCAGCAGGAACTGGCAAAGGATCAACTCGACCTCGCCCTGCGGGAAGAAATCGACCAGCTTTCCTCGGAAATCCGGCAACTGCAAACGCAACGTTCCGTGGACTTGCGCGCCGACCGCGCGGGCCTGGTCGCAACCATCGCCGTCCGCGCGGGAGACAGCTTCCGCGCCGGACAGCCGCTGATCTATCTCGGTCCGGAACAATCCGTACTCGCCGCGGAGTTGTATGTCCCTTCCCGGGTGATCGGCAAGCTGGCCGTGGGCCAGCAGGTATTGCTCAGTTACGAATCCTTCGACTACCGGGAGTATGGCCGCTATGCGGCGACCATCGAAAGCGTCGCCGGCGCGCGTCTCGACCCGAGGGAACAATTGCTGCCGCTGAGCCTGCTCAACGAACCGGTCTATCGGGTGCGCGCGGCGCTTGAGCAGCAAAGCGTCGAAGGTCCGGAAGAACACGCGCTGCTCGCCGGCATGCAGTTCCAGGCAAACATCGTGACAGACGAACTGCCCCTGATCGGGCTCGTCTTCAAACCCCTCAGATCCCTGCGAGGTTTAGTCTGGTGAAAGGCCTGGCGAATGAAATGGCGGAGCGTCTGTTCGCCCGCCGCGGCAGCCTGCCGATGGTTTTTCAGGCCGAGGCCAACGAATGCGGCCTTGCCTGCCTGGCGATGGTCGTCAGCTATTTCGGCCGCGTGACAGACATCCGTTCGATCCGCGAGAGCAGCAATCTGCCCGCCTTCGGCGCCTCGCTGAAACATCTGACAAGGGCGGCCGCGGCGGCGGGACTCAAGACCCGCTCGCTGAAACTCGAACTCGAAGACATCAAGCGGCTCAGCACGCCGGCGATCCTGCATTGGGACCTCGACCATTTCGTCGTGCTGAAGAAATGCGGCAGCCGCAGCGTGGTCATCCACGATCCGGCCGTGGGCGTCCGGAAATATCCGCTCGAGGAACTCGATGGCCATTTCACCGGCATCGCGGTCGAGTTCAGTCCGGCCAGCGGCGCCATCCGCGCAGCGCCCGCGCGCCGCCTGCGCCTGAGCGATCTGATGCGCCTCTCCAGCGGAGCCGCGCGAGGCATGGCGCTGATCCTGCTTTTGTCGCTGCTCGTACAGGCGTGTTCGCTGCTCAGTCCCTTGTATCTGCAACTCGTGATCGACCAGGGCCTGGCCCGCGGCGACATGGATCTCGTGCTCGTCGTTGCGCTGCTTTTCGGCCTGCTGATGCTGGCGCGAATCGCTCTCGGCCACGTCCGCTCGCTGGTGACGATGCAATTCTCGATCCGGCTCGGCTTCGAAATGGTGGCCGGCGTGTTCGAACACCTCCTGAAGCTCCCCCTGCGATTCTTCGAACGAAGAGAGATGGGCGATCTGGTCTCGCGTTTCTCGTCTGTGGAGAAGGTCAGCGCGCTGATCTCCCAGGACATGATCACGGTGCTCGTCGACGGCCTGCTGTCCGGCCTTTCGCTGATCCTGCTGTACGTCTATTCGCCGTTGCTGGCGACGGTCTGCCTGGGATTCGTCATCGCCGCGATGCTGCTTCGGCTGAGTTCGCTGCCGGGCGATAAACTGCGCCGCCAGGAGACGATCGTGCGGGCGGCGAAAAGCGAAAGCCGGCTCATGGAGAACATCCGCTGGGCCTCGGTCATCAAGAATTACGGCATCGAAGAACAGCGCAGCGTCGACTGGCAGAATCACTACGTCAATTCCGCCAACGCCGGATATCAACTCGGAACCTTTCAGCTCTGGTTCGGTTCGGGCCAGGGCCTGCTGTTCGGCATTGAGCAGATCCTGATCGTCTATATCGGCGCGAGCCTCATCGCCGGCGGCAGCCTGACCATCGGGCAGTTGATGGGATTCATCTTCCTGAAACAGCACTTTTCGTCTTCGGTGCTCGCGATGTTTCCGAAGCTGGCGGAATTGCGCCTCATGCAACTCGACCTTGAGCGCATCGCCGACATCGCGCTCGAGGAAGTCGAGGAAAGCGATGCAACGGCCGGCCTGCCGCGCCGCGCTTTCAGCGGCAAGGTGCGCGGCGAGGGGCTTGGCTTTTGCTACTCCGCCGACGAGCGGCCTGTTTTCGAAGCACTGGACTTCGCGGTCGAACCCGGGGAGACGCTGGTCGTCACCGGACCGTCCGGCTGCGGCAAGTCGACCTTGCTGAAACTTCTCGCCGGGCTGGAAAAACCGGACGCAGGCGCCCTGCTTTTCGACGACAGCCCCTTGTCCAGGCTGGGACTTTCAGCCCTGCGCTCCGCTTCCGCGGCCGTACTGCATAGCGACGGCCTGCTCGCGGGCGACATCGCCTTCAACATCAATCTCGACGAAGAGCCATACAACCAGGCGCGGCTTGAAGAAGCCTGCCGCAGGGCATGCATACTCGACGAGATTCTGGCCTTGCCGCTCGGCTTCAATACCCGGGTCGGGGAACTCGGCAACAGCCTGTCGGCAGGGCAGGTGCAACGGGTCTTGCTCGCCCGGGCGCTTTACAAACGGCCCAGGCTGATCCTGCTCGACGAGAGTCTCGCCTGTCTGAGCGATGCGGTCGCACGGAAAATCCTGGAGAACATCGGCGAATTGCGCATCGCCGTCGTCCTCGTTACCCACAATCCGGCACTGGCGCGGTTCGGCACGCGGCAGCTCAGCCTGCCAACTGCGCAGGCGGCATGACGCGCGGAGATTTCCGATTCAGGGAGGAATACGCCAATGACAGACGGACAGAATCCAGTCACGAGTACCTGGTTCCTTGTCAACCGCGCGAAAGTTCAGGGCACGGCCTTCTTCGACGAGGCCTGCCGCGACTACTTCCAGTTACGGCTGCTCAACTGCCTCAAGGTCTACAAGGTGGAATTGCACGCCTACGCGCTATTGCCGAACGAGGCGTGGCTGCTGCTGACTCCGGGCATGCCGAAAAGCATGTTCACCCTGCTCGACTTCGTAAACGAATGTTATTCGGAATACTTCAATGAACGCTTCGACCGCAATACAGCGGTCTTCCAACGCCGGCCGTTTCTGGCAATCATCGACAGCGCGCAACTTTTCCTCGACTGCCAGAAGATGATCGAACGCTGGCCGCTCGCCAGCGGCGCCGTCGATCACCCCGGCCTGTATCGCTGGTCGAGCTACGCCGCCAACGCCTTCGGCGGCCGCCACCAGTTCCTCACCCGCCACCGCTGGTTCGAGCAATACATCGCCGCCACCGAGAACCCCATGGAACGCTACCGCGAATTCATCGCCGAACCCTTCGTCCCGGCCGAACTGGCCGAACTCGAACAGCGCCTCCTTCCTCCGGCGAATTTACCGTGATTTCTTGCCTTAACGTGGTTGCAGGGTTATGTTGATTTTTCTTAAAACGAGCGAGGTAACAGGACATGGCGACTATCAGACATCGAGGAGGTTGCAAAAAACCGACCGCCCCCGCGCAGAGAGAACCCGGCGAGAAAGAGCGCTCGCCCGACAAAGCCGTGCAAGCCGAGAAACCACCCGCCGGCCAAGCAGCGGAACCCGACAACATAGTGGAAATCTTCCGAAAGTATTTCGGACCGTCCAATGGAGTGGATCTTGAATTACCGCCGCGCGAGCCGATGCGGGAGCCACCTACCTTCGATTGACTTGAAGGCGTCCATATTGCTGGACACCAACGTCGTATCCGAACTCATGCGCGAGGAGCCGAATAAGTCAGTAGCCAACTGGTTTCTAACGCATCCGAAAAGGAACCTGTACTTTTCCGCGATCGGCGAAGCGGAACTTCGCCTTGGAGCGGCGATAATCCCGCCAGGCCGCAGGAGATCAAGGCTTTTTGCAGATATCGAAAATACATTGACCATCACGTTTGAACGACGAATCCTGCCATTCGATAGCAAAGCCGCTCAAGCATTCGCTGACATTGGATCACAATGCCGAAACGCCGGACGACCGATTTCCACATCCGATTGCCAAATCGCAGCCATTGCGCAGTCGCAAGGATTGAAGCTGGCCACCCGAAACGTACGCGATTTTGAAGATTTAGGTGTTTACACTACTGTCCGGTTAAAACTCGAATAATTTCAACTGCTTGGCGTCCATGTTGTT
>VYCF01000024.1:309458-340630 GCA_009844085.1 Gammaproteobacteria bacterium | reverse complement strand
AAATGGTCGGTTACGCACAACGTGAGTCGCCGGTGGTTGGCGTGGGGTTTAGCGGGCGTCCCCGACATGGATGTCGGGGCCGAAGCGTACAGGGACGTATTCACAGCGTCCGCTAAACCCCACGCCAACCGCCGGCGACGGATCGAAGCCACGCAAACAAGACCCGACGGCCACGGATCGAAGCCGCATTAGTGTACAATTCGCGGTTTTCCAGCAGTTTGGCGAGAAATGTCCGGGAACAGCATAGGCAAATTGTTCACCGTTACCAGTTTCGGCGAAAGTCACGGGCCGGCGCTGGGCTGCGTCGTGGACGGCTGTCCGCCCGGAATGGAATTGTGCGAAGCCGACATGCAGCGGGATCTGGATCGGCGCAAACCCGGCAAGTCGCGTTATACCACCCAGCGCAGGGAAGACGACAAGGTGAAGATTCTGTCCGGCGTATTCGAAGGCAGAACCACCGGCACGCCAATTGGCCTGATCATCGAGAACACCGATCAGCGGCCGAGAGATTACAGTAATATCAAAGAGCTATACCGTCCTTCTCATGCGGACTATACCTACGACAGGAAATATGGATTCAGGGATTTTCGAGGCGGCGGCCGTGCGTCCGCGCGTGAAACAGCAATGCGCGTCGCGGCGGGAGCGATCGCCAAAAAATACCTGGCCGAACAGTGCGGCGTCGGCATTCGCGGCTATCTGAGCCAGCTCGGGCCGATTGAGGTCGATAAGATCGATTACGACGAGATCGAGAACAACCCGTTCTTCTGCCCGGACGCCGGCAAGGTGGCGGCGATGGAAGAATATGTCGTCGCATTGCGCGAAGAAGGCGATTCCATCGGCGCCCGCATTTGCGTGCGCGCCAGTGGCGTACCCGCCGGTCTCGGGGAGCCGGTTTTCGACCGGCTCGACGCCGATCTCGCCAAGGCGCTGATGAGCATCAACGCGGTCAAGGGCGTGGAAATAGGCGCCGGCTTCGCGTCCGTAACCCAGAAAGGCAGCGAGCATCGCGACGAGATCACGCCGGACGGGTTTTTCGGCAACAATGCCGGTGGCATCCTGGGAGGGATTTCCAGCGGCCAGGACATCCTGGCGCAGATCGCCTTGAAGCCGACATCGAGCATCCGGATTCCCGGCAGGACGATTACCGTGGCAGGAGAAGCGGCCGAAGTGGCGACCACGGGCCGGCACGACCCTTGCGTGGGGATTCGCGCAACGCCCATCGCCGAGGCGATGATGGCGATCGTATTGATGGATCATCTCATGCGCGACCGGGCGCAATGCCCGGGCGCAATGCGATAAAGTGCGGCGCTGAAGGCCGCGAATCGAATCATTTGGATGGTTAGAACCATGAGCGGCAAAACCTTGTACGACAAGATCTGGGATGCGCATCTGGTCAAGCAGCGCGCCGACGGCACCGCGCTGATCTATATCGACCTGCATCTCATCCATGAAGTGACCTCGCCCCAGGCTTTCGAGGGCCTGCGTCTGGCCGGCAGAAAGCCCTGGCGCAAGGGCGCCAACCTGGCCACGCCGGACCACAATATTCCGACAACCGTCGAAGAGCGGAAGCAGGGCCTGTCCGGCATCAAGGATCCGGTTTCCAAATTGCAGGTCGCCACGCTCGATGAGAACTGCCGCGAATTCGGCATTACCGAACTCGGCATGAACGACCGCCGCCAGGGTATCGTCCACGTGGTCGGGCCCGAGCAGGGCGCAACGATGCCCGGCATGACCATCGTTTGTGGCGATTCGCATACTTCTACCCATGGCGCGCTTGGCGCCCTGGCCCATGGCATCGGCACTTCAGAGGTCGAGCACGTGCTCGCCACGCAATGTCTGCTGCAGAAGAAAATGAAGAACATGCTCGTGCGCGTCGACGGCAAGCTCGGCGTCGGCGTGACCGCGAAAGACGTCGTGCTCGCAGTCATCGGCCGGATCGGAACCGCGGGCGGCACGGGTTATACCATCGAATACGCCGGCGAAGTCATCCGCGATCTGAGCATTGAGGGCCGCATGACCGTCTGCAACATGACGATCGAAGCCGGCGCCCGGGCGGGGCTGATCGCGGTGGACGAAAAGACGCTGGACTATGTCAAGGGCCGGCCTTTCGCACCAACTGGCGAAATATGGGAGCGCGCCACCGCCGTCTGGCGCGGCTTGACGAGCGATGAGAACGCGCATTTCGACAAGATCGTGGAACTGCGCGGCGAAGAAATCGAACCCCAGGTGACCTGGGGCACATCTCCCGAAATGGTGGCTCCGGTAAACTCCTCCATTCCCATGCCTGAAGCGGAGACCGATGCCGCCAGGCGCGGCAATATGGAACAGGCGCTGGCGTACATGGGGCTTGAACCCGGTACGGCCATCGGCGACATCCGGCTCGATTACGTATTCATCGGCTCCTGCACGAATTCCCGGATCGAGGATTTGCGCGAAGCGGCCAGGGTCGTCGAAGGCAGGCGCATTGCCGACAATATCGAATGCGCGCTGGTCGTCCCGGGCTCGGGGCTGGTCAAGGAACAGGCCGAAGCCGAAGGTCTGGACCGGATCTTTACCGCCGCGGGTATGGAATGGCGTGAACCCGGCTGTTCGATGTGCCTGGCGATGAACGCCGATCAATTGCCCGCCGGCAAGCATTGCGCTTCCACTTCGAACCGCAATTTCGAGGGCCGCCAGGGCCGGGGCGGACGCACCCACCTGGTCAGCCCGGCAATGGCGGCCGCCGCGGCGATCCACGGCCGATTCGTAGATGTGCGGGGTTCATTGTTATGAAGGCATTCAATGTTGAAGAAGGATTGGTAATGCCCCTGGATCGGGCCAACGTGGATACGGATTACATCATTCCGAAACAGTTCCTGAAGTCGATCCGCCGCAGCGGATTCGGCGCCAACCTGTTCGATGAGCATCGCTATCTCGATGCCGGAGAGCCGGACGGAGACAACAGCAAGCGGCAGCTGAATCCGGATTTCGTGCTGAACCAGCCGCGTTACCGGGGCGCCTCGATCCTGCTAGCGCGAGATAACTTCGGCTGCGGTTCGAGCCGGGAGCACGCTCCCTGGGCGCTCGACGACTATGGATTCCGTGCGGTAATCGCGCCGAGCTTTGCCGACATTTTCTTCAATAACTGTTTCAAGAATGGGATATTACCCATTGTTTTGGATAGAAATATTGTTGACGAACTCTTTCGGGAAACCGAAGCCGCGCCAGGCTATCGGCTGCGGATCGATCTGCCCCGGCAGACCGTCGTCAGGCCCGACGGCGACGAGGTGAAATTCGAGGTCGATGAATTCGGCAAGCATTGCCTGCTGAACGGGCTCGACGATATCGGCATTACCCTGGAAGACGAGGCGGCTATCCGCGCATTCGAGCAGCGCTGGCAAGAGCGGTCGCCCTGGTACTTTCTTTCCCGCGGTTGAGAGCGGAAGCAAGCGATGAAAAAGTGCAACCTTGCCGTGGTCGGCGCCACCGGCGCCGTCGGCGAAAGCCTGTTGAGCATTCTCGCGGAACGCAAGTTTCCGGTGGAGAACATCTACGCCCTGGCCAGCGAGCGCTCGGCAGGCACGAGCGTGATGTTCGGCAACAAGCCGATAACGGTGGAAAACCTCGCCGACTTCGATTTCAGCAAGGTCGAAATCGGGCTTTTCTCCGCCGGCGGCTCGATCTCGGAGGAATTTGCCCCGAAAGCCGCCGACGCCGGCTGCGTCGTGATCGACAATACTTCGTGTTTTCGTTACGAGGACGAAATCCCGCTGGTCGTGACCGAGGTCAATTCGCAATGCCTGGCCGACTACCGCAATCGCAACATCATCGCCAATCCGAACTGCTCGACCATGCAGATGGTTGTGGCCCTGAAGCCGATTCACGACGCGGCGGGTATCCGCAGAATCAGCGTCGCGACATACCAGGCGGTTTCCGGCGCGGGACGCGCAGCGGTGGAAGAGCTGGCGCGGCAGACCGCGGCGCTGCTAAACGGCCGGCCGCCGGAAGCCGAAGTGTTTCCGAGCCAGATCGCATTTAACGCCCTGCCGCACATCGATAAGTTCCTGGACAACGGCTATACCCGGGAAGAAATGAAAATGAGTTGGGAGACGTGCAAGATTCTCGGCGACGATTCGATCCGCGTCAGCGCCACCTGTGTGCGCATTCCCGTGTTCTACGGACATTCGGAAGCAGTGCAGATCCAGACCGAAAGGCCGATTTCGGCGGCGGAAGCGCGGGATCTGCTGATTGCGGCCCCCGGCGTGAGCGTGATCGACGATCCCGATTCGAATGAGTATCCGACTCCGGTCGAACATGCCGCGGCGACCGACCCGGTCTTCGTCGGCCGCATCCGGGAAGACATTTCGATGGAAAACGGTATCAATCTGTGGATCGTGGCCGACAATATCCGCAAGGGCGCGGCGCTGAATACTGTACAGATCGCCGAATTGTTGCTTGAGGAATACTTATCGTGAATACTGCCGATATTGCGGCAAGCGGTATCCGTATCGCATGACAGGGCAGGTTCCGGCGTTGAAAAGATTTCCGACGTTCGTTCTCGCGGGGTTGCTGTCGGCGTTGACGGCGAATCCCGCCGTCGCCGCCGGTCTCGGCGCACTCGACCAGGACGACCGGCCAGACGGGCAATTGAGTCTGGTCGCGCAAGAGAGCGGGGACGGTCTTCCAGGCGGCAACGACGCGCTCGACGGGCGCATTGCCGAACTGGAAAACCGGTTGGCCCTGGCGCGGGAGGAAGCCGACCGGGTTCGCATCGAACAGGAAGAATTGCGCGCGCGGCTGGACGATCTCGACGACCAGATTGCCATCGCGCGGCAGATCATGGAACTGCAGGAGCGGGAATTGGCCCAGTTGCAGGCTTCGCTGGCCGCGCAGGCCGAGGAAGAGGCGCGGCAGGAAGCCGAACGGGCAGCCGCTGCCGCCGCGGAGGCCGAAGTCGAAGCCCGGGCCGCGGCGGAATTTCCGCAAAACCTGTTGGAAAGTCCGGTCTTTCTCGCCATTGGCGCCGCGGTTCTGGTGCTGACGCTGGCGGTGGGACTGATTTCGCGCGGCGGTCGAAGGCGCGATTACGAACAGGAAGAAACTTTCGTCATGGTCCCGGGCGCTACGGAAAGGGACGAAGCGGGTTCGACACCGGACACCGGTTGCAACGGAAGGCATGAGGAAGAAGAATTCACGCCCGAGCCCGGCCAAGAAGCTGTGGACGATTCGTTTGCCGAAGAGCGGCCCGATGGAGAAAGGCAAGCCGAACGCGGCGCCGATTTGTCGGTTGAAGCCGAATCGGGAGCCGGGCCCGAGGCTGTCGAAGTCCAAACGGATGAAGAAGACGGCTCCGACATGGAATTCGATCGGACCGGCGAAGAAGAAATCACCGAGGAAGAAATCGCCGAACAACTCAATCTGGCTTATTCCCTTTACAAAATGGGCGACAAGGCCGGGGCGCGCGAGTCGCTGGAAAGGGTCATCGCCGTCGGCAACGAGGAACAGGTTCGCGAAGCCAGAAAGTTGTTGTTGCTGGTTATAGTCAACGATATGGAATGATCCGTGTCGGCAAGCGGGAAGCGCATCGCCTTGCGTATCGAATACGACGGATCGGCGTTCGGAGGCTGGCAGAAGCAGGCATCGCCGGAAATTCCCACCGTACAAGGCTGCCTGGAAACGGCCATCGGCCAGGTAGCCGATGCGCCCGTCAAACTGGTGTGCGCCGGCAGAACCGACGCCGGAGTGCATGCTACCGCTCAAATCGCCCATTTCGAATGTCCCCTGGACCGGGGCGAACGGGCCTGGACCATGGGCGTCAACAGCTTGCTGCCTCCTGCCGTGAGAGTGCGCGAAGCTTTCCTTCCAAGTGCCGATTTCAACTCAAGATTTTCCGCATTGTCCCGGCGCTATGTCTACGTGTTATATGGCGGGGCGATCGATTCGGCCCTGTTGACGGGACATGCTGTGCGAGAGCCCGGCAAGCTCGATCCGGAAGCCATGCGGGAAGGCGCCCGGCATTTGCTCGGAGAACTGGATTTCAGCAGCTTCCGGGCTGCCGGCTGCCAGTCGAAATCGCCGTTTCGCGAGGTGAGGTTTGTGGATGTGTATGCGCAGCGCGAATTCGTTGTGATCGACATTTGCGCCAACGCCTTCCTGCAACACATGGTGCGCAATATCGCCGGCTCCCTGCTGGAAGTGGGCCGGGGCGAACGCAAGCGGGGCTGGATTCGTGAAATTCTGCAGGCAAGAGACCGAAAAGCGGCCGGCGTGACAGCGCCGCCGGAAGGTCTGTATCTCGTCGCCGTCAGCTATCCGCAAGACTGCGGAATTCCGTCGCGCGCCATCGCACCGCCGATTCTCGATCGCCTGCCGGACGCCGGGTAGCGGCTTTTTTGCTAGAATGCGCCGTTTTCCCGGCGTAGCAGGACATGACCGACATCTGGATCAAGATCTGCGGCATTACGCGCGCCGAGGATGCCCGCGCCGCCATCGATCTGGGCGCCGACGCCATCGGCATCGTCTGTTTTCCGCCAAGCGCCCGCCATGTACCGCGCCCACGATTCGGCGAAGTGCTGGAACGGGTCGGGGATGAAGTCGAGGTCTATGCGCTGTTCGTCAATCCGGAACCGGCGGAAGTAACGGCAACAGTAGCGACAGGGTTGTTCAGCGGATTGCAGTTCCATGGCGATGAATCCGCCGGCTTTTGCGAATCATTCGGGCTGCCCTACATGAAGGCGCTCAGAGTACGCGGCGATTCGAATTTACGGCAACAAATCGAAGGTTTCGATTCGGCGCGCAGAGTCCTGCTCGATGCCTGGGACGAGTCGAGCTACGGCGGCACCGGCAAATCCTTCCGCTGGGAAATCGCCGCGGACCTGGTAGCGGCTGGCGCCGGCAATATCGTCGTCGCCGGAGGTTTGCACGACTGCAATGTGGCGGCGGCCATTCGCCAGGCGCGGCCTTCTGGCGTCGACGTGAGTTCGGGCGTCGAGGCCGAACCCGGCGTGAAGGACCCGAACAAGTTGCGCGCGTTCATGCGGGAGGCCAGAAGTGCCTGACACCGACACGGATTTTTCCGGACCCGACGAGACCGGCCATTTCGGTCCGTACGGCGGCATGTTTGTCGGCGAGACGCTGATCCGGGCCGTGACGGAACTTGCGCAGGCCTATGCCGAACTTTCGTCGAACAGGGAATTCTGGAAAGGTTTCGATGCAGACCTGGCCGATTACGTGGGCCGTCCGTCGCCGATTTATCTCGCCGAGCGCCTGAGCGACGCCTGCAACGGCGCCCGCATCTGGCTGAAGCGCGAAGACCTGAATCATACCGGCGCCCACAAGGTCAATAACACCATCGGCCAGGCCCTGCTTGCCAGACACATGGGCAAGACCCGTCTGATCGCGGAAACCGGCGCCGGCCAGCATGGCGTCGCCAGCGCCACGGTCGCCGCGCGTCTCGGACTCCAATGCCGTGTCTATATGGGCGCCGAAGACATCGTCCGCCAGACGCCCAACGTGTATCGCATGAAATTGCTGGGGGCCGAGGTGGTCTCGGTGGATTCCGGTTCGCGTACGCTGAAGGACGCCATGAACGAAGCCTTGCGCGATTGGGCGACCAATGTCGACGATACCTATTACATCATCGGCACCGTCGCCGGCCCGCATCCCTATCCGCAGATGGTGCGCGATTTTCAGAGCGTGATCGGCAGGGAGGCGCGCAGCCAGATGCTCGAACGCACCGGAGCCTTGCCCGAAGCCCTGGTCGCCTGCGTCGGCGGCGGTTCGAACGCCATCGGGCTGTTCCATCCCTTTCTCGCCGATAGCGATGTGGCGATGTACGGCGTCGAAGCCGCGGGTCTGGGCCTCGAAACGCCCGATCATGCCGCGCCCCTGTGCGCGGGCCGGCCCGGAGTGCTGCACGGCAATCGCACTTATCTGATGACCGACGAGCACGGTCAGATTCTCGACACGCATTCGATCTCGGCCGGTCTAGACTATCCGGGCGTGGGTCCCGAGCATTCCTGGCTGAAGGATCTGAAGCGGGTGCAATACGTCGGCGCAACCGACGCCGAGGCGCTCGAAGCGTTTCATCGGCTCACCCGGCTGGAAGGCATCATACCCGCGCTGGAATCGAGCCACGCGCTGGCCTGGGCGACCAGGCTCGCCGCCGGCATGAACGGCGAACAGAACATTCTGGTCAATCTTTCGGGCCGCGGGGACAAGGACATAGAAGCCGTCGCCAGGCTCGAAGGCGCCGATTACGGCAGCATTTCCGGACCTGGTTGATGAGCCGGATTTCCCAATGCGCGGCGCGCGCCGCGGCCGAGGGCAGGGGCTTGCTGATTCCCTACCTGGTCGCGGGCGATCCCGATTTCGAAACTTCGCTCGAAATCATGCACGAGCTCGTGCGCCAGGGCGCCGACATGATCGAACTCGGCGTTCCCTTCAGCGACCCGTCATCCGACGGCCCGGCGATTCAGCGCGGCGCCGAGCGCGCCCTGGCGGGCGGCGCGAGCCTGGACGGGGTACTGGAACTGGCCGCGAATTTTCGCGCCAGCGACACGCAAACGCCGATCGTCCTGATGGGCTATCTGAACCCGATCGAAATCATGGGTTATGCGGAATTCACTGAGCGTTGCGCCCGTGCGGACGTCGACGGAGTGCTCGTGGTCGACATGCCGCCGGCGGAAGCCGGCGACCTGCCGGCCTTGCTCTCGGGCCGGGAAATCGACAGGATTTTCCTGGTTTCGCCTACCACCACCGCGGCCAGAGCGAAAGAAATCATCGAATACACAAGCGGTTATCTGTATTATGCCTCCCTCAAGGGAGTTACCGGCGCGGCCCTGGAAGATCGGGAGTCGGTGGCTGAAAACATCGCCAGGATCAGGGGCTGGACCGCATTGCCCCTGGTCATCGGATTTGGCATCCGGGATGTCGAGACGGCCCTGGCCATGAGCGAACTGGGGGACGGGATCATAATAGGCAGCGCCCTGGTGGAGCGAATCGGGCAATTGCCGGGGGCCGCCGGGCGGAAAGCGGGCCAGATCAGCGAGACCGTTGCGCTGATCGGTGCAGTGCGGCAGACGCTGGATGCGCGCCAGGGCACGGGAAAGCATGATTCATGAGTTGGATTGACAAGATATTGCCGTCGATTTCGACGGTCGGGGCGGGCACGCGCAAGTCTACCGTGCCGGAAGGAGTGTGGAAGCAATGTCCCCGCTGCGACGCCATGCTGTATCGCAAGAGCCTCGACGAAAATCATGACGTCTGCCCGAAATGCGACCATCACATGCGCATATCGGCCCGCCGCCGGATCGATCTTTTCCTCGACGAGGAAGACCGCCAGGAACTGCTCGGCGATCTCAAGCCAGTGGACCTGCTCAAGTTCAGGGACCTGAAACGCTATCGCGACCGCCTTGGCAGCGCACAGAAGGCGACCGGGGAGAAGGACGCCCTGGTGATCGTGAAAGGCAAACTCCATGGATCCCCGCTGCTGGTGGCGGTATTCGAGTTCGGCTTCATCGGCGGCTCGATGGGGGCGGTGGTGGGCGAGAAATTCGCCCAGGCGGTGAATATCTGCATCGAGGAAGAGTTGCCGCTGGTGTGTTTTTCGACGAGCGGAGGCGCCCGCATGCAGGAAGCGCTCATCTCGCTCATGCAGATGGCCAAGACCGCCGCCGCGCTCGAAAGACTGCGTCAATACAGCCTGCCTTACATTTCCGTTCTCGTGGATCCGGTATATGGCGGCGTATCCGCCAGCCTGGCGATGCTGGGCGATGTCAATATCGCCGAACCCAACGCCCTCGTCGGTTTCACCGGTCCAGACGTCATTCGCCAGACCGTGAAGGTAAAACTGCCCGAAGGCTTCCAGCGCAGCGAATTCCTGCTCGAACACGGCGCCGTCGACATGATCGTGCATCGCCGCGACCTGCGCGAGCGCATCGCGTCGCTGCTCGACAAGCTCGGCTGGTTCCGGCGATCGGTGAACTGAGGCGCCGGCAACACAATTGCGGGACAGCGCACCAAGTGAATCTCTCCGCATGGCTGGCTCATATCGCTACCGTGCATCCGTGCGCCATGGAACTCGGCCTCGAACGCGTCCGGACCGTTGCCGAAAAAATGGGGCTCGCGCGGCCCGCGCCGTTTGTATTCACCATTGCCGGAACCAATGGCAAGGGCTCCACGCTGGCGGCGATCGAAGCGATTCTGCTGGGATCGGGCCTGCGTACCGGCAGTTACATGTCGCCGCATCTCGAACGTTACAACGAACGCATTCGCCTTGGCGGAATCGAATGCGAAGACGAGGCGATCTGCGCCGCCCTCGCCGAAGTCGAACAGGCCAGGGATGGGGTCAGTCTCAGTTACTTCGAATTTTCCACCCTGGCCGCGTTGAATGTCTTCGCAGGCGAACGGC
This sequence comes from Gammaproteobacteria bacterium, assembly GCA_009844085.1. GTDB lineage: Bacteria > Pseudomonadota > Gammaproteobacteria > Pseudomonadales > Pseudohongiellaceae > UBA9145. The sequence continues at coordinate 330,240 of VYCF01000024.1, read as the reverse complement.
TGGACGCGCTACTGCTTGAAGTCGGGCTGGGCGGGCGCCTCGACGCGGTCAACATCATCGATGCCGATGTCGCGCTGATTACCAATATCGAACTGGACCACCAGGAATGGCTGGGCGGCAACCGGGAGCTGATCGGCGCCGAGAAAGCCGGCATTCTGCGCCCGGGCGCGCCGTTGATCTATTGCGATGTGGATCCGCCGGCAAGCGTGACGAAGCGCGCCGGGGAACTGGGAGCTCCGGTGTATCGCCATGGAAGTGATTTCGGAGCAAGCATCGATACCCGGAAATGGTCCTGGTGGGGCCGGAACGCAGACGGAGAGGTTCAAATAGGCGGCCTGGAAAAACCGGGCCTGCCTTTGGCGTCCATGTCCGCCGCCTTGCAGGCGGTTCATCTTTCGCCATTGCCGCTAAGCGAAAAGGGAATTCGCGGCGTCCAACTCAAGGCGGGGCTGCCGGGCCGGCTTGAATCATGCCGCGATCGGGCTGGTGGATTGCCGGTATTGCTCGACGTGTCGCATAATCCCGCCGCCGCGCGATTGCTCTCAGACAGGATCGCCGAATTCCGGACCGGGCGCGAACCGCGCGGCAAGGTTGCTGCAGTTCTCGCCGCGCTGGCGGATAAGGATATAGAAGGCATGGCGGCGGCCCTGAGCGCCCAGGTCGATGTCTGGTATATTGCGGAGGTCGAAGATTCTCGCGGCATGGCCGCAGCCGAGTTGCGTTTGCGCCTGACGCGAAGCTTGCCCGGGGCCGCGATCTCCGCCGCGGACTCGGTGGCGTCGGCTTACCGTCAGGCGGTCGATTCGGGATCCGATCTGGTTGTGGTAACCGGTTCCTTCCATACGGTCGCGGCTGTCCGGCCATTAACCACGGCGGGCGGGAGCCCAGGTCATTGAAACAGAACGTCCGAACCGGCATCGCCCTTACCGTGACCATTCTCGCACTGGGATTGATCTTCCTGCCCATGATTTTCGACCCCCAGGATACGGCTGCGCCGCAATTGCCGAGCAGGATTCCGCCGCCGCCGTCGGTACCGGTGCTGCCCGAACCCGAGCAATCGAGACCGGTGATACTCTCCAATACTCCGGCGATCAACGTGCCCGAGGAAGCGCGCGCCGTGGAAGACGCGCGCACTGAAGCCGCCGATGGCTGGCGCGAAATTCCCATTCTCGACGAACGCGGCCTGCCGCGCGGCTGGAGCTTGCGGATGGGACTGTTCCCCGGCGACGACGAAGCGCAGCAATTGTTGTCGCAATTGCTGGAAGCCGGATACCGGGCCTATATCCGCGAGCAGCAAACCGGGCCGGACTCTTTGCGGGCCGTGCTCGTCGGACCCTGGCTCGGACGCGACACGGCGCAGGACTACCAGGACCGCCTGGCCCGGGAATTCGGCATCACCGGCGTCATCCTGCCCTTTGAACTGCGGAGGTTTTGAAGATATTGGAACACGTGGAACTGAATGCGGCGGATTTCGCCATTCTCGTTGTCGTCGGCCTGTCGTGCATCCTCGGCCTCTGGCGTGGACTGATCAGGGAAGTACTTTCCCTGGCGACCTGGATCGGCGCCGTGGCCGCGGTGTGGCTGTACAACGAAAGACTCGCCACCTTGATGCCGGCGTTTATCGAGCAGCCGCTGCTGCGCTATTTCACGGCTTTCCTCGTGCTTTTCCTCGGCGTGATGATCATCGGCAATCTACTCACCAAGTTGCTGTCGAACGTGCTCGAACTCGCCGGATTGACCGTAATGGACAGAATCCTCGGCGGCGGCTTCGGCGCCATGCGCGGCGCGCTCATCGTTTGCGTGGTGCTGTACCTCGCCGGGCCCCTTCTTGCCGAATCCGGAATCTGGACCGGATCGGCGCTAATTCCCTACGGTCTCGCGCTTATCGAGTGGTCCGGGGCGATATTTGCTCAATCCGGGACCGAGGTTGTCATATAATGGCAACTGCGGCCGAACAAGCGCCCGCGGCCAACAAACAAGCGCCTGCGGCCAGCAAACAAGAGGATCGATCATGTGTGGTCTGGTAGGCGTCGTAACAGGCAGGGACGTTGGCCTATGCCTGTATGACACCCTGACGGTATTGCAGCATCGCGGCCAGGACGCGGCCGGCATCATGACGAGCGATCATGGAAAGCTCAATTTGCGCAAGGACAACGGACTCGTCAAGGATGTCTTCCGTACCCGCCATATGCGCCGGCTTACGGGCCAGATGGGCATCGCCCATGTGCGTTATCCCACCGCCGGCAGCAGCAGTTCCGCCCTGGCGCAACCGCTTTACGTCAACTCTCCCTATGGCCTGGCGCTGGCGCACAACGGCAATCTCACAAACAACCGCGAATTGAGCCGTAATCTGTTCCGGGACGACTTGCGGCATATCAACACGGATTCCGATTCGGAGGTGCTGCTCAACGTTTTCGCCCACGAATTGCAGCGCCGCGGCAAGATGTCGCCGACGCCCGAAGACGTGTTCGCCGCGATCACCGGCGTTCATATGCGCTGCCGCGGCGCTTATGCGGTCATCGTCATGATCGCCGGTTACGGTATCGTCGGCTTCCGCGACCCCCATGGCATCAGGCCGCTGGTTTTCGGCAGCAGGGTTCGAGAAGGCCGGCACGAGTACATGATCGCCTCGGAATCCGTCGCCCTCGATTCACAGGGTTTCGATATCGAACGCGACGTGGCGCCCGGCGAGGCCATATACATGGATTTCGCCGGCAATCTGCACAGCCGGGTCTGCGTCGAACCAGGGATTCACACGCCCTGCATTTTCGAACACGTATATTTCGCGCGTCCCGATTCGTTGATGGACGGCATTTCGGTGTACAAGGCGAGATTGCGCATGGGCGAAAAACTCGCCGACAAGTTGAAGCGTCTGCGGCCAAAGCACGAAATCGACGTTGTTATCCCGATACCGGAAACGAGCCGGCCGTCGGCGCTGGAACTGGCCAATCGGCTCGGAGTCAAGTTTCGCGAGGGCTTCGTCAAAAACCGCTATATCGGCCGCACATTCATCATGCCCGGACAAGTCCAGCGCAAGAAGTCCGTGCGCCAGAAACTCAACGTGATCGACCTGGAGTTCCGCGGCAAGAACGTATTGCTCGTCGACGATTCGATCGTTCGCGGCACGACTTCCAAACAGATTATCCAGATGGCGAGAGACGCCGGCGCGCGCAAGGTATATTTCGCTTCGGCGGCGCCGCCGATCCGGTTCCCCAATGTGTACGGGATCGATATGCCCGCGGCTTCAGAACTCATCGCAGCCGGCCGCAACGTCGACGAAGTGCAGGAAGCCATCGGCGCGGACTGGCTGATATATCAGGATCTGGAAGATCTGGCCGACGCCTGCCGGGAAGGCAACAAGAACGTCACCCGTTTCGAAAGTTCGGTTTTCGACGGCAACTACATCACATCGGATGTCGACGAAATCTATCTGCGCCGACTCGAACACACGCGCAACGACGCCGCCAAGCAAACCCAGCGGAAAGTGGCGCGCCTGCAGGACCAGATCCTCGTAGCGGACCCCTGCAACAGCGAATAACGGCAGCGGCGGCTGAGCTGCGGCGGCTGAGCTGTTGTGACCGGGGTTGCCAGCGGGTATCATCTTCGCTCCTTGAGGCGATCGGGAAACTTTGGGCATGGCTGCGCATCCTCGCGACAAACGCGGACTTTCCCTGCACACGCCCCTGTTCGACCGCTTCGAGTCCGGCAGGCCCGCCACCCTCGCCAGTCTGGCCCGCGATGTCGCGGACATTCTAGGCGCCAGGCGGGTGCGTGCGGCGCCCGGCGTGCTCGGCTGGGGACTGTCCGGCATTTCCGGCGCCTCGGCGACTTCGGAGGACGACCGCAACCGCATCGCTTCGCACGTCGCCGCGGCGATAGAGCGGTTCGAGCCGCGTCTCGCCAATGTGGTGGTGACGCCCGAAGGAAAAGGCGGCGATTTCCGGTTTTCGGTTTCCGCCACATTGGTGCAGGAACAGAATCGTTCCGTCGTGCTGCGCGTGCTCGCGCCCCGCCGCGGCGGGGCGCTCGGCGCCGAGGTGCTGGTGCTCGGAGGCGGCGCGTGAGCGCGGCGGGCCAGGCGGGATTTCGGCAATGATCGACGACCAGCTCTTCGAAGCCTATCTTTCCGAACTCGAGGCGATGCGGACCCACGGCAGGAATTTCGCCGAGCGGTTCCCGGAAGTCGCGGCCCGGCTCGATATAGGTCCGCGGGAATCGCGCGACGCCCATGTCGAGCGCGTGGTCGAAAGTTCGGCCTTCCTCTCCGCGCGGCTGCGGCGCATGGTGGCGGAAGACGCGACCGAACTGCCCTTGGCCGCGCTCGCGGTAATCGCGCCGGCGCTGGTGGAGCCGGTCCCTTCCATGGCGATCATGCGGCTTGCGGGCGGCGACGAGGAAGAAACCGCGCCGGCGCGGTCGCGTTTCGACGCCACTCTCGGCGGCGCTCCGGTGTGTTTCAGCACCGCCACCCCCGTCACCGCGTCGCCGCTGGCCTTGCGCGTCTCCCGCATCGACCCGGGACCGGGATACGCCGACGGGGTCGCGGTCCATCTCGACCGCGGCGCGGCGCCGGAGCCCTGGCTGCTGTATCTCGGCGCCGACCAGCGCACCGGAGCGCAGCTCATGGACGCCATTGACGAATCGCTCGAACGCGTCGAGGTTACCCACATCGATGGGACCAGAACCGCGCTGCCGAGAACCGCGGTGCGCATCGAAGGTTTCGCCGACGCCGACGCCATGTTGCCGCGGCGTCCGGCGACGCACGACGCCCACAGGCTGCTGACGGAATTTCTCGTTTTTCCCGAGCGTTTCCGCTTTGTTTCGATCCACGGCGCCGGTATCGCGGCCGGTTCCGAATTGCGATTGCTGTTTCGCGTGCCGCTGAGCTTGCCAAGGCCGCTGCCGCCGGACCTGGTCAGCGCCAACTGCGTACCCGTCGTCAATTACTGGTCCACAAACGGCGCGCCCATCGAAGTGACGGGCCGGGAACTGGAATATCCGGTCAAGGTCGACACCTTGCGTTACCGCACCGTCGAATGTCATTCCGTGGAAGCGGTGGATATCTACTACTCCGAATCGACGCGTCCGCAGCGGATCGATCCCCTGATCGCCCTCGGACGGATAAACGAAACCGCGCTGCGCTGGGGCATGCGGCGCCAGGTCGCGCGCTTCGGCGGCGAAGTGCGGCTTTATTTCCAGGGGCTCGACTACAGCGAACTCGGCAGGTCCCGCATACTGGCGATTCCCCGTCTGCTCGCGAACAACCGCGATCTCGCGCAGCACGTCCGCTCGGGGCAGTCGCTGATACCCGTGGACGGACTCGGAAGCTGGCGCGGAGTCGTTCAGGTCGCGCCGTCGCAGTATCGATTGCCGATGTCCGGCGAGCGGACGATGCGAACGCTGATCGGTTATCTGCAAAGCAGCATGGTGGGTTTGACCCGGGAAGGCCGCCGCGGCGCGTTCAGGCACTTCCTGAAAAGCTTTCCCGGCGGCGACCAGGCTTCCTGGATCGACGGGATCGGTCCCGCTTCCTTCGAACCCGTAACCGCGCTTCGCGGCGGCAGTCCGGAAGCCGGAGTCGCCGTCGCCGTCGCCTACGATTCCGCCAGCCACCCGGTCACGAGCCGGGCGATCGTGCGCCGCGTGCTCGCGCGGCTGCTGGAAAGCCAGCGCGGCCTGAACCGGGTGGAGGAGTTGAGACTCAATGCCTGAAGCCGAAGCAGGCTCGCTTCCCGATGCGGCGGTCACCCATCCGCTGGCCCGGGAAGTCTTGTTCAACCCGAGCGATTGGTCGATCTGGCCGGCGGTCGCCGTATTGCGCTGGCTGCTGCGGACGCGGCGGGATTCCGGCCGCAGCCTCGTCTACCGCTCCCATCCTTCGCTGACGTTCGCCGCGTCCGAGATCAAGGACGTGGCCCTGAGCGAACGCGGGGTCGAGTTGACGCTCAGCGCGCCGGGTCTCGCGGCGCCGGGAACGATATTGCCCGCCTCCGACGTCGCGCGCATCGCCGCGGACCTGCGCGCGCCCGGCGGCGGCGCGCTCGCGTTCTGGCTTGACGGGCCGGGGGATCTGTTCATGCAGGCGGTGGAAGCGTCCCGCGCGCGCTACAGCGACGCCTTCGCTTTCGCCACCGGCGCCCGCGCCGAGTCGCTGCGCCTCGTGACCGATCTGGCGGGCGATACGGCCCCGCTTTCTGCCGGCGCCGACGGCCGCCTCGCGGCCGTGCCGGGCCGCGAGGCCGAAGGCGCGCTCGGCCTGTCCGCGCAATTCGTGTCCGCGACGCCTTCCGCGGCGGGATTGTCGGCGGTGTTGCGCGCCTACACCGGACTGCCGAACAGGGTGCGGGAGTTCGCCGGCGCAACGGTGCGCGTGCTGCGTCCCGCCCGGCTCGGGCATCCCTTGATGCGGATTCTCGGCCGTTATCAGGAGTTGCCGTCGGCGGGCGTCGATGTGATCGTGGACGGCGGCAGCCGACCGGAAGGCGCCAGACTCGCCGCGCGCCGCGTTCTGCGGCGCGGCGTGTACGATTTATGCGCGGCTTACATCGGCTCTCCGTCGATTCGCGCCCGCGTTTTCGTGGAACTCGAACCCGATGTTATCGAACCGGCCAAGCTCGGCGGCGCTGAACTCGGCGGTCTCGCCGTGCTCGGCCGGCCGGCATGGCGGCTGCGTCTGCCGCTCTCCCACGCTTGAGTCTGCCGCGCAGTTGTGCAACTATGCAAGCAAGGCCGGTTGCGCGTCGACCGTGCGGCGGCGCCTGAACGGGTAACGGGGGCATGTCCGGCGAAGAAGAAGCTTATAGCCGCATCCTGCGCGAAGAGGCGCTGGTAACGGACGGCGAGTTGCGCCTCGAACTGGCGCGCGTGCTCGACCGCTCCATCGCCGGCGGCGAAGATGTGCTGCTGTACGGGAAATTCGCTCAGTTCCGCTGCGACTTACAGATCAGCCGGCTGAGCCGGACGACGGTCGTCAACGGCGCGTACGACCGCCATTCCCACAAAACCGAATTGTTCAAGTTGACCGGCTCCGTGTCCGAGACGATCGACGGGCCGGTCGTGCAGATGGCGCAGGTGGAATCCGAAAGTATCGTCGGCGGGTCCTACGTCGGCCTCTGGGTCGGACCCCACGTGCGCACGGCTGCCTATTGCGACTTTCTCGCCTGGGGCGGCTGGGCGTCGGTGGACACCACCCGCATCGAGATCGGCGGATTGTCGATCCGCTCCTATATGGGTTTTGTCGGAGCGGTGGGCTTGCGCATGTTTCGCGCCACTTCGCTGATCGACGACTGGATCATGCGCACGGAAAATTTCGGCACTTTCGTCGACAACCAGACCGAGTCGACTTTCCTCGGCGCCCCCGGCGCCGGAACGCAATTGCACACATGAACGCGACTTGCAACGAACCTATCGACCTCGCAGAGTTGCGCGACCTTGAGGGCTGGAGCGAAACGGCGCCGTGGACGCCCGGGCAGGAATTGCTGCTGCGCGCCAGCGGCGGCGCCCATTTGCGCGACGACCTGCGCGTGAGCATAGCCCAGCAGCAATACAGCGCCTCCGTGGAAGGCGACCGCAAGGCGGTCGTGAAAGGCGATCAATCGCTGGAAGTGAGATTCAACATGATCACGAATATCGCCGGCAAGGATTCGCTGACGGTCAACGGTCCGGCCCATATCGAGGCCCACGAGCGGGTGACGCTGGGCGTCGGCACGATGACCCGGCGCTGGAAGGGTCCTATGGTCCGCCTGATCGGCATGGAAGGCGTGATCGCGGGCGGAGTGTTCACCAAGACCTATATGGGCGCGTCGATTTCCATGTCGCCGCTGGCCACCGGCGACGTGTACGGCGCCGCTATACACGGCTCGCTCGTGCGCATCTACCTGTCCGCTACGCTCGGATACCGGTCGGTCGAAAGGGCGATGTGGGGCGGAGCGCTGCAAGTCCGCAACACCGCCTTGACGATCGAACCCGCGGTGCAAACCCCCATGATGGACAAACCGCGCCACTGGGCGTTGAAGGCGGGCCGCATCGGCCTTGCCGTGTGTCCGCTGGCGGACATCCTGTTCGGCGTCTTGACGGCGCCCGTCATGATCGCGGCGGCGATCTACGGGATCGTCAAGAACTGGAAGAAACCGCCGCAGCCGCCGGCCGGTCCGCCGCGCGTGCACAACCGCACCGTGGGCGCCTGGACGCAATCCCGCGCGTCGGACAAGAACCTGTAGGCCCGGGAGAGAAACCGTCATGATGGTATGCACATTCGGCGCCGGCATGTCGCTGGGTTTTCCCGATGTCTGCAAGACGCCGCCGTTCGCGATACCCGCGCCGTTTCCGAACATGGCGATGAACGCCATGGCGATTCCCACATATTTCACGATCCTGATCCTGGGACAGCCCGAGTTGAACATCGGCGCCACCTACGCCGTTTCCAACGGCGACGAAGGCGGCGCGATGGGCGGCGTCGTCAGCAATGTGATCTGCGGCCCGGGGCGTCCCATGCTCGGCTCCACGGTGTATTTCGTCGGCGGCATGCCGGTTTGGCGAATGACGGCGCCGACCATGCAGAACATGATGAACGCGCCGGGGTTCACCACCGTGCCCAGTCAGACCATCAAGACTGTCATGACCTGACGGACGCGGAACGGGATAAGACTATGTCCGGAGAAAACTGCGATTCGACCGTGCTGGAGTTGCGTTCGGAGATCATCCGGACGATAGCGCTGCGCGGCGAGAAGCGGCGCGGCGAATCGGACGTGCTGGAAGTCGGCTGGGACTCCGCGTCCGATTACGTCAACGGCTCGGAAACGGTTACGGTCGACGGCAATTCGAGCGAGCGAGTACACGGCCCGCGCATCGAAATGGCCGAGGACAGCGAAACGGTCGTGAACGGCCCCGTGACGATGAAAATGCACGGCAATACCGCCATCTTGGCCGGTCTCCTGTACGAGCAGTTCATCGGGCCGACGGTGCTGACTGCGGGCATGTCGGACGATCTGGCGGCGGGCGGCGGCGCCCGCGTGACGAGTCCCACGGACATCTGGCTCGCGGGCCTGATCGGCATGGAGGAGAAACCCGGCACGGCGATGGTCGACGCGACGCTGATCGAAGGCGGGAAGCTGTTGATGGACCGCGAATACGGCCCCGGCATACACAACTACGGCACCGCCGTTTTCAACGGGCTCTCCTACCAGACGCAGGCCACGGGTTTTCGGCAGCTGTACCGGGTCTGGAAATCCGCCGTGCGCAATTTGACGCCCGGCGGCGGCGGCGGCGGTTCAGCCGAAAGCGCGCCGGCCGTCAGCGCGCCGATGGCGGCCGCCGCCGGCGGCGGCATGCTCGCCACCTCCGTCCATCCCAACCGAAGCGCGGACGCGCAGGAAATCGCGGATCTGGCGCGGATATCGGAAGACGCCGCGGACGCTTCGACCGAAGCCTCTACCGCCGACGAGCTGGCTTCGATCGCCGGCCGCCCGACCTTGCGCCAGCTTCTCGATCAGGCCGAAACGCTCGGCGAAGCGGAGAACGTCGATGAAGACGCCATGACCTCGCTCATCCGGGCGCTTACCGGAGATGCCGCGGACATTGCCGCGCCCGAGCGCCCGGGTGTGCTGCAGGAAGCTTTCACCGGCGCCGAGGATGCGCGGGTAATCGACAATCCGAACTGGCTGGAAATGCCCCTGGCCGCCGGCGACGCCGCCGATGCGCCGGCCGGACCGAACGTTCTGGATTCGTACGGACACGTGGACAACGTGCCGCCGGACGCGGTCGACGACGACTGGCAGGCGCTGCAGCGGCGCCTGGCCCAGGCCAAGGAAGACGTTTGGAACAGTATTCCCGACAAGGACAAGCCGTTCGATAGCGCCAAATTCACGGGCGGCCGGCATTCCGAGGCGGTGACCGAAATCGAGAACGCCCAGGCGGACCTCAGGCGCATCATGTTCGGTCTGCTCGAACCCCACGCCTCCGATATCGGGCTCAGCCCGCGGGAATTGCGCGCGCTCGACGGCGAGCCCGGCGCCGATTTGCTGGCGCGGCGCTATTACAAGCTGGCCATCGACAAGGCCGAAGCGGCGGGCGATGTGGAGAAGGCGAACGAAATGCGCGCGGCGCTGGCGGGCTACGACGCGATGGCGCGCCAACGCATGACGGCCGCCATTGCGGAAGCGGACCGGCTGCGCGATTTCGAGTCTGCCCGGCTGCCGCCCGGCGTGGACCGGGAGGAACTCGCCGCGGGTTACGTCGGCATGTACGCAGAATTGATCACCAGATACCCCGCCGAAGAACTCGATTTGCACAGGGAGGAAATTTTCGAACAGGCGGAGCTTCATGGCCTTGCGCAGGTCAAGGTCGAACAGGGCTACGATCCGATACCTTTTCTGCTCGAACATCACACGCGCAGAGGGATAGTCAAGGGCGGTGTTCCCGAATACATCGACACCGCGATGCAGGACGCCCTCGAAGTACTGGCCAGACACGACCCCGACATGCCAATGTCAGCGCCGGACGAAGCCGCCGGCGCCCGTGTGCAACTGCTTTGGCGGCGCAACGAAGCCATCATGCTCGGAGATTTCGACACGGCCAAGGCCATCCAGCGCCAGCTTGACCTGTTCGACGCCGACCCGGCGCGCTACGCGGACCAGGCGGACATGCGCAAGGTTTTCCGCTCGGCGATGGATACGGCAGGCGAGAAGCCGCCGGCCCCGCCGGAAGGCCCCGCCACGGCGCGCGACAGTTTCGACGAGAAATTCACCGAGCTGATCCGGCGCCGGGAACAGGCCGACATGGATTACCAGCATGGGGCGGACGTGTCCGGCGCGAACAAGGCGGGACTGCACGAGGCCGCGCACCAGTTGACGCTGCGCACGCAGCGGCGACTGGACGACATGATGACGCAATTGGCCGCGCCCTATCTCGAGGAAATGGGCGCCACGCCGGCGGACATCGCGGCGCTGCGCACCAGGAACCGGGCGCGCGAAGAAAACCTGGTGCAGCAGCCGATGCTGCTGCGGCAATGGTTCCGCTACGCCATGGACCAGGCGGAACAGTCCGGCGACGTCGCGCGCGCCGAAGAGATGCGCCAGGCGCTGGCGGATTACGATGCCGTGGCGACGCGCATGATCGAGGACGCGATCGCCGAAGCGGACTGGCTGGCCGGGTTCGAACATGTGCCGCTCTCGCCCGAATTCGATGTCGATTCCGCGAAAGCAGCCCTCGAAGAACATAGCAATGAGCTGATGCAAGCCGCCAACGAAACGATGTCGCGCGACGATCTTACGATGGATGAACTCATGGCGCGCGTCGATATCGAAGGCAAGGTCGCGAATATGATGCTCCGGGCGTCGGAGCATATTGGCGAGGGGCGCGACCCGATGCCCTACCTGCTCGAGGTTGCGAACGCCGGGATCGCGACGGCTGGGGAATCCGTGCGGCCCTATTACGAAGACGCGCTGATGCGGGTGCGCGACACCATGTACATGTACGATCCCAGCTTGAGCGCGGCGACCCAACCCCAGCCCTTCGACCTGGCCAACGATCTCGAGTCGATGATCTGGATGCGCCGCCAGTTGTTCTACGCCGAAGATTGGGACGGCGCGCTGGACATGCAGCGCCGCATCGAGGACCTGCTGCGGCGGACCGGCGCGCCGGGCGCGCCGCCGCCGGATTTGCCGCCGGCGCCGAATCCCGTGCTTTGGCGCGCTGCGGACGCCCCCGCCCCGGGGGCGCTCGATTCGCCATCGGGCTTCGCGCCCGCCGACCCGCCGGCGTTCGACGCCGCCCCGCGCGCCGAACCCCGCGACGCGACCCACCGCGTCCGCCACCGGGTCCGGGTCCGGGCCGCCCCGGAAGACGCCTTCACCGGTCTGCCGCTGGCCGATGCGGCCGGCGACGCCCCGCTGGCGCCGCTGCTCGATTCGGCCGACCCCTGGCAAGCTCCGGCTGCGGGGATCGCGGACGGATTCGGCGAAACCGCGCCTTCCGCCGGAGACCTGCGCGCCGGCGACATCGAGGTGGAAATCCCGCCGCGGCGAGCGGATATCGCGAACGACCCGCCGCCGCCGCCGGATTACCCGGAAGACGGACCGTCTTGGCCCTTGCCGGATTACGACGATTCGCACCTCCCCAGGCAACGCCCCCCCAGTTATGAAGTCGGCGGCTGGGTCCCCCCCGCGCGCGGACTGGACGACCCGCCGGCGCCGCGTCTCGACGACGCCGGCGCGAGTTGGCGCAACGCGGTGGAAACCGGCGAGGTGAGCCGTCCCGGCGACCAGTTGCGTCAAACCGACTGGGCGAATCCCGCGCCGCTGGGCGAAGAATCGAATTTCCGCGTCTATGACGATACCTTGCCGGACGATTTCGACGCGACGGAAATCAGTCGCCGATTGAATGACCGCATTGCCGAGGGTCAAGATCGCCTCGAGGCGCTGGAGTTGGTTAATCCCACCCTGTCGGGGGGGCTGGCCAGAGAAAATACTAATCAACGCATTGCCAATCGGCTGGCTGAACTTGCGGGATTGGAAGCGGCTCCCGTGGATGCCGAACCGCTGCCCGGCAAGCCGCAAGTGCCTGATGTGGGCGACCTTCCGATTTCGGAGACGCATACGCAGGAGGAAGCCCGGCATATGGAGGCTCGGCTTATCTTCGTCGAAGAATTAGATAAGATCGAATGGCCGGTGCCGAAGGAAACCGACCCGGAGCAGCGGCGGCTGCAGCTGCTGGCGGAAATCGACGCTTTCCAGGCGATGCAATTGGCGAAAGTGGAAGGCGAAGACCCGGAAGCAATGCTGCTGGAAATGGCGGACCTGGCCCGGGCCGAATACGGGCCGGACGACATCCGCACCAAAACCTGGGAAGGAGCGCTGACCTATAACAACAAAATAAATGCCCTCTCTGAGCAACTGGAATTCGAAAACGATTTATACATGGAGATATTGGCGGAGGTGGGCCACGGTCTCGACCCGCGGGCAGAACTGCGGAGAATGCTCGACCAGGCCGGTGACGACGCGCAAAAGCAGCGCATAATCCGCGATGCAATGGCCTGGGTCGATGCCAATCTGGTTCTGCCGGCGAGGCCCCAGCCCCAGGCGCCCAATCGCTGGGTTCCCGATCTTCCTTACATGGCGCCATCGTCGACGATAACCTCTGCGGACCTGCCGCCGGATTTTCCGCAACAAGCGGTGGCCGACCGATTGACCCGGCAAATCGACGAACTGAAGCCCGAGGACGGCGCAGTCGACTGGAGCGCCGAACAGCGCATGACGCTGGAAAGGGCCCGGCAACACGTCATCAGCGGCAAAAATCCGCTGCCGTACATGGACACGGAGATCCGCCGGCTCGAGTTAAAACAGATGGAAGGCACCATCAGCGGCGACGACGCCGACCTGCTCGACGAAATGCAGAAGGTGCGCAACGTCATGGACTATTTCATGGAAACGCCGCCGGCGGCGAGCGTCGAAGGGCTCCAGCCGCTGCCGGCGGACTTCGACGCCGGCGGCGCGATGACGAATTTGCGCGCCGGGCTGGAGCAAGTCGGGGATCTCGACGACGCGAAACAGGCATTGGCCGGCATTCCGGCGCCGCCCGGCATCCTCGATCAGGCGGGCGAACTGCTGAAAGGGGACGATCTCAACGATGCGCTGGCCCGATACGGCGCATGGTCCGAGGCCCACGGCGAAGCCTGGGAGGCGGCCAAAACGCGGGTCGCGCAGCTGCAATCCGTGTCCGACCACCGCAACCTGCTGGTCCGGCAAGTGGAGGCCGACCTGGCCGCCGGCATCAATCCCATGGCCCGCATCGAACTCGAAAGGATTCAAATGCGGGAGATGATGGCGCTGGATTCGGACGCGGTTTTCCGGCACCGTCTGGCGGCGCTCGATCAGGTCGCCGGTGCGCTGCAGGACAGTGTGCCGGCCTTGCCGGCGGACGGGTTCGGCGCGCAAAGCGACATCCGCCGCTACGCGGTGGCGCTCGGCGTCGATCCGGAGACGCCGGCGAGCTACGAAATCACCGACGCGACCGAAGGCTTCGACTACATCGACCCGATCGATGAATTCGATCCCGACGGGGTCGACGGGCTGTATGCGACGCTCGACCAGCGGCGCACCGGCGCCATGGACGACCTCGTCAAGTCCAATCCGCCGGCCCCCGAAGACGGCGGCCCCGCGCCCGACGCCGTGCGCCCGGCCGGTCTTCACGCAAATGCGGGCTTGCACCTGCAAGAGACCGGCGCCCGCCTAGACGCGATCATGATCCAGATGCTTGAGAGCGTCGGCTTTGAAGCCGATCAGATCAAGGGAATCACCGACGATATCGATGAACTGCGCAAATCCGGCGGCGACGCCTCACAGATGCAACTGCGGGCCTGGTACAAGTGGTCGATCGCGCAGGTGGAAGCAATGAGCCCGGCCCAATTGCAGCGCATCGATTTCACCGCGGACGAAATGCGGGCCGTGCTGGCCAACTTCGACGCCTTTGCCGAGCGGGAAATGCGCGAAGCCCTGGCGTACGCCGACTGGCTGCAGAATTTCCCCGGGGCGCCGCTGTCGCCGACAATGGACCGGGAGGCGCTTTCCGCCGACCTGTCCGCGGAGATCGATGAGCTGCTGCGGCCGCTGATGGAGTACAGGACCGGCGACGGTCCTCGGGTGGAGGATCCCGAATGGCATGCGCAGCGGGCCGATGCGCTGGCGCTGGTCAAGTCGCAGGTGGATGCGGGTCTGGATCCTGTCGCCGCCTTCCTGGACCGGCGCGAGGCACAGATCGCGATGGGCGTGGATGAGGAGAACTACGACGGATTGCTTGAAACGATATTGTCGCTCATGGCCCGGCATGACCCGAATTTCCGCTCTTTCCCCGAGGACGCCGCCGATTTGCGCGCGCACACGGTCTGGCAGCGCAACGAAATGCTCTATCTCGGCGACCTCGACGCGGCGCTGGAACTGCAGCGCAAGATCGAAGCGCTCGACGCGGCGGCCGACCCGGACGCGGCAGAGGCGCTGGAGCGCATCGACGAACTCGTCGATCTCGACAGCGCCGAGGCCGCGGCCTTGCGCAACGCCTTCGGGGGCGCCGCCGACGACTTCGAGCCGGTTCGGCCGGCGCCGCTGCAGCAGGATCAGTGGGAGGCGGTGCGAGCCGGCATTCCGGTCGAACCCGGCGCCGACGACTTCATTCCGAAACCGGGTTTCGACGCGCCGGTTCCCCGCGCGACCGACTTTTCCGACAGCACGCCGCTTGCCGACGGCGCCGCCGCCCATCTGCTCGGCGACGCCGCCGATGCGGGCGGCCCCGGACTGCCGCCCGGCGACGCGTTGACGCCCAGCCGGGGCGGACTGGCCTCGGCTACGGAGGCGGCGGAGACCGCGGCATCGCCGGAGGTGATCGGCGCCGCCGATTTCGCGGCGGAGGAATTGACCACCTTGACGGCGGTCGATAGGAATCGACCGCGCACGCAATATCCCGAGGTGCGGGAGGCCTTCGCCCGCTGGACGCGGGAGACCAACCGTGTGCATGGCGCGTTCGACCTGACGGGCGTAGACGAATCCGTGCAGCAAATGTTCCGCGCCTGGTATGTGGAAACGGGCGGCGCCGGCAGGTTCGAAGGCGCCGATTTCGAAGACTTGTACGCCACTTTGCAGACCCAACTGCTGCATTACGGCGGCCAATCTCCGCCGCCGGGTTACGCCGCCGGCGCCGACACGGGGACATTGACCGCGTGGCTGGCGCTGAACAAGGCCGACATGGACTTGCGCCAGTTCGCGCGCCGCTTCGAAGAGGTGATCGGCATGCAGCCGCCGCCCGGATTCGACATGTTGCGGGATCTCGACGACATCACCAAGGTGCGCGCCGCGCTGCAATCGGCGGCGGACAACGCCACCGACGCCGACGAGGCGATATCGCTGCGCACGCTGGTGCAGATGATCGACGATTACATGTACCGCACGATGACCGAGGCGCTGGCCGCCGCGGACCTCGCTGCGGCGATGGACGAGTCGAGGTTGCCGGGACGTCTGGACGCGGCCTACGCGGCGCGGGAGCTTGAGACGCAGCTCGGCGTCTGGTTGGAGGGCAAGTTGTTGTCGGCCGGAGATGACGCGCCCTACGCCGACGCCTTGCAGCGCGCCTTGCTCGACCTGCGCGAAGGCACCGATCCGCGCCCCCGGATCGACGCCCAGATCAAGTTTCTCAAGGCCCAGCTGGATGCCGCGGGGGACGATCCGCTGCGGCGTTCCGAGCTGCTGAAACAGCTCGACGCGCACCGCGACGCCAGGATGGCGGTGGACAGAACGATGACGAAGTGGACGCGGCCGGCCCCGCCCGCCGGATTGCCGCCGGCGGACTTTAGCATGGACGCGTCTTGGGGACTGTTGTTCGACGAAGGCGCGGACGGTCCGCAACTCGCGCCCCATGTGCCGGAATCGGTTGCCGCCGACATGGAGGATCTGGCGCAGCGCTACGCGGCCGAGCTCGGCGGAGAACTCGGCGCGGTCGATCCGGCCGACCCGGCGGCGGTGCGCCAACGGATCGACGAGTTGCGCCGCCAGGCGGCCGAGGCGCTGGAAAACCCGGTCGACGACGTGCTTGAACTGGACCCCGGCAACGCCCACCGCTACTCGACCCTGCTCGAGAGCATGGATCAGGAAGCCTACGGCGTCCTCGACCAGGCCGGGCTGGCCAACAATATCGACGGCGAAGCCATCCGCGCGCGCTTTCCCGGGCTCTCCGCGGAATTCGAGGATTTCGTCGCGGCCACCGACATCGACGGCGCGGGCTGGACCGCGGCGGGCGTCGACCCGGCGCGCATCGACGCCTTCGAAACGTTCATCCGGCAGCGCGGGCCCCTCGACGCGCTGGAAAAAGACCGGCTCGTGCGGTTCGGGCGCTTCCTGCGTCATCAGCGCCGCAGGTATACCACCCGATTCTTGAAAATCGGAGGTTTTCCATGACCCGAAAAGCGCTTGACCGGGATGCCGCCGCGCCGGCGGCGCCCGCAACCCGCGGCCCGGACGCCGAATACGTCTCGGAACTGCTTGGGCTGTACCGCGGCGGGGACCGCGGGCTCGGCGAAGCGACCGTGACTTCCTGGGCCGAGGACCGGGGTACGCTCGACGGCGGCCGGCCGGCCGCCGCCGCCGCGTCGTGCCTGTTGCGGCCGCGCGTCGGCGACCGGGTGCTGTGCTGGAGCGGCGCCTGGGTGCTTGCGGTGCTTGAGCGGAGCGACCCGCGGGCGCCCGCGGTGCTGGCGGCGCCGGACCGGCTCAGCATCGAAGCGCCGCGGGTTTCGCTGCAGGGCGAGGTGGTGCAGGTCGCCGCGCGGGATTTTCTTTCCTGCGCGCGCAACCGCCACGCGGTGGAAAACACGCGCACCGAAAGCAGCCGGCTGCGCGTGAGCCAGATCGGCACCGACATCCGCAAGGCGACCGTTTCCGACGAGCGCGTTACCGGGGCCTTGCTGCAGCGCGTTGGCACCTGGATTTCCACAACCGCCCACGAGGCGCGCCTGAAAGCCAGGACTTTCCTGTTCGAGTGAGCCGCGCCCGAACCCGTCCATGCGGATTACAACCTTGCCGAGTTTCCGTTAGAATGGTCGGGCGGGAACAGAAGCGGACATCGGCATAGGGAGTGCGGCATTCATGAATCTTCGCAAGCTTTACGAGCATCTCGACCACGACGTTCGTCATGTGACGCAGGCGTCCGCCGACATTGCGGCGAGAGAGGGGCGCAAGGCGATCTCTGTCGAATTGTTCCTGCTTACCTTGCTGCGCGACCGCGTCGCCGGCCCGCCTCTCGCGCAGGCCCTCGACGCGGCGGGCGGCGACGCCCCGGCGATGGAGACCGCACTGGCCGACCTCGTCAAGGACGAGGCGCGGGGAGCGCCCGGCACCTTGCCCCGATTCGGCGAAACGCTCGCCCAGGTGCTCGGCGAAGCCTGGGATCTCGCCTTCGGCGACTACGGCGAAGGCCGGGTGAACAGTGTGCGCATCGTTGAAACGCTGGCCCGCAGAAGCGAACTCTGGCCGCAACTCGCGACATCGCTGCCGGGTCTGGCCGGACTCGATCTCGCGGCCCTCGCCGCGCGCGGCCGTCCGGAAGCCGCAAGGGCCGCCGGCGACCGCGTTCCGGCGGCGACCCATAGCGAATTTCCCGAACTTTCCCGTTACGGCAAGGACATGATCGCGGCGGCGAAAAGCGGGCGCTTCGACCCCGTGGTCGGCCTGCACGGTCAGATGCAGGCGATCGCCGCGATTCTGTTGCGGCGGCGGCAAAACTCGGTGGCGGTGGTCGGCGAAGCGGGCGTCGGCAAGTCGGCCTGCGCGCTCGGCTTCGTGGATGCGCTGGCCAACCGCCGGGCCCCGGTGCCGGAGGCGCTTTACGATACGCCGGTCTGGTCGCTCGACCTGTCCGCCCTGCGCGCCGGCGCGGTGGTGCGCGGCGTCCTCGAAGAGCGGCTGCAGGCGATCGTCGGCGAAGCGGCCGATTCGGGCATGGTGCTGCTGGTCGACGATCTGCATCTGCTGTTCGGCGACCAGGGCGGCGGCGCCGACGCGCTGCGCACCGTGTTGAGCGACGGCTCGGTGCGCCTGCTCGCGAGTTGCGGATGGCGCGAATGGCGCCGGCACGTCGAACCCGACGCCGGACTCGCGCGGCGCATCGCGTCGGTGCGGATTCAGGAGCCCGACGACGAAGAGGCCTTGCGCATCGTTTCCGGGCTCGCGCCCGCGCTCGCCGAACATCACGCCGTCGATTACGGGGAAAACGTGCTCGACTACGCCGTCGGCTTGTCGCGCCGCTACATCGTGGGTCGGCAGCTGCCGGACAAGGCGATCGTCGTGCTCGATTCGGCCTGCGCCCGCGCCCGCATGGCGACCGGGCAAACCGGCGGCGGGGAAGAAGAATCGGCCGCGGCGGAAAACGGCGCCGCGCATGACGAACCGGAAGTCGAAAGCGCCGAGCCGCCGCCGGTGACCGTCACCGAAGATCACGTCGCTTCGGTGGTGTCGGATCTCACCGGAGTGCCCATCGGCAGCATGTTGTCCGACGTCGGCAAGATGGCGAGCCGCCTCGAACAGCTGCTCGGCGAGCGCGTGGTGGGCCAGGACGGCGCGCTCGCCCGTTGCGCCGCCCAGGCGCGCGCCTATCTCGCCGGACTTTCGGACCGCCGCCGCCCGGTTGGCGCGCTCATGTTCTGCGGACCTTCCGGCGTCGGCAAGACCGAGACCGCCCACGCGCTCGCCGACGCGCTTTTCGGCGGCCGCATTCTGACGATCAATATGTCCGAGTATCAGGAAGCCCACACGGTTTCGGGTCTCAAGGGCGCCCCGGCCGGCTACGTGGGCTACGGCGAAGGCGGCGTGCTGACCGAAGGCATCCGCCGCACCCCATATTGCGTAGTATTGCTTGACGAGATCGAAAAAGCGCATGGCGACGTCATAGAAATGCTCTACCAGGTGCTCGACCGGGGCTGGATGGAAGACGCCGAAGGCATCGAGGCGGATTTTTCCAACGCCTTGATCGTGCTGACTTCGAACGCCGGCGACAAGATCGTCGAAGAAGCCGCCGCGGCCGAGCAACCGATAGCGGAAAACGTAATGCAGCAAACGCTGGCGCGGGCGCTTGGGAAGCACTTCCCGGCGGCCTTCGTCGGCCGGCTTCAGCTTGTCCCTTTCTGGCCCCTCGGCGAGGATACGCTGGCCAGTATCGCCGCCATGCGGCTCGACCGTCTGGCCGAAGTCTACCGAAGCTCGCACCGCGCGCGGCTCGACTTCGCTCCGGAAGTGCTTCAGTGGCTGGTCGGTCATGTTCGCTCCACGCCGCAGGGCGCGAGATTTCTCGATGGCATCGTGGCGCGCTCGATTCGGCCGGCCGTGGCCGAGCATGTGCTGGCGCGGCTCGGCGCGGAGCAGGCGCCCGGAGACATCACGCTCTCGTTTGCCGACGGAGAATTCTCCGTGCGTGATAGGGCGGCGGAAGATGCGCCGTGAAAACCGCTGTCCCGGCGTTTTGTCTTGCGCTGACGGCTGCGGCCTGCGGTTGGTTCGGCGGCGACGACGTGCAGGAGCCGCGCAATCCGATTCGCGTGCGCTCGGTCTCGCTGGCGATGTCGACCGAGAGCAACGGCGGCTGGCCCGTGCGGGTCGAACTCGTGCGCGTGCGTGACGAGACGCTGGCCGGCGTGCTGTTGCGCATCGAGGCGCGGAACTGGTTCGGCGACGAGGGATTGGGATTTCGTCAGGCCAATCCGCTGGCGTTGTACAATGCCTGGGAGGTCGTGCCGGGTACGAATATCGGACCCTTCGATATCGACGAGAGAGGCGATTTCGCCGGAGTGGTTTTCTGCGGCACCCGCCAGCCGCGGCCGCCTCTCAGATTGCCCCAGGGAGGCGACTTGCTGATCTATATCGACAACGAAGGATGCAACGTGACCGACGCGGCGGAAGATTCAAACGGAGGCTGGTGGCCGTGGTAGCGCAAAAACTCCCGCAAATTCCGGAAACCGTATCCTGGCGCAACGGCATGGTCCTTGAGCCGGAGCACTTCCTGCGCACCGATTCCCGCGCCGCCGACCTCGCGCATCTCGCGGGTCGGATTGCCGACCCCTGGCCCTGGGGCTTTCTGACTGTCGAGGTGGACGAGGTTGCGCTCGTGGCGGGCGAACTGAAAGTGGAATGCGACGGCGTGTTCCCTGACGGCGCGCCGTTCGAGCGGTCGCGCCTCAGCATCGGACTGGGCAGCGGCGAAGACGGCGAAAACGCGAATATCGAAGAGGCGCGCCACACGCACGTCGGGGGGG
>VYCF01000024.1:308338-309448 GCA_009844085.1 Gammaproteobacteria bacterium | reverse complement strand
GGGTAACACTGCAACGCGGCGGCGAAGCGCCGGGCGGGAATTCGCTGCCGGTGGCGCGGCTGGCCTGGCGGGGCGGCGCCTGGAGCAAGGAGTCCGGCTGGTCTCCGCCCGCGCTGTTGCTCGGTCCCGACCACCCCATGCGGGTCGACATCAATCGCTCTCTCGGCGGTCTGGCGGCCATCGGCGTGGGCTTCATCACCACCTTGCGCATGCCCGGCGCCGAGAATCGGCCCGTGGCGCGAGTTCTCGGCCAGGTCGCGGTAACGATTTCCCAGGGCGTTGGCGTGATGGAAGCCTTGCTCGCCGCGCCGGTGGCGACGCCGGGCCGCCTCGGGATCGAGGCCTTGCGGCTTGCGCTGGGCGTGCGAACCGCGGCGGGCATCTTCGAACCCCTCGATGGCGCGTGGTCGCAGCATGACCAGCGCGGCTCGATGCGACATTTGCTCGGCGCAGCGACTTCGGCCGCTTCCGGCGTCGGTCTGCCGTTCCGCACCAATGTATTCCAGCCGACGGCGGGCAATCCCGGCGTATTGCGGGTGGATGTCGTGGCGGGGCGTCTGCTGCTGGCCATCGAATCCGCGCGGCCGGCCGACCTCGCGGCCGCACGCCACTGGTTCGACGGCGCCGCGCTGACCGCGCCCGACCGAATTCAGGAAGCGCTTTCCAGGCGGGTTGCGGGCTGCCGCCGCCGGCCGGTGGAGCGCGATGCGGCATTGGGCGTTTCCAGCGGCCCCCTGCTGGCGCTGTACGAGATCGAGGACGATCTCGCCTGGCGCGCGGGCAAGCTGGAATTGGCGCTTTCCGCCGAGTCCCCGCCGCCGGCGAACAGTTCGTTCTCGATTCTGATTCCCGAAGGCGGCGTCGGCCCGGCGCCCGAAGCCTTGCCGTCGCCGCAACGGCTGCAGAGTCCGCTCGGACCCGCCCAGGGGGGCGCCCCATGAGCGCGGGTTTCGCGATAGCCATGCAGGCGGTGCCTTTTTTCCAGCTGCTGGACCGTGAAGTCGCCGCCGTCGCCCCCCCCGCCCCAGGGCGCGGCCGCGCCGAGGCCGGTGCACAGGGGACCATTGCCCCCCCCGAGCAAACCCCCCACGCCCCCCCCCGCCGGGCGGG
>VYCF01000024.1:0-308328 GCA_009844085.1 Gammaproteobacteria bacterium | reverse complement strand
CCCCCGGCGGGGGGGTTCGCTCTTCCCCCTCCCGGGGGTTCTTTTTTCCCCCGGTGGGCCCCGGCCCGCCCCCCGCGGCCCCCCCCCCCCCCGGGGGGGGGGGGGGCGACGAGGCCGTTCCTCTGGAGACCTTGCCGCCGCGCTTGCAAGCCGCGCAGGCGCCGCCGGTCGATGCGGTCATGGGCGCCGCCCGGCAAAGGCTTTCGCGGGGCGTTGACGCCTTCGTCAGAGGCTTGCCCGCCACGGTCAGGAACGACGCGGGCAAGGCCCGGGCCGCCGCTTACGCGCTTGTCGGCCTGGCCGACGAAAGAATGCTGCACTATCCGGCGGGAGGGCTGGACGCCTGGCGCGACCGCCTGTTGGAAGTGGAATTGTACGGTTCGGCTTTGGCCGGACAGGAAATCATCCGCCAGGCCGTGGAATCCGCGCAAGGCGTCGGCGAGGTGGGGCAGGCGGGCACTCCGGCCTTGCTCGCGCCCCTCTATCTGGCGCTCTTGCGCGAGGGTTTCGAAGGTTCGCTGCGGGGCGACGCGATCGGTCTTTCCGCCTTGACGACTTCACTTGAGGAGACCGTTGGCGCGGTTCGCATGTTGCCGCGGGACACGCTGCGCGATATGGGTCCGCGGCGCATCGGGGCGCCGCCCGCGCCGCTTGCGGTTTCAGGCTTTGCGCTTTGGCTGCTCGGCGGCCTGCTGCTCTGGGTCGTGCTTGCCTCCGAGGATCTGCAAGAAGCCGGCGAAGTGGCGTCGCGGGTCGAAGCGGGACTTCCCGCCGAACGCCGGCAGGTCTCGCGGCCGTTGGGGCCGTCGCGCCTGCCCGCGCCGGACGGGAGTCCGAGGTAGCCCTCATGGGAAGAATCGTCGATTTCGCGATGGCGCTCCTCGGCGGCGGGACGATGGAAATCATACTTCTTATTGTCCTGATCGTGGTCGCCTTGCTGTTGCTTTTGCTGGCCGTTTGGCTCGCCTGGAAACTGCTCGGACTGTTGGGCAAGGGATTGCTGTGGTCGTTCCGGCGCGGCGGAGAAGCGGCGCAAGCAAGATCGGTCGCGCGCCGCGAGGCCGAGTTGTCGAATCCGCCCCCGGTTGCCGCAGGCTGGGACAGTTCCGGCCGACTCAATCTGCGCAAGGCGCTGCGGCAAGCCGCGCGCAACGCCTCCCCGGACGCGTTGCGGCTGGTCGTCGTCGCCGGCGACGGCTTTGCCGACCTTTGCCGCAGTCTGGGTTTGACGCCGCCGGGCGCGGGCCGCATCGGTATCGCGGCGGGCAACGACGCCATATTGATCGATGCGAGCCGCGCCAGCGGCGGTGAACTGAACCGTCTCGGTCAAAAACTGCCCTGGCGCCGGCCGCTGGACGGCATAGCCATTCTGGTGGGCGCGGAAGGATTGCCGCCCGATGGAATCGCCAGAGCGTCGGGTCTGGCCCGCGCCGCCGGCGTCAAGGCGGCGCTGCATCTGGTCTTGCCGAGCGCCAATGCGATCGCGGCCTGGCGCGCCATCGATTCCGCGAGCACCTCGGGGGAAGCCGTGTGTTCCCAACTTGCCGCGGATTCGGTTCGCATCTGGCTTGTCGGCGGCGACCGCCAGGGTTTCGACGAACTCGCGCTGGCGCAGTCCCGCGAACTTCCCGCGGCGATCGACCGCGCCATCGCCATCGCCCCCTCCGGCCGTCTCGACGTGGCCTCGCTTTCCTTCAGTGGAACCGGCTTGCGCGCCGCCGCGGCCCAGGCCATCGGCCGCACCCGGCCCACGACGGCGCCCGGGATTGCGGCCGCCGCCGCCTACGGCGCGATGGCGGTCGGCATTTCGCTAGCGGTTCTCGCCGCGTTCCAGGTCGTCGACCGAACCAACGGGCTGCGCACCACGCTGTCCGCAGCGGCGCGCGAGGCGGCTGTGCCCTGGACCGCCGAAGGCGTCAACGCCGTGCCCAACGGCGCCCGCGTGCAACGTCTCGCCAATATCGGCGCCCGGTTGGCCGGCTATTCCGATTTTCCGCCGTTGACCCCGCTCGCTCCGCTCGTTCCCGACTGGTCGTCGCCTTCCCGGCTTGGCGGAGCGCTGCTCACGAGCTATGTGATCGGTCCTTTGGGCGTAACGCTCGAACGCCGGGGACAGGATATGCTGGAGCCCCGCGCCGACGCCGACGCCTGGCTTGCGGACGCCCGCGTAGTGGGGGAATGGACGAACGCCTGGGAGGGTCTGGCGGACGACCCGCGCGATGTCGATATACCGCTGCTGCTGTCGACCGCTTTCGGCGGCGCGCCGGACACCTGGCCCGACAATATCGACCTTGCCTTGCTCGCGGTCGATTTCTCCCTGCTTTCGCCCGAGGAGGGCGGACTCGACGTGGCGGGTCTGGGCGAGCTTTCGCGCGCCAATTTCATTCTCACCATGCAGGCGTGGGCAACCGAACAATACGCCAATGGACCGGTTGCCGACGCGGCTCGCCGGGCGAGCGCCGGCGGATTGGCCTGGCGCGGGCAGTACGAAGCGCTCGCCGAACTGCGCGACGCCTTGCAGGATCCGAGTCAACAGTGGCTCACCGCGGCCGAGGACCGCTCCGACCATGCCGTCGAGTTGCGCCTGCTCGGACGCGCGCTGGCTCTCAGGCTGATCGGCGAGCTCGCCACGATAGAGGCGAAAGCCGAAGTCGCGAGCATCCGCATCGAGGCGCGGGAAGCGGCGGCAAACTTCGTCGTGCCGGGAATCGGACCCCTGCTCGAACGTTCGGGAACGAGTTCGGGACCGTCGCTGCGGATGACCGCCGCGGCTTCGGCCTGGCTGGCTTTTCTCGACCGGGTGGCCAACGCGGACTTCATTGTCGATCAGACGCTCCGGGAGCCCTTGCTTGCGGGGCTGGTGACCGTCGACCGCGCCGCCGTGGCCGCGGCGCGCGAGCGCCTCCGCGTTTTCGACCGTTTCGCGGCCAACCTGTCTCCCGACATTCCGGCGGCGCCGGCGAGAAGTCTGGTGAACGAACTCGGCGCGGAACTCGTCGTGGGCATCGCGGTCGAGGTCGAACGCGCGTTGCGGCGCGAAAGCGATATCGGCCTGGCGATGGCCAGAGCGGAGCGGCGCGCCGAAGCGACATTGACGTTTCAGGAGCTTGCGGAAATTGAGATCTGGCTGCGGGACCGGCAAGCCCATTCGGAAGCGGATCGGGTCAGAAGCGTCCGCGCCAGGGTTGCGGACGGCATTCTCACCGCGGCCGCGAACGTGCTCGACGAAGAAGACCCGCTTGCGGTGACCGTGGATCCGGCCGCCGACAGCGACGCGCTCGTGCGCCGGTTCGAACGCGGAATCCAGCACGTCAGAAGAGTTCACGATCAGTTTGTCGGGCCGTTTCTGGATACGGTCAGCGATGATATCGGCGGTTGGGCCGCCTTGCATTGGCGCGACATCGCCTCCGACCTCGAGGGGCATTCACGGGGGGATCCCGATTCCACGCTGACCACTCTCGAAGGCAGCGTCCGCGCCTTTGCCGACAACGCCGAAGAAATCTGCGAAGCGCCAAGGTCGCTGCCCGGCCGCGGCCGCGGCGATTACCTGGTGCAGGCGTCGAATGAGTTCCGCTCGCAACTCGACGACCATTGCCAACGCGTGGTGAACGAACGCGCCGTAGCGCGATTCAGGGAAGTCGAAGAATATTTCAACGACTACGTCCGCGAATTCTGGCCATACGCGGGCAATGGGGCGCCCGAGATCGGCATTCCCATACTCGGCGAATTCGTGCGGCGATTGCATGACAACCTTGACGCCGTAACGCAAGTCGAAGACCCGCTGACCGCGCTGTTCATCGACAGCGCCAATTTCTGGTCGCGGGAACAGGACGGCGCCGCCATCCGCTTCGAGCTGGAATGGCGCGCTCACGTGAACGAGGAAAATCTGGCGGAGAACGTGGCCGAAGCGAGTCTCGATGGCGTTGAGGTCGATGAGAACGGCATCCACACCTGGCATTACGGCGCGCCTTTCGGCTTTCGCCTGCGAATCGCGGACAACTCGCCTTACCGTTTTCTGCAGCCGGACGGCCGGCAGACCGATACCTGGACCCTGGCGCCCCAGGGACGCGGCGGGTTGCTACGCGCGCTGGAGCAAATTTCCGGCGGTCATTTGCTGCTCACCGCCGATGTCGTCCGGCAAGACGACACGGGCCAAGCCGGCTCGCTCATCGTCGAACAATTGCGGTTTTCGGTGAGGATGTCCTATGAAGACGGCCGCGGCATTTCCATGCCCAGTTTCGGGTTCCGGGGCTGAGACGCGATATGAATGACGCAACCTGCGGGCGGGCGGCGGAGAGGAACCGGTTCAATGGCTAGCGAAACCTTGCTTGGGCCCATCGAGGGCGACGATCCTTGCGGCCCCGATTTACGCTGGGATCCGGATTTCATGGCGGCGGATCAGTTGCTTGAGAACATGATTCTGCGGGAGGGCGCGAGCGTCGTGCAAGGCGAGACCGTCGCTCCGGATCCGCAGACCGGCGAGCTGGATGAGAAAATTTCGCTCCTTTGCGAGCGCACGCGGGACATTCGCGTCATGGCGATTCGCGCCGAACTGGCCTGGCGCCGCGGCGGTCTGTCGGAGTTCGCCGAAGCCATGGAGGATGTCGTCGCCTTGGCCGAACGTTGGCCCGACCCGGATGCGGGCCTGCATCCGCGCGCCGACCCGGACGACGGCGACCTAGGCGAACGCGCGGCGGCTCTGGGCAAATTGCTCAATCGGGCGCCCAATCTGGCCGCGACCGTTGGATGGGGAGCTTCCGAGCCGCCGCTGGAAGCGCGCCAGCGGGCGGCGACGGTTTTGCGAGGCGTTTTCGATCGGTGGACAAGCAGACTCGAACCCGCCTTCGGCGGCGAGGTTCCCGCGCGGGACAATGCCTGGAAAGCCATTGAGGAGATGCTCGGCGAGCCGACGCTGTCCGGTGCGGAAGCGGTCGGGGAGGGGGAGCAGGCGCCCGCTGCTTCGACGGATGCATGGGTGCTGGTTGAGCGCGCGATGGAAGCGATGGCGGTCCAGGACCGGCATTCTCCCGCCCTGCCAATCCTCAGGTTGCTGCTGAACTGGCGCGCTGTCGATATACTCGAAATCGCGGAATCGCAGCGCACCTCGGGGGTGTCGCTCGAGCAATTGCTCGATTCCGTGCGCAATCAGCTCTTGCCGCGCGACCGATGAGTCTTCCCCGCTCAGGCCCCGCCCGGCTTCGACTTTCGGAATGGGCGCGGCGCGAGGGAATCTCGCGGCTCACGGCCTATCGCATGTTGCGGCGCGGCATATTGCCCGTTCCCGCCGAGCGTTCGCCAACAGGGCGCTGGTACGTCCAGGTGCCCGGTTCCCGTTTCGGCCGCAGCGTCATCTACGCGCGCGCCTGCGGGGGCAGATCCCAGGCCGACGCGCTCAACGATCAGATCGCCTTGCTGTCGGAATGGGCGGCGAGCCACAACCGGACGATTTTCACCGTCGTCAAGGAAATCGCCAATCCGTTGACCGATCCTCTGCCGCGGCTCGCGCGCCTGCTCTCCGACATCGAGTTGACCGAAATCCTCATTAAAAATCCAGATGTCGTGGGCATCGGCCGCTACCCGCTTCTCGTGGCGGCGCTCGCGCCGCAGCAGCGGACGTTGACGGCGGTTCGTCCGGTGCAGCGCGAGGACGACCTCGAAGAAGCCATGACGGAACTCGCCGCGCACATGGTTTGACCACCCCCGCCGCGAATCGGTCAAGTCGCCAGGCTTTGCCGTTCCAATTCCGCCCGCCAGTCGAGCGTGCCGCGGGCTTCGCGGGTATCGGCGCCTTCCAGGCTTTGCTTGACGCCATGCAGGTCGGCGCAGGCGAAGCTGGCGCCGCTTACCTCGGCGCCGTCCATGTTGGCGTTGCGGAAAATGCCCCGGAACGCGTCCAGGCCCGCGAGGTTCGCGCCGCCGAGGTCGGCCTCCCGCCAGACGCTGGTATGCGCCGAGGCGTCTCGAAACGAAGCTTCGCGGAGCGCGGCTTTCGGAAACATGGCGCTGGTGAGATTCGCCTTGTCGAAGCGCGCTTTCGCCCCGCTGGCTTGCGCGAACAGCGCGCCCTCGAGCATGGCCTGACTGAAGTCCGCTTCTTCCAAAACGCTCTCGGCAAAGATCGACCCGGGCGCGTGGCGCAGGCGGCTGCCGGAAAAATCGCTTTGAAAGAGATTGCACGATTCGAAACGCACTTCGCTGAAATCGAGTCCGCGGCCCTTGGCGCCGACAAGGGCGGTACGCGTGAAGACCGCGCCCGAGAAATAGCAGTTCGCCAGTTCGAGTTCGACCGCGGTGCCGTCGGTCCACTCCGCGTTTTCCGCGCGCAAGCGTTCGAAGCAAACGCCCGATAGCGTCAGCGCGCGCTGCCGGGCGCCTTCGCCGTTGAATTCAATTTCGCCGAAACCGCTTTCGGACAACACGCAATTCCTGCCCGTGCGCGCGATGGCGAGCCGCTCCCATTGGGTTTTGGCGATCACCACGCCATACAATTCTCCACCTGAAATAGCGGCGCCCGCGCCCGAGCAGCCGCTGAACAGCGTCTCGCCGAGCCGGCAATCCAGAAATTCGCAGTCGTCGAAACGGCAGTTGACGAATACGGTCTGGCGCAAGTCCGCGCGCTCGAATCGCACCCGTTCGAATTCGCAGTTTTCCCACACGATCCCGGCCAGATTCTCGTCCCCGTAGGCGGCGTCGCTCCACGACCGGCCTTGCACCGGAACGCCGGCTTGGCGATGGGCTTCGTCAGGGTGGGCGTAAAGCATGGGATCAGGCGTCTCCAGCCAACATGGCGAGCGCGGTCTTTCCAGCGGTTTTGCCGCAATCTTTCCAACCTTTCGCGGAATGCGTCCGCAGGATTTTCATCTGCGGCCAGGCCCGGCTCGGCAGCGGTCCGGCCCAGAAGGGATCTCCCGGCTGCGCGAGCACGACCGCCGGACGCCCGTCGCCGGCGAGGGCGGCCGCGGTGTCGGCGCTGACCACGCGCACCGCCGCGGATGCCGGATCGTCGGCCAGCCGCCGCTTGCCGACGGTCTTGAGCAAAGCGGCGTTTTCTTCTTCCGGCCAGTCGTGGCCGACGCCGAAACCCGAACAAAGCGGCGCTTCGACCCAGATACCGGCGCCATCCGCCGAAGGCGCCGGCGGTGCGGGTTCGATCAGGGCGGTCAAGGCGCCGTCGTCGAGCACTGCATCGGGAATCTCTTCGGCGCCGGGAACGACGCCGCCGCGCAAATCGTACACGCCGAGTTCCACCGGCGTCTTCGCTGCCGCGTCGATCCAGGCCTGCCAGCGATGCGGGTGCGTGCGCCAGACATGCACGACCCGATCCGCAGCGAACACCTGTTGCGCCGCCGTCGGGTCGCCGCCGCTTCCGGTCAGCAGCGCGAGCAGCGAGGCAACCGGCGCACCGTGGGAACCGGCTTGCCGGAACAGCTCGGCGGCGGCTCCGGCGTCTCCTGAAAGCACCGCGAGTTCCAGCCGCGCCGCGGTATGCCAAGGTCCGCGCACGGGTTCGAAGCGGTTCCATGCCTGCTCGCCGAAACCCGCGCTCCAGGCGACTCTTGCGATCGCCGGCAGCATTTCTTCCGGCGCGTCCGCGGCGCTTAGCAGCGCTTGCGCGAAGCGCCGCAATTCGTTGTGCTGGCCGCTTCTGGCGAGCGTGGATGCGGCGATAACCGCGAAAGCGCCGGCATCCAGGGGTTCCAGCACGGGCACGGCGCCGCGCAGATACGGCGCGAGCAATTCGAGGGCGCCGCGCTCGTCCTTTAGCGCGAGCGCGGACTTGGCGCCGGTTAGCGCCAACTGGGCATGTTCGGGCATGGATCTGGCGAGAACGATGGCGCGGTCGTGATCGCCCAATCGATGGCAGTGGCGGGCGAAAGCCAGACTCGCCGGCCCGAAAGATCGCTGGTGCAATTCGGCGAGACGGTCAAGGCCGGCGACAACCGCGCCCGCCGCGATCAGGGTTTCCGCTTCGGCGAGACCCATGGCTGGAGACTGGCCCGAACCGCTGCCGCGGCTCTTGCGCAAGGCTTCGACGAGTTCGCCATTGGCCAGATTCGCCCAAGCGCCGGCGGCAATATGCGCCGCCAACGCGGTTTCGCCCCGCGCGGCCGCCATGGCGGCGCGCCGATCCGGCGGATCTCCGCACCAGGCGCACTGCAGCAGAACGCTCGCATGATCGTGGGCTATCCGGTCACGCCGGGCGTCAAGCAGTACGTAGTCGAGCAGCATGGGCCACTATCCGCCAGTCCATTCCGCACGATCATGCTATACGCCGGACAAAATCCGGCGTGTGGATGTGCGCACCGCCGTGCGATCAGTTCGGCAGTTCGGCGACAAGACGCAACGACGCGGTCAACTCCTCAAGCATGAAATGCGGCAGCAGATGCGCGATCGCCGTGTAACTTCCCGGCTTGCCGGGAATGTCTCGCACCTCCACTCTGGCTTCCCGCAACGGATAGCGCGACTTGGTTGCGTGAGAAGCGCTGTCGTCGGAAGTCACGTATTGGGCGATCCAGTTGTTCAGGAAGCGTTCCACTTCAGCGCCGGAAGTGAAGCCGCCCACCTTGTCGCGCATGATCGCCTTGAGATAGTGGGCGAAACGCGCGCAGGCCAGCACGTATGGCAGGCTGGCGGACAAGCGGGCGTTGGCGTTCGCCTCGTCGTCAATGAATTTCTGCGGCCGGTTGACCGTCGCGCCGGAAAACACCACCGCGTAATCGGTATTGCGCGAATGGCACAGGGAAATCAGGCCCTGATCGGAAAGTTCCTTCTCGCGCCGGTCGGTCACGGCGGTTTCGGTGGGACACTTGGTGATCATCGTGCCCGAAAGCGACTTGAACGAATGCAAGGGCAAATTCGCCACCTTGCCGCCGGTTTCCGTGCCGCGGATCGCCGCTGGCCAGCCGGATTCGGAGAAGGATTTCATGATGAGCGAGCCCATCGACCAGGAGGACGGTCCCCAAAGATACTTGTCGTGATCGTCGCCGGAAACGTCTTCCTCGAAATCGAGTTCCTCGACTTCCTGCGCGTCCTGTCCCCAGGGCAGCCGGACCAGGGTGCGCGGCATGGTGAGCACCAGATAGCGCGAATCCGGGTTGTCCCGCAGCGAATTCCAGGCGGCCATCTCGCTGGCGTCGAAAACCTTGCCGATGTCGATCGGCCTGTCGAGTTCGGTATAGCTGTCCAGATCGAGCAGGCGCGGGTCCGCGCTCGCCACAAACGGCGCGTGAGACATGGCCGCGACCGAAGCCATGTTGCGCAGGAACTGGATATCCTTCGGGGATCGGCCGAAAGACATGTCGCCAATCAGGAACGAGTAGGGCGTACCCCCCAGGGTGCCGTATTCGTCCTCGTAGATCCGCTTGAAAAAGTGCGACTGATCGAAGCCGGGCGCACGGGAGAAATCGCGTTCGAGTTCGCTCTGGGTCACGTTCATCACGCGCACGCGCAAGGTGGAGGACAGTTCGTTCTCGGTAACGAGCTTGTGCAGGTTGCGCCAACTCGCCTCCAGATTCTGAAATTTTTCGTGATGCAGCACTTCGTTGACCTGCGCCGTGATCAGTTTGTCGATCGCCACGATGCGCTCGGCGATGGCGCGCTTGGCTCCGCCGTCAATTTTGGTTCCGGCCTTTGCGGCTTCTTCGAGAAACCCCTCCAGCATGTTGCGCGCGCTGTCGATCTGGTGCGCGTCGCGAACGAGTCGGCCGTCTTCGAAAATTTGTCCGAGCAGGGTGTCCGATTCCACCCCCGCCACATTTGCGCCCGTTTTTCCCCTAGCCATCTTCTTCGTCTCCTCCCGGTGCGAGATCGTCCAACTGCTCTCGCAACTTCGCGCGTTTCTCTTCATCCGCCAACACATCTCCGAGAATTCCTTCGAGGGTGTCGTTGGCTTCCACCTTGCCGAACAAGTCCGCGAGCCGCCGTCGGGCTTCGAGCAGCTTGGCGGTTTGCGGAATCTGCGCCGCCACGCCCATGGGAGAAAAATCGTCCAGGGAACTGAAGTTCAGATCCACGCCGACCTCCGAATCTTCTTCTCCGGTAATCTGATCCGGGACGCTGAACTTGAGGGTGGGAGCGACCCGATTCATAAGCCGGTCGATTCCATCCGGATCGACTTCGTCGAAACCGCGTTCCCGATATTCGGTCGGATTTTGGGAATCGCCGGAAAGATCGGAAATGACGCCCACCACCATCGGCAATTCCCGATTTTCCATCGCTTCGCCGTCTTCCACGTCGTATGTAATCTGAACTCGAGGCGGTCGAACGCGCCCCACCCTATGCTGACTGCCTGAATCTGCCATTTTGAGCACTCCACCTCTTCTTCATGCTGCCGACGCATCGAACCGCCGGCGCCAACTACCACTCAATAACCCGCAACATAACTTTTACCGCCGCGAAAAGCAACACGTTGCCTTGCCCTTTCCGCATCTCGCCCGGCTCGCGATTCGAACGCCGCGGCCGCGTCATTCCGCGCGCACCGTGCCGCGGAAATCGGCGCCGACGATGAGCCGCTCGTCGAATTTTGCGCCTTCGATGTCGGCGCCGGCGAAAACGGCGCCGGTAAGGTTGGTTTCGGAAAAATCCACCGAACGCAGCAAGGCGTCCATAAACCAGGCGCCTGCGGCATCGGCCTTCCCCCAGACGCTCATCGGCATTGCGCATTCCAGAAAGCGGACGCCGGCCGCGCTCGCGCCCTCGAATTGCGCGCCGCCGAAGTCGCAGCGGACGAACACGCAGCCCGATTCGAACTTCGCGTCGTTGAATTTGGCATTGCTGAATCCGGTCTGCTCGAAGCGCGCACCCTTGAATCGGCTCATCTGGAAGTGGGCGTTGCCGAGAAATCCGCAGGTGTGCGCCTCCACCCGGTCGAAGTCGCTGTCGGCGAATCCCATGCCCATCACCCACACCTTGTGCATGGGCGTTTGCTCGAATCTGCATTCGGGCCCGTGGCAAAGCGAATACGTTACCTGGCTCATCCGGGTGCGCCGCAACGCGACACGCAGCAGCAGGCAATCGGTGAACTCCAGTTCCTGCCAGCTCCCTCCCTCGAAAAGCGTGTCGCGAACGGCAAGGTCGGCAAAGCTCAGCGATTCTAGTTCGCACTCCCCGAAGAAACTGGAGACACAGTTCATTTCCTGTATCGATTGTTCCCGCAGCGCGCAATGCCGGAAGGCGACGTCGCGCAATGTGACGAAAGAGAGATTGACTCTTTCCAGCCGGCAGCGAAGAAACGCGCAATTGTCGAATGCGCCTTTGGCGAAAGTTGTGTCCCGGAAGACGCAATCGGTGAATTCGACGTTCCGCCAGACGGTTTCCTCGGCCAGCAGGCCTTCGAAGTTGCGATCCGCTATCCTGCAAAGGCCGCTGGCCGGGCCGATGCGGGCGCCCGAAATGTCGATATGGCGCTCCGGGTCGGCGGCGGCGAGCCGGCGCTGTGCCTCGTCGCCGAAACGTTGGGCCTCGGCTTCGGTGAAGGCGGGCCAGGCAAGCACCGGCTCCGCCGCGATGATACGGGCGTCGCCGAGCCTGCCGAGCGTTTCCTCGGCATCCATTTCCAGTTCCGGCGGCGCCTGCGCCATGGCCTCGGCGACCGCCACTTCCCGCGGCGCGCGATAGGGACGCGACAGCCGCTCTTTGGCCTCCGCCTCAAGCGCTTCGCCCCGCTCCGAGGGCTGCCGCTGCTGTTCCGGTTCGGGGGGCTCGAAACCGGCCTCGGAGTGCCGACGCCTGCTTTCCGCCATCGCTTCGCTGCCGACCGCGGCGAGCTTTTCCATATCGAGTTCTTCGCCGCATTCGGCGTTTTCGATGAGCGCCTCCGCCTCGTTGACGGCGTCCGGATCCGCGAATGGGTTGATCCCCTCGACGCCGGTCTCCTTGCGCGCCCAATCCTGCGCCGCCTGATGTCGGGCGTCTTCACGGGCGCTGTCGGGCAGGGTCGGCGGCGCGCCGGCGGCGGCCATGGCGGCGGGCAACAGCGGCCGGTCGTCAAGCGCGCGCGTAGGCTCCAGCCAGCGCTCGGCCGCGATGATGCCGAGGTCTTCTTCGTCCTTTTCCGGGGCGTCGATGTCTTCCAGCGCGGCCGCCACCGCGACGATCTTCTCGCCGAGCAGATCGTCGCCGAGCGCTATCGCGGCGCGCCAGAATACGGCGCCGATATCCGCCGCGGGCAAGACCGCCACGGTGTGAATGCGGACGAGTTCCTTGCGCCATTTGCACGCCGGCGCACGCGAGGTGGCCATCACCGCCCGGTAGGGAGGCAGAACGAGCCGGATCGGTTGCGCGCCGAGCCCTTCGATTTCGAGCGTGTCGCCGGCGTGCAGCGCCCGCGCCTGGAAGGCCTTGTGCGCATCGCATAGCACCGCCGGGTCCGCGTCGCTCGGCCAGCCGTCCTTGAGCTTGTCCGAAACGCCCGCCAGCTTCGCTCGGAGGGGATGGTCGTAGGGCGTGGCGCCCAGCCAGACCGGTTCCGCCGGGTCGTTCTTGCGCGCGATCAGCGGCTTGCGTACGTCTTCGGGGCCGCCGCGGCCGCCGGGATTGTCTTGCGCATGCCAGACGGCATCGTCGGCGCCGCCGGTCCACACCGCGTCGGGCAGCGCGTCCGGGTCGGGCTGCAGCGACAGCTTGCAATCGATCTCGCCGCAGCGGACGCGGGCCTCGCGCGGCGTCCCGGGACGTTCGACCGAACCGAACACGAGCAATTCAGCGCCGGGAAGCGGCGCCATGCTGTCCGGAATCGCGGTTTTGCCCGCGTATTTGGAAACTGCGGCGTAATAGTCGTTCGGTTTGACGGGATTGCCGTCGGAAAGCCGGATCGGCAGTCCCAGCGATGCGCACAGCACCGCGCCGCGGCCCGGCACGGTCAGTGGCCTGACGCCGAACAGCAGGGCCTGGGGGTATACGTTGGCGCGACCGTCGGCCAAGGCGTCAGGAATCCGCGCCGTCCGCGTCCAAACCGCCGCCGGTTTCGTCCGAAGCGGCCGCCGGCGCGCCTTTTTGCCAATCACTGACGATTTGTTCGTCTTCCGTGTCGGCGTCGTCCCCGGGGCGGAAAACCATGCCGGACCATCGCGCCAGCGGATTGCTCGCCATGATCGAAGCCGAGACGTCGAGTATGTTTTTCGCCAGGCGGTTGTCGAAGCCGTAGAGAAAACCGCCGATTTCCGCATGCACCGGGCTGTGCACGTTGATGCGGCAGATGTCGCCCTGCCGGTGACTCGGCACGAACCCGTGGCTGCCGCCCGCCATGGGCTCCGTTATGGACAAGCGGAGTTGCGCCGGCGCCGGGACCGGCCCGGCCGCTTCCGCGTCTTCTTCGTCCGACTCCATCTTGACCCGGAACGCCATGCCGATCGTCACGGGAATACGGCCAAGCACGTCCCGGGAGACGATCTCGCCGAGTTCCGAAGCGCCATCGTCGACCACGCCGGTGACGGTGACCGGACCTTTCCGCGGGGGCGCTTCGGGGCGCCAGCTTACTCCGGATTTCACCAGGTCGGCGCTGTTGCGGTAGCGGCCGGCCCCCTGGCCGTGACAAGTCTGCGCCACCTGCCAGACCGAGGCGCCGCTCACGCTGCGGTTGCCGAACTCCAGCAACCGGCCGGGATGAATCCCGGGCTGCTCGGTGACGATTTCGAGCGTGTTCAGATTCAGTTCCGAACGCTGCTCCTCGAAGTCGGCCAGATAGGCCGCCTCGTCGATGTCGATATCGGTCATGAAAAGCATTTGCCCGACCGGCGGCGTCAATTCCCCGACCCGCACCGGATCGCCTTGCGTAACCGCGTCGTACATGGTGTCCCGGATCTGCCGCTGTCCGCGTTGCCGGATGCCCTTGATTGCCGCGTTGCTCGCGCTTGGGCTGCCGGGGAGCAGCGTCATGGAGAGCGGCGCACCGTTGGGCGGGGTGTCGCGCAAGGTGATGTCCACGCGGCCCGACTCGCGCCCGATCAGTTCGATGCGGATGCCAAGCGCGCCGAAAATGCCCGCCAGCCAGGACCCAAGCGGCTCCCCGGCCGCGATCGCGTAACGCAACTCCCGCGCGGGTTCGCGCAGCGCCTCGCGGATCGTCAGCGGGGGAAATCCCGGCAACGCCGGCGTCAGCGTCGGCGCGCCGTCGCCGCCCGAGGCGAGACTCAGTCCCGCGCCGAGCAAGGCGCCGGGGCTGCAATCCCGATACGCGCCCCAGATGCGGGAATGCAGCAAATAGCGGATGGGGTCGCTGAACATCACGATCACGCCGCTGGTCCGGTTGCGGACTTTGGTGGGCGCGCCGACTTCGGTGACGACCGACGGCCAGGTCCGGACGTTTACCATCTCGGCCTTGCCCTCCGGCGCGGCGGGACTGGCGGACCCCGATTCCTCCGTTTCCGTCGCGGCTTCCGGCGGACGGGCCCAGAGGCCGAGCGCTACCGGCGCTTCCGGGCGCAGCCCGTAGTCGACGGCGCGTCTGAACGCCTCGGCGTAGCCGATCGCTTCGCCCGGAGCGGTATCGACCACGCCAAAGCCGCTCCAGCCTTGCAGGTTTTCCCGCACCGCCCATTCCGCGCACGGCACGACGGAACCGGCGTCGAGGGTATCGATTTCCGCAGCGTAACTGCTTCCGGTTACGGTAGCCATGGCAATATACCCCGTGCTGCGGCCTTAGGCGATTTCATGAAGTTCCCGGACACTGCCTGGCCTTATTTGCGCCTGAAAAGCAGGCCAGACCAGGCGCTATGGTTGTCGTGCTCGACAACCACGCCGGCGGTCGCCTGGGCGATTCCCGAACCCAGCGCCCGATGCCGGCGATATTCGAAGCCGACGATTTCCGCCCAAAGCGGGTCGTGCACCGCCACGCGGCATGCGTCGCCCTGGCGATGTCCCCCCACGAAACCATGCAGGCTCCCGGCCATGGGCTGCACGATCGAGAGCGGAATCCGCGGCGGCCATTTTTGCGGGGCGGCGGCGGCGTCGAGCCGCGCCACATGGGAATCCTGATCGGGCGCCGGATCGTCTCCGAAAAGTTTCTCCCACTCTTCCACGAGTTCCCGGTCCTCTTCGGACAAGTCTTCGAGTCCGGTTTCCCATTTGCCCTCCTGGTCCGGGTCTGCGCGGCGCTTCGCGGCGCGTTGCGAGAGTTCCTCCAGGCGTTCCCCCCCGTCCTTGTCGAACTCGTCACGCAAATCTTCGCTCATGCGTTCGTCGCGAAGCGTCAGATAACGGTCGCTGTCGTGGTCTCCCGCGAGTTCCTCGTTGGCGCGGGCGCGCCGCCATGCCATATAGCGGTAGCAAAGCGTGCGTTTTTCCTCCATTTCTTTGCGTTTGGCGAGTTGCTCGTCGTCAAGCTCCTCGTCCGGAATTTCAGGGTGGGGATCGTCGAACTCCCCCGCCCTGAACGCTTCCAGATCCGCCTCGCGGGCTTCGGTGTCAAGCAAAACCAAAACCGGCTCCAGGTGCTCGTTGCCGTGCCGCCGATAATAGTCCACGTCCACATTGTAACGCTCCATTATTCCGAGATAACGGCTCGCCTCCGCGAAATCCTCGCCCGTAAGCAGACCGTCGCGGTCGCTGTCGTACCCCATGAGAATTCGTTCTTCCTCGCTTTCCATGGGAGCGAAAGGGAAGCTGACCGGAATTCTGCCGAGGCGGTCCCTGGGCACTGGCTCCTGGGGATAATACTTGCGGCCGCCATCGACGACCGCGGGCACCGTCACGGGCGGCGCCCGCGCGGGCCTCGGCGGATGCCAGGCGAAGTTCCCGTTCAACATGAGCGAGCGGTTGCTGTAGGTCGAACCCCGCAGCGAATGCGCCACGGTATGGAATTGCCATTCGGCGATGCCGCGAATCATGCGGTCGAGTCTGACCCTGCGTCCCGGCCGCGCGCCGGGTTGCCGGCTTTCCCCGGTCAATACGAGCAATTGCGCCGCGGTGGCGACAAGCTGCTGCTCCGCCCGGATGTAGGCTTCGTCGAGACCGACTTCCACTCCGGTGACCACCGTACCCACGGGGCCGGAGCCCATCAGTCTCAGTTGCCCCTTGGTGGGGTCGTCGAGCAGCACGGCGCGGCGGTAGTCTCCCCGCCGGGCCGACAGGCTCAGGATCGCAAGCTCGCCGTGCCGCGGCGGGTTTTCGTCGCCGCCGCCGGTCTCGGCGTCGTTTTGCGGCGCGGAGCCGACGGTCTCCTCCGCGGGCAGCGCCATGGTCATGGGCTCGTCCCGGGGCGAATCGTCGTCGAGAATGATCGAGACCTGGCCGGAGGGTTGGCCCAGCATTTCCATGCGGATGCCGAGCAGGCCGAAAAACGAGGCGAGCCAGACGCCGAGCGGCTGACCCGCGGCGATCGCGTAAGGCAGCCAGCCAAGACCTTCGCGCAGGCGTGGGACGACGGCAACATTGGGATGGATCGGAATCGCGGGTTCCGTCGTCGGCTTGCCCGCGGTGCCAGCCGCGAGCGACAGGACGCCGCCGACGATTTCGGCCGCCGGCGCGGCCCGATAGGCGCCCCATACCTTCTGGCTGGACAGATTGCTGACGATATCGACGATGGTGATCAGGCAATAGACCTGGGCCCGCGACTGCCCCGGGTCGAGCGGCTCGATCCGGCTGATGATTCCGGGCCACGACCGGATTGTCTCGGCCGATTCGGCGCCGGCGCTCTCTTCGTAGGCGCCGAGCCGCACCACCACGGCGCGGCCGGGCACGATGCCCGAGGCGAGCGCGTTGCCCACCATGCTGCCCAGCGACATGTGCGAACTGCCGGGGGCGAACACGGCGACCCGGGCCACCCAGCCGCGGTTGTAGGACTCTTCCACATCGAAGCGGCCGACGGGGATCGAAGCGCCCGCCGGGCCTTCGCCGAACGCCAAATGACCGATGTATCGCGTGGCCATCGCAATCTCCTCCGCTTGGACCGAAACGCCCAGGCTGAATCAAATCACGAGGGGAGTTGCCACGCTCCTTCGATCACGCCGGCGTCCCTGTCGCCGAAGATGCGTTTCGCCGACCACTGGATCCGGTCGTAATCGAGGTAGAACGTCTCCATCGGTTCCTCGCTCGGTTCGAGCGTGTTGGACGACACGGGCGTGTCCACGTCGACGCGCACCACCACGACATTGCTCAAGGTGATGGTTTCGACCGCTGTGGACCTGCCGGCAACGGTGCGGGTGCGCCGGATTTTCACCTCGCCCTGATTGGCGCCCATCATTGCCGCCTTCTTCAGCAGGGGACTCGCCTTGTCGACCGCGTGGGTCAGGGCGATGGGGCCGTGCTTGGAGTCGGACTGGACGCGGGAGGCGGCGCGGATTACCGGCAAATAGATCACATGCCGCATGGCGGAGCACTCGATCTGGCCGGAAAACTCGGCCGACTTCGCCTCGCCGGCGATGTTGCTGAATTGTACGTATATGGTAGACATTTCGGTTTTCCTATGCTGTTCAAGTCGATAATGAATTCGCGCTTACAGTGGGGTGTGCGTGGCAAGGTTGAAGCCCTGCTGCACGTTGCCGGCCGGCTTGCCGTCGACAAAGGCGATGTAGTTCCACGTAATCGTGTTGAAGTTCAGCGAGACCCGCTCGACTTCCAGATTGGAAAACGCGTCGGTCTGTTCGAGCGGCAGCACCATCAGCCGGCTCGACGCCAGCGCCTCCGAAACGGTCGATCCGAGCGCCGTGGTGAGGCCGGCCGCGCCGGGCAGCGGCAGGCCGCGGGTCATCTCCGACAGATGCGGACGCAAGGCCACATGCTGCTCGTCGAGGGTTTCCTGCTCAACGCGGGAAACGTAAGTGTCCGTCAGCACGTAAGTCAAATACGCCGCCGCGCCGGTGTCGACCGTGCGAAAAACGTTGATCTCCACTTTTCCGATGCTGGTCGCCGAAGCGCAAGCCTCGGCAAGCTTGGCGCTTGCGGAATCCTTGTAGCGGATGATTTCGATATCCGACTGCCGGGCTCTGCCCGTGCCGCCGCCGCTGCTCTGGCCGAGTTCGATGGTCTCGCGCAAGCCAAGGGCGTCAACCTGGTCCTCGTAACCGCTGACGGTGCTTTCGCCCTTGATGCTGTCGATCTTGATTGTAATGGTTGCCATTTCGATCCTCCTGGCTGATTGCCGTTCGATACGCTACCAAGATACACCGTTCTTCAACGCCCGTTGCGGGATGGAACAAGAGCTTCAAAGTTTATTTTGCTCTCATTTGGTAACAATCAGTATCAAATAGTACTTGGCATTCAAAAATCAGTCGGCAAGACTGGATTGCGCACTTGCAATGGCGCATTCATTCGTGCGGAGGACGCGCGCGCCGGACGGCGGCTGCGGAAACGCGGTCGACCGCGCCCAACTCGCGCAGCGCGGCAACCGCGGCGTCGGCCCTTCTGAGGCTGGCGAGTTGAAGCGCCGTCCGGCCCCGGTTGTCGGTCTGTTCGATCGGCGCGCCGGCTTCGGCCAGCCGCGTCACGCAAGCCACCGCACCGGTCGCCGCGGCCCGGTGCAGCGGCGTCGAGCCCGCGT
Source organism: Gammaproteobacteria bacterium (assembly GCA_009844085.1). Taxonomy (GTDB): domain Bacteria; phylum Pseudomonadota; class Gammaproteobacteria; order Pseudomonadales; family Pseudohongiellaceae; genus UBA9145. The sequence continues at coordinate 289,853 of VYCF01000024.1, read as the reverse complement.
TGTCGGCGATGCCGGGGTCAGCTCCGGCCGCAAGCAGGCGGTCGATGGCCGTGAGATGACCGTGTTGCGCCGCGCGCATCAGCGGCGTTGTGCCGCTGCGGTCGCGGGAGTCCGAAGCCGCGCCCAATGCCAGCAATTCGGCAACCGCCGACGCGTTGCCCGCCGCCGCGGCGATGCCAAGCGCCGCGTTGCCGCGGGCGCCTGCCGTGCGGCCGTCAAGCGCGAGCCAGAGGCGGAACTCGCGCACCGCGCCCCGGCGCACGGCGTCGAACAGTCCGCCGTCCAGCGATGCGCCGAAATCTCCGCCGTCGGCGGCGAGCTTCAGCGCCATCAGTGCGGCCGATTCCTCGTCGCCCGCATCGACGATCGAGCGGAACAACGCGCCGAGATCCTTGTCGAGGCGCAATCCCGGCGCGGACAGCAATATCCGCGCGATGTGGCGCTTACCGTCACGCAACGAACGCAACAACAGGCTGCGGCCGCCTGCATCGCGCGCGTTGGGGTCGGCGCCGCCCGCGATCAGCGCTTCGACGGTGGCGGAATGTCCGCCGCCGACAGCCGCGGCAAGCGGCGCCGGGCCGCGGGCGGGAACCGGATTGGCCCCCGCCTCGAGCAGAAGCTTGGCGACCCCGACCCGGCCTCGGGCGGAAGCCGCCGTCAGGGCCGTGCGTTCCCTGCCCGAATCGGGGTCGGCGCCGGCGGATAGCAACACCGCCACGCACTCTTCCCGACCGGATTCGGCGGCCGCGAGCAAGGCGCCGGCGCCGAGGTTGTTGAGGCGGTCGGGGTCGGCGCCGGCCCGCAGCAATGTTCTCAGGGACGCGGCGTGGCCCTGATGGGCGGCGATCAGCAGCGCGGTTTGCCCGCCGCCGTTGCCGGCGTCAAGCGCTGCGCCGGCGTCAACGAGAACGCGGATCACTTCAGTCCGCCCCGCAAGCGCGGCAACGATCAGCGCCGTATTGCCGCTACGGTCCCGCGCTTCGAGATCGGCGCCCGCCGCGGCCAGCATGGCGACGCCGCGGGCGGTTCCAATCCTCGCCGCCGTCAACAGCGCCGTGTCTCCCGTCGGCAGCCGCGCTTCGATATCTGCGAAATTCGCCAGCAATTTGAGGGTCTTGCGCCGCTCGGCCAGTGCGGCGGCGGTCAGCGCGTTCACGCCCGTTTCATCCATGGCGTCCGGCGCCTGGCCCGCGCGCAACATCAGCCGGATCGTTGCCGAATCCCCGTCGCCGGCTCGGCGCACGAATTCCGCCGCGCCCATCGATACGCCGCGGCGCGCGAGCGCGGCGACCGCTTCGGCGTGGCCGGCAAGACCGAGCGAAGCGCCGATACGCGATCGTCTGACGGCGCTGATGATATCTGCAAGCATTGTTGCGCGCCCGGTTCCGGGAAACCGGCCGTCAGTTGCGGTAAAGCGGAACGAGGGCGTAACGCGCGGCCTTGCGCCGCTTGCGGATGCGCCTGCGCTTGACTCTGCGCAGGTCGGCGGCCAGCCGGGCGAGCGACCGGGCGTCGATCGCATCGGTTGCATCGGTCGCATCCGGCGTTGCGGCGGTGTTGAACAGCGTAGCCTGGATGGGGTTGACGAAGGCGTGCAACTCGGGAACCTCTCGCTGGTTGAGAATATCTTCCATGTTGGCGATGCGCCGGGTGTCGATGTGATGGTCGGCCCAGCCAACCAGGCAGCGCCTGATTTCCCTGATATCGCCGCCGGCAAGCGCCTTGCGCAATTGACGCCAGGCCACGGCCTCGTTTTTTTCGGGAGCGTAATGCGATTCGACCCGCCGCCGGCGTTCGCGCAGGAAGCCGGCGATTTCCGGATGATGAGGCTGCACGAGCGCCAGGTATAGCGATGCCGCGACGACCGCGATAACGATGCCGAGGAGCCAGTTGAGCCAGTTTTCCCCGATTTCGATGGTATCCGCCGCGGCCTGGGCGTCGATCATCTCCTGATCCACCACCGGGCCGGCGGCGAGCAGTTCGGCGAGATCCTCGCCGGTGCCGGCGACGGTCTGTTCCGCGGGCGTAGCGCCCGCCACTGCGGTGATTTCCATTGTCGTGGCCGGGATGATGGCGAATTCCTGCCGGTCGGCGTCCACGTTCCACCAGGGAACCACGATTTCGGGAATTTCCAGCGCGCCGAACTCGGTAGCGACAATGGACTTTCTTTCGACCCGCGTGCCGACGATGCTGCCGTCGACGAACATGCGCTCGATTTCGGAAGGTTCGGGATACACGTTTGCGCGGTCCACCACCAGTTCATTGAGCGGCGGCAGTACGGCGCCGTCGAGACCTTCGGCCCGCATGCTGATCGTGCGCACGAGCGTGTCGCCGATATGCAGGTCGTCGACCGGTCCTTCCCAGCTTTCTTCCAGGCTCAATTGCCGCAGGGGCAGCCAGAATTCGCTGTCGCGCGCCACTTCCGGCCGTTCGAGCACTTCGATGCTCACGCCCTCGGTGAATGCGGTGACACGGCGCGTGTTCAGATTGCGGAAGACGAAATTGCTCGAACCGTCGGTGACTTCGCCGCGGAATAGAATGTCGGGAATTTCAAGCGCGCCGCTGCGTTGGGGGAAGATTACATAGCGCTTCTCGTAAACGCCGTAGCGGACGCCGTCGATCAGCTTCTCGTACTGGTTCGGCGAGCCGATCAACTGGATCACGGTGTCGGGAATTTCGAGTTCGGTGAACTGCGGATTGCGGATGCCGTTGATCGTGTAATACAGGCGGATGGCGAACAGCAACTGTTCCTGCACGTAGATCGATTCCTTGTTCGCCTCGAGTTCGAGGAACAGTTCCTCATTGCCCTGGTTTGAGCGGGGGCCCTCGTTGCGTACGAGCACGTTGATCGGGTCGGTCATGGATTCGTTGACCTGGATCGCGGGAATCGTCAGATCGCCTTCGATCAGCGGGAACAGCGTCACGATGTAGTCGGTCCAGGATTCGACGGCGCCGTTGACGCTGCGGATCTGGCTCGAGGTGCGCGTGCCGAGCACGTCGAATTCCTCGGTCAGCGGCGTCAGATCGAGTTGCATGCCCTGGCGGCGGTCGTACACCCGGATCGTATAGGTCAGGGTTTCGCCGCGAGCGAGTTCGGTGCGATCGACCGTGGTTTCGATTTGCTGGGCGCTTGCCTGGACCGGGGACAACATGGCGCAAATCGCAAGCAGCGCCGTGATCAATGTCTGTCTCACCATATCTGCCCCCCGTCCTGAAGACTGTTGGCGGTGCCGTTCAATTGCCGCTGCCGGTATTGATAGCGGAACTTGCGCTCAAGCAATTCGCCGGGATCGTCCTCGATCCGCCGCAGCCATTGTTCGAGGGATTGCTGTTCCTCGAATTCCTCGTTGCTGTTCTGGCTCGGCGTATTCTGTTCGCTGTTGGACTCGGAGTTTTCCTGGTCTTCCGGCGCCTCGTTCTGTTGCTGATCCTGTTGCTGGTTCTCGTCGCCTTCCTGGCTTTCCTGGTCCTGCTGCTCGCTGTTTTCCTGGTCCTGTTCGGATTGCTGGTCCGAGTTCTGGTCAGATTGCTCGCTCTCGTTATTGCCTTCCTGGCTCTCGCCTTGCTCGGATTGCTGCTGCTCGAGCAATTGCTCGACGATTTCCTTGTTGAAGATCGCGTCCTCGTGTTCCGGATCGGTCGCCAGAGTCAGATCGTAGGCGGCGATCGCCTCTAAGTAATTGCCGGAAAGGGCGAGCGCATTGCCGCGATTATAATGCCCGTCGGGGGTATCGAGGGCGCTGTATGCGGCAATCGCGGCATCGTAGTTCTCCGCGCGATAACTGGCCGCGCCTTGCCAGCCGGGGGATTCGAACAGGCCTGCCGCCACCGCGTGATCCTCTGCGGCGAAAGCCTGCGCGCCGCGCTGGTCCGGGGTCTGCCACAAGGCCGACCATTCAGCGGCTTGCGCATCCTGCGCCGGAACCAGGCTCAGCACGCCGGCCGCCAGCACCCAGCCGAATAGCCAGCCGCGGCGAAAGGTCAGGGCCACCATGGGCGCCACGAGCAACAGCAGCCAGGGGCCGGTTTCGTACCATACGTCGAATTCTTCCTCGACGTCGCTCAATTGCGGATCGTCCAGCAGATTCAGGTCGGTCAACAGGTAGGCCAGGTCGGAATCCGAAAGCTGGATGTCGTGATAGCGCCCGCCGACCCGGTTCGCCAGCGATTGCAGCACGCTGCGATTCAGGGCCGGCACGACCATCGCGCCTTGCTGGTCGGTCAGGAAATTTCCGTCGCTGGTGCGGATCGGCGCGCCCTGTTCGGTGCCTATGCCCATTACCAGCAAATCGTACGGCCTGTCTTCGAGTTGCCGCGTAATCAGCAATTCCTGGTCGAATCCGCTGATGCCGTCGGTCATCAGCAGAATCTTGCCCTGGGAGGCTTCGACGTTGTCGAGCAATTCGATCGCCATGTCCATGGCGGCCATGGGATTGCTGCCGAACAACGGCATGATATTGGGGCTGAGCGAAGGCACCAGCGCTTCGATCGTGACCACGTCATCGGTCAGCGGCATCACCGCATGAGCGTCGCCGGCGTATACCACCAGCGCGGTCTGCCCTTCGTCGCGCAGGGCCAGGATATCGCGCAATTTGCGCTTGGCCAGATCGAGCCGCGAAGGCACATGGTCCTGGGCGAACATCGACAGCGACAGATCCATGACGATTACCAGCGCGTCCTCGCGTTGCTGCACCGGCTGGGGCAGTTTCTCCCAGACCGGGCCGGCCAACGCCACGGTCGACAGCACCCAGGCGCAAAGCAGCAGCATCAGCGGCGTGCGCTGGGCGGCGTTGCGCGAACGGTCGAGCAGATAGGGCAGCAAGTCCTTGTCGATGGCCTTGTCCCAGGCGCTGAGTGCGCTGTTCACCCGCCAAAGCGCGAGCACGAAGATCGCCGCGGGAATCAGCGCCAGTAGCCACCAGGGGCGCAGGAAATGAAATTCGCTGAAAATGGCGGATGACAATTCCATAACAGGTTATGCCTCTCCCGCCCCGGCCGCCTGGTCGTCGGGTTCCGCGAGCATCGCCCGCCCGGACAGGGACAGCCAGGGAATCGAAACCAGCGCCAGCAGGAAACTGATCAGCATCGCCGCTCCCAGCGGCCAATGAAACAGCACGCGCGTGGGCCGGTAAGTCTGCTCGTCCTGTTCGATGGTTTCCAGCCGGTCCAGTTCTTCATAGATATCCACGAGGTCCGAGACGTCCCGCGCGCGGAAATAGCGGCCGCCGGTGGATTCGGCGATGCGGGTCAGCACCGCTTCGTCGAGTTCGGCCGATGGGTTGATGGTGCGCGCGCCGAAAAAGGTGCGCTGGGTAATCTGGTCCGCACCGATACCGATGGTGTAGATCCTTATGTTTTCGGTGCGGGCGAGTTGGCCGGCCTGTTCCGGCGAGACTTCGCCGGCATTGTTTACCCCGTCGGTCAACAGCACGAGTACGCGGCTGTTCTCCGGCCGGCTGCGCAAGTGGATCACGGACAGGCCGATGGCGTCGCCGATGGCGGTCGCAGATTCCTCGATGATGCCGATATCGGCTTCTTCCAGCAGTTCGCCGACTACCTTGCGGTCAAAGGTCAGCGGCGCCTGGATATAGGCATGGGCGGCGAACAGGATCAGGCCGAGGCGGTCGCCTTCGCGGCGTTCGACGAAATCGCCGACCACGGCTTTCACGACGTCGATACGCGAAGCCTGGCGGCTGCCGACGATCATGTCCTGGGCTTCCATGCTGCCGGATATATCCACCGCGAGCATCAGGTCGCGGCCGGTGGAAGGCAGTTGCACCGGCTCGCCGAGCCATTGCGGCCTCGTCGCCGCCAGTACCACGAGCAACCAGATCAGGATGCAGCAAATCAGATTGAGTACGCGTCCGGAAGTCAGATTTTCGCTATCCGATTGCAGGCGCGTCAGCATGTTGAAGAAGGGAACGTACAAGGCCGCGTCCTGACGCGGGGCGCGCGCCACCAGCCGGTATACCAGCAATGGCAAAGGCAGGAGCAGAAAGGCCCACGGCCAGGTGAACTCAAGCATCCGAACCCGAAACCTTCAGACCGCCGGTGGTCTGATTCCGCTGCGGGCGGCTGCCGCTGCGCCGGCCGCTTTTACGACTTAGATACATGGAGCGAATCCACTCCCGGCCGAAGACATGCAAGCTGTCCGCATCGACTGAAATGGTAGGCTGGAATCGGCCGTGACTCAATGCCGCGGCCAGTTCCCGATCGAGGTTCATGCAATTGCCGCTGGCCCGGAGAAATCGCAGCCAGTCCTCGCCGCCGAGACCGGCGACTGCCGAATTCGGAAAATGCACCAGCGCCACGCGCCGCAGTACCGAGTTAAGCGCATTCACATAGTGCAGCCGGGCCGCATCCGGATCGCCGGCCTCGTCCGTGGCGTATTCGTCGTAGATTCGATCGAGTTCCATTAGCGCATGAGCGCAGAATCTCCGCCGACGCCAGAAAGCGATCGCCTTGCGGCCGCCGAAATAAAGACCCGCCAGCAACAGCACGGCAAGAATCCACCAGCCCGCCGCCGGCGGCCAGAGCCCTACCGGTTCGGGCAGATGTATATCCGCCAGTTGATTCAGGAGTTCTGCGCTATCCACTGTCGAATCTGCTCCACTACCAGATCGTTGGTGCGAATCTTCAGCAGGGCGACCTGCAGCCGGTCGAGTTCGGACTCGATCAAGCGCATTCTTTCGTCGAACTGCTCCCGATAACGCACCCTGGCGCGCCGGTTATGCGTGTTCAGCGCGCCCTTGCGCCGACCGTCGGTAATGCTGTAGAGCCCCGGCGTCGGCAAGGACTCTTCCAGCGCATCGTAAACCAGACAACATACCACGTTGTTATGCTGACTGAGCTGATTCAGATATTGCACGGCCCGCTCGTCAAGGGTGACAAAATCCGAAATCACGTACAAGGTGCTGCCTGGCCGCATGATCTTGCGGATTTGCCCCAACGCGTCGGACAGGCGCGAATCGGAATCTTCCGGCAATTCGCCGCCGGTGACGCCGCCGAGGGAGCGGTTGAATTCGAACACCTGGTTGAGCAGATGCAAGGCGGAGCGCCGGCTGCGCTTGGGGCGCACGAGTCGCTCTTCGCGGTCGGAAAAGACGAGGCCGCCGACGCGGTCGCCATTGTCGATCGCCAGCCAGCAGAAAACCGCGGCGGTCTGGGCTGCGATCACCGACTTGAACGCGACCCGGCTGCCGAAATACATGTTGTGGGTCTGGTCCACGGCGATGATGACCGGCCGCTCGCGTTCCTCGCGGAAAACCTTGGTGAAAGGCCGGCTCGTGCGGGCGGTGACGCGCCAGTCGATCAGGCGGATATCGTCTCCGGGCTGGTAGGGCCGGAATTCCTCGAAATCGATGCCGCGGCCGCGCATCTTGGAAAGATGCAAGCCGCTGATGCCGGCTATGGAGCGGGTATGGGCCAAGTACTCCAGGGTCTTGGCGGCATAGCGCTGCATCAGTAATTGCTGCAGGCTGACGGTGGCCCCTTTCGCCTGATAGCGGGCGTGCTCAGGGTCGATGCGGTACCTGGAACTCATGTCGGGGCGGCCCCGTCAGGCGGACGGCACGCGTTCGCGAATCGTTTCCAGGACCTTGTCCGGCGTGACGCCGCTGGCTTCGGCCTCGAAGCTCAGCAGGATGCGATGGCGGAGCACGTCGAACATGATCTCCTGCACATCGTCGGGGCTGACGAAATCCTTGCCGTGGATCCAGGCATGGGCGCGCGCGCAGCGGTCGAGCGAGATCGTGCCCCGGGGGCTGGCGCCGTATTCGAGCCAGCCTTCCAGGTCCTTGCCGTAGACCAGCGGATTCCGCGTCGCCATGATGAGCTGGATGATGTATTCCTCGACTTCCGGCGCCATGTGCATTTCCAGCACTTCCTGGCGGGCGGCGAAAACCTTCTCTTGGGGAACCTGGCTCGGGGGGTCCGGCAACTTGTTCGCGGCCTCGTCCCGCACGAGGTGGAGAATGTCGCGCTCGGCTTCGATCGAGGGGTAGGTGATGGTGACATGCATGAGAAAGCGGTCGAGCTGCGCTTCCGGCAGGGGATAGGTTCCTTCCTGTTCGATCGGATTCTGGGTTGCCATGACCAGGAACAGCGGCGGCAGGGTGAAGGATTCGCGGCCGACGCTGACCTGATGTTCTCCCATCGCTTCGAGCAATGCTGACTGCACCTTGGCCGGCGCCCGGTTGATCTCGTCGGCGAGCACGAGGTTGTGGAAGATCGGTCCCTGCTGGAAGCGGAACGATCCGTCTTCGGGCCGGAAAACTTCGGTTCCGGTGATGTCGCTGGGCAGCAGGTCCGGCGTGAACTGGATGCGGTGGAAGTCGCCTTCGATGCCGCGGGAGAGATCCTTGATCGCCTTGGTCTTGGCCAATCCGGGCGCGCCCTCCACCAAAAGATGACCATCCGCCAGCAAGGCAATCAGCAACCGGTCGATCAGCCGCTCCTGACCGAAGATCTGCATCATTAACCAGTTCTTCAATTCCGTTATCGTCGGGTGCTGACTCATGTCATGAGGTCTCTGTCGCGGGCGCAAAGTCCCGGATTGTAATGGTTTTGCAATGGATGTCTAGCAATGCCCCGGCTTACAGCCGGGGCAGCGGCAGCGGTCCGTTTTCCAGTATCCGGTCCCAGACGCGCCGGCCGATTCGCCAGGCTTCCTCCATGATGGCGGCCTCGTCCAGGGTAAGCACCCGGCGGTCGCGCATGACGAATCTGCCGTCGACCATCACCGCTTCGATATCCGAGGGCTGGCCGTTGTGAATCCAGGCGGAAAGGATGCGGCCGGACGGGATCAGATGCGGTTGCATGGTGTCGAGCACGAGCAGGTCTGCCTTGCGGCCGACTTCGAGCGAGCCGAGCGTCGCGCCCTGCCGCACGGCGAGCGCGCCGCCGCCTGCGGCGTCCGCCAGCATGTCTTCGGGCTGGGGCAGGGTGCCCGGAATTTCGTCGTCGCGCTGAATGCGTTCCATCGAAATCGCCGTTTTCATGACATGCAACATGTCGGTGTTGTTATTGTCCGTGCCCATGGCGATGGGGCAGCCGGCTTCGCGCAAGGCGGAAATCGGCGGATTCACGCCGCGATTCGCCGCCATCGCCGCCTGATGGGTAATGATGGTTCCGCTGCGGCCGAGGGCTTCGATCTCCGTGGCGTCGCAATAGCGCGCATGGGCGGCGAACAGCCGCGGGCCGAGGAAATCGTTGTCGGCGAGAAACATGGCGGGCCGTACGCCGTGATAGCGCAACATGAAATCGACTTCGGCCTGGGACTGGGTCATGTGGATCGTGTAGCCGAGGTCATGGGATTCGGCGAATTCCCGCACCTCGCGCAGCAGTTGCGGCGAGGAAAGTTCGGTCAGGGCGGCGGCGGGGAAGACGCTGACCAGACCGTTTTCCCGGCCATGCCAGGCGCTGTGCAGATCGGCGATGCGCTGCATGCCTTCTTCGCGCAGCCGGTCGGAGAATTGCGGCGGAACGCTGTTCGCCAGCCGGGGCGGGGACATCGGGCCGTCGACGGTGGTGATGTCGCGCACGGATTCGGCGAAAACCCAGCGCTGGCCCGTCTGCGCCAGCGAAGACGCGTCGCGGGCGATGCCGCTGACGTTCTGCACCATGGTCGTGGTGCCCGAACGCAGCCCTTCGAGCGCCGCCAGCACCGACATCAACGTGGCCTCGTCCTCCGACAGCAGGCTCGCCGGGCTTTGCGGCAAGTCCAGGCTGTTGGGAAAGCCGAAATCTTCGTTGAAGCCCTTGGCGATCGTCGCCGACAAATGGGCGTGACAATTGACCAGGCCGGGAAGCAGGGCATTGCGGCTGCCGTCGTAAACCTCGGCGCCGGGAAATGCGGGTAATACTTCATCGGTTTCGCCGATCGCGGCGATGACGCCGCCCCGCACCGCGAGCGCCATGTTTCGCAGGTTGCGCCGCTGCGCGTCATTGGTGACGATGGTGGTATCGGTGAATACCACGGCGGAAGAATTTTCGGCCTCGCCCTGGGCATGGAGCAGGGCGCCGGGCAGCATTCCGGCGCCAAGCGCCGCGCCCGCGCCGGCCAGCAGTTCGCGCCGGCTCAAGGCCACAATACTGTTGTCGGTTTTTCGCATCACAAGTGCTCGCAAGTTCGCGGAATCGCCTGTCGGCAAGTTGACCGATAGCGAAAAAATAGCAAGCTTCCCGCCGCCCGGCCGGGGGAGGAACAACAATGCAAATCCGATTGCCCGCAGGACTCTGTTTTATGCTGGCCGCTGGTCTTGCCTCGGCGCAGAACGTCGTCGAGGAGATCGTCGTAACGGGTGATCTCGACAGTCTTCCGGGAGGCTTTGTGCAATCGGTATTCGGTTTCGACAAGTCGCTGCTTGAGATGCCACGCTCGGCTTCGACAATATCGGCCGCCCTGCTCGAGCGCTTCGACTTGCAGGATATAGACGAACTGATTGCCCTCTCACCCGGCACATTCACCCAGTCCTTTTTCGGCGCCGCAGGCGGACTGGACATTCGAGGGACGCCCGGCGAAAGCTATTTCCGGGGTATGCGCAGGTTGGACAATCCGGCCAACTACCCCACTCCGATCGCCGCGTCTGATCGCATCGACATCATTCGCGGGCCGGCCTCGCCGATCTATGGGCCGTCCAAGATCGGCGGTTACGTCAATATCAATCCGAAATCGGCGCGAATCGAGGAGACCGGAGCCTTGCTCGCCGACACCGCCGGGGCCGCCCATTACACAACTGGCAGTTGGGATACTTCGGCGCTGTCGGCCGAAGTCGGCGGTCCGGCACTTGTCGGTGGGCAGGAAGTCGGCTACTACCTCTATGCGCTGACGGAGGACTCCGGCTCGTACTACGACGATACCGACAAGAACCAGGATCTGCTGCAAGTATCCGTTGACCTTGATTTCTCCGGCGGTCTCGGCGCGCAATTCGGCGCCATGCGGCATAACTATCTGAGTAACGAAATTTCGGGCTGGAACCGGCTCACACAGGACTTGATCGACCATGGACGCTATGTGACAGGGTCTCCGCCTTCCCTGGACCGCGACGGCGACGGCTACGTTTCCCATCAGGAATTCGATGTGGATGGAGACGGATTTACCGATTTGAGTCCCTTCGCTGCGGAACTGGCGCCGGGACAGCCGGGGCGGCTGGCGGGAACCGGTGTCTGCCGGATAGGAGACGTACCGGTGTTCGGTTGTTTTCCGGCATTGATGGCGCTGCAGAACCCCGGAACGGCTATCATCGAAGGCAATATGAATATCACCGAACCTCAGGATACTCTGGATACGCAGGTGACGACCTTGTATTTCGATTTGCTCGGCGGCGGCGATGGAGCCTGGGAATGGAAAAATCAGTTGTTTTTCGAACACTACGACAGTCTGAATGAGAACAGTTACGGCTTCTCCCAGTTTCACGATTCAAGCGTGATTGAAAACAAGCTCGTTATCTCGCGCGACTGGCGGCTAGACGGGCTTTCCGTCGCATTGCAACTGTCGCCCTCCGTGAGGCGCACGAACTTCGAGCATGCCAGCGACTATTCGAACGAATATTTCGATCGTTACGACATAACCCGATCGGCGGGCACGGTCGAGCCGCGGTTACTCGCTACCCGGATTCACGACGACTATACCGAGTACTATACCGGTGACTACACGGACATCGGACTGGCCGCATTGGCCGACTTCAACTTCGACAATGGATTTTCCGTCTTGCTCGGCATTCGCGGCGACCGCATTTCGCTGGCGAGCAGGCAGCCGCTGGACAAGCTGTTACTGCCGAGTTCAAGTAATTTCTGTCTGCCGCCGGGAGACTGCGTATCGCTGGCAGCCGAAGACGAAGTCGAGGGAATCTCATGGACGTTGAGCCTGAGCCGGCAGCTAGCCAACAGCGTGTTGCCCTATGTCACCCTGTCGCGGCAGACTACGGTGATTGCGGGTCAGGGCGCGGAAGTGACCACCGCAAATGTCCGCGGCGGAACCGCGGTGGATCAGTCCGAACTGCTTGAAGCCGGCGTCAAGGGCAGCATACTCGACAACAGCTTGTATTTTGCCGCCGCGGCGTATCGCCAGGAGCGCACCGACTATTCGGCCCAATCGATCGTCACCAATCAGGCGACCCGCACCGAGGGTATCGAACTTGAAGCTCGCTGGGTAGTAAATGACAATTTCCTTCTCGCGTTCGGCCATGCAAGCATGGAGGTAATCAACCTGAACACGCGGCAGGCCGGCGCAAGATTCAGTTATGTCGGCGCCGAGGACCTGCCGGGAATCGAACCCTGGGAGTTGTATGGCGGCGCCCTTGGCGCGAACATCGTCAGTGAAGACTTCCGCCGGGCCGGAATGCCGGAACAGATCCATTCCCTTCTCGGGACGTGGGATTTCGATAACGGCTGGACGCTGAACGGCAGCATCGTCGATGTGGAAAAAACGTATTCAGGCTTTTCACGCGGCGTTCTCCTGCCTGGCTATACCCTGGTGAATCTGGGCGCCGGCTATGCAACAAGTTCCTGGCGATTTAACGTCAACATCAAGAACGTGACCGATGAGCGTTATTTTCGCGCCAATTTTCCGAACCTGTATGGCAGCGTCATAGTCTTGCCGGAATTGCCGCGGCATTTCACGGCCAGCGTTCGCCTGAGTTTCTGATAAAGATTTCCGATGGACGCCCACGCAAGGAAGAAGAAATGAAAATGCATGACCGGTTACGTTTGTTGTCCCTTGCGCTGTTGCTGGTCGCAGGCCGCACGGCGGCCCAGACAGCGGTGCAGGAAATCGTGGTAACGGGCGACCTCGACAGTCTTCCGGGGGGCTACGTGGAATCCGTATTCGGTTTCGACAAGTCGCTGCTCGAAACGCCGCGTTCCGCTTCGACGATCTCATCGGCCCTGCTCGAAAGATTCGACATGCAGGATATCGATGAATTGATCGTGCTCGCGCCGGGCAGTTTCACCCAGTCCTTTTTCGGCGTGGCTGGCGGCCTCGACATCCGCGGCACCCCGGGCGAAACCTATTTTCGCGGCATACGCAGGCTCGACAATCCCGGGAACTACCCGACGCCGATAGGCGCATCGGACCGGATCGACATCATTCGCGGCCCGGCTTCGCCGATTTACGGACCCGCGAAAATCGGCGGTTACCTGAACTTCAACCCGAAATCGGCGCGAATCGAAGAGACCGGGGCGATTCTCGCCGAGACCAGCGGTGCGGTTTCGTTCAGCACGGGCAGTTGGGACAAGGCTGTCGTCGCTGCCGAGGTGGGAGGGCCGGGCCGGTTCGGCTCGCGAGAGTCGGGGTATTACCTGTATGCGCTGAGCGAAGACTCCGGCAGTTACTATGACGAAAGCCTGCAACAGCAGAATCTGCTGCAACTTTCGGTCGATCTTGACGTTTCAGACTCCGTCCGCGCCCAGTTCGGGGGCATGTGGCACCAGTACGACGGTACCCAGGTGGCCGGCTGGAACCGGCTCACCCAGGACCTGATCGACCATGGAAGTTACGTGACCGGGTCTCCCTCTTCCCTGGATCGCGACGGCGACGGCCACGTATCCCACCAGGAATTCGATCTGGACGGAGACGGCTTCTACGATCTGAATCCCTTCGCGGCGGGGCTGATTCCGGGTCAGGGCGGACAACTCGAAGACTCGGGAGTCTGCCTGATCGGGGCAGTGCCGTTGTTCGGCTGTTTTCCCGAATTGCTGGCGCTGGAGAACCCTGGCGCCGGGACTATCGCCGGCAACCAGACACTCACGGCTCCCGGCGATGCGCTGGAGAACCAGGTCACCACCCTTTACTTCGATCTGCTGGGCGGAGACGACGCCGGCTGGGAATGGAAAAACCAGTTGTTCTTCGAACACTACGACAATCTGAACGAAAACGCTTACGGCTTTTCGCAGTTCCACGACACCTGGGTCCTGGAGAACAAGCTGGTGTTTTCACGCCGGTTCCGGTTCGACGATTTGACAGCAGCATTGCAGTTGTCGCCATCGCTGCGCCATACGAATTTCGAACATGCCGACGATTACACCAACGAGTATTTCGACCGCCGCGATCTGTCCCGGCCTCTTGACGCACGCGCCAGGCGCCTGCTTTCAACCCGCATCGACGGTGACTACACGGAATATTACATAGGCGAATACACCGACATCGGGCTGGCCGCATTGCTGGATCTGACGTTCGACAACGGATTCTCGGTGCTTGCGGGCGTGCGCCACGACACTATCGAGGTCGAGAGCCGGCAGCCGCTGGACAAGTTACTGTTTCCCAGTTCCAACAATTTCTGCCCGCCTCCCGGCGATTGCGCGGTGCTGGCGGCGGAGGACGATGTCGGCGGCGTTTCCTGGACATTGAGCATCAGCCGGCAAATGGATAACGGGCTGGCGCCCTACGTAACGGCGTCGCGGCAATCGACGCTGATCGCCGGCCAGGGCGCCGAAGTGACCACCGCCAATGTTCGGGACGGAACCGCCTTCGATCAATCCGAGTTGCTCGAAGCCGGAGTCAAGGGGCGCTTGCTGGACAGCAGGCTCTACTTTGCCGCGGCCGCCTATCGCCAGGAGCGCACCGATTTTTCCGCCCAGTCCATCGTCACGAACCAGGCCGCGCGCACCAGGGGAATCGAGTTCGAAACACGCTGGTCGGTCAACGAAAGCCTGTTGCTGACCTTCGGTTATTCCCGCATCGAAGTCGTCAATCTGAACACGCTGGAAGCGGGGTCGCGCTTCAGTTTCGTCGGCGCGGAAGATTTGCCGGAGATCGAACCCTGGCGCTTTTACGGCGGCACGCTCGGGGGCGATGTCATAAGCGGCGACGCCCGCCGGACCGGGATGCCGGAAAACATCTACTCGCTCACGGGCACCTGGGATTTCGGCAATGGCTGGACGGTCAACGGCAGTCTTGCCGATGTCGAAGAGGTGTATTCGGGATATTCCCGCCGCGTCCTCTTGCCGGCTTATACCCTGGTGAACCTGGGTTTCGGATATGAAGCCAGCGACTGGCTGTTCAGTTTCAACTTCAAGAACGTCACCGACGAACGGTATTTTCGCGCGAATTTTCCCAATTTGTTCGGAGGCGTGATAGCGTTGCCTGAATTGCCGCGCCATTTCAACGCGAGCATTCGCTATCGCTTCTGAACCCGGTGCAACCACGGACTCGCAGCTTGTATGAATTGATCGCCGGGCCGCTGTTCCGGCTTCCCGCTGAAACTTCCCACGGCATTGCCCTGGGAACGCTCGACCGATTGCACCGACTCGGATTGTCCGGACTGATGGCCGCCGATGTCCGCGCGCCGGCTCGGCCGGTGCGGCTCATGGGCCTGGAATTTCCTCACCGGATCGGTCTTGCCGCGGGCCTGGACAAGAACGGAGACCATATCGACGCACTGGCGGCGCTGGGATTCGCATTCCTCGAAATCGGCACCCTGACGCCGCGGCCCCAACCCGGCAATTCGAAGCCGAGGCTGTTCCGAGACCGAGGCGCGCGGTGCATCGTCAATCGCATGGGCTTCAACAACAAGGGCATCGCCCATGCGGTCGCCCGGCTTGAACAGCGGCGGAGCGGGATTGTCATCGGCGTGAATATCGGCAGGAATCGCGACACGCCGGTCGAGCGCGCCGGCGAAGACTACCTGGAATGCCTGCGTCAATGCCGCGGGGCGGCCGACTATGTCACGGTCAATATCTCCTCGCCCAACACGCCGGGTTTGCGCGACCTGCAATTCGGCGAGCATCTCGAACGCCTGCTGGAAGCGCTGAAACATGCCCAGGCCGAACACGAGGCGGAATCCGGCAGGTACTTGCCCATCGCCCTGAAACTCGCTCCCGATCTGGATGACAGCGAGATCCGCCGGATCTGCGCCGCGCTGCTGACCTGGCAGGCCGATTGCATCGTAGCCGTGAATACGACGCTGAGCCGGCCGGATTCGCTGCCCCGGCATATCGCGGAGGAAAACGGCGGACTCAGCGGGGCGCCGCTGACCGGACTCGCGCGGCGGGCGGTGCGCGCGATCAAGGCGGAAGTGGGTGGTTCCATTCCGATCATTGGCGTCGGCGGAATCATGAACGGACAGGATGGCCGCGACATGCTGGCGGCGGGCGCCGACCTGTTGCAGATTTACAGCGGCTTCATATTTCGCGGCCCGCGGCTGATTGGGGAACTCGCGGATGCGCTCGGTGGTTACCGGGCCGGGGACTAAGCCGGCGCGTCATGCCTGAATTGCTGTTCTACACCACGGAGGGCTGCCATTTGTGCGAATACGCCGAGGCCATGCTCGACGATCTTGCCCGATCGGGGAAAATCCGGGCAAGGCCGGTGGATATCAGCGAGTCCGAAGAACTGGTCGAGCGTTACGGTCTGACGATTCCGGTCCTGCGCAATCCCCGCAGCGGACGCGAACTGAACTGGCCCTTCAACACCGAACAGATTATCGAACTGCTGCAGACGGATACCGGATAAAGCCGCGCTTCGTCTCAAATTGAAGGATCCTTGAGGTCGAACAATCTGACGGCGTTCTCCGTGGTTCGCCCGGCAATCTCCTCCCTGTCTTTCCCCGTGCATTCGGCGACCTTGTCCAATACGGCCGTCAGGTATTTCGGTTCATTGCGCCGGCCGGGCGGCTTCGGCCGCAGGTTTCGCGGCAGCAGGTAGGGAGAGTCGGTCTCCAGCAGCAGCCGGTCCGGCGGTATGTACCTGACCATGGCCTGCAATTCGACGCCGCGCCGTTCGTCGCAGATCCAGCCGGTGACGCCGATATGCATGTCGAGTTCGAGATAGTCGCGTAATGCCGCGAGCGTGTCGGTGAAGCAATGCACCACGCCCCCGGCGACGCGGCCGCGATGCCGCTTCAGTATGGCCAGGAAATCCTCATGCGCGTCGCGCTGGTGCAGAAACAACGGCTTGCCGACCGCGGCGGCGATTTCCAGGTGTTGCTCGAAGCAGTCGAGCTGATCCTGCCGCGGCGAATAGTTGCGATTGAAATCGAGCCCGGTTTCGCCCACGGCCACGACCTGTTCGAGTTCGCAAAGCGCCGCGACCGCGGCGTACTGCTCCGTGTTGAACGATTGCGCCACGTGTGGGTGAAATCCCGCAGTGCCGCTGAAAAAGTCCGGAGTCGCGCCGGCGAAGCGCGAAGCCGCCTCGCTCGTCTCGCGATCGGTCCCGGTCAGAATGATGTGCGTTAGCCCGGCGCTTCTGGCATCATCCACAACCTGCTGAAAATCGTGCTCGAACGACTTGTGCGTCAGATTGGCGCCGATATCGATCAGATTCATGAGCATACTGGAGCAAATGACGCGGGCCGATGCAAGCGGTGGTAACGGGAATGGAAAGAAAAATCGGCGGAAAGGCGCTGAATTGGGCTGATCTCGGTTTCGAGTACGTTCGGACCGACTGGCGCTTTTCCGCCCGCTGGCGCGATGGCCAATGGGGCGAAGGCAAGCTGCTCGACTGCGAGATCATGCCATTGCACGAAGGCTCGCCGGCGCTGCATTACGCCCAGGAATGCTTCGAAGGCATGAAGGCCCAGAGCGCCCGCGACGGCAGGGTGTTGCTGTTTCGTCCCGAGTTGAACAGCGAACGCCTGAAGCAGGCCGCCGGCCGCCTGCTCATGCCTGAAGTGCCCACGGATTTGTTCATGCGCGGAGTGGAAACAGCGGTTCGGGAGAATCGTGAATGGATTCCGCCTTTTGGCTCCGGCGCCAGTCTGTACGTGCGGCCGATGCTCATCGGCGTGGGCGACAATCTCGGCTTGCGGCCGGCGAAAGAGTTCGAGTTTCGGGTTTTCGTTTCTCCGGTCGGACCCTATTACAAGCAGGCGGGACTCGCGCCGATCGCGCTCGCGGTTTCGGAAATGGATCGCGCCGCTCCTCATGGCACGGGCAATTTCAAGGTCGGCGCGAACTATGCCGGCGGCCTGCTTGCAACGCGCAAGGCGCAGCAGCAAGGCGCCAGCGAAGCGCTCTATCTCGATGCGGCGGAAAGGCGCTATATCGACGAAGCCGGATCGGCCAATATCCTCGTCGTCCTGCGCGACGGCAGCCTGGTAACGCCGCGGTCGGCCGCCATCCTGCCAAGCGTGACGCGCCGGTCGCTCATGCAACTCGCCGCCGACCGGCTCGGCATGCCGACGACTGAACGCCCCATCGATCTGCGCGCCGAGTTCGATGATTTCGTCGAAATGGGCGCCTGCGGCACCGCGGCGGTAGTGTCGCCGATTGCGCGCATCTGGTTCGATGGCGCCTGGCGCGCAGTCAACCGCAAGGAACTCGGTGACGACATAAAGGGAAGCGGGGTCGTCGGCTCCGTCATGCAGGAACTTTACGATCTTCTGACAGGCATCCAGCAAGGTGAAATCGCCGAGGACTACGGCTGGATTCATGAAGTGAAGTTATAGGGGAGCAAGGAGCAAGTCAGCAAACATGGCAAAGTCACTGGTTATAGTCGAGTCGCCAGCCAAGGCGAGAACCATCAACAGATTTCTGGGTCCCGAATTCGTCGTCAAGTCCTGTGTCGGCCATATTCGCGATCTGCCCGAGAAAGGCGGGGCGGGGGGACGCAGGGCCAAAACGTCGACTGCGACGCGCAAGATGAGCCCGGCGCAGAAGGAAGCTCTTCGCAAGAAGAAGGAAAAACAGAAACTCGTGCAGCGGCTCGGAGTCGATCCTGAAAACGGCTGGCAGGCGAGATACGAAATCCTGCCCGGCAAGGAAACGATTGTCGAAGAACTCAGGAAACTCGCCGCCAAATCGCCGCAGATCTATCTCGCCAGCGACCGCGACCGCGAAGGAGAGGCTATAGCCTGGCATCTCCAGGAGGCCATCGGCGGCGATCCCGAACGTTACCGGCGCGTCGTATTCAACGAAATCACCCGCAAGGCGATTCAGGAGGCCTTCTCCGATACCGGAAAGGTCGACATGCGTTATGTCGAGGAGCAACAGGCGCGCCGTTTTCTCGACCGCGTCGTGGGATACATGCTTTCGCCGCTGTTGTGGTCGAAAGTCGCCCGCGGGCTCTCGGCGGGCAGGGTGCAGTCCGTTGCGGTCAAGCTCATCGTCGAACGCGAGCGGGAGATCAGGGCGTTCAATCCGGAAGAATACTGGGAAATTTTCGCCGACCTGGCCGGCGCCGCGGACGAATCGACGGCGGCTTCGAAAGAGGAACGCAAGTTGCGTTGCCAGGTCGTCAGGCAGGCCGGCGGGAATTTCAGGCCCGGCGATCGGGAAACGGCCGAAGCGGCGCTGGCGGCGCTGCAAGACGCGGAATACCTGGTTGAGAAGCGCGAAGACAAGCCGACCACTTCAAGGCCGCGGCCGCCGCTCATCACCTCGACCTTGCAGCAGGCCGCGAGCACCCGGCTCGGATTCGGCGTCGGCAAGACCATGTCCACGGCCCAGCGCCTGTACCAGGCGGGCCATATAACGTACATGCGAACCGATTCGACCCATCTCAGCAACGATGCGATCGCCGCCGCGCGCGGCCATGTCGAGCAGCGATTCGGCGGCGAATATCTTCCGGAGACGCCCAATTTCTATCGCTCAAAGGCAGGGGCGCAAGAGGCCCACGAGGCGATCCGGCCCACCGACGTCAACCGGTCCGCCGAGCAGTTGCAGGATATGGACGGTGACGCAAAACGGTTGTACACGCTGATTCTCCAGCATTTCATCGCCTGCCAGATGGTCCCCGCCAGATATCTTGCGAGCACGATCAGCGTGCGGGCCGGCGATTTCGAATTGCGGGCGAAGGGACGGATCATGCAATTCCCCGGCTACCTGGCGGTCATGCCTTCGCGCGACGAAGATGTCGTCCTGCCCGATGTCGCCGCCGGCGAAATGCTGGATCTGAAAAAACTCGATCCGGTGCAGAACTTCACTCGCCCGCCGCCGCGTTACACCGAAGCGAGCCTGGTGCGGGAACTGGAGAAGCGCGAAATCGGCCGTCCTTCCACGTATGCCTCGACCATTTCGACGATCCAGGACCGTGGCTACGTGAAACTGGAAAACAGGCGCTTCCATGCCCTCAAGATCGGCGACATCGTTACCGAGCGCTTGCAGGAAAGCTTTCGTGACCTGATGGACTACGATTTTACGGCGCGCATGGAGGACTCGCTCGACGAGGTGGCGACCGGCCGCAAGAACTGGAAGGAGTTGCTCGACGATTTCTATCGCGATTTCACCGCGAAACTCGCCGAAGCCCAGGCCAAGGACGGCGGCATGCGCGACAACCGGCCGACCGAAGTCGATATTCACTGCCCGAAGTGCGGCCGCGCCATGCAGATCCGCAACGCCTCGACCGGGGTGTTCCTCGGCTGTTCGGCTTACGGCCTGCCGGGGGACGAAAAATGCCGCGAGACGATCAATCTCGTCCCGGGCGAGGAGGCGATTCGGGCCGACAGCGTCGAGGACGCGGAAAAGGCCGAAAACATCCAGCTACGCCACAAGCGCAGGTGTCCGAAATGCGGCACGGCCATGGACGCCTATCTGGTCGATTCCGCCCGCAAGTTGCACGTGTGCGGCGACAATCCCGATTGTGACGGCTTCGAGTTGGAACGAGGCGAATTCCGCATACAGGGGTACGAAGGCCCGGTCATCGATTGCGACAAGTGCGGCCAGGAAATGCAACTCAAGAGCGGCAGGTTCGGCAAGTATTTCGGCTGCACCAACGAGGACTGCCGTAACACGCGCAAATTGCTGCGCAACGGCAAGCCGGCGCCGCCCAGGATGGACCCGGTGCCCATGCCGGAGTTGCGCTGCGAGAAGGTCGACGACCATTTCATCTTGCGCGAGGGCGCCTCCGGGCTTTTCCTCGCCGCCAGCGGCTATCCGCGCAACCGCGAAACCCGCTCGCCGAAAATCGCCGAGTTGCTGCCGCACCGAAATGAGATCGATCCCAAGTTCGCGTATCTGTTCGACGCGCCGGTGCAGGACGACAAGGGCAATCCAAGCATTCTCAGTTTCAGCCGCAAGACGCGCGAACACTTCCTGCAATCACAGGCGAAAGACAAGCCTACCGGCTGGCGGGCGTTCTATCGCGACGGCCGCTGGCAGGCCGGGGCCGGCAAGAAGACCTGATCAGGCCCCCGGGAAACCGCCGTCTATACTCCCAGCCGGATGACGCCTACGCTGACGCCCTCGATTTCGAAGCGGTCGCGGCGCAGGTCGACTTCGATGGGCGCGATTTGCGGATTTTCCGCGACGAGTTCCAGCCGGTGGCGCGAACCGTCCCGGCGCAGCCGCTTCACCGTGACCTCGTCCTCGATTCTCGCCACGACGATATCGCCGTTGCCGGCTTCGGACGTCTTGTGGACCGCCAGCAGGTCGGCGTCGAAGATGCCGATGCCGATCATGCTGTCGCCCTTGACCGTAAGCAGATAATCCGCGCGCGGCGAGAACATGTTGCCGGGCACTTCGCTGTAGTCGGCGATGGATTCCTCGGCGAGAATGGGAGAGCCGGCTGCGACCTGGCCGATGATCGGCAGGCCGGCAGGCAAATCCGCCGGAATGCGGATGCCGCGGGAAGCTCCCGGCGCCATTTCGATGGCGCCCTTGCGCGCCAGGGCGCGCAAATGTTCTTCCGCCGAATTCACCGATCTGAATCCCATGTGACCGGCGATTTCGGATCGTGTCGGCGGGTATCCGGTATCGCGCAGGTGGCCCCGAATGAAGTCCAGGATCTGCTCCTGGCGGGTGGTCAATCCGTGCATGGCTGTCCTCGCTGTCGCGAATTACTGTGATTATATACAGTTATCTGAGCCCGTCCAGAAATCTTGAGCGGAATCTCCGGCAAATGTGGTAACTTCCCGCACCACAATGGATCGAAGAACTTTCACCCGGCTCGGCCTCGGCGCGGCGGCGGCGCTGGCCTCGGGTTGCATGGGCAACCGAATGCAGACGAATACTGGTGAAACCGCTCCCGGGCCGCTGATGGTCGATTTGCGCGGAACGGAACTCGAGTCGGACGAGCGGAATTTGCTGCAACGGCCGAGCGTCGGGGGCGTAATCCTGTTCGCTCGCAACTATCGCTCGCCAGCGCAATTGCGGGAGTTGACCGCGGCCATTCGCGAAAGCGCGCCGCGGCTGCTGATCGCGGTGGACCAGGAGGGCGGCCGCGTACAACGATTTATCGAAGGTTTCGTGCCGCTGCCGTCCTTGCGCAGTCTGGGCGTGGCATACGAGCGCGATCCCGCCGAAGGTCTGGCGCTGGCGGCCGATTGCGGTTGGGTCATGGCCTCGGAACTGGTAGCCGCGGGGCTTGATTTCAGTTTCGCTCCGGTGCTTGACCGCTACGACCCCGCATCGCCGGCAATCGGCGAACGCGCCTTCGCTGCGGAGCCCGGCGTCATCGCCAGTCTGGCCGGAGCCTACATCGGCGGTATGGCGCGGGCGGGCATGGCGGCGACGGGCAAGCATTTTCCGGGTCATGGCATGGTTGCCGCCGATTCCCACCTGGAACTGCCGGTGGACGATCGCGACGAGGAAGAATTGCGCGCCGGGGACCTGCAGTCTTTCCTCCAATGTCACGAACTGCTGGGAGGCATCATGTCCGCTCATGTCGTCTATCCGCGGATGAGCCCGGAAGCCGCGACCTTCTCCAGTTTCTGGCTCAACGACGTATTGCGTGGAGAGATCGGTTTCAAGGGCGTGGTGTTCAGCGACGATCTGAGCATGGAAGCGGTCCGGCCTTACGGCCGCATCGAACGCAGGGTGGAACGGGCTCTCACGGCGGGAATCGACATGGTGCTCGTATGCAACGACAGAAGAGCCACGCGCCGCGCGGTGCGCTGGCTGGACCGGCAGAACGTTGCCGGCAGCCCCGGCTTGCAGCGCATGCGGGCGCAGCCTCCGCTTGCGCCGAATTCGGAACAGTGGCGCAAAGCGGTTGAAAGCGTAAGCAGTCTGCATGCTGCCACTTCCACTCAATCCTGAGCCTGAAAGTACCGGAAGCCCGGTAAGAGAGGCGCGACCCCCATGATTGTATTGAACGATATCGCCTGGATAGGGCAAATATTGCTGGTGCTGGCGCTGGCCCTGGTGGCTGGCATCGTGATCAAGCGCATACTTGCCGGTCTTGAAAAGCAGTCGGCGAAGACCTCGACCGTGTGGGACGACGCCTTGCTGGAAGCCGCGCGGCGCCCGTTGCGCGCGCTGATCGTCCTGTACGCTGCCGTCTTCATTCTGGAGATTGCGATAACGCAATTGCAGCAATTCCAGCTTCAGCAGGGGGCCATTTATTTTTTGGCAGCCGGCGGCGACGGCGCCTTTTTCCCGGCCCTCAGGCAGATTATCGTCATTCTGCTGATGGCCTGGTTTCTGCTGGGATTTTCCAACTGCTTCGAACGGCGTCTGCTGGAAAAACTCAAAGCCGAGCCGGATCAGGCCCAGACGCAGATGGATCCGACCACCTTGCACGCGCTCGTGCGCCTGCTGCGTCTGGTAATCGTTATTGCGGCCATACTGGTCGTTTTGCCGACGCTGGGAGTCGAAATTACCGCCGTGCTCGCCTTCGGCGGCATCGGCGGCATTGCCGTCGGTTTCGCGGCCCAGGATCTGCTGGCGAACTTCTTCGGCGGGCTGATGATCTACCTCGACCGCCCCTTCGCGATCGGCGACTGGATTCGCTCGCCGGATCGGGAAATCGAAGGCACGGTGGAGAAGATCGGCTGGCGTCTGACCGTCGTGCGCACTTTCGACAAGCGGCCGCTATACGTTCCCAACTCGTTGTTCAACAAGCTTTCGCTGGAAAATCCCTCGCGCATGTCTCACCGCCGCATCTACGAAACCATCGGCATCCGCTACCAGGACGCGGACAAGATGGGGGTGATCGTAGAGGATGTGAAGGCCATGCTGCTGGCGCACGAGGAAATCGACACCAGTCAAACCATGATCGTCAATTTCAATTATTTCGCGCCGTCATCGCTGGATTTCTTTGTGTACACGTTTACCAGGACCACCAACTGGATTCGGTTTCACGAGATCAAGCAGGACGTGCTCTTGCGCATCGTGGCGATCATTCATTCCCATGACGCCGATATCGCCTTCCCGACTACAACCATCGACGGTCTGGCGGCGGTGACGCCGGAACCTTTGCCGGAAACCACGGGGGCCGAATCCTGAGCGCCGTGCCGACCGCTGACGAGATAGCCGCGATCGCGAGCCGCGCGGCTCGCATCCATGACGCCGTCCGGGTCGAAGCGGCCCTGGACAGGATGGCGCGGGAAATTACCGCTGAACTCGCCGGCAGCGATCCCATCCTGCTGTGCGTGATGAACGGCGGGCTGATCGTCACCGGCCTGCTCGCGGTGCGGCTGCAATTTCCCCTGCAAATCGATTATCTGCATATGACCCGGTATCGGGGCGCGACCTCGGGCGGGGAGATCGAATGCCGGGTCATGCCCGCCCTCGACCTGCGCGGGCGCGTCGTGCTCGTCGTCGACGATATTCTCGATGAAGGCAACACCCTTTCGGCCGTGTTGCGCTATTGCCGGGAGCAGGGGGCGGCCCGCATCCTGTCGGCAGTGCTCGTGGACAAGCGGCGGCCCCGGCCCGAGGCGCTGGCAGCGGCGGATTTTTCCGGCCTGCACGTTCCCGACCGCTACGTCTATGGCTATGGCATGGACTATAAAAACTATCTGCGCAACGCGGACGGCATCTACGCGGTGGCCGACGAGGACATGTAGGTACGGCACCAGCGCGCGATTTCCTCGCGGCGGCCGCGGCAACGCACGCGGGGGAGTTTGCGCGCGAGTTGATATTCGTACATCGGATCGTAGTAATTCTCGAGCAGGAGAGAGATCCATCGCCGATGCAGCGCAAGACTTTCCTGCCGTTCCACCGTGAAAGCCTGCCGCATCAGGGCGCCGGTCTTTCGGAAACCGCCGTCTCCCAACCTGCGCCGAATCCTCTCCAGGCTCTCCAGCAGCGACTGCTCCAATATGGCGGCGCCCCGGCCGGGACTGTATTCTTCCCAGGCCGCCAGATTCGCAAGTATGTAGTCGTGCAGAATCGTTTCGACCCGAACTTCCAGGCTTTCTTCGATGAGGGCGAGCGGCGCCTGTTTCATGCGGTCGAACAACACGTGGGGAATGGCGAGCGAACCCACGGCGCGGCTTTCGTCTTCGGCGATCAATACCGGCAGCGACTCGAATTCCAGTTTCAGCAAGGCGACGGCCATGGCGTTTTCGAAGTCGATCTGGGACGGCTGGGGGTCGGGCAGGGCGCCGAAGGCCGAGCCGCGATGCCCCGCGGCGCCTTCGATATCCAGTGCGCAAGGCAATTCCGTGACCAGATGCGTCTTGCCGCAGCCGGTCTTGCCCGCGATAACGAGAAAATCGAGTCTCGCCGCCTCCTCGAGCACGTGCAGCAGAAAGCCGCGCAAGGCCTTGTAACCTCCCGGCACGAGCGGTATTTCGACGCCTGCTTCCTGCAGCCATTGCTGTACGACATGGGATCGCTGTCCGCCGCGGAAACAATACAGGCGAGCTTCGGGATTGTGCTCGATGAAATTCCGCCAGCGTTCGATGAGCGCGGATCTCGAATCGCCGCTCACGAGTTTGTGGCCGAGCCTGGTTGCGGCCTCGCCGCCGCTGCGGCGATACATGGTTCCCACCTCGGTGCGTTGCGCGTCCGTAAGCAGGGGTATGTTTGTGCTCGCGGGGAAAGCCCCCCTGGCGAATTCCACCGGTGAGCGCACGTCGAGCAAGGGGCAGTCGCGCTTGAACAGGAGCGCGAAATCCGATTGCATGAAGTCTGCTGGCATAATGCGGGAACGGCTTGATGCAAAGGCCAGTTTATCACCAGAACCAGTGAGAACTTCTTGAAAGGCAAATCCAGCGACAGTACGGACCCGGCGCCCGATCCGTTCCGGATGATCCGCCGTCTGAAAGAGCCGCGCGGTCCGGCGCCGGTGCATCTCTGGGATCCGCCATTCTGCGGCGATATCGACCTGCGCATCGGCCGCGACGGTGTCTGGCATCACGAAGGCAGGCCGATCCGGCGCCAGGCCATGGTCAATCTGTTCGCCTCGATCCTGAAACGGGAAGGCGACGACTATTTTCTCGTCAACCCGGTGGAAAAAATGCGCATCCAGGTGGACGACTGCCCGTTTCTGGTCGTCGACATGGAAATCCGCAATCCCGGGCATGAGCAGGCAATCGTCTTTTTCACCAATGTCGAGGAGACCGTCGAAGTCGATGCGGAGCATCCGATCCGCGTTACCGGCGTCGAAGAGCCCCACCCCACGGTGCACGTGCGCGGCGGCCTGGACGCCTTGCTCAGCCGGTCCGTGTTCTACCGCCTGGTCGCGGCCGCCAGACAATTCCGGGAAGACGGCGAAATCGTTACCGGCGTCGACAGTAATGGCTGCTTCTTCGAGTTGGGCAGAACCGTGCCAGACTCCGGTTGACCCTTTTCGGCAAAAGCGGCATTATTGCCGCCCGTTTCAGCACCCGCACGGATCCCTCCATTCATGAAGATACTCGTCGCCGTCAAGCGCGTAGTCGACGCCAATGTCAAGGTCCGCGTCAAATCCGACGGCACGGGCATGGAACTCGCCAATGCGAAAATGGCGATGAATCCCTTTTGCGAGATCGCGGTCGAACAGGCCGTGCGCATGAAGGAGCAGGGCCAGGCCGAGGAAATCGTGGCGGTCTCGATCGGCCCCCAGGTCTGCCAGGAGCAATTGCGCACCGCGCTTGCGCTCGGCTGCGACCGCGGCATTCTCGTTACCGCCGACAGCGACGTCGCGCCCTTGCAGGTCGCCAGGATTCTCAAGGCGTTGCTGGATCGGGAAGCCCCCGATCTGGTCATCCTGGGCAAACAGTCCATCGACAGCGACAACAACCAGGTCGGACAGATGCTGGCGGCGCTCGCCGGCATGGGCCAGGGCACTTTCGCCTGCAAGGCCGAACTCGATGAAGGCCGCATCACGGTAACCAGGGAAATCGACGGCGGCGAACAGACGGTTTCGCTGAAGTTGCCGGCAGTCGTCACCACCGACCTGCGCCTGAACGAACCCCGTTACGCCTCGCTGCCGAATATCATGAAGGCCAAGCGCAAACCGATCGACGAGTTGACGCCGGCCGATCTGGGAGTGGATACCGCTTCGAACCTTGGGACCTTGCGCATATCCCCTCCCGCCGAGCGGGAAGCCGGAATCATCGTCGAGACTGTCCATGATCTCGTCGACAAGTTGAAAACCGACGCGAGAGTCATCTAGTAAATCCAGGAAACCGGCATGTCGATATTGGTCATCGCGGAACACGATAACGCTTCGCTCAAGGCGGCGAGCCTGAACGCGGTCGCCGCCGCCGCGGAAATCGCGGGACATCTCGACCAGGCCGAAATACACGTGCTGGTGGCGGGACATCAATGCGCCGGCACGGCCGAGGCCGCCGCCGCGGTTGCCGGGGTCGCCAAGGTGATCCTCGCCGACGCCGCATGCTACGAGCATCAATTGCCCGAAAGCCTGGCGCCGTTGGCGAGGGATCTGGCCGGCTCATATTCCCACGTGCTGGCGCCGGCGACCACGACCGGCAAGAACCTCATGCCGCGGATTGCGGCGCTGCTGGACGTCGCGCAGATTTCCGATATTTCCTCCGTCGAATCGGCGGATACGTTCGTGCGGCCGATATACGCCGGCAATGCGTTGGCGACGGTGCAGTCTCAAGACTCCGTCAAGATCATCACCGTGCGAATAACCGCCTTCGACGCCCAGGGCAGCGGCGGTGCGGCTTCGATCGAGAATTGCGACATCGTCGTCGAACAGGATCTGTCCGCATTCGTCGACGAAAACCTTTCCGTTTCCGAGCGGCCGGAACTGACTTCGGCGAAAGTCGTGATTTCAGGCGGCAGAGGCATGCAGAACGGCGAAAACTTCGTCTTGCTCGAAAAAATCGCCGACAAGTTGAACGCCGCCATCGGCGCTTCGCGCGCGGCCGTCGACGCGGGATTCGTGCCGAACGACATGCAGGTCGGACAGACCGGCAAGATCGTCGCGCCGGAGCTATACATCGCGGTCGGTATTTCCGGCGCGATCCAGCATCTCGCCGGCATGAAGGACAGCAAGGTCATTGTCGCCATCAACAAGGACGCGGAAGCCCCGATCTTCCAGGTGGCGGACTACGGTCTCGTGGCGGACCTGTTCAAGGCCTTGCCGGAACTCGAACAGGCCTTGTAAGCAACCCCTCGCCGGATCAGTTCGAAGCGGTCGTCTCTTCCCGGCGGCGCACTTCCCTTGGATCGTTCGGCGCTCGGCCCTGAAACTCAGCTTCTTTCGGTTCTTCCTTATCCGCCTGTTCCGGAGTCGCCGCCGATTCCTGCTCATCCGCGGCGGCTTTCACCGTTTTCTTGCGCGGCCGTCCGGCTTTGGATTTGCCGGCGGATTTCGCGCCGCCCCTGGACTTGCCTTTTTTGCTTGCTTTGGAATCGCCTTCGGCGGGAGCCGTTTCCGCGGCTTCCGCGGCAGCCGGTTCGGTCGGCTCCTCGCTTGCAGGCAGATCCTGTGCGGTGACGTCGGGTTGCGCGGCGATATCTTCGGTTTTCCCTGAATCGGTTTCAGCCGGAGTTTCCGCGGGTTCGGGAAGAGCTTCAGCAAGAGCTTCGGCCGGAGGCGAAACCGCCTCTACTTCGGTTTCCTGCGTGGCCGTCAGATTCTCCTCCACGGCGGATTCTTCAGGCGTGGCGTCGGCGGGTTTCGGCCCGCGTTTGCGTTGCGTGCTGCTGCGGGGCCGCTTCGCGGCAGGCCGGCGCCTGGCCTTGCCCTGCGCCGTTTGCTGTTCTTCCGTTGATTCTTCGCTTGCCGACTTTTCGGCCTGACGGGCTTCGGCAGCCGGGGTTTCCGATGCTTTTGTGGATTGCGCGGTCTGTTTGCGAGTCTTGCCGCCACGGCCGCGGCCGGTGGATTCCTTGCGCGGCGCTTTTTCCCGCTTTCCGCTTTCCGCCCTGGCGCGTTTTTCGCCCTTGGGTCGGCTTTCGGACTTTCGTTCGCGCTTGGGCGCCGCACGGTCCGGTTTCTCCCGCGGCGGGCGAGCTTCGGCCGGGGCTTCGGCGGGCTTTGCAACTGTTTCCGCTTCGCCGCCGCCGAACAGATTGCGGATCGCGTTGTTCAGGAAGGCGACGGGCCCGGTACCGGCAGCGGGCCGTTGCGGACGCGCGGCCGCAAACGCGCGCCGGGGTTCCCCCGGGGGGGGGTGGGCGCGGGCGGGCCGCCGTTGGCCGGCGGGCGTCTCGGTGCTGTCGATTTCGTATTCTTCGCCCTTGCGATTGACGCCGGCGACCCGGTAATGCGGCGTCACCAACTCGGTCGCCGGAAGAATCACGAGGCTGGAGCCGCTCTCTTCTTCGATATCGGCGATTTCGTCGCGCTTGCCGTTAAGCAGGTAGGCAGCGACATCGAGCGGGGCCGCGACGCGGACTTCGCGATTTTTTTCCTTGCTTGCCTCTTCCCGCATGATGCGCATGATCGACAGCGCGAGCGACTTGACGTCCCTGACGCGGCCTTGCCCGCTGCAGCGCGGACAAACGATGCTGCTGGTCTCGCCGAGTGAAGCGCGCAGCCGCTGCCTGGACATCTCGAGCAGGCCAAAGCGGGATATCCGGCTGAGTTGCACTCGCGCGCGATCGGCTTCGAGCGCTTCCCGTATGCGATTTTCCACCAGGCGTTGATGCTGGTTCGAGCCCATGTCGATGAAATCGATGACGATCAGGCCGCCGATATCCCGCAGCCGCAATTGCCGGGCAATTTCATCGGCCGCTTCGAGATTGGTGGTCAGCGCGGTTTCCTGGATGTCGGCGCCGCGGGTGGCGCGGGCCGAATTGATGTCGATCGCCACCAGGGCTTCGGTCGGGTCGATCGACATCGTGCCGCCCGAGGGCAGTCTCACGTCGCGGCCGAAAGCGCTTTCGATCTGGTTCTCGATCTGGAAGCGGTTGAACAGGGGCAGTTTCTCTTCGTACAACTTGATGCGGCTTTCGTATTGCGGCATCACCTGGCGCACGAACTGCATCGCTTCTTCGTACGTTTCGTTGGTATCGAACAGCACTTCGCCGATTTCCTTGCGCAGATAGTCGCGAATCGTGCGAAGGACGACATTGCTTTCCTCGTGAATCAGGAACGGCGCTTTTTTCTTGCCGGCGACTTCCTGCACCGCCCGCCACAGGTTGGTCAGGTAGTCCAGGTCCAATTGCAGATCCTGGGTCTCCTTGCCGACACCGGCCGTGCGCACGATCAGCCCCATGTCGTCGGGAATGTCCAGCGCGCGCAGCGATTCCTTCACTTCCGAGCGCTCGTCGCCTTCGATGCGGCGCGAGATGCCTCCCAGCTTGGGATTGTTCGGCATCAGCACCAGGTAGCGTCCCGCCAGGCTGACGAATGTGGTCAGGGCCGCGCCCTTGTTTCCGCGCTCCTCCTTTTCGACCTGCACGACAACTTCCGCGCCTTCCTTGATCGGGCTGCCGCCATTGTCGGCGCCGTCGCGATATTGGTCGGAAATTTCCTTCCAGGGCAGAAATCCGTGCCGGCTCGCGCCGAAGTCGACGAAAGCGGCTTCGAGACTGGGTTCGACCCGGGTGATCAGGCCCTTGTAGATGTTAGCTTTCTTGCGCGCCTTGTTGGGGAACTCTATGTCGAGATCGTACAATTTCTGGCCATCGACCAGCGCAACCCGCAATTCCTCATGCTGGGCTGCATTTACCAAAATGCGTTTCATGCGTTTGTTTCCTCATGGATAAACGCAGAAGCAAGCAAGGGAATGCAAAGGCAGGCCGATTTCCGTCAAGCCGTGTTCAGGGGCGTTTGGCCCGTGCCGGCGTCAGGCTGGCGATGGACAGACGCCGACAATACCGGCGCCTGAATGCAATGTATTGTAGTGTGCAACAATCTTTCAGCTTGTTGTCACTTCGGGGCCGTCGCCTTGGGGCGACATGGCCGGCCGAATCGGAATTCCCGTACTTGTCTTCTGCAGTCCGGATCACGCCGAATGGTAAAGCGTGTGCGTTCCGGGCTCTACTAAAAAATCTGGAGGGCCAAAGGATCAATAAAATCAACAATATGCCCAACCGTCGAATATAACACTTCAACAAGCCCACAGCAAGCGCGGGCTCTCCCGCATCATTGGCCGTTTGGTTATAATGCGCAGCTTTTTGTACGCGGCGGCAAAACGGGGAAATCCATGCGCAGTCATTATTGTGGTGAAATGAACGAATCCCTGGTCGGGGAGGAAGTCTCGCTTTGCGGCTGGGTGCATAGGCGCCGGGATCATGGCGGCGTCATCTTCCTCGATACCAGGGATCGCGAGGGCATTGCCCAGGTGGTGTTCGATCCGGATACGCCGGAGAGCTTCGCCATCGCCGAACAGGTGCGCAACGAATTCGTCATCCGGATATCGGGCAAGGTTCGTCCCCGGCCCGCGGGGACCGAAAACCCGGAAATGGCCACCGGCAAGGTGGAAGTGCTGGGCAAGGAACTGGAAATCCTGAACCGCTCGGAGTCGGTGCCGATCCCGGTGGACGAATACGTCGAGGTCGGCGAAGACATCCGTCTGCATTACCGCTA
The DNA here is from genome assembly GCA_009844085.1 of Gammaproteobacteria bacterium. GTDB lineage: Bacteria > Pseudomonadota > Gammaproteobacteria > Pseudomonadales > Pseudohongiellaceae > UBA9145. The sequence goes on along the minus strand of VYCF01000024.1, from coordinate 258,316 downwards.
CATCGATTTGCGCCGACCCGAGATGGCCGAGCGCATGCGTTTTCGCTCGCGTCTCGCCCGCGTCGTGCGCGAATTTCTCGATGGCCGGGGATTTCTCGAAATCGAAACGCCGCTGTTGACCAGGGCCACGCCGGAAGGTGCACGGGACTACCTGGTGCCGAGCAGAACGCATCCGAACCGGTTTTTCGCCTTGCCCCAGTCGCCGCAGTTGTTCAAGCAGATTCTCATGGTTTCGGGCATGGACCGCTATTACCAGATCGCCCGCTGCTTCCGCGACGAGGATCTGCGCGCCGACCGCCAGCCCGAGTTCACCCAGATCGACGTGGAAATGTCCTTTGTCGAGGAAGAACAGGTCATGGATTCGATGGAAGCGCTGATCCGGCACGTCCTCGCCGAGACCATGGATATCGAACTCGAGCCATTCCCGCGCATCAGTCACGCCGAGGCGCTGCGGCGTTACGGCAGCGACAAGCCCGATTTGCGCGTCGGGCTGGAACTGGTCGATATCGCGGAACTGATGCGCAATGTCGATTTCAAGGTGTTTCGCGATCCCGCCTCGCGGGAAGATTGCAGGGTGGCGGCATTGCGTGTGCCCGGCGGCGACAGGCTCAGCCGCAAGCAGATCGACGATTACACCGATTTCGTGCGCAAGCGCGGCGCCGGCGGACTCGCCTGGATCAAGGTCGCCGACCCCGCTCTCGGACGGGAGGGTCTGCAGTCTCCCATCGTCAAGTTCATGGACGACGACACCATAAGCGGCCTGCTTGCCGCGACCGGCGCGGCAGCCGGCGACATCATCTTTTTCGGCGCCGACAGAATCGCCACGGTGAACGAATCGCTCGGCGCCCTGCGGCTGAAGGTGGCCGAGGACCTGGAACTCGTCGAAGACGGCTGGGCGCCCTTGTGGGTGGTGGATTTTCCGATGTTCGAGACCGCGGCCGACGGCAGCCTGACGCCCTTGCACCACCCGTTTACGGCGCCTTCCTGCAGCGCGGATGAACTGCGCGCGAATCCTCTTGGCGCCCTTTCGCGCGCCTATGACATGGTGCTTAACGGCGTCGAACTCGGCGGCGGTTCGATTCGTATTTCCCGGCCGGATTTGCAGCAGGCGGTTTTCGACCTGCTCGGAATCGGCCCGGAGGAAGCCGAACGCAAGTTCGGCTTCCTGCTTGCAGCCCTGCGTTATGGCTGTCCGCCCCATGGCGGCATCGCCTTCGGCTTCGACCGGCTGGCGATGCTCCTGTGCGGCGCCGACTCGATCCGCGACGTGATCGCCTTTCCGAAAACCCAGTCAGCGTCCTGTCCGCTGACCGCCGCGCCGGGAGAGGTCTCGGCGGCGCAATTGCGCGAGTTGCATATCCGGCCGCGGCAATTGCAGAATTGAACGCATGGCGGGACACAGCAAATGGGCCAATATCAGGCATCGCAAGGCGGGGCAGGACGCCAAGCGCGGCAAGATATTCACCAAGATCATCCGCGAACTGACCGTTGCCGCCCGGCTCGGCGGCGGCAATCCGGCGGATAATCCGCGACTGCGGGCGGCCGTGGACAAGGCGCTTGGCGCCAACATGCCGCGCGACACCATAGACCGCGCCATAGACCGAGGCGCCAATCCGAGCGCCGGCGATGACGTCGAGGAATTGACCTATGAAGGTTACGGTCCCGGCGGCGTGGCCATTTATCTCGACTGCCTCACGGACAACCGCAATCGCACGGCCGCCGCGGTGCGGCATGGATTCAGCAAGTTCGGCGGTTCGCTCGGAACCAATGGCTCGGTGGCCTATCTCTTCAGCCGCACCGGAGTGATTTCCTTCGCTCCCGGCGGCGATGAAGACGCCATCATGGAACTGGCGCTCGAAGCCGGGGCCGACGATGTCGTCGTAAACGACGATGGCGGCATCGAAGTGCATACGAACCTGGAGTCTTTCGGCGCGGTGCAGGATCGATTCCGAAGCGCCGGAATTGAATTCCGCGGCGCTGAAATGACCATGCTGCCTTCCACGGAAGTCGAACTCGATCTCGACGGCGCCGTCAGGCTGCTGAAGCTGCTGGAGCACCTGGAAGATCTCGACGACGTGCAGAATGTCTGGTCCAATGCCAACGTGCCCTCCGAAGTGGCCGAACAGTTGTAATCCGGTCTCTTTTTCCCGGCTTTCCAGCCGATAATCTGGAAGCGTGAGTACCATAATCGGCATCGATCCGGGCTCCCGGGTGACCGGCTACGGATTGGTCCGTTCGGCCGGAGACCGGCTCGAACATGTTGGCCATGGCTGTATCCGAATGTCGCATCCGGAGCAGCCCGAGCGGCTGCGCGAAATCTTCGAGGGCCTCGGCCGCGTGGTGGAAGAGTTCGCGCCGGATGAGGCGGCGGTCGAGGAAGTGTTCATGGGCCGCAACGCGGCTTCGGCGCTCAAGCTCGGACAAGCCAGGGGCAGCGCCATCGTCGCCTGCCTGGCCCATGGCGTGCCGGTGGCGGAATATTCCGCGCGCAAGGTCAAGCAGGCGGTGGCGGGAAGCGGCGCGGCAGGCAAGGAACAGGTGCAACATATGGTCAAGGTGCTGCTCGGAGTCAAGGGCGACATTGCCGAAGACGCCGCCGACGCGCTCGCCGTTGCAATCTGCCACGCCCATACCAGGGACAGCCTGGTTCGAATTACAGCCGCAAGCTCATACAGCCGCAGGAGGTTCCGGCGGTGATCGGACGCATTCGCGGCATCCTGGCGGAGAAGGCGCCGGCGGAAGTTCTCGTCATGGCCGGCGGCGTCGGCTACGAAGTCCAGATACCCCTGAGCGCATTCGAGCGATTGCCCGAAATCGGCGAAGAACTCGAATTGCACACCCATCTTGCCGTGCGCGAAGACGCCCAGGTGCTGTTTGGATTTCCCGACGCGCGGGAGAAGCAGGCGTTCAGGCATCTGATCAAGGTCAGCGGCGTCGGGCCGCGCATGGCCCTTGCCCTGCTTTCTGGCATGAGCGCCGGGGAACTCGTCGCGGCCGTGCAAGGCGGTGATGTTTCCCGTTTGAGCAGCGTGCCCGGAATCGGCAGGAAGACCGCCGAACGAATCATCGTGGAATTGCGCGACCGGCTCGATGACGACAGCGTGGTCCAGCTTCCCCAGGAAGCCGGGCGTACGGCCGCTGGCGGCGGCCGGGAAGCAGAGGACGCACTGGTCAGTCTCGGCTACAAGCAACAGCAGGCGGCAAGATTGATCGCCCGCATCAAGCGCGATCATCCGGGCGCCGCCGAAACCGAAGATCTGATCCGCCTTGCGCTGAAAAGCATGGCGCCGGGGGCGGGAAGCGGGTAATGAAAGAGCAGCGCGTCATCACCCCGGAAGTGACCGGACCCGAAGACAACCTGGAATCGCTGCGGCCGCTGCATTTGCGCGAATACATCGGCCAGCAACAAGTCAAGGAGCAGATGGAGATTTTCATCGGCGCAGCCCGCAAACGCGCGGAATGCCTCGACCACACCCTGATCTTCGGCCCGCCGGGTCTCGGCAAGACCACGCTGGCGCGTATCATTGCCAACGAGATGGGGGTTTCCATCCGCAGCACCGCCGGTCCGGTGCTGGAAAAGTCCGGCGATCTTGCCGCGATCCTGACCAACCTGGCGGAGGGCGACGTCCTCTTCATCGACGAAATTCATCGCCTGCGGCCGGCAATCGAGGAGATTCTCTATCCGGCGATGGAGGACAACCAGCTCGATATCATGATCGGCGAGGGACCGGCGGCGCGCTCGATCAAGCTGGACCTGCCTCCTTTCACCCTGGTCGGGGCGACCACCCGCGCCGGACTGCTCACTTCGCCGCTGCGCGACCGTTTCGGCATCGTCCAGCGACTCGAGTTCTACAGCGTCGACGAATTGGCGCGGATCGTCACGCGCTCCGCGGGCATCCTCGGCACCGAAACCAGCAAGGAAGGCGCAAGTGAAATCGCGCGCCGTTCCCGCGGCACGCCGCGCGTCGCCAATCGACTGTTGCGGCGGGTGCGCGATATCTCCGAAATGAAGGAGGACGGCAAGGTCACTCGCGGGTCGGCGGGCAGGGCGCTCGACATGCTGCATATCGACGGCAATGGCTGCGATCACATGGACCGGCGATTGCTGCACACGATGATCGAAAAATTCTCCGGCGGGCCGGTCGGAGTCGACAGCCTCGCGGCGGCCATTGGGGAGGAGCGTGATACCATTGAAGACATCCTGGAGCCCTTCCTGATCCAGCAGGGCTTCATCATGCGCACGCCTCGCGGAAGAGTGGTGACGCAATACGCCTATCGCTATTTCGGACTGCCGGAACAAGCCGGAGCGGACGATCTGTTCGGCCCGAAATGAAGAGCTGCATAACCTGGAGAAAACGGAGTGGGTGAACAACTAGGGCCAATGCAACTGATCTTCGGCGCCAGCATCGAAGTACAGATCGTCATCTTCATTCTGATCGCGCTTTCGATCACTTCCTGGGGCATCATCGTGCAGCGCTACCTGGTGCTTGCCGCCGCCGAGAAAGGCGTATTGAATTTCGAGGAACGCTTCTGGTCGGGAATCGATCTCGGTCTGTTATACAAGGAAGGCAGCCAGATGCAGGAGGAAGGCGTGCCCATGGTCGGCATGGAGAATATCTTCCGGGTCGGATTCAAGGAGTTCATGCGCTTGCGGCAGCAAGGCAATGTCGACGGGGAAGCGGTCATGGAAGGCGCCCAGCGCGCCATGCGGGTCGCGTATTCGCGGGAAGAGGAAAAACTCGAACGGCACCTGGCCTTTCTGGCGACGGTAGGTTCCGTCTCTCCCTATATCGGCCTGTTCGGGACCGTGATCGGCATCATGAACGCCTTCATCGGGCTCGCCAGCCAGACCCAGGCTACCTTGCAGGTGGTGGCGCCGGGCATCGCCGAGGCGCTGATCGTGACCGCCATCGGCCTGTTCGCGGCGATACCGGCGGTGGTCGCCTATAATCGCTATACGTCGAAAGTGGATTCGGTAACCGGCAGTTACATCACCTTCACCGACGAGTTTTCCAGTATTCTGCACCGGCAGATTCATACCACGGGCTGATCGGGGATCCGGCATGGAAATCCTGGCGCGCAAGAAACGCCGTCCCATGAGCGAGATCAACGTGGTACCGTATATCGATGTGATGCTCGTGCTGCTGATCGTGTTCATGATTACCGCGCCGCTGCTCAATCAGGGAATCGAAGTCGAACTGCCGGAAGCGAACAACGAACCGCTGGATCTCGATGAGAATCTGGAGACACTGGTCGTCACCATCACCTCGGCCGGCGAATATTTCCTCAGCCTTGGCGCGACGGGCGAAGACAGGCAATCGCTGGACCTGGAAACGGTGGCCCGGCAGACAGGTCAGATCCTGAACGCGAATCCGACGGTGCAGGTGCTGATAGAAGGCGACACGAACGCGACCTGGGGCGCGATGATCAATCTCATCACCGCCTTGCAGAACGCGGGCGTGGAGAATCCCAATTTCATCACTCAGCCGCTGACTGAATTGCCATGAGGTGAAGCCTTGCATTCCGCTTTTCGCTATCTCATCGGCTTCAACGGCTACCCGTTTTCGGCGGTGGCCGCGGTGGCGCTGCACTGCCTGGTGCTCGGCTTCATCGTGTACTGGAATACCGCCAGCGATTCGAGCGAATTCGAACTCGTGCAGCCGACGATCATCAAGTCCCTGTTTATCGACGAGAATCCGCAGACGCGCGAGCGGCTTGAACGCCGGCAACGCCAGCTACAGCAGGAGGCGGAACAGCAGCGGCAACAGGAAGAAGCGGATCGCCAGCGCGAACTTGAGGAAGAGCGCCTGCGTCAGGAAGAGGCCGAGCGGCTGCGCCAGCAGCAACTCGAACGGCAGCGCCTGCTTGACGAGGAAGAGCGGCAACGGCTGCTTGAAGAAGAACGCCGGCGCGAGGCCGAACGGGAACAAGAAAACCAGCGTCAGCGCGAGCTCGCCGAGCAGGAGCGTCGGCGGCAGCAGGAAGAAGCCGAACGCGCCCGATTGGCGGAAGAGGCCGCAGCCGCGGCGGCCAGGACCGAGTTCGAAGTCGTCCAGAGCGGCGTCGCGCTGATTCAGCAGATCGTGGAGGAGAACTGGTCGCGGCCGCCGAGCGCGCGCAACGGCATGCGCGCGGTATTGCAGGTCGGCATGTTGCCGACGGGCGAGGTGACCGACGTCGTGATCGTTACGTCCAGCGGCGACCCCGCCTTCGACCGTTCGGCCGAAACCGCGGTGTATCGCGCCCAGCCATTCAGCGAATTGCAGCAAATGCCGATCAATATCTTTAACGCGAATTTTCGATCTTTGTCCCTGATATTCGAACCCGAGGATCTACTCAATTGAAAACCTGTCGTTCGCTGATGGCGATCATCCTGTTGGCCGCGAACGCCGCGGCGCACGCGCAGCTCAGCATCCAGATCACCCAGGGCGTCGATGACCCCATCCCCATCGCCGTAGTGCCGTTCCAGACCGCCGGCATAGGTTTCGGGGCGGAAGACGTGGCCCGGGTCGTCGCGAACGACCTTGAGCAGGTAGGCGAGTTCCGCGCGCTCGAGCGCGAGAACCTGCTCAGCATGCCGAGCGAACAAAGCGAGGTCTTTTTCCGCGACTGGCAGGTAATGGCGCAGGATTATCTGCTCGTGGGAAAGGTCACAGGCACGCCCGGCAGCCAGTTGGTGCAGGTCCAGTACGAGTTCTTCGACGTCAACCGCGAATTGCTGCTCGCCGGTGAAGTGCTCAGCGGAAGCATTTCGCAACTACGCGACATCGGCCATGAAATCAGCAATATCGTCTATGAGCAGGTGACCGGCCTCCGCGGCGCATTTACCACGCAGATCCTTTATGTCGTCGCCGAACGGGCGCCCGGCGGCAATACCAGCTTCCGGCTCGAAAAGGCCGATTACGACGGACGCCGTCCCCAGGTGCTGCTGCGCTCCCAGGAGCCCATCATGTCGCCGAACTGGTCGCCGGACGCCGAAGAAGTCGCGTACGTTTCCTTCGAGACCGATCTGCCGCGGATCTACACGCAGAACATCGCCACCGGCCAGCGCCGCCAGATCACCAATTATCCGGGCATCAACAGTTCGCCGGTCTATTCTCCCGACGGCAACATGCTGGCCATGGTGCTGTCCAAGGACGGCAGCCCCGACATCTATGTGCAGGATCTGCGCAGCAACGAATTGATACGGGTCACCGATCATCCCGCCATCGACACCGAGCCGAGCTGGACCCCGGACGGGCGGTCGATCGTCTTCATGTCGGACCGCACGGGACAGCCGCAGATCTACCAGATCGAAGTGGGCGCGAGTTCCTTCGACGTGGAACGGCTCACCTACGATTGTTTCCAGTGCGCCAAGGCCAGATTTCTGCCCGACGGCAACAACCTGGTGCACGTTCGCCGGGAGACGCGGCAAAGCCCGACTTACCAGATCGCGATCATTAACGTCGAGACCCTGCGCGTGATCACATTGACCGATACCTCGCTCGACGAATCGCCGAGTCTGGCGCCGAACGGCAGCATGATCATGTACGCGACGAAGTACCAGGGAAGAGGCGTTCTCGACGCTGTTTCCATTGACGGTCTGGTGAAGTTCCGTTTACCATCGGCACAAGGTGACGTGCGAGAACCTGCATGGTCTCCGTTCCTTAATTAAATGTTGTTTGCTTGCGGTCGAAAAGGATGTTGTGGCCGGTTGAATCGACATGATCGACGGGCGGCGATCAAGCATAAAAATTTGTTGTTGGAGGACGCTAAGAGTGGGTACACAGAGCTATTCGATCTTCAGGGCGGCATTGCTGGTATTTTCGCTGACATTGTTCGCGGCATGCAGTTCCACCGAAGATGTGGATGATCAACAGACCGCCGGAGGAGAAAGCGATACCGGCAGTTCCGCGCAAACCAGCGGGACCAGTGAGCCTCCGCCGCTTACGGCCGAGGAAATCGCGATGGAGGAAGCATTGCGCACCACGGTTTTCTACTTCGATTTCGACGTGGCCGAATTCAAGGCCGAAGATCGGGAAACGCTGACGTATCACGCTCGTGATCTCGCCGGTAATCCCGGTCGCCAGATCCGGCTGGAGGGCCACGCCGACGAGCGCGGCACGCGCGAATACAACCTCGCGCTCGGCGAGCGCCGGGCGAACGGCATACTCAATTATCTGATCGTGAACGGCGCGTCCCGGGCCCAGATCGAAGTGGTCAGTTACGGCGAGGAGCGGCCGGCTGAGACCGGTACGAACGAGACTGCCTACGCGGCCAACCGGCGCGTCGAAATCGTCGGCAGATAGTCAAGGTCGTCCAGGTCGAAATAATGAGCAGGGGCCTGCTGCTTGACGGTTCGAGGATTCTGACCGGCGCATTCCTGCTGCTAGCGGCAGCGATGTTGCCTGCGCAGGAGCGCCCATTGTTCCCGGGCCAGAACCAGACTCAAGCAGGGGGGGCGGCCGGCGCCAATAACGACGCGCTGTCGCTGCTGCTCGATCAGAACAACCAGATGCGCGCGGAATTGCAGGCCCTGCGCGCACTGGTCGAAGAACAGGGATTCGAACTGCGCAGGCTGCAGCGCGATTCCCTGAATCGTTATACCGATATGGACGAGCGGCTGCAGGCGCTGGAAAACGGCGCGGCGCCTGTCACGGCTGTTCCGGACGCGAATTCGCCGGCGCAAACCACTCCCTCCGAGACAACCCCGCCTTCATTGGCGGAGTCGCCTCCGGCGGCTTCGCCGGATCCGGCGAATGCGGAATCCGCTTCACCCGCAGCGGCCGATCCCGTTCCGAGGCGCGGCCGCATATCGACATTGCCACCGGTCGTACTGAGCGAGCAGCAACTCTACCAGATGGCCTATGAGTCCGCGATCAACGAGAATTTCGAGCGCTCCATCGCCGAGTTCGATCAATATCTCAGCGTCTATCCCGAGGGCAGATTCGTCGCCAACGCGCATTACTGGAAAGGCCAGTCGTATCTTTATCTGGGCCGATTCGACGAAGCCAGGGATTCCTATGAAATCATATTGAACGAGTACGGTGACTCGCCGAAATTGCCCGATGCGATGTACGGTCTCGGGCAAGCCTTTCAGCGTCTCGGCGATACCTCGCGAGCCCGAAATCTCTTCAACGACATCAAGCGCAGCTACCCTAACACCGGAGTCGCGAATCTCGCCGACTCCAACCTTCAGTCACTCGATTGATCCGAATCACCGAAATCTTCCATTCCCTGCAAGGGGAGACCCGGACCATGGGCATTCCGACGGTATTCGTACGTCTGACCGGTTGCCCATTGCGCTGCGTCTATTGCGATACCGCCTATGCGTTCAGCGGTGGCGAACTGATGGGACTCGAGAACATCCTCGACCGGGTCGCCTCCTGGAATTGCCGCCATGTAACCGTGACCGGCGGCGAACCGCTGGCCCAGCCGGAGTGTCTCGATCTGCTCAAGGCGCTGTGTGATCGAGACTTCGAGGTTTCACTGGAAACCGGCGGCGCCATGCCGGTGGAAGAGGTCGACCCCCGGGTTTGTATAGTCATGGACCTGAAAACGCCGGGTTCTCGCGAATCGCATCGTAATCGATACGAAAATTTGCAACACCTGCGCGCTACCGACCAGGTCAAATTCGTGATCTGCGACCGCAAGGACTACGAATGGAGCGCGTGGCAGGTCAGGAAATTCGGACTTGCCGAGCGCATCGACGACGTGCTGTTCTCGCCTTCCCACGAAGAACTCGATCCGGCGCAACTCGCGCAATGGATTCTCGATGACCGTTTGCCGGTGCGGATGCAGATCCAGTTGCACAAGGTGCTCTGGAATTCGGAACCGGGACGCTAGGCCGGGGCAAGGGAGGATATCCGATGCGGCAATCGGCGGTAGTGCTGCTCTCCGGCGGACTCGATTCGGCGACTTGCCTGGCTATTGCGGCAAAGCGCGGTTACCGCTGTCACGCGCTCAGTTTCGATTACGGCCAACGCTCGGCGGCCGAGGTCGAGTCGGCCAGGCGGCAGGCGCGGAATCAGGAAGTCGTCGAGCATCGCGTGCTCAAGCTGCCGCTCGGACAGTTCGGCGGCTCGGCCCTGACCGACAGCAATATCAGGGTTCCCGAGTCGCCCAGTGAAGGAATCCCGGCAACCTACGTACCCGCCCGCAACACGATCTTTCTTTCCAACGCGCTCGCCTGGGCCGAAGTCATCGGCGCCGGCGCCATTTTCATCGGCGTAAACGCCCTTGACTATTCGGGCTACCCCGACTGCAGGCCCGAATACATCGAGGCGTTCCAGCAACTCGTGGATGTCGCCACCAAGGCCGGCGTCGAAGGCAGGAAGATCACCCTGGAAGCGCCGCTGATTCACATGAGCAAGGCGGAGATCATTCGCGCCGGAACGGAACTCGGGGTGGATTACGCCGACACGCTGTCTTGCTATCAGGCCGACGAGCAGGGCCTGGCCTGCGGTCAATGCGACAGTTGCCGGCTGCGCCGCGAGGGCTTCGCGGCAGCCGGCATCGCGGATCCGACACGCTATCGCCCGGCTTGAGTTTTTCTGATTTGGTAGTAAGATTGCGCCCTCCGCGGGTCGTTAGCTCAGTTGGTAGAGCAGAAGGCTTTTAACCTTTTGGTCATAGGTTCGAATCCTATACGACCCACCACTTCCCTTTTCTTGACGATTTGTGGCTCCGATCCGTCACCGTCGGGCTGTGGAGGGTGCAGCGGACGCCGTAAATACGTCCCTGTAGGCTTCGGGCTCGGCATCCCTGCCTCGCACGCCCGCTGCACCCTCCACAGCCCGACGGCGACTCACATTGTGCAGATCCCACGTTGCGTGGTTTCGAAATACGTTGCGTAGGCGGTTTTTGAAAGTTTCCTGCCGTACGCAGGGTCATCGAAGTAATCGGAGTGTAGGCCGATAACCCTTCTAGATGCTGTTGGTGGTAGCAATTCGGAGTTGCAGCGGACGAGCTTTCGCGGGGTTATGTAGACTCCCAGAAGCGGGCCGATTTATTTTCTCTGGATTCATGGCTAACCGGAAGATATGCGTATACCATTTGGTCGCACACTCAGGGTTTCCATGGATTTAGCGGAAAGGAGCCGCAACAGGATATGACACAGCCAGCCGTTCCCATTTCGATCTCAGACTTACCCTCTCGCCTTGAGGACATCAAAGGAGTCATTCGGTCCGAGTACCTGGAGGCTCATAGCTATCCTTGGATCGTTGCGTATTCGGGCGGCAAGGATTCTACCCTGCTGCTACAACTGGTCTGGGAGGTCATCGCGGAGCTTCCGCTGAAGCAGAGAGGCCGCCAGGTTCTGGTGGTAGGCAACGATACACTGGTGGAATCTCCGCTCGTCATCAATCATCTCCGAAATTCGCTGCGCCAAATCGATCTCGCTGGGGGCAAATCGGGCCTCCCCATCTCAACTGAAGTTACGACGCCATGCATTGATCAGACTTTCTGGGTCAGTGTCATTGGGAGGGGCTACATTCCGCCCACCAGGAATTTTCGCTGGTGTACCGACCGGATGAAAATCTCGCCGACGAATAAGCTGATCCTTCGGCTCACGCAGGAGTTCAACGGCGCCATTTTGCTGATCGGCACGCGGCGCGCGGAGTCGGACAATCGCCGGCGCGCGATGAACAACCGAGGTGTTTCCGCCCAGAAATTGAATCCGCAAGGTTTAGTCGAGGGCTGCCAGATGTTTGCGCCGCTGGCCGACTTGGAAGACAACGACGTGTGGATGACGCTTATGCAACGGAATCCACCATGGGGGGGCACCCATCGGCGCTTGATTACCCTGTATCGCAATGCGGGGGGAGGGGAGTGTCCTTTAGTCGTCACGAAGGAACAGGCTCCTTCCTGCGGCAGCACGTCGCCACGATTTGGCTGCTGGACCTGTACTGTTGTCCAGAAGGACCGGAGCCTCAAAGGGCTGATAGACTCCGGCCACGGTGAAACCGACAAATTGGAAGCACTATTCGATTTTAGAGAGTGGCTGTTGGAACTTAGGGAAGACAAGGAAAATCGATTGCCTGTGCGACGAAACGGAAATGTCGAATATCGCGAGGACGGGAGCCCAATCCTGGGACCATTCAAACTTGAAGTTCGCAAGCTGATTCTCAACAAGCTGAGGGAGCTGGAATCGGAGATAGGCGAGCAGTTGATTCTGCCGGCCGAGATCGATTGTATCGAAGACGTATGGTGGAGAGACGAGATCAAAGAAGATGCGCGCCAGGCATTGCATCGCAGCCTTGAAGCCGTTGTTTAATTGCAGTTGACAAGGACGATCCATTGAGCAAGACAAAGATCACATCCGAGGTTCGCCTCGTGTCAGAAGTCCTGTGTTCGGGATGCTTCACTGTCCCTTGGCATCAGCGCTACTATGACTGGAAGGTAGAGCAAGTTGGTGAACTGCTGACCGACCTGCACGACGCGGCGGAGGCCGATAAAGCATGTTATTTCGTTGGTTCGATAATGCTCGTCAAGTCGAACTCGACACCTTCGCTAAGGATCAATGATGGACAACAACGACTCATAACACTGTCTTTACTGATCGCCGCCCTCTGCCGTCGTTTTGAAAAGATGCTGCCTCCAGATAGTGCGAGAGAGACACGTGGACTACGTGCCTTGTTTGACGAGCCTGATTACCACATACTCAAGCTGTCTGACGCTGCCAAGTACAAGCCAAGAATTGAGCCTCCAAGGCGAAACAAATCCACATATCAGCAATTGATTCGAGGTCACGATATTGGAACCAATGGGGCACTCACATCCGCGTGGGATGTAATCGATATGTTCGTAGGAGCAATGGATCGACGAACAATCGAGAGCTTTTCAGATTTTGTTATGCAAAATGTTGAGGTGTCGATGCTCGAAGTGCCCGGTGATGTGGATGCGAATTCAGTATTCGAATCACTGAATGCCCGCGGCAAACCCCTAGACGATGTCGATTTGATCCGTAATCGATTGTATTCGTATTTTTCTGACCAGTACGACCCTAACCGCCGGGAGACTGTCCATGAAAGACTAGAGTCGCCAGCCGTAGTTTTAGGGCCAAGCAATGTGCAGGAATATTTCCGATGCTATTTGCAATGCAAGTATGGATATCTACAGAAGAACAGGTTCTATAGAGAAGCCAGACAAAAAGTAGAAAGAGCTGCTGGACAAAATGATCCATCGAGCTACGTATACCGACTCATCGCCGGACTGGGTAAGCAAGAGAGCATGCAACTGTTTCGGACACTTACGTCTTCGAGACCGGATGCGGTAATAAATACGAACCTTCCCAAGACCACCGGCTATAGAGACGTTACTGTTTTGCTCAGCGAGCTCAAGGACTATAAGGTGACTCAACCCTTGGTGTTCGCTCTGTTGCATCGATTCCTTGAAGAAAAGGATAAAGAGGCGAAACGTAAGGTTGGCTTGGTGGTGGCTCGTAGCCTAAAAAATCTCACTTCATTCGTGATGAGGACCACTTTCGTGGCTTCCAAGTTTGAACCCTCCAAATTCGAAGCAGCGTTTTCTAATTTTGCCATGGATGTTTTCAAGGGAACTGATTTGCAATCGCTCGATATCTATGAGGAGCTAGCTGGAACGGACGAATATGAAGTGATTGACAATGCAAGATTTATCCGCCGAATGACAGACATGGAAATACGCACCAATGCCAAAGCACTACGATTCTTATTTGGCATTAACTCCAAACTTCAGGTTGGTTCTGAGATTTTGAGGCGAGATCACTGCACTGTTGAGCATGTACTGCCGCAATCCGATCAATACTGGTCTGATTGGAAGGCATTTTCGGAGGAAAGCGCAAAGGAATGCATCTATCGCACCGGCAATATGGTGATTCTGACTAGAAGGGAAAATCGATCCAGCGAAGAATTTAACAAAAGTTTTCAGGCCAAAGCGCAGTTGTACGAGAATAGTACGTTACAGATGCCCAGAACAGTCGCTGAGAGCCACGAGGAATGGACACCAAAGGTCATCGAGAAGAGATCCAAGGCACTTGCAAAGGAGGCTGCATCAGTGTGGCAATTTTCCCCAGGTAAAGCGTAGCTACCAACAGAGCCGAGTCGGATGAACGAGATATTGGAACTTCGACACCACGCTGAGGACATGCTCGGTGTCCCGAGTAGGTTACACGACTACCAATGGGAAGGCGTTTCCTTCCTCTTTCGTTCAAGTGCAGCGCTGCTTGCTGACGAAATGGGCTTGGGTAAGACGGTCCAGGCCTCAGTTGCCCTGGCCCTCTTGTTGAACGCAAAAAATGATATCAGGCGTTCACTCATCGTTGCCCCTGCATCGCTGATTACCAATTGGATGGCGGAACTGGACATATGGGCTCCATCACTCGCGGTTCGACGCCTGCAAGGAACTATCAGTGATCGCGAAGCTCTATACATGCTCCCTGTTCCAGTTTTGGTTGGCTCCTATGAACAAATCAGAAAAGACGGTCTTGACCGGATTCCAGCCAACACGTTTGACATAGTAATTCTTGACGAAGCCCAGCGCATAAAGAACAAGTACTCCCGAACATCGTTAGCCTGTCGATTACTCCCTCGAAAGCACTCTTGGGCCCTATCTGCCACTCCCCTAGAGAACGACGCGGAGGATGTGGCCTCAATTCTTGGATTTCTGAATCCATCCTTACCAACGGACCTCTCAAGTACGCAACTTTCGTCCATGCTAAGTTCAATGATGCTGCGTAGAAGGAAACGTGAGGTCAGAGGGGAACTTCCTCCTGTCATCATTCAGGACATGAAGCTAGAGTTACTATCTTCACAAAAAGTTGCCTACGATCAACTATGGATGGAGCGAAAGAATGCCGTCGGTACAGACGCCGAGAGCCCTGCGGCTGTATTGCTTGGGTTGATAACTCGCCTTAAGATTGTGTGCAATTTTGACTCCGAGACCAATAAATCGTCCAAACTGGATGCTTTGAAGGAGCTTTGCGAGGGCATGGGGGCAAACGCTCGAGTGCTGGTTTTTTCGCAGTTCGTCGAGACCTTGAAATGGCTTTCTCAGCAGATTAGCATTCCTTGCGATTTCATAACGGGCTCAATGTCGATTGATGAGCGGCAGAATGCCATAGAGAGCTTCAAAACTGGCAGGTCACCCCGAATCCTGTTCATATCGTTGAGGGCCGGTGGCGTGGGATTGAATCTGGGAGAGGCGACGCACGTTGTAATGTTTGACAGATGGTGGAACCCAGCTGTCGAGATGCAAGCGATTTACCGAGCACATAGGTTTGATCGGGAAGATCCGCTTCATGTTGTTCGATTTTTGGTTGTTGATACGATCGAAGAACGTATAGCTAGCATTTTGGGTAGCAAAGAGGAAATGTTCAGCGATATTGTCGAATCCGTGGAAACCGCTTCTCGCGGTTTCTCCGTAAAGGAATTGATGTATATTCTCGAACTTTCCGAAAGTGGCATGAATTCAACTACAGAAAGGCAGGAGGAAAATTAAGGAAATGGCAAAAATCGTGGAGTATCGTGAAATTCCCTTGGATGATATGGTTATCGGCAAGGGGCAAGTTCGTACGCAAAACACTGGACAAGAGATAGATGAGTTAGCAAGAAGCATTGAAATTCAAGGTCTGTTGCAACCCATCGTCGTTTGCCAAGCCCGTGAGGAAGGTAAGTGGGAGATTCTAACTGGGCAAAGACGTTTTTTGGCCCATAAACACTTGGGGAAGGAAAAAATTTCCGCAGCTGTACTGGATGAGCGGGTCGACGAGGGACAAGCGAAGGCCATCTCCATAACAGAAAACTTGATTCGACGGCAGCTTACTGGAAAGGAACTGAAGGATGGGGTGAATGTCTTATACAATTTTTATGGGACTGTCAAAGAAGTGGTAGAAACCACCGGTCTGCCAAGAAGCAAGGTCTCCGAATACATTAAGTATCCCAGGCTGATCAAAGATCTGAAAGATCTGGTTGATGAGGGTGTCGTTGATGTAAATGTGGCGGTAAAGGCACAAGATGCTGCGAGCGATGACGAAGGGGTTGTTAACCCGGAGGTTGCTGTTCAACTAGCCAAGGAGACAGCCCCTATGAGCGGAGTCCAACGGAAAAAAGTAATTGAAGCAATTAAGGACAACCCCGATCGTAATGTTGATGAAGTCATTGAACAAGCAAAAACAGGATCAAAGGTAGTCCAAGTGATTGCAACCGTTACTCAAAACGTTCATGCGGCTATTCAGCAAGTGGCCAAGGAAGAAGGGGCGAATCAGGATGAAACAGTGGCCCTGCTAATCGAAGAAGCCTTAGTTGATCGTGGAGCCTTGGAAGGTGGTTAAAGTATGCTTGCTGGGCTAAATGCATTGGAACTTGGTCGCCTTCGTATGTCTCTCGGATATGGGACACACAAGAAGGGGCGCCCTCTATCACCAATTGAAGTGGGAGAACTTCTGCAAAAGGCTCGCTCGGAAGGTATGTCCCTCCAAGACTGTGCTAAAGCTATCCAACTCGACGGTGTTGGGCATATAGGTAGATTCTTAACCATCCTCAATCTTCCGGAAGATTTACGACATTTAGTAGGATGGGGTGCGGATAAGAGTTTTCTAGGATTCACAGCTGCGTTCGAGCTAACAAAACTAAATGATGATAAGGAGCAACGCATTGTCGCTGAGGCTATAATGTCAGACGGACTAACAAGTAAAGAAGTCCGGCAAATAGCGCAACTCCGAAATCGATCAGAAAAGACCATCCGTGAATGTTTAAATGAAGTGCTTGGTATGCGGAAACAGGTCACAAAGCGGTTTGTGTTTGTTGGATCGATGTCTACAGAAAGCGAATCGATTTTGGCACAGAAGACCCAATCTGCCAGAGATTCAATTTTGACTTCCGCAATAGTAAATTTAGGAATTAGAAGTGCGACCGGTCGTCTCGGCCCTAAGCTATTTACGCTTGTGGGTAACGAGGACTTTAATGCCTCAATGTTAGAAATTGGTAAAGAAAATATAGAGGCAAGGATCAGAGCGCTCGTAGCAAAGGCATTGGAGAATGGATCATCTGAGAGTTGACGTATTTGACAATGGCGCCGTACGCCTTGGAACTAATCTGGTTTGTGACGGTTACGCAGAAGGCTTTGATTTTCGCGTACAGACACACATCCATGACGATCACATGGGAGATTTTAACAGAAGCAAAGGCCTGCAAGATATTTTCATGAGTAGGGAAACCAAGGCGCTCCTGATAGCAGAACTGAACGCCGACATTGAATATCGAGATAATATAATTTCACTCGGTTGGGGCGAAGAGAAAGAATTGGAGGATGGAACAAAGCTCACATTCGTTAGATCAGGACATATGCTGGGTTCCACCCAAGTTGTAGTGGAATACCCGGACGGACTTCGTTGTGGGTATTCTGGGGATTTCTCATGGCCTATAAACGATGTGATTCAAGTCGATGAACTTGTCGTAGATAGTACTTATGGGAGCTCAGCGAGCATCCGCAAGTACTCACAAGGAGAGGCCGAAAGTTGTCTACTCGAAATCGTTAGTCAAAGACTTCGTCATGGTTCCGTACATATTCATGCCCATAGAGGGACTATAGAGCGGGTTCTACATATATTGTCCGCCAACATTGGGGTTCCAATCTTGGGAAGCAAGAGACTAATCAGTGAAATTTCAGTGTATCAGGCTAATGGCTTCGCTTTAGGGTCTGTCACCAGTACTGATTCAGAAAAAGGGCGAGTTGCCCTAAATGGTAAGTCATATGTTCGACTCTACGCTAAAGGCGATGGATTCCGAAACGAGCTCATTGAAGGAACTAGCATTTCCTGTAGTGCTTTCATGACGAAGCCTGACAATCCAGTTGTTGAGTATTCTGAGAAGGCCTTCGGAGTAGCGCTAACCAACCACGCTGATTTTGAAGGTACGATTGAATACATAAGAGCGACCGGTGCTAAGAAAATTGTAACAGATAACACAAGAAGTCATGGCGTAGATTTGGCTGTAGCAGTCAATAGCTTAATAAGTGATGCGTATGCCCAGCCTTCATCAAATCATCCAGCTTTTACCGTAAGGTAATTTATAGAGTGCAAGTTAATTCTTCCTTAACCTGGAATTATAAATTTTCACACAAAATTTAGAACTCCTTTATGATGGAGGATAAAAGGAATAATCATCGCACAAATAAGGAAGACTATCGCCAACCACTTTGCAATCAGATAGGTTAATTCTCCACGTTTAACTCTTTTCCACTCATTCTTTAGTAAATCTTGCGTAAGCTGGACGAGTTCGTTCACTTCACTAACAATTTCGTCAGTGTCGGGAATTAAACCAAAACTACTCAATTCTTCAATTTTCGATATTTTTTTCAGAATACTATCGGATTCATTTTCTTTGCGATTTAGTCTTAGTCGAATTCTTGATGCGGCCTTGCTTGCATGAAAAATGTCTGAACTTATAATTTGCGAATCCTCTGTAGAATCTTCTATGACACCTTTGACTTGAAGTCCAACTTTGGCATATATGTATGAAATGAATATTGATACATCTTTGCGAAGACCATCAATCCATAATTGACGAAATTCAGAAACTTTTTGATCCTTACTAATTATCAAACTT
Organism: Gammaproteobacteria bacterium; assembly: GCA_009844085.1. Lineage (GTDB taxonomy): Bacteria > Pseudomonadota > Gammaproteobacteria > Pseudomonadales > Pseudohongiellaceae > UBA9145. The sequence continues at coordinate 239,753 of VYCF01000024.1, read as the reverse complement.
AGAAATCCAATAAGGCCTGAAATGAACGCGCCAATTGTACCGGCAGCTATAACAACAGGTACATTGATCATAAATTTATTCCTATCCTTTGTCGGTGTTACCGACTATTCACTTCTCAGAAGAGTTTGCGAGAGAGCGCTTCTATTAAAATCTGGTCTAGACTCAAATTTTCGCGGCATGGTAACATAATTGGTCAACTTGGTGAGGCTCATATGCAGAAATCTCATCTTTCTCGCAGTGGCGTAGTTGACGAAAGCCGGCTGATTGCCGACAGCTTGCTGGTAAAACAGCATCTCGACCGGGCTGTGCAGCCCGATGCGCCGAGTGTGCGCGAGCGCGCTGCATACCGGGACGCGATCATGGACCTGCTTGAGCGCAGGAACGCCATGATTGTCGCGCATTATTACGTCGATGCGGACTTGCAGGAACTGGCCGAGAAGACCGGCGGTTTCGTTGGGGACAGTCTCGAAATGGCGCGTTTCGGCAGGGATTGCGACGCCGACGTGCTGGTTGTGGCCGGCGTGCGCTTCATGGGTGAAACGGCAAAGATTCTCAGCCCGGACAAGACCGTGCTGATGCCGACGCTGGAAGCCACCTGCTCGCTCGATCTCGCCTGTCCGATCGATGAGTTTTCCCGGTTCTGCGACGCCCACCCGGAACACACCGTCGTTGTCTACGCCAATACTTCGGCTGCGGTAAAGGCGCGCGCAGACTGGGTAGTGACTTCGAGCATCGCGGTCGACATCGTCGATCATCTGGCCACCGGGGGCGAAAAGATTCTATGGGCGCCGGACCGCCATCTCGGCGCGTACATCGAACGCGTGACCGGGGCGGAAATGCTGCTTTGGGACGCGGCCTGTATCGTGCATGAAGAGTTCAAGGCGCGCGGGCTGCGGGATCTGATCCAGGTGTATCCGGAAGCCGCGGTGCTGGCGCATCCGGAATCGCCTTCCGGCGTTCTTGAACTGGCGGATTTCGTCGGTTCCACGACGCAGATCATCCGCGCCGCCCGGGATCTGCCCAATCGGCAGTTCATCGTCGCCACCGACCAGGGAATCTTTCACAAATTGCAGATGGAAGCCCCCGGCAAGGAGTTCATCGTCGCTCCCACGGCCGGTAATGGCGCCGAATGCCGCAGTTGCGCGAGCTGTCCCTGGATGGGGCTTAATTCATTGCAGGACTTGCACGACTCGCTGGAGACCGGCGGCAACGAAGTGCATGTGGACATTGAACTCGGAAAGCGGGCGATGATCCCCTTGCAGCGCATGCTCGACTTTGCGGGGCGAAACAGCCTGACCGTGTCGAGACCCCGGCCGCTCAGCCGCTGAGTTCTGCGATAGTCCGTTCGACGTCCCTGATTTTCTGTTGCAGCCGCGCTTGTTCGGTAGGCGACGACCCGGCCTCCTGTTCGAGCCGCAAGGCGTATCGCAGTTGATTGCGCGCAGCGGAGAAATCTCCCACGAGAGTGAAATATTCCGCCCGGGCCTGGTGTACCTCGCTGATATTGCCCGCCTGACCCTGTACTTCTGCCAGTTGATACCAGATATGGTGGTCGTCGGGACGGGCCTGGGTATGGGCATCGAGCAAGTCTGCCGCCTGTTCGTAGGCGCGGGCTTCGATCAGGGCGTCCGCAAGCGTCATCGTCAATGCATGATTGTCCGGATTGATTTCCAGGTGGCGGCGCAGATAGGGAATGGCCTGGCCTTCCTCGTTCTGGGCAATCAGAAATTCCGCCTCAGTGGCCACGTAGGAGATGCGGTTGGGCTCCTTGGCCAGCAAGCGCGCCAGCGTTTGTCGGGCGAGCGCGTATTGCTCGTTTTCCCAATACGCGACCGCCAGCGCATAAGTGAACGCGTCCTCCTGGATTTCGTCGCGCCGCTCTCCGATCCGTCTCTCGTAGTCGGCCACGAGCAAGCGCTTGTCGGCCGCATAGTGATTGACCACCCGCGCCCGCATCAGCCGATATTCGAGATTGTCGGAATAGGGGCGTGATGGATAACGCACCGCACGACTGCGGGCGTCGGCTACCCGCGATTCGGTCACCGGATGCGACAGCAGGAATTCGGGCGGCCGGCTGCCGAGCCGATTCAGGGCCACGAGCCGCTCGAACAGCGTGCCCATGGCGGCGGGGTCGAGTCCCGCGTTGAACATGGTGTTCTGACCGATACGGTCGGCTTCGGCTTCATTGCTTCGACTGTGGCGGAGCTGATTGCTGACGGCCATGCCCTGGGCCGCGGTTATCGCCGCGGTGCCATGTTGCGCGTCGGAAGTGGCCATGACGATCACGCTGGCGAGCAAGGTGGCGAGATAGGGAATTCTGCCGACCTGGGCCTCATCGACGCCGCGGGCGAAATGCCGCTGGCTGACGTGGGCGATCTCGTGGGCCATGACCGAGGCGAACTCGGCCTCGTTTTCGGCATTGACAAATAGTCCGGTATTGACTCCGATGATGCCGCCCGGCGCGGCGAAAGCGTTCAGTTCCTCGCTGTCGATGATGACGAAGGAAAGTCGATGGTCCCTGAGTTCGGAGCGCGACGCCAGCCGGTAGGTGACGTTCTCGAGATAACTGTTGAGCAGGGCGTCCGGAATGGTCGGCGTGCTGCGTCGGATCTGGGCCAGAAACTGCTGCCCCATGCGATATTCTTCTTCCAGCGAAACGGTTCCGGATATCCGGTCACCGAGCGAAGGCAGGCGCGGTTGCGCGGAGGCGTGCGGCAGGAAAAGTGAAACGCCAATCAACAGCGCAAGGGAAGCCAGCAGGTGCGAACGCATGAATGTGGCCCTGTATCGGAATGCCGACAGGTTAACATAATTCTGTTCGAGGCTTCGAACCGTCGCCGACTCACGCTTTGCAGACATGTCCACGGGCTAGTTGCTAAAATGGCCGGATGAGTCATGAAGCGGATGTCGAGCTGGATCTGAGCGGATTGCAATGTCCGATGCCCTTGCTGAAAGCCAAACTGGCGCTGAACGGCATGCAGGCGAGCCAGGTGCTGAAGGTGGTCGCGACCGATCCCGGTTCGGAGAGGGATTTCCACATGTTCGCGGAACATAGCGACCACCAGATCCTGGATTTCCGCAAGGACCGGAGCGCCTACTACTACTGGATCAAAAAAGGGTGAGGCCGTGAAAACCTCGATTGCCGGCAGCATCGTCGCCATGGTCACGCCCATGGAAACCGATGGTTCGCTCGACGAATCCGGCTTCGACCGGCTGCTCGAATGGCATATCGAGGCGGGCACCCATGCCGTCGTTATCGCCGGCACGACCGGCGAATCGGCGACCCTGTCACATGACGAGCATTGCGATCTCGTCGCCCACGCCGTGCGCCGGGCCGCAGGCCGCATTCCGATCATCGCCGGCACCGGCTCCAACAATACCCGTGAGGCCCTGCATCTGACGCATTCCGCCAGGGAGCACGGCGCCGATGCCGCCTTGCTGGTGACCCCTTATTACAACAAGCCGTCCCAGGAAGGCCTGTATCAGCACTATCGAACCATCGCCGAAGAAGTCGATATTCCACAGATTCTTTATAACGTGCCGGGCAGAACGGCATGCGATCTCGAACTGGAGACGGTGTTGCGCCTCGCGGAGGTCGACAATATCGTCGCGATCAAGGACGCCACCGGCGACGTCGAGCGTGGCAGGGAACTTGTTCGGCGTTGTGCGGTCGCAAATGTAGCGGTGTACAGCGGCGAAGACGCGGCGACCTTCGAACTCATGCGGGCCGGCGCTCGCGGTACGATTTCAGTGACGGCAAACGTCGCCCCGGTCAAGATGGCACAGATGTGCGACCTCGCCCTGACCGGCGATTTCGAACTCTCAGCCGCTCTCAACGAGGAGTTGACGCCATTGCACAAGGACTTGTTTGTACAGGGAAATCCGGTGCCGGTAAAATGGGCGTTACAGCGCCTGGGAATGATTCCCCCGGGAATCAGGCTGCCGCTGGTGGAACTCGACGCGCAATTTCACGGCCGGGTCGAAGCGGCCATGGAGCATGCCGGCATCCAACTTGAGAACGCGGGCGCGACAAGGAAACTGTATGTCTAGAGCGAGGGCAATCCTGTTATTGGCGGCGCTGGCCGCATTTTCCGGCTGCTCCTTTTTCGGCGGCGGTGAAGAGGAAGACGAAGGCGGCGGCCTGCTGGGCATCGGCGGCGAGGACGGCGTGTTCGGCATCGGCGGTGATCCGGAGACCTATCGCGACGCGCGCATCTTGCCGCCGATGGAAATCCCGCCGGAACTCGACAGTTACACGATCGACGCGCTCTATGTCATCCCGGAAAATCCGGTGATTTCCGGGCTGGCTTTCGAAGACGACATTCCACTGCCCAAGCCCATCGAGACCCGGCGCCGCGAAGGCGTCGTCATCCAGAATCTCGGAGACCGCCGCTGGATCGTCATCGACGCCACTCCTGCCCAGGTCTGGCCCCTGGTGCGGGATTTCTGGAGCGAACTCGATCTTGAACTCGATCTGGCCGACCCCGGCCTCGGCACCATGGAAACCGCCTGGCTCGAAGCCGGCAACGCCCCCGAAACCAGGCAGAAGTACCGCATAGTGATCGAACCGGGGCTGCATTCCGCCTCGTCGGAAATCACGGTGAGACACTTGCAGAACCTGCGCACCCAGCCGGTCCCCCTGACGGTCGAATGGCCCGAGGTGTCCGACGACTTCGACATGGAAAGACAGATTCTCGGCGCCATTTCCCAATACCTGGCGGATCGGAACGACATCTACCAGGCGTCGACCGCGAGTTTGCTGGCCGGCACGATCGAGGGTGCGCGCAAGGCGAACATCGTCGAAAACCTCGGCGGCAACCCCTATCTGCAATTGCGCATCGACTACGACCGCGCCTGGGTGCAGGTGCGACAGGCGCTCGATAACGCCGATATCGAAATCGTCGATTCGAATCGCGACGAATCGGTATTCAACGTGCGTTTCGCGGGCATCGTCCGCGAGCAGCCGGAGCCCGGTTTCGTGCGCCGTCTGTTCGGCGGCTCAAACGAGGCGCCGGAACTGGTTTTCCGCGATTTCACCGTACGCCTCGAGCGCAACGGCGACAGCGTCGACGTCACGTCCGAACTGCCCGAAGAACCGGACGAAGCGGTCCGCCTCAACCGGGAACTGCTCCAGGTCATCATCGAAAATCTTGTCTGATTCCGTTTACCCATATTCTCGGAACTTGAGTTGATGGCGAGTACAGTCAGCATCATTCTGGGAATTTGTCTGCTGCTACTGCTCGGACTTTGCGTATTTGCATTTTGGCGTTCATCGGGGCTCCGCAAGGAGAACGAAAGGCTGCGCGATGAATTGGAAGAACGGGGGACTACGATCACTCGATTGGAAACGGAACTCAAGGCTGAGGAAAAGTCTCAGCAGATTAAGGATGAGTGGTTTGAGGAGTCCAGAAAAAATCTGACTGATACTTTTCAAAATCTCGCCAATAAGATATTCGAAGACAAGAGCGTACAGTTTCAGAAACGCAATAAGGAAGGTCTTGAAGCTCTCCTGAACCCACTTAAGGACAACATCAAGGAATTCAAAAAGCAGTTTGAAGACACGCACAAACAAGAGTTCAGGGAAAGAACATCACTCAAGCTCGAAATTGAGCAGCTCACGAAACTAAACAACCAAATCAGCGAGGACGCCGCCAATTTGACACGGGCGCTCACAAAGGACAGCAAGGCCCAGGGGGACTGGGGCGAATTTGTGCTGGAATCACTCCTGGAAGCCTCGGGCCTGGTCGAGGGTCGTGAATACGAAGTCCAAAAGAGTCTCAAGGGCGAGGAGGGCGGATTATTTCGGCCGGATGTTATCGTGCATCTTCCCGGCTCCCGGGACATCATTGTAGATTCCAAGGTCTCACTGACTGCATGGACCAAGTACTGCCAGGAAGAAACGGAAGAAGACCGTGAACCAAGATTGCAGGATCACGTGCAGTCGGTACGCAATCATATAAGGGAATTGGCGTCGAAAAATTACCAAAATCTTATCGGGGTGAACACGCTTGATTATGTTTTCCTTTTCATGCCGGTCGAGGCTGCTTATGTCAAGACCATGGAAGTAGCTGCCAATATCATTCAGGACGCGTTCGACAAGAAAGTAATCTTCATGGGACCAACTACACTGCTGGCTATCTTGAAGATTGTCGAAAACATCTGGCGGCTTGAGAAACAAAATCAATATGCAACCGAAATCGCCGGTAGAGCTGGCCAGTTGTATGACAAATTCGTGGGATTCGTAGATGACTTGGATAGTGTCGGCCAACAAATCGATAAAACACAAAAAAGCTTCGAATCAGCGCGTAGTAAACTGACTTCCGGCAAGGGCAATCTCGTCCGACAAGCCGAGATGCTGCAGGACTTGGGCGCCAAGACCACAAAGCAGTTGCCCGCCGGGTTAGGAGAAGATCCGGGAGACGTGCCAAAAGACTCCTGAATCAGCTTGCGCTTGTCACTCACACCCGTCCGGTGCCAGCAGATTCTCCCCGAGCCGCTCCCGCAAGTCGGCGACCTGCGAGCAGGGGATGGCGTCATTGCCCTGCAGGTTCAGGGAAATGAGATTTTCGATGTTGAGCAGCGGTCCGGCGTCGGTTATCGCATTATTTGAAAGATTCACCGCACTCAACAGTGGCAGGTCTTCCAGGGGAGTGACATTGCTGATGCTGTTATTGCCCAGGTCGAGAAAACGAACTTGTTCCAGCACCGTGATGGCTTCCAGCGAGCGGATTTCCGAACCCGGGCAGGAAAGTACCGACAATTCGGCGGCGCTTTGGACGTTCTGCTGCGCAAGCGCGAAATTGATGCAGCCTTGCAGGTCGGCATCGGAGACTTCACCGGTCGGCAATCTCCCGGCAGGGTCGAAGATCGCCCGGTCGTTCACGGAAACCGAATAATTCTGACCGCAGGCTGCCAGAACCGCGGCCAGAACAAGCAATAGCGAAAAAGCGTTCCTCACGATCATTGCCGCATTCAGTGGCTGTCCGGGTATTTTGGCATCTGACACACAAATTGTCCCATATCCCGCATTTGGGGGATGTTTCGTTAGGGGGGTGAAGTCTTATAGTATTCCGAAAGGATTCGATCGGGGACAAAAAATGCAGGACGACGCCAGGCACGGACTTGAAATGGAGCCTGAGGAGATGCTGAGCCTGGCAGGCAAGGCGGCTGAAGTTCTGGTAGACCGAACCAAAGCGCTGGGGAACGACAGGCCCTGGGAGGGGGAGTTCCGTGCGGTGCTGGATGAACAATTCGGCGGGTCTCCGCCCGAACAAGGTCGCCCGGCAATGGATGTGCTCGAACAGGCCGTGCGGGATATTCTTCCCTTTGCAACGCGGCTGGATCATCCCAGATGCTTCGGTTTCGTTCCCACTTCCCCGACATGGCCGGGCGTAGTCGCGGATTTTCTTTGCGCGGGCTTCAACCTGAATGTCGCTACCTGGCTCACCGCGAGCGGCGCCAGCCAGTTGGAACTCGTGGTCGTGGACTGGATGCGAAACTGGATCGGATACCCCGAAACCGCCGGAGGCATGCTGACCAGCGGCGGTTCGGCCGCAATCATGGAAGCGCTCGTGACGGCGCGGGACGCGGCGGGAAACCCTCAAATTCCTTCCGTTTACATGAGCGACCGAAGTCACAGCGCCCTGAAAAAAGCGGCGGTAATCGTCGGGGTTCGGCGCGAGAATATCCGGGTAGTCAGTTCCGACGACGATTATCGCATGGACATGCCTGAATTACGCCGCATGGTGAGCGAGGACCGCGCGCGGGGGCTTCATCCCATTGTGGTATGCGCGAATGCGGGGACCGCCAGTACAGGAGCGATCGACCCCTTGGGCCCGATGGCCGACTTTTGCGCGGATGAGAGCATCTGGTTGCATGTGGACGCGGCGTATGGCGGGTTCGCGCTCGTCACAGAACGCGGCAAAGAGTTGCTGCGGGGAATCGAGCGGGCGGATTCGATAAACCTGGATGCGCACAAATGGTTTTTCCAGCCGTACGAAGCGGGCGCCTTGCTGGTGAAAGACCTGAAGCATCTCGAAACCACTTTCGCGATGGGCCACGATGTGTTGCAGGACACGATCTGGGGCGCCAATCATCCGAACATGTCGGATCGCGGCCTGCAACTCAGCCGCGCGGCGCGCGCACTGAAGATCTGGATGTCCGTGCAGACTTTCGGCATGGAAAAATTTCGCGACGCGGTCCGGAACGGACTGGAGCTGGCGCAACGCGCAGCGCAATACATCGAGTCGAGTGCGGCGCTGGAATTGACGCACAAGGTCACTTTGGGCATCGTTTGCTTCCGCTTCAATTCCAGTCGCGGCGATGACGAGCGGATGCTGGAAGAGATAAACAGGAAAGTGCTGGCGGAAATTTTCTGGAGCGAGCACGCATTCTTTTCCTCGACCTCGTTGAAAGGCAAATTCACCTTGCGCATCTGCATCGTCAACCATTCGACTACCTGGGAAGATGTGAAATCGACGCTCGATCTCGTTGCCCGGCTTGGTCACGAAGCAAGCAAAAAATAGTCAAAGTATGCCCGCCAGACGGCGACGGTTCGAAGCCGCGCATTCTGGCATTTGCGCGGCAATATGGATAGCATGCGCTTCTCCAACCCAGAGGAAGCAAGAATGAGAACTTTCCCGGCAACACTGGCCCTGTGCCTCATGACCGGTATCTGGCAGCCCTCCGCGCTGGCTCAGGACGCCCCGAACCTCGACAGCGAAGATTCGCAGATCGCCTATGCCATCGGCATGAACGTGGGCATGAACCTGGTTTCCCAGGGTTTGCTCGATGGCCTGGATTCAGACATTTTCCTCGCAGGCGTGACCGATTCCTTCAACGGCGATTTCAGCATGACCATGGACGAAATGTTCGCGGCCCTGGAGATTTTCCAGCAGCGCCAGCAGGAATTGATGGAACAGCAAGCGGTCGAAGCCCAGCGCAACGCCGCCGAGGCCCTGGCCGCCGGGCAGGAGTTTCTGGCCCAGAACGGCGGACGCGGCGAAGTCGTCACGCTCGATTCGGGCCTGCAATACGAAGTTCTCGAAGCCGGCCCCGGCGGCGCCTCGCCCTCGGCCTCGGACGGCGTCGTCGCGCATTACCATGGCACATTGATCGACGGCACGGTGTTCGACAGTTCGGTGGACCGCGGCGAGCCCGCCCAGTTCATGCTTTCCCAAGTGATTCCCGGCTGGACCGAGGCCTTGCAATTGATGAGCGTCGGCGACCGCTGGCGGCTTTTCCTTCCCGCGGACATGGCTTACGGCGAATCTTCCCCGACCCCGGCGATTCCACCCAACTCGGTGCTGATCTTCGATGTCGAGTTGCTGGAAATCGTCGAATAGCGCCTGAATGCCAAACGCGGTCCTGATCGACGATCTGCTCGATTTCATCCGGCGCTCTCCTACGCCCTGGCACGCGGTGGACAATGCGTGCAACCTGCTCGCTGAAGCGGGATTTGCGCATCTGCGCGAAACCGACCGTTGGCCCGCGGAAGGTTGCAAGGCCGGCTTTGTCACGCGAGACGACGGCTCCCTGATCGCCTTTCGCGCCGGCCGGCGCGCATTGCTCGACGGTGGCATCCGGCTTGCGGGCGTGCATACCGACAGCCCTTGCCTGCGGATTCGGCCACGCCCGACCCGGCACAGCCAGGGCTATGCCCAGTTCAATGTCGAGACCTATGGCGGCGTGCTTCTGCACCCCTGGTACGACCGCGATCTTTCCGTCGCCGGTCGCGTAACAGGCGCTGATTCGGACGGACAACTGGTTTCCACCCTGGTGGATTTCCGCGATCCCATAGCCTTCATTCCCAGTCTCGCCATCCATCTGGACCGGGAGGCCAACAAGGGCCGCAATATCAATCCGCAGACCGAATTGTCTCCGGTGATGCTGCGACTTGGAGAAGGCGAATCCTTCGATCTTGAGCAGGTCTTGCTCGACCGAATCAATGCCGGCGGCGATGACTCCATCGCCAGGGTGCTGTCGTGGGATCTGCTGCTTTACGACACCCAGCCGCCGGCGCGAGTCGGCTTGCGCAGCGAATTCATCGCGTCGGCGCGGCTCGACAATCTGCTGAGCACCTACGTCGCGTTGCGAGCGCTGCTAGCGGCCGATGACGAACACGCCTCGATGATCGTCTGCAACGACCACGAGGAAGTGGGCAGTGTATCCGCCTCGGGCGCTCAGGGAACCTTTCTGCGCACCGTACTCGAGCGGCTGATCGCGCAAGAGGACACCCATGCCGACGCCTTTTCCAGGACCATCCGGCAATCGCTGATGCTATCCATCGACAACGCCCATGGCGTGCATCCGAATTTCCCCGGCAAGCACGACGGCGAGCACAGGCCGCTACTGAACGGCGGTCCGGTCGTGAAAAGCAACGCCAACCAGCGTTATGCCGGCAGCAGCACCTCGGCGGCACTGTTCCGGTCGCTTTGCGAGCGGACAGGCGTGCCATGCCAATGGTTCGCCAATCGCGCCGATCTGGCCTGCGGCAGCACGATCGGACCCTTGACCGCGGCCGAGCTAGGCATTCCCGTGCTCGACATCGGCGTCGCGCAATTCGGCATGCACTCGATTCGCGAATTGGCGGGCAGCGAAGATCCCGACTATCTGCTCGCTTGTGTGACGGAATTTTTCAATCGCCTCGTGTAAACGGCGGTCACCGGGCAGGATCAATCCACTTGTTGTCTTTGCAGGCGCCGGATGAGAAAGCGCAGGGGATCGAGGGCGCCGGCGATTTCCCGGCTCAGCGGTGGATTCTCGCCATGGATTACGCTGGCGAGATACTCGGCGGCCAGCGGCGCGCTGCATAGTCCATGGGAGCCGTGGGCGAGATTGAAGAACAATCCGGGCAGATGAGCCGGCGGCGGCAGGCCGGCGGCGCGGGCATTGCGGGCAAGAGGCGCGTATAACCGCCTGCATTCGGCGAAGTCGGGCGCCGCTCCCAGTACCGGGGCAAAATCGGCGGACTGGCAACGTTTGGCTTTGGCGCTTTCAATCCCTTCGAGTTTGAGTTGCAGTGGTGAATTGAAAAGGTCACCGACCATTGCCAGGCTCTGGCCTGTCAAGTCCTCCTGCGCGTTCTCATCTGTCCCGAAACTCGCCGAGATGCAATGCCGGCCCTGGTAGGCGGGGAAAATGCCGCGTTCTCCCTGGATGATGTGGTGAATTGCGCCGCTGGCCTCCGACTCCCGGATGCGCAAGACCTCGCCCGGTACGGACTGCAGCGGCAGGCTTGCCGATTGCGGAAAACGCAGGGCGCCCATGCCACAGGCGATCACCACTACCGGAAAGTCCCGGCCGCCTATGTCCTTGCTGTCCGAGAGCAAGCGCCAGCCATCGCTTTCCCTCACTATTTGATCGATGGCTGTCCCCTGTTTCAGTTCGATAGCCGGATGATTCAACCAGGTTTGGCACAATTCGAGTGGATCCAGCCAGCCGGCGGCCGGACTGTGCCAGCCTGACCGGGCCAGCGGCAGTCCGGTAAGCGCCCGCAATTGTTCCTGCGAGCGCCATAGCAACACCTCTTCGGGATACAGTCGTTCCAGCGCCGCGGGATCGTTTTGCCGGCGTTTGCCTGCCTGCTGCAACTGCACAAGGCCGCAGGGATGCCAGTCGAGCCCCTCGTCGCGGGACAGCCGCTGGAATTCACGCGCCGAATAGAGGAAACCGGCAAGGAAGAAGCGCGCGAGGGAATTGTCCTGGGCGAAAATGCGGCAGCGCAGCGCCAATTGCCCCAAAGCGTTGACGCCATGCTCAAGGTTTGCAGCCTGCTCGAAAACCGTAACCTGCCAGCCCTTGCGCGCCAGATGCCGGGCCGTGCTGCTGCCCGCGACCCCCGCCCCGATAACTGCGGCTGTCCGTTGCAGTTTTGCGCAGTCGATTTTCAAGCCGGGAGATGCCTTGTTGTTCGCTTTCCCACGGCATGATAGCTTGCCTTGCATCTCCCGCGGCGCACCGCGCAACTCATGTGCAATAGGATTTAGGCAATGAATTCGTTTCGACTGTTTCTGGCGGCTTTTCTGGCCGTACTCGTAAGCTATACCTTTGTCGTGATCACCAATCACGGTGCGGACCTGTTTTCGGTGTTCATCGGCGACATGACGGGGCTGAACTGGGCCGGCCAGTTCAATCTGGATTTTACGGGTTTCCTCATGTTGTCTGGAATATGGACGGCATGGCGCAACCACTTCACCCAGACGGCTTTCGCCTTGAGCTTGTTGGCGTTCTTCGGCGGCATGCTGTTCCTTGGCATTTACCTGCTGTACCTGAGCTACGCGGAACAGGGCGATATAAAACGCATACTGCTCGGCCGGGAACGCGCCCGTGACGCCGGATTGGGATAGAATCCCTGTCGCGTTAAAGCCAAGCAAAAAATGAGCGGAACGGAAACATGCTGGAAGTCAGTACGCAACTCAACAAACTGAAGGAAATTGCCGAGCGCACCGAAAGTCTCAGGGGGTATCTTTGACTATGCCGCCAAGCGCGAGCGTCTGACCGAGGTCGAACTCGAACTGGCCGAACCTGCGGTCTGGGAGCAGCCCGACCGCGCCCAGGCGCTGGGCCGCGAGCAAACCGAACTTGCCGGCGCGACCGGCGCCATCGACGAACTCGAAGCGGGCTCGGGGGAACTGCGTGAACTGTTCGAGTTGGCCCGCGAGGAAAACGATTCCGAGTTGCTGAATGAGGCGGAGGCCGAACTCAAGTCCCTGCTGGCGAAACTGGAAGCGCTCGAATTCCGGCGCATGTTCGCCGGCGAGAAGGACCAGGCGAACGCCTATCTCGACATCCAGGCGGGGTCCGGCGGCACCGAGGCCCAGGACTGGGCGGAAATGCTCTTGCGCATGTATCTGCGCTGGGGCGAAGACAAGGGTTTCGCCACGGAACTGATCGAAGTCTCCGGCGGCGATGTGGCGGGCATAAAGAGCGCCACCGTGCATGTCCGTGGCGATTACGCATTCGGTTGGCTGCGCACCGAAACCGGCGTCCACCGGCTCGTGCGCAAGTCGCCCTTCGATTCGGGCAATCGGCGCCATACTTCGTTCGCGGCTGTTTTCGTTTCGCCCGAAATCGAGGACGATATCGAGGTGAATCTCGACATGAGCCAGGTTCGCGTCGATACCTATCGATCGAGCGGCGCCGGCGGTCAGCACGTCAACAAGACCGATTCCGCGGTGCGACTCACGCACGAGCCCACGGGGATCGTCGTGCAATGCCAGAGCCAGCGTTCGCAGCACAAGAACAGGGAAATGGCGATCCGGCAATTGAAGGCGAAAATTCATGAAATGGAAGAACTTCGCCGAAAAGAAGAATCACAAAGCATAGAAGAATCGAAGGCGGATATCGGCTGGGGCAGCCAGATTCGCTCTTATGTGCTCGATTCCTCGCGTATCAAGGATTTGCGCACGGGAACAGAAACCACGAACACCAGCGCCGTGCTCGACGGAGGGCTCGACATGTTCATCGAAGCAAGCCTCAAGTCGGGACTGTAAGGCAGCCGGATGCAGGAAACCGAAGCCATAACCGAAAACAAACTGATCGCCGAACGGCGGCGAAAGCTTGCGTTGTTGCGCGAACAGGGGCTGGCGTTTCCCAACGGCTTCAAGCCCACGGACCGCGCCCGAAAGGTCGCCATGGACTGCATGGACCTCGATGCGGATGCGCTGACCAATCTCTCGCGGCAGGTGCGCATGGCAGGCCGCGTGATTCGCATGCGCGGTCCTTTCCTCGTGATCGACGACGGCAGCGGCCCCATGCAGTTGTACATGAATAACAAGCAGCTTCCGGCGGCGCTCACGGAACTGCTCAAGTTGCTCGATCTCGGCGACATCATCGGCGTGGAAGGAGAGTTGTTCCGCACCGGCAAGGGCGAGTTGACCGTGCGCGCGGCGCATTTCCTGCTGCTCAGCAAGTCGCTGCGTCCGCTGCCCGACAAGCACAAGGGACTGACCGATACCGAACTGCGTTACCGGCGCCGCTATGTCGACCTGATCGCCAACCCCGGAACCCGGGAGCGATTCGCCTTGCGTTCGGCGATCCTGCGTTCGATCCGAAACTATTTCGAGAAAGCCGGATTCATGGAAGTCGAAACCCCCATGTTGCAGATCATCCCCGGCGGGGCCGCGGCGCGTCCTTTCGCCACCCATCACAACGCGCTCGATCTGCCGATGTATCTGCGCGTGGCGCCTGAGTTGTATCTGAAGCGACTGCTCGTTGGCGGTTTCGAGGCGGTATTCGAATTGAATCGCAATTTCCGCAACGAGGGGCTCTCGACGAAACACAATCCCGAGTTCACCATGCTCGAGTTCTATCAGGCCAACAAGGTTTTCTCGGATTTCATGGATCTGACCGAAGACCTGTTGCGGACCGTGGCGCAGGAGACGTTGGGCAGGACCGCTTTTAGTTGGCAAGGCAATGCGATCGATCTTGCCGAACCGTTCAGGCGGCTGAGCGTACGCGATGCAGTGGTCGAATATTGCGGCCTCTCCGATGCATCCGGACTGGACAGTCTCGACGGCCTTCAATCCCTGGCGCGCGAACTCGATGTTTCCTTCGATCCCGCATGGGCCGGGGGCAAGCTGCTGATGGAGGTATTCGAGCAGAAAGTCGAGGATCGATTGATCGATCCGGTCTTCATCGTCGACTATCCGACCGAAGTATCGCCCCTGTCGCGCCGCAACGACGACGACCCCGGCATCGTCGATCGGTTCGAGCTTTTCATCGCCGGCCAGGAACTGGCAAACGGATTTTCCGAACTGAACGACCCCGAAGACCAGGCCGAACGATTCCGCGCCCAGGCCGAGCGGCGCGAATCCGGTGACGACGAGGCGATGTATTACGACGAGGATTACATCACGGCGCTCGAATACGGCATGCCTCCCGCGGCGGGCGAGGGTCTCGGCATCGACCGGCTCGTCATGTTGCTGACCGATTCGCCTTCGATCAAGGACGTCCTGCTTTTCCCGCATATGCGGCCGGACCATGCAAGCTGAAGCCCGGGCCGCGGAGCGGCAGGTCAAGCTCGAAGCTTCCTGGTTGCGGGAACTGGCCGGAGAATTCGACCAGTCGTATATGCGCGAACTGAGCGCTTTTCTGCGTGAGCAGAAAGCCGCGGGCAAGCGGATCTATCCCCCTGGCGGCAATATCTTCAACGCGCTCGACTCGACGCCCTTCGACGCGGTCAAGGTCGTCATCCTCGGCCAGGACCCTTATCACGGACCGGGCCAGGCCCACGGCCTCTGCTTTTCGGTGCCACCGGGAATCGCCGCACCGCCTTCGTTGCAGAATATATTCCGGGAATTGCAAACCGACCTCGACTTCACAATCCCGGGGCATGGCTGCCTGGAATATTGGGCGGGGCAGGGCGTGCTCCTGCTGAACGCCGTGCTCACGGTCGAAGCCCGGCGCGCGGCCTCGCATCAGGGCAAGGGCTGGGAGCAATTCACCGACCGCATCGTGCAATGCCTCAACGAGAAACGCAGCGGGCTGGTGTTCATGCTTTGGGGCGCCTACGCCCAGCGCAAGGGAGCGATCATCGATAGGGACACCCATCTCGTGCTGGCCGCGCCGCATCCTTCGCCTTTCTCGGCCGACCGGGGATTTTTCGGCTGCCGGCATTTCTCGCGGGCGAACGATTATCTGCGGGAACAGGGCAAGGAAGTCATAGAATGGCAGTTACCGCTGGAGCCGTAGGGGCGAGGCATGCCTCGCCCGTGCCGGCGAGGCAATATTGCGCCGTGGCCTTCAGACTTCGCTGGTAGTGAATACGAACAGAAACAATAAGACGGCGGCGAGGGGAATCCACCAGAAAGTCGCCGACGTGGCGACCAGCAATTCCTGCAATTGCGTGATCGAGAGTTCTACCGGCTGCCACGCCTGAATCCTGTTCCACGCACTTTCCGGCACGGTCGCGAGCAGCAAACTGAGTCCGGCCGCCCCAAACAGACCGCCGGCCTTGAGCGGAAGCAGCGCCCGCGCCGGCAACTGCGAGCGCCTGTTGATCTTCGCCTTGAGCCATATCAATTCCGGGTCGGGTAATTCGCCCGGAATCGATTCAAAACTTTCGGCCATCCGCGCCATCCAGGAGGCCACCTGGCTGGTCTCGCGGCAGGACTTGCAACGATCGATATGAGCTCGCAAGCTGTCGGGCCAATTGTTCGAGCGAACGGCCTGAACGACTGCTTCGGACTTCGGGCATGAATCGACATTCATGTTGTTTCTCCCGCATTCCAGCCATGTTTTTCGAGAATCTGCGCCATTTTTCCGCGCGCCCGGAACAGCGCCACCCGTACCCCCGATTCGCGTATTTCCAGCGCGCCCGCAATCTCGCGGTGACTCGCCCCTTCCACGTAGGCAAGCCAGAGCAGGGCCTGTTGCCTCGGCGCCAGCTTATCAAACAGGCGCTGCATATCGATACTCAAGTCGGGCCGCGGGCGATCCGGCTCCGGCTCTGGCAAGCTCTCGCGCAATCTCCTTTGCCGGGTCAATTTGCGTCCGTGATCCGCCACCAGGCTCAGCGCGGTCTTGTAAAGATAAGAGCGAACCTGGTGTATGTTCGCGTCCTTCAAGTCCGCGCGGAGCAGGCGGATATAGGCCTCTTGCAGCAAGTCGTCCGCCAGCGGCGGGTCTTTCAGCGCCGAGATCAGGAAGGCGCGAAGCCGCCGGGCCGTTTGCGCATGAACCTCGCGAAAAGCGGCTTCGTCCATATCCGGATATCAGTACCCGTTGCGGGATTCTTTTTCCCATTGTACCGATAGACGCCTTGAGACCGCGGCCGCGGCTACTAGACCCAGTCCAAACGCGAGCATGATCCCTCCTTGGTAGAGATCGCCTGCGCGGAAGGGTATAAGCCCCAGCAAAACCAATCCCACGAAAGATAAGACGATACCGAATGAAAGTGTAATCAGAATTCCCCGGTGAGGCTTAGAATCAAATTGCCGCATGAATTGTTTGCCACTTTCAGTAGACAGGAACTCGGCCAGTTCTCCTGCCGATTCGAATTTCGTTAGCAATTGCTGCTGAAGTTCAACTTGCTTCTCGATTCTATACAGTCTGACTTTTCCGGTAAGCCATACGATCAGCACCAGAGCGCCGAAAACCACGGTTGGTATTACGATAGCTTCTACTGTCGCTTCCATATTCCTGCTCCAATTTTCCAGGTTGATTTGAATTGCCCTGCAGGTGCCTGCCGTCGGCAAGATACCTCGGTTCTTGCCCATACAACGTCCGGGCAGGGATAGTGGTTAACGCGCCGGGGCGGGCAGTCCCTCGTCGAATTGGATTGTACATGCCATCCCTGGCGCGGCGTTGGTGGTTTCTCCGACCCCCGGCCTTGCCATCCATGGCAAGTCGTTCGGCCCTCAAAAAGCGTTGCTTTTTGTCGGCTTCGCCGACCGGGCCTCACCCAGTGTACCGGCAGCCGCTGGTGCAGGTTTCGCGGACTTCGACTTCGGCCAGGCCGGGCAGGGAAGCTTTCAGCCGCTCCCAGATCCAGATCGCGAGGTTTTCGCTCGTGGGATTCTCAAGCCCCTCGATCTCGTTCAGATAGCGATGATCGAGTTGCTCGAACAGGGGCTGGAAGGCGTCGGCGATATCGGCAAAATCCTGAACCCAGCCTTGTGGCTGTTGTAGTGGACCTTCCACCGTTACAGCGATCCGGAACGAATGCCCGTGCAGGCGCGAGCACTTGTGTTCCGCAGGCAGATTTGGCAGGCGATGAGCCGCCTCGATCCGAAATTCCTTATAGATTTTCATAGCGCGATGGCGCCGCCGGGCGCCGGGCCGTTCAGGCGAATGGGCATTTTGCCACAAGTCCCGCTCGATGCCCCGGCCTTTGTTGACAGAACACGCCAAGCGAGTACAATTCGCGTTCGCCTGAGCTCGGGTGGTTAGCTCAGTTGGGAGAGCGTCGCCCTTACAAGGCGAATGTCGGGGGTTCAAATCCCTCACCACCCACCAAAGTCATCCCCGGTCGGGCTGACGTCTCAAAACGGACCGGTAGTTCAGTCGGTTAGAATGCCGGCCTGTCACGCCGGAGGTCGCGGGTTCGAGTCCCGTCCGGTCCGCCATCTTCCGTCGCCAGCGACTCTTCGAGCCATTTTTCGGCCACTATACGGTCGTCGAGGTCTTCGAGATATTCCAGGATCGCCTGCCGAACGTGAAACTGGGTCGATTTGCCGGTGAGTGCGGCGAGCAGCGTAAGTTCGTTTTCGAGTTCCCGCGGCAAGTCGATTCTGAGCATTTGTTCCCCTCCTGGAAGCCGCCGATCGTATTGCGCTGGCTTTGCCGGCCCCGATTTTTGTGTGTGCCGGCTTTGCCTCCCCGATACCGATTATAAGCGAGGGTAAACGTTGTCATGGTTGCGTTTACCACGACATCAGGTTGACATCAGCGCGACATTCGAGTGATTTCCGGGAAGAAACGTCAGCATGACTGGCGGGTTTTCGGGCAATTCGGTTACACTCTGGCGCGTACCTGTCGATTTCAAGAAACAAGGATACCGGCGCAAGCTCGGCAGTCGGGCGGGAACAAAGACAGGCAAGACGATTCATGCGACTGAAATGCATCAGATTGGCCGGTTTCAAGTCATTCGTTGACCCTACCACCATCAACTTCCCTTCGAACATCTGCGCCGTAGTCGGACCCAACGGCTGCGGCAAGTCGAACGTGATCGACGCAGTGCGCTGGGTCATGGGCGAAAGTTCGCCGCGAAACCTGCGCGGTGAACAGATGGCCGACGTCATCTTCAACGGTTCTGCGGTCCGGAATGCGGTCGGTCTCGCCTCGGTGGAACTCGTCTTCGACAATCCGGACAACCGCCTGCAAGGCGAATACGCCGGCTACGCGGAAATCTCGATCAAGCGGAAAGTCGAACGGGGCGGCGAATCGGTTTACTCGCTCAACGGAACGCGATGCCGGCGGCGGGACATCACCGAACTCTTTCTCGGCACCGGACTCGGCCCGCGCAGTTATTCCATCGTCGAGCAAGGCATGATCAGCCGCCTGATCGAGTCCAGGCCGGAAGAATTGCGGGTCTATATCGAGGAGGCAGCAGGCATCTCGAAATATCGCGAACGGCGCAAGGAAACCGCGGCGCGCATTGCCAGGACCCGCGAGAACCTGGAGCGGCTGGCGGACGTGCGCGGCGAGTTGCAGCGGCAACTTGAACATCTCGAGCGGCAGTCGCGGGCGGCCCAGCGCTACCGGGAGCTGATGGAAGAGCAGCGAACCGTCGAAGCCCGGTTGCACGCGTTGCAGTGGCAGGGCCTGGCGCAGGAAATGAATGCATTCGAGCGGACCCTGGCTGAACTGGAAACCCGCAAGGAGAAAGTCGCGGCAGGTCAACTCGAGGAGGAATCCGCCATCGAACAGAGCCGGGCGCACAATGCGGAACTGAATGCCGGCGTTTCCGACATCCAGGGCAGGAGTATCCAGATCGGCAACGACATTGCGCGCATCGAGCAGTCAATAGAACATCACAGCGAGAAAGTCGCGCAACTTGGCGGGGATCTGGAAAAGACCCGCGGCGAATGGCGCCAGACTTCGGACGAACTCGATTCCGACCTGGCCCGTGTGACCCGGATCGAGCGGGAACTCGAACAGATCTCGGTCGACGTGGCGGCGGCCGAAGAGAGGGAAAGCGAATCTTCGCGTCTCGCCGGGGAAACGGAAAGCCGCCAGCAGTTAAGCCAGCGGCAATGGGACGACTTCAGCCTCGAAGCGGAAACGCCGCGCCAGACCGCCGAAGTCGAACAGTCCAGGATCCGCCAATTCGAAAACAGCATCGAGCGTGCGCGCCAGAGCCGGGAGCGTTTGCAAACCGAATTGGCCGAACTCGATACGGAGCCCGGTGACATTGCCGGCCGGGAGCGGCAGGCGTCCGAACTGGAAGAGGAACTGGAACGCTTGCGCGGCAGTCATGGCGAAGCGGCGGCCGAATTGGAGAGTACGCGAAAACTGCTCGCGGCTAGCGGCGAAGAACTAGATCGTGTCCGTTCGGGAATCCGGGAAGCCGGCGGGCGAAAGGCTTCGCTTGACGCCTTGCAGCAGGCGGCGCTCGGCAGCGACGACACGGCGCCTGCGGAATGGCTGAAGAAGCAAGGCCTGGAAGGTTCTTCCAGGCTCGGCGAATCCCTGCGGATCGAACCGGGCTGGGAAACTGCTGTGGAATTCGTGCTGGGAGACCGCCTGCGCGGAATCTGCCTGGACGAATTGCCTGATTCGCTGCTTGCAGATCTGCCCAGGGCGGATCTGACCTTGCTCGATGCTGGAGACGCCACCTCGGTGGAGGCGAGGAAAGACCTGCCGCCGCCATTAGCCGGCAAGGTCGAAAGCAGCCGGCCGCTCAACGATCTCTTGCGCGCCGTGCATGGCGCCGGAAGTCTGAAAGAGGCCCTGGCGGTGCGAGGCAAATTGCGGGCGGGAGAGTCCGTGATCTGCCCCGAAGGGGTATGGATCGCCACAGGCTGGATCCGGATCGGCAAGGCCGACCGGGAGCAATCCGTCGTCCTGCGGCAATCGGTAATCGACAGTCTGCAAGCCGAGATCGTTTCGATGGAAGAAAAATCCGGCAAGCTCGAAAAACAGCGCGAACAGTTTCGCCGGACGCTGGCCGCGGCGGAAGAAGAACGCGAACGATGCCTGGAACTCTTGCATAAGAAGACCGCGGACCTGGAAAGGATTCGTGCGGAAATCTCGGCCGAAAACACCCGCATAAAGGGAAATATCGAGCGTCGTGAACGGATTGAAGCGGAGCTCGGTGAGTTGCGGGGACAGATCGAACTGGATCGGGCCAGCGCGGAAGAATCGGGCCGGCGCCTTCAGGAAGCGCGCGACCAGATGAAGGCGGACGCCGGACGCCGACAGGAATACGCGCGCGAACGGGAGCAAGATCGAAAACAGCTTGAAGAGCAACGGACCCGTGCAGCCAGCGACAAGGACGAATTGCACAAACTTGCCCTGAAGAAGAACGAACTCGGCACGCAATTGAAATCGACCCGAGAGAACATGGACCGCATGGCGGTTCAGGTCCAGCGCGACGCGGAAAGAATCCGGACCCTGGAGGCCCAGTTGGAGGAAACCAGGGAGCCCGGCGAGCAATTGCGGAAGCAATTGCAGGAAAAGCTGAAGCAGGCAGCCGATGTCGAAAAGGAATTGCGCGAAGCGAGGACCGCTTTTGAGGCAGCCGAAGAGAAGCTGAAAGCCCGGGAATTGACGCGCCGGCAGTTGCAGCAGCGTCATACCGGCGTCCTGGAGGAAATCCAGCGCCATCGCATCGAGAACGAACGCGCCGCGGTGAAAAGCGAAGACCTGCTTGCCAGACTCGAACAGGCCGGATTGAGTCCGCGGCAGGTTCTCGACGATCTTCCCGAAGATCAGACCGCGCAGTCCTGCGAAGAATTACTGGAAAAACTCGATGGCCGCATCCAGCGGATCGGCGCGGTCAATCTGGCGGCGGCGGAAGAATTCGAACAGCAATCGGAACGAAAGGTCTGGCTCGACAAGCAGAACGACGAACTCGAAAAGGCCTTGTCCACACTGGAAGACGCGATGAGAAAGATCGACGGCGAGACCCGGTCCCGTTTCGGCGCCACGCTGGACGACATCAATCAGGGGTTGAAAGGCCTTTTTGCCCGCCTGTTCGGCGGCGGCCAGGCCTGGCTCGAGTTGACCGGCGAAGATCTGCTCAATGCCGGCGTGACCATCATGGCGCGGCCGCCGGGGAAGAAGAACGTGAGCATCCATCTGCTTTCCGGTGGCGAGAAAGCGATGACCGCCATCGCCCTGGTATTCACCATCTTCCAGCTCAATCCTTCGCCGTTTTGCATGCTCGACGAGGTCGACGCGCCGCTCGACGATACCAACACCAATCGTTTCTCCGCCCTCCTGCGGGAACTGGCGGCGCGCGTGCAATTCATTCTCGTCACCCACAACAAGATTTCGATGGAAACCGCCAATCAACTGCTCGGCATCACGATGCAGGAAGCGGGCATTTCCCGGGTTGTCAGCGTCGATATCGACGAAGCCGCCGAAATGGCGACGAGTTAGGAATTTTTTGCTAAAGAAATTCACCCAACCGGTGGATATAGCAAATGACCCGAACAACAATTCAGGAACGTGTGGTTGTGGACAAATGACAGACTTGCGTGAACTCCTGATACTTATCCTTGCGCTATTGATCCTTTTTTCGCTCCTGCGCGCGGTGTACGTCATCCATCGCCGCCGAAAGGGACAGATTCGTCTATCCATCGACAAGTCGATGCCCCCGGAAGCGGAGCTGGAGGATCCGGAGTTTTCCGAACTTCCCAATGGCGGAGCCCGAGTCGTACCGACGGATGAAACCGGGGAGTCCGCGCCGGAGCAGGCCGCGGTTCATACAGAATCCGATGCGGAAGATCCGCTTGCCGGGGACAACGTGCCGGTACTGCTCGACCCGGTTGCGGTGGCTCCCATTGAGGAATTACTCAAGTCGAATGGAAAGGACCGGGAGCAATCCGATTTCGATATGGAACTTGGCGCCGTTTCGATAACGGCCGGAGAGCGAATCGGAAGCGATTCCCCGAAGCCCCTCAAAACCGCGGAACAAGCCGAAAGCAAGCCTGAAGTTGAAGCGGACGCCGAAATCGAATCGGAAGAGATCAGCGCGGACAGGATCATTACGATCAATGTGATTGCCGGCGAAGATCGCGAATTCAACGGGCGGGAACTGTGGGACTTTCTCCATGCCGCAGGTCTGAGGCATGACCAGATGAAGATCCTCAGCAAGACCGAAGGCAATCGGGAGGACGGCAAGCCCATTTTCCGCGTCGCGAACATCGTCAACCCCGGTACGTTCGATGCTGGAGCGATAGACGATTTCAGCACCCCCGGAATCAGCATGTTCATGTTGCTGCCGGCGCCGATCAACAATCTGCTCGCCTTTGAACAGATGCTGACGGTAGCGCGCCGGCTTGCCGAAGCGCTGGACGGCCGGTTGCTCGATTCCAGGCGGCAGGAAATGACCGCCCAGGGAATCGAGCAGGCGCGGCGGCGCATCCGCGAATTCGATATGGGAACAACCGGTTCGCCGTCGGTAAGCAACGGGATCTAGGCCTGCCGTGAGTATCCCGGACGATGCGCCTGCCTCGGTCAGGCGGGAAGTCGACTCTCTCCGGGAACAGATCGAATTTCACAATCGCCAATACCATACGCTGGATCGGCCCCGGATTACCGATGCCGAGTTCGACGCCCTGCTGGCGAAACTGGAAGAACTCGAAACCCGATACGGTCTGCAAAGCCCGGATTCTCCAACCCAACGCGTAGGCAGCGAACCGCTGCCCGGATTTGTCGAAGTCCGTCATGAAATTCCCATGTTGTCGCTGGAAAAAGCCTTTAGCGAGGAAGAGTTCGTTCAATTCGAAACACGCACCCTGAAGCGGGCGGGGATTGAAGGCGCCATCGAATATTGCTGCGAGCCCAAGGTTGACGGTGTCGCGGTCAGCCTGGTGTACCGCGACGGCGTTCTTGAACGCGGCGCGACTCGCGGGGACGGCGTAAACGGCGAAGACATCACGCATAACGTCCGTACGATTCATGACATTCCCCTGCGCCTTGAGGGATCGGATCTCACCGGCACAAGAATCGAGATTCGCGGCGAAGTCTTTCTGGGCAAGCAGGGATTTGCCGCATTGAACGAACGGGCCAGGGAAGAAGAGGACAGGACTTATGTCAACCCGCGCAATACCGCGGCGGGCGCCATCCGCCAACTCGATTCGCGCAATACCGCCAGGCTCCCCTTGCAGATGTATTGCTACAGCCTCGGCGTCGCGGAAGGTCTCGACCTGCCGGAAACGCTGTTCGAGACATTTGACCTGCTCGACCAATGGGGCCTGAAAACCAATGCCGACCGCCAGCTCTGCACCGGCGCCGACGCATGCCTGGAATATTGCCGCCGACTGCTCGAAAAACGCCCGGATCTCGACTACGAAATCGACGGTGCGGTCATCAAGATCAATCGCCTGGACCTGCAGCGGGAACTCGGGCAGACCGCCCGCAGCCCGCGTTGGGCGATCGCCTGGAAATTCCCCGCAGAGGAAAAAAGCGCCAAGGTGCTCGCCGTCGATTTCCAGGTCGGACGCATGGGAACGATTACGCCGGTCGCCCGCCTCGAGCCGGTATTCGTCGGCGGCGTCACGGTCTCCAATACGTCCCTGCACAACATGGACGAAATCGAAAGGCTCGGGCTTTGCGTCGGAGACACCGTCATCGTGCGCCGGGCCGGCGACGTCATTCCGCAGATCGTTCAGGTGATCGAGCAGGGAGACGAGCGCGGCGAAGTGGAAATGCCGAAGGCTTGCCCTGCGTGCAACTCGCCCGTGGAACTCGACGGCGATATACAATACCGCTGCAACGCCGGTCTGATCTGTCCGGCCCAGCGCCGGCAATCGGTCGGACATTTCGCTTCGCGCACGGCGATGGATATCGAGGGGCTGGGCGAGAAGCTGATTGAACAACTCGTCGATTCGGGAACCGTGAAGAATGTGGCCGATCTCTACCGGCTGTCCGCCGAAGAATTGGCGGCATTCGAGAGAATGGGACCGAAATCGGCCGAAAATCTGGTTTCGGCGATAGAGAAAAGCAGAAACACCAGTCTGCCCCGTTTTCTCATAGCCCTGGGAATTCGCGAAGTGGGAGACGCCACGGCCGCGGCGCTCGCGGCGCATTTCGGCGATCTGGAACCCTTGATGAACGCGGATGCCGAAGCATTGCAGGAAGTTCCGGACGTAGGCGAGGTCGTGGCAAGGCATATCCGCGAGTTTTTCGACAATTCCGAAAACCTGGAGTTGATCACGGCCTTGCGCGAAGCCGGGGTGAACTGGCCCGCGGAGGAAACCGGAACACGAGACAGCCTGCCCCTGGCTGGTCAGACTTTCGTGCTTACAGGCACGCTGGAACGGTTGACCCGCAACGAAGCCAAGGCGAAACTCGTCGCTCTCGGCGCCAAGGTTGCCGGCAGCGTATCGGCGCGAACGAGTTGCGTCGTCGCCGGCGAGAGCGCTGGCTCAAAGTTGACCAAGGCCGAGGAGCTGGAAATCAGGATTCTGAATGAACAGGAGTTCATGGATTTTCTGGAACGGAGCTAGCAATGAGTTGGTGGGGAAAAGTCGTCGGCGGAACTTTCGGCTTCATGCTCGGCGGTCCGCTTGGCGCGCTGCTCGGCGCCGTTCTCGGTAACTATTTCGATACCGGCCTCGATTCCGTCGGCTCAGGCGATTTTCTCGGCCGGGGCAGCACCGAGCGGGTCCAGACCGCTTTCTTCACCGCGACATTTTCCGTCATGGGCTATATCGCCAAGTCGGATGGACATGTCAGCAGGCATGAAGTCGAACTCGCCGAGCGCGTCATGGAGCAGATGCGGCTGTCGCCGCGGCAGCGTCAGGTCGCGATCGACCTGTTCAATGCAGGCAAACAGGACGGATTTCCTCTTTTCCAGGTGCTTGACCAGTTTCGGCAGGAAGCGGCCCGGCGCAGCACATTGCTGCAGATGTTTTTGGAAATCGTCATCGCGACGGCGTTTGCCGACGGCAAACTCGACGCCAGGGAGCGGAATCTGCTGCAAAGCATCGCCACCCAACTCGGTTTCTCGCCACGGCAACTCGATCAACTGCTGGGGAGAATTTCAGGGCAGGCCCAGTTCGCGCAGACCGAATCGAGCGAAGAGCAATTGCGGGCGGCGTACAAATTGCTTGGCGTAAGCGAAGGGGCGGGCGATGCCGAACTGAAGAAGGCTTATCGCCGGCAAATGAATCAGCATCATCCCGACAAACTCGTTGCCAAGGGCCTGCCCGATGAAATGATGGACATCGCCACGCGCAAGGCCCAGGAGATCAAGGCGGCGTATGAACTGATCAAGTCAAGCCGCGCTACATGAAAGTTTCGTTGATGTCCTGCAGCACGTCTCCGCCCGGGCAAAGATCGTGTTCGTTCAGGCGGTTGAAGGGCTTGTCGACGGTGTCGTTCAGTTCGTGCAGATCGGATTGCGACTGATTGATGTAGAGCAGCCCCGTCGCGATCTTGCCCTGCTTCTTGTATTCGTTCACGTGGTACAAGGCGTTCTCGCGATCATAGGGGTCGTAATCGCCGCTTGTCTTGTGCAGATGAATGACCGAGCCGTCATGCAAGGTGATTTCCTTTTCCTTTCCGGCGGAATACCTGGCGGTGATTTCCTTGCGCATGGGAACGAAATCGATCTCGCTTAAAACTACGTTGTTTTCCCAGGTGTTCTTGTAGCCATGGGTGGAGAAGGGCGTGTTGTTGAAAGTCACGCAAGGCGAAATCACGTCGATGAACGCAAAGCCGCGATGACTCAGGCCCGCCTGGATCAGCGGCACGAGCTGTTCCTTGTCCCCGGAAAAGCTGCGCGCCACGAAACTCGCGCCGAGATCGATGGCCAGGCTCACCAGATCGATATTGTCGTACTGGCTTTCCTCGCCGAACTTGGTCTTTGAGCCGGGATCCGCCGTTGCAGAAAGTTGACCCTTGGTGAGACCGTAGGTGCCGTTATTGGCCACCATGTAGAGCATGTTGATGCGGCGGCGAACGATATGACAGAACTGGCCGAGCCCGATGGACGCCGTGTCGCCGTCGCCTGAGATGCCGATGTAATACAACTCGCGGTTTGCCAGATTGGCGCCGGTCGCGATCGAAGGCATGCGTCCATGGACCGAATTGAAGCCATGGGACCTTTCGAGAAAATACGCGGGAATCTTGGACGAACAGCCGATGCCGGACACCTTGGCGACCTGATGGGGCGCCAGCGACATGTCATGCACCGCGTGAATGATGGCGGCGCTGATCGAGTCGTGGCCGCAACCGCCGCACAAGGTGGTCAGCGTGCCTTCATAGTCCCGCCGGGTATAGCCCAGGTCGTTCTTCTGGAGTCCCGGATGGTGGAATCGTGGTTTGACAATGTAACTCATGGAAAGTAGCTCATGGTTCGATCACCGGTCAGGCGGAGGCCAGTTTCGACATTTCGGACAGGTCTTCCAGAATCGCCGATTCGATGCAGTCGGCGCTCGTGACCACGCCGCTATAGCTCAGGATCGAGTGCATTTTTTCGTCGGTGGCGTTGCACTCGATCTTGAGCAGGCTTTTCAACTGGGCGTCGCGATTCTGTTCGATCACGTAGACGAGTTCGTGCTCGTCGATGAAGCGCGTGACTTCCTCGTGGAACGGGAACGAACGGATTCGCATGGTGTCGAGCATGATGCCCCGTTTCGCGAGCTTGTCGTGCACTTCGGGAATGGCGCTGGCGGTGGTGCCGAAATAGATCATGCCGCGCTTGTTGCCTTCGGACTCGATTTCCGGCTGCGGCAGATATTTCAGCGAACCGGCGAATTTCTTTGCCAGCCGATCCATCACTTCAGCGTAGACGTTGCCGTCTTCGGTATACGCGGCCATGGCGTCATGGGAACTGCCACGCGTGAAATAGCTGCCCTTTTCGGGATGGGCGCCGGGGTACGTGCGCCAGGGAATGCCGTCGCCGTCGACATCGGCATAGCGGCCGTATTTTTCGATCTCTTCGAGCGCTTCCGCGCTCAATACCTTGCCG
The DNA here is from genome assembly GCA_009844085.1 of Gammaproteobacteria bacterium. Classification (GTDB taxonomy): domain Bacteria; phylum Pseudomonadota; class Gammaproteobacteria; order Pseudomonadales; family Pseudohongiellaceae; genus UBA9145. The sequence continues at coordinate 212,164 of VYCF01000024.1, read as the reverse complement.
CGGTCGTACTTGCGCGCATCGTCCCATTCCAGCGGATCGCAGACATGATCGTTCATGCCGAGTTCAAGGTCGCTCATGACGATTACGGGAGTCTGCAGCCTGTCCGCGATGTCGAAGGAACTTGCGGCGAATTCGAAACACTCCTTGGGGGTCGACGGAAACAGCAATATGTGCCGGGTATCGCCGTGGGAGGCAAAGGCGCAGGTCAGCAGATCGCCTTGCTGGGTCCGGGTCGGCATGCCGGTCGAAGGGCCCACGCGCTGGATGTTGAACAGCACCACGGGAACTTCGGCGAAATAGGCCAGGCCGAGAAATTCCTGCATCAGCGATACGCCCGGACCGCTCGATGCGGTAAACGCGCGTGCTCCGTTCCAGCTCGCGCCGATGGCGATGCCGATGGCGGCGAGTTCGTCTTCGGCCTGCACGATGGAGAATTTTCTCTTGCCGGTGCCGGGGTCGATTCGCATGCGCTTGCAGAATTTGCCGTACGCATCGACTACCGAAGTCGATGGCGTCAGCGGATACCAGGAAGCGACGGTCGCGCCGCCATAGACACAGCCCAGGCCGATCGCGGTATTGCCGTCCATGAGTATCTTGCCCTTGGCCTTGCGCGAAGGTTTCAGCCGGATCGGCAGCGGGCAGTCGAAATTGTCATTGGCGTAGTGGTAGCCGAGTTCCAACGCATGAACGTTCGGCAGTATGAGCTTCTCCTTGCCGCGGAACTGCTGACTGACCATGTTCGTGAGAACTTCGAAATCGATCGACAGAAAGGCCGCCAGGGCGCCCACGTAGACGATATTCTGAAACAACTGGCGTTGTCCCGGATGCTCGAACTCTCGCAGGCAGATTTCCTTCAGCGGGATCGGCAGGAAATTCACGTCCTTGCGCAGGGGCCGGAGCGCCTTGGACGAATCGTAAAGCACATAGCCGCCCGGCAGCACCGATTCGATGTCCCGGACAATGGTCTGCTCGTTTACCGCGACCATGAGGTCCACGCCGTCCCTGCGTCCGAGGTAGCCCTTGTCGTTGATGCGCACTTCGTACCAGGTGGGCAGGCCCTGGATATTGGATGGAAAGATATTATGGGGGCTTACCGGAATGCCCATGCGGAAGATCGATTTGGCGAACAGGTTGTTGGCGCTGGCCGAGCCGGAACCGTTCACGTTCGCGAACTTGACGACGAAATTGTTGACTCCGGAAAGACGCTTCGAGGTCTTTGCGGATTTGCGCTTGCTCATGCGTTAACCGCTTTGGCCGTGTTGTATAGATATTTCTGCATGTCCCAGGCGGAAGTCGGGCAACGTTCGGCGCACAGTCCGCAATGCAGGCAGAGGTCTTCGTTCTTGGCCATGATGCGTCCGGTGCCGAGGGTGTCGGAAACGTACAGATCCTGTTCGAGGTTTTCCGCCGGCGCCAACAGACGCTGGCGCAGATCCTTTTCCGCGCCGTTTGCCGTGAAGGTGATGCAGTCGGTCGGGCAGATATCGACGCAGGCGTCGCATTCGATACAGGTTTTTGCCGTGAATACGGTCTGCACGTCGCAATTCAGGCACCGCTGGGTTTCGGCAAAACCCAGTTCCTCGTCGAAGCCGAGTTCCACTTCGACATTGATGTCGTTGAGTGTCTTCTCCTTGGAAGCATGGGGCACGATATAGCGCACGTCGTGGCTGATGTCGTTGTCGTAGGACCATTGATGGATGCCCATCTTCTGGCTGTCGAGCGTGGTCAGGTCGCCGGGACGGTCGTTCACGTCCTGGCCTTCGCATAGCAGATGGATCGAAAGCGCGGCGGAGTGCCCGTGCGCCACGGCGGTGATGATATTGTCGGGCCCGAGCGCGGCGTCGCCGCCGAAGAACACTTTCTCGTTGGTGGACTGGAACGTGGTCTGGTTGAGCACGGGCAGTTCCCAGCGATCGAATTCGATGCCGAGATTGCGTTCGATCCAGGGAAAGGCGTTGTCCTGACCGATCGCGCACAATACGTCGTCACAAGGCAGAACCAGCGGATCTTCGCCGGTCGGAATCAGCAGCCGCTTGCCGTTCTCGTCGTATTCCCGGCGCACTTTTTCGAATTCCATGCCGCACAGTTTGCCGTCTTTGAGCAAATAACGCTTGGGTACGCAAAAGTTGAGGATGGGAATATCCTCGTTCATGGCGTCTTCGATTTCCCAGGGCGAGGCCTTCATCTCATCGAAGCCGCTGCGCACCACGACCTTGACGTCCTTGCCGCCGAGCCGCTTGGAACTGCGGCAGCAATCCATGGCGGTATTGCCGCCGCCGAGCACGATCACGGTTTCGCCGATGGAATCGATATGCTCGAAGGCGACATTCGCCAGCCATTCGATTCCGGTATGAATGTTCGCTGCGGCTTCTTCATGGCCGGGCAGCTTGAGAGTCTTGCCGAGCGGAGCGCCGGTGCCGACGAAAATCGCGTCGAAATCTTCTGCAAGCAACTCCTTCATGCTGGTGATTTCAGTACCGAAACGGCAATTGATGCCCATATCGAGGATATAGTTCAGTTCTTCCTCGAGCACCTCCACCGGCAGGCGGAAACGCGGAATCTGCGTGCGCATGGCGCCGCCGGACGCGTCGTCCCGGTCGAAGAGGGTTATCTCGTAACCGAGGGGCAGCAGATCCCGGGCCACGGTCAGCGAAGCAGGACCGGCGCCGACGAGGGCGATATGCCTGCCGTTTTTCTTTTTCGGAATCTTCGGCAATCGGGCTTGTATGTCGGACTTGTAGTCGGCCGCCACTCTTTTGAGCCGGCAGATCGCCACCGGCTGCTCCTCGACCCGGACGCGTCGGCAAGCGGGCTCGCAGGGCCGATCGCAGGTCCGGCCGAGAATTCCCGGGAAGACATTGGATTCCCAGTTGATCATGTAGGCGTCCGTATAGCGCTTCTCGGCGATCAGCCGGATGTATTCCGGCACCGGCGTATGCGCGGGGCACGCCCATTGACAATCGACCACCTTGTGAAAGTAGTCCGGATTGCTGATATCGGTCGGTTTCATGAGGCCAATTAAAAAGAGGCCGCAATACTGCGGCCAAACGTTGCCAGTATAAGGGAAATTCAAAAAAAAGGCCCGGTACTTGCGTACCGGGCCAACGTTCTATCAAGGGAGAGATAAATGAATCAAGGTCCGATACTGCTGGACAAAATCCACCTACGCACTCTCAGACACACCCTTGCCGCAAAAGTTCCCCGCAGGACAAAAAATTTTCAATCGGCCGCGCGCGATCGCCTTGTTTACAGATTGACGACGCGCAAGTCCTTGAGTTGCAGGGAGTTCGCCGCTTCCCGGCTGGTAATGAGGCCGTAACTTGCGGCATCGGAATTGAAATAGCGTTCCGTTACCGTCTTGAGATCCGCCAGCGTAGTGGCGAGCGCCCGCTTGCGGAAGACCAGCCTCTGCTCAAGGCTGCGGCCGAACAGATTGTCATAAAAGGCGATTTTCGCCTCGCCCGCGGGAGAGGACGGTTTGTCCATCGAAGCGATCACGCCGAGAATCGCCTCTTCCAACTGACTTTCCTTGTGCTTCCCTTGCAATACCCAGTCCAGCGCCCGATCGAAATCCCCCAGTGTTTCGTTCAGCCGCGGGTCGCGATAGGAAAAGCATCGAAACACGGCTGTGTTGGAATTCTGACCGGCCCCGCTGCCGTAGGCGCCGCCCTGTTCCCTGATCGCGCGATGCAGAAAGCCGTTGTTGATGAAGCGGCCGAGCACGTGCAGCACGGGATTGTCTTCATGATCGCCCGGGACCGTAGGCCAGGCCTTGGCGCAGAAATTCACCGAGGTCGCCGTGGTCCAGACTTCGCACGCGCGTTCGCGCAGCGAGGGCAGGGCGAGTTTGCCGTCCGCGCCGCTCTTTGCGGGGCCCGACCAGGTTGCCGCCAGTTCGTCCAGCAGGCGGTCGCGGTGCTCGGGTTCCGCGATCAGCAGGAACTGCCGCTCGCTATCGACAATTTGCCGATGCAAATGAGCGAACCGCGCAAGCAGGTCTTGCTGCGCTCCGGTTTCCGGTATTTCGCGCGCCAGTTCCCGCAAGCGCCGGATGCTCTCCAGCCCGCTGGTATTGTGCGCAAGCTGGGCGGCCGGACTCATCCGGCTGCACGCGAGGCTCATGGCCAGATTGTGGCCCTGGGAAGTTATGCTGTTTTCCTTGCGCGCCATAATTTGTTCAACAAGCTCCTTCAGGCGGCGGCCCTCGTCGAAACGCAATTCCCGGATCGTGGCGTGCATTAGATCGGCAAGCTCCGCGTGCTTGTCGATCAGGCACCTGGAAGAAACGGTAAAAAGGGCGTGATTCGATTGCACGTCGCCGAGATGCGCCCGGATGCTGCTGAAACTGTCGATGCCGCCGCAGATGCGGGACTGCCAGGTCTGGACCGCGGCGTAATCCCTTTCCCCGACGCCGAGTTCGCCGAGGCAGGCCGCGTACAGTTGCAGACAATCGAGCAAATCCTCTTCCAGCCGCGGCAGGTGGAAGACGATCTGCTGATAGGCCAGGCCATTGGTTCCCTGGGCGTAAAAGCTGACGGCATCGCCATCGGGCAGGCGCAGGGTCTGGCGCTGCGGCTCGCTCATTTCCGCCGGAACGTCTTCAAGTCCGACTTTCGGCAGGATTTCCGGATCGTCCGCCTGCATCTGCCGTTCCTCGAGCAGGCGCGAGCGTTCGATGATTCTTGCCTTCTCATCCTGTTGCAGCGAATCGCGAATTCTTGCCAGCCGCCGCTTTTCGGCCGCGGTCCTGCGCGCCTCGAGTTCGGGATCCGGAACCAGTGTGAGCGTGACGCGGTGCGGATTGTCGAGTAACAGATCGCGCGCCAGGCCGGGTATGAATCCGGGGTCGCGAATCGCCTCCCGCAACTTCGCCAGCACGGGATCCAGATCGAGCATGGCGACCGGGTCGCCGCGATGTATCGCGGCCGGCAGTCCTGCCAGGATCAATTGCAGGCCATAGGGATACGAACCCCCTGTGATTTCGCGCTGATCGAGTTCCAGTTGATGCAAGGCCGCTTCGACCTGCTCCAACGGCACGCCCTCCCGGGCAACCTGTTTGAGCGTTTCGACGATCAATTGCTCGACCTGCCCGGTGGCGTCGGGAGCGCAGCCTTCGAGACCGGCCATGAAACTCATTTCGCGAAAGGAGGATTCCAGTCCGCATAGCGGAGAAGGCGAGGCGCCCAGATCGCTGGATTCAAGGGCCTTGAGCAACGGGCTGGCGCTGTTGTCCAGCAATACGCTCGCCAGCAGTTGTGCGCGGAATTGTTCTTCGAGTTCGCTGCTTCGGCCAAGCAGCCAGCCAAGCAGGACATGAGTCTTGCGCTCGAGGTTTTCTTCTTCCGCGTAGTATCGCTCTTCGACGCGGACCGGCGCCGGATAACGCGATTCGTCTGCGATCGTGATGTTCGTTTCAAGCGCTTCGAATGCAGACAGGGCGTACTCCTCGAAGCGCGCCTGGTGATCGCCGGCCGGAATGTCGCCGAAGGTCATGAACACCGAATTGCCCGGGTGGTAATGCCGGCGGTGAAAGTCGAGCAGTTGACCGTAGCCGAGTTTCGGAATCTCTCCCGGGTCGCCGCCGCTGTTGAAATGATAGGTGGTTTCCGGAAACAGGTAGCGGCACATGGTATGCCAGAGAACGCTGACCGGCGAACTCATGGCGCCCTTCATTTCGTTGTAGACGACGCCCTTGATCGTCAGTTCGCTGTTCGGGTCGTCTGCCTCGGCGAATTCGAGCCGATGTCCTTCCTGGGCAAAATCCAGCTCATGAAGATTGGGCGAAAATGCAGCATCAATATACACTTGTAAAAGATTATTGAAGTCCTTTCTATTTTTGCTGGCAAAAGGATAGGCGGTCCAGTCGCTACTGGTGAATGCGTTCATGAAGGTATTCAGCGAGCGGCGGGTCATCATGAAGAACGGGTCCCGCACCGGAAACCTGGCGCTGCCGCAGAGACTGGTGTGTTCGAGAATATGCGCAACGCCGGTCGAATCCATCGGCGCCGTGCGGAAAGCCACCAGGAAAACGTTTTCGGGGCTCTCGCTGTCGAGATGGTAATGCAAGGCGCCGGTAGCGCGATGTTCGTACTCTTCTACGCCGATATTGAGCGAGTCGACCCGGCTGCTCCGGCGCCAGCGAAAGGCAGGGTGCGATTTTGCGGCCTGATCGGTCTCATCAGCGCCGGTAACATGGGAACTGGTATCGGTCATTTGTTTGTCAGGCCTGCCCGCTTTCGGGATTCGGCGGATACTCCAGGGTGATTTTGCCCAGTCTCGCGGCGCGGAAGTCGTTGAGCAGAATTTCCGCAGCCTTTTCCGGGTCGGCGAGGCCGGCTTTTTTCAGCGCCCCGCGCGAAACGGCAATCCTATCAAATAACTTTCCCGGAGTTGCATCGGATGTTTCGAGCCCATAACGATCCTCGAGCCGCTCCCGATGCCGTTCCAGCAGCAGACCGGCCAAAAATCCGGCCACTTCCATGGTATCGGCGGCTGCTGCGCCGATGCTGCCGATGCTCGCCATGAGAAACGCGGCATGCTGGTCTTCCAGTTTGGGCCGCAACATGCCGGGCGTATCGACCATGGTCCAGTCCCCGGCGAAACGCGTGAATTGCTGTTCCCGGGTTACGCTCGGCGTATTGCCGGTTCGCGCCAGCTTGCGGTCGATACACCAGTTCATCAGCGAGGATTTGCCGACGTTCGGAATTCCGACGATCGCAATGCGGCCCGGTTTTCCGGCCTTGCCGCCGGGAGAGGCGCCTGCCAAATGCCGAATCTGCTCAAGCAACCGATTCCGGTCCAGTGGCGAGTCTCTGCCATTACTCAGGCATGCGCCGTCCTGCAATCCGGCGAAATGAGTCTGCCAGGCCGCGGTAAGGCCGTCATCTGCAAGGTCGCACTTGTTGAGTACCCGGATGAGCGGCAGGTTTCCCCGCATCGAGGCCAGCAGGGGATTGGAACTTGCCGCTGGAATCCGCGCATCGAGCACTTCAATTACGATCCGGGCGCCGCGCAGCAGCGAGCCGAGTTCCCTGCGCGCCTTGTGCATATGTCCGGGATACCAGGAAATCGGCATGTATTCGCTATAATTCAATCTTGGTCAAGTTCAGCGGAGAGGGGCCGATATGGCCATAACCGGTCGCGCGCCTGCTCGGGAACTCAAGAAAGCAAAGCGCGAAACCCTGTCCGCAGGACCGATTTTAGTATATAGTGCCGCGCCGTGAACGGGATGCTGAATCGCATGCAAACAGCGCTCGAACAGAAACTGAAACTGGAATTCGAACCGGCATTTCTCGAAGTGCTGAACGAAAGCCACATGCACGGCGGCCCGGCGACGGATTCGCATTTCAGGCTCACGGTGGTTTCGTCCCGCTTTGCCGGCATGAGCCGTGTCGCCAGGCATCAACAGGTCTACAGCTTGCTGTCGGCCGAACTTGCCGGCGGCATTCATGCTCTCGCGCTCCATCTGTATACCCCCGGTGAGTGGCGGGAACGGGAAGAGACGACGCCCCGTTCGCCCGACTGCCGGGGCGGCAGCCGGGCAATCGCCTGACCGCCGCGTCCACGTTCGGCGCGGATCGATCGCACAAAGAAACCAGGGAACTGCTGATCCATGGAAAAAACCAGGAAAAACGAACTCCTGCCGGCTTTCGTCGCCGAACACCTGCTGGTAACGATAGTCACGGCCGGATTGCTCGTTTTTGCCGGATGGATCACCAGTGAAACGATGGTGGAGGAACCGGAAGTCACGGAATTGACAATTTCCGAAGCTCTATCGACACCGTCACCGTCGCCGCAGACCGTCTTTCCCGATCTTTCTCTCGCCGAAACCGTCGGCGAACGAAAACGAACGTTCCTGGATTTCATTCAGGATTATGTCGACGAACAGAATCATCTGATCACGCTGGACCGGCTGCGCCTGATCGCCATGGACGGAACCTTGCGCAACGGCGGCGCGCTGACCGCATCTTCGCGTGACTGGCTGCTGGACATTGCCGCGCGTTACGAAGTCGCCGAAACCGATTACGGAACCCGCCAGGCCTGGCTGGATGAACTGTTGTTCCGGGTCGACATCGTGCCTACGTCCCTGGCGCTGGCCCAGGCAGCCAACGAATCAGCCTGGGGCACTTCCAGATTCGTACGCGAAGGCAACAACGTGTTCGGACAATGGTGCTTCGACCCCGGCTGCGGCATCGTGCCCGCGCAGCGGCGTAGCGGGGCGACGCACGAAGTGCGTAGTTTCGCGACCTTGCACGACGCTATGGAAGCTTACTTCCTGAACATCAATACCCATCACAGCTACCAGTTCTTCCGCGAATTGCGGCAGACGATGAAATTGCAGCAGCGGGAACTCGATTCCCTCGTGCTCGCCTTCGGCCTCAATCGCTACTCCCAGCGCGGCCGCAACTATGTCGACGAGTTGCAGACGATCATCGTGCAGAACGATCTCACGGCGCGCGACGGCGACTACGCCACCGCTATCGGCATGCTCAACTGATGAGCGCGAACCGTTGCCGTCGGCAACTCACATTGTGCAAAGTCTCTTGTGAATTTATTCCGGAATCGTCGGATTGATCCACTGGACCGAGTGCCAATGGAACCTGCGCGAACCGATGTCCGGCGCGGTGCAAATATAGCGCCAGCGGCGGCCGGAAAAGCTCGTCTCCGGCTCCAGCCGCACGATGCCCGTATCCCGATCCAGCCATACCAGCGGAATCGGCTGTCCGCCGGCGAAGCACCCCAGGCTCGTCAGGTCGTAAGCGCCAACTTCCGCGGGCGAAAATTGCAGCGTCACCGCCGGAGTGGGCGCATCGGTTACCGGTGATTCGGGCTCCAGCAATTGCACATTGAAGGGCAGGGTGGCGAATTTCAGGCTGGCGCTTTCCAGATCGGCAAAACTTCCCGCCAGCGGATAGCGTGGCAGGGCGAGGAAATCCGAACTCGGCCCGATGGCGCCGGAGTTCTGCGCGAATCCGATGAAGTCCGCTTCCCGCAGCATGTCCTTGATGGCCGGATCGAACTCTCCATAGGGGTAGGCCAGATAACGGTGGGACTGGCCGGTGCGTTCCAGGATCGTCTGCTCCGCCTGCAACAATTCGGCCCGCAGGCGCTCTATCCATGACGCCTCGCTTTCGCCTTCCATCCGTTCCAGCATATGCGGGTGTTCCACCATGTGATTGGCGATCAGGACGCCCGCGGACGCCATTTCCCCGATCTGGTCCCAGCTCATGTAGTTCCGCAACCGCCGATCGATCGGGCCTGTGCTCAGAAAAAGCGTGAAGGGAAAATCGAAAGACCGCAGCATCGGAAAAGCAGTCTCGTATATCGACGAATAACCGTCGTCGAAAGTAATCGCCACAGCCCGGTCCGGCAGTTCCCCGCCGGATTGCAATGCCTCGACCATCGCATCGAGCCCGATTACGTTGAACCCGTTATCGCGCAGATACTCGAGGTGCGAGCGAAAGTCCGCCGGCGAAATCGAGGTCGAAGCCGGCGTATCGGTAGCCACATGATGATAAACCAGCACCACCCCGCTCGAGGATGCGCCGACCTGACCCGCCATCAGCAACAGACTCAATCCAAGCATCCGCAAAGGCATCGAAGGCCTCCACCAGAAATTCCCACAAAATTCTAACCGAATGCCCGCCATCCTGCCCGAAGTGGCTCCCTCCCTCCGTCATTCTGCGCGAAGCGAAGCGTAGCCGCAGAATCTCGTTGGGTGTGTTGTAGTGGTTGGTGGCTTCGATCCGTCGCCGCCGGCTGGCGCGGGATTTAGCGGACGCTGTGAATACGTCCCTGTACGATTCGGCCCCGACATCCATGTCGGGGACGCCCGCTAAACCCCGCGCCACCCGACGGCGACTCACATCGTGCAGACCCAGAAACAAGTTATTCTGGGCGTAGTCGCAGAATCTCGTTACCAATAGGAGAATTGGAAATGGAAAAGCTTAATGGCGTTGGGTTTCGCCCTTGGATCGGTGAACGCTACGGAAGACAAAGTCGGTTCGGGGTTCGAGTATTGGTCCTTGGCGAATCGCACTACGACTGGCTAAAGCGGAATTGTCCAGAGAACAAGGTGACCATAGAAGTTGTCGAGTATCATACGCAATGTTTTCCGAAAGAAGATCGCCGGCTCCCGTTCTTTACGAAGATTGCAAACGTGCTTCGAGGGGAGAGGGGATGGATTGACGATTCCGATATTGCCAGCCTGTTTCAAGAGATCGCGTTCTACAATTTTGTGCAGACGTTTGTGGGGGATGCTCCGCGAGGCAATCCGATGTTCCGCCAATGGGTGGAAGCACAAGCACCGTTCAGGACCGTGCTGGACGCTTTGCAACCCGATGCGGTTCTGGTGTTGGGGTTTAGGTTGCCGGATCACATACTGGAATGGCCCGCGGACATCGAGCATGCAGTTATCGGACACCCGGCGTCATCCCACTTGCGATACGACGAAGCGTTTCCCGAGTTTCAGGGTCTTGTCGAGCGAGCGAAGTCACGAGTGGGCCGGGTCAGTTAGTGTGACAATCAATAGGTAGGCTCCGGGCATATGAGCTTGGAAGAGACATTCGCGTCCAGGACGGCCGTACCGATCACTCCATGCAACCTAACCTTAAAGTTTGCTATTGTATCCACATCGGATACACTAAGTGAGAATTCGGACTAGTAAGCTAACAGAAACATGAAAGTCGAAACCGAGATCAAGAAATGGGGCAACAGTCTGGCATTGCGCGTGACTGGGTTGATGGCGGAATTGCCGGGGCTCAAGGAAGGCGCCAAAGTCGTGGTTGACGTCAGTGCGGATGGCTTCGTGGTGAAACCTGTCCTGCGTCCGGCAAAAAAGATCGAACTCCCTTACAGCGAACGGGAATTGCTGGAAGACCTCACGCCTTCGAAGGCGCATGTGGATGCGCTGGCGACGCCGACGGATTTCGAGATGGGAGACTGAGTGGCCGCCACGCGATACGTACCGGAACGAAGAGACGTCATCTGGCTCGATTTCGAACCCGTCAAGGGCAAGGAAATCGGTAAGTACCGTCCCGCGCTGGTATTGAGCAGCCGGGAGTACAACGCAAGGACAGGATTACTGATTTGCTGTCCGGTCAGCACCAGCGTCCGCGGCTCAATTAACGAGGTTCCTCTCACCGGCCTGGAACAGCCATCTGTCATTGTGGCGAACATCGTCCAGACGCTCGCCTGGAGAGAACGCAAAGCCACGAAAATCGACAAGGCGAGTTTGGACGATTTTCGTGAAACGTTGGCGAAACTGCTGCCGTTGATCGGTGCCGAGGCCGTAAACGAACTCGCCTGACAGCCGGGTTGCCCATTGGTCGGAGTGGGTGTCCTGTCTCGCACACTCTGCTCGAAGCCAGGAATCGCAATCCAAGCACAGTCGTGAGTCGCCGCCGGGACGGGGGAGAGTACAGCGGGCGTGCGAGGCAGGACGCCGAGCCCGGAGCCTACAGGGACGTATTTACGGCGTCCGCTGTACTCTCCCCCGGCCCGGCAGCAACGGGTCGAGGCCGCCGTTCGGAAGGAAGGGGCCTCACCTTGCCGCCTGTTCGGGGCAAGTTATAATGCCGCGCGAGTCGCGGGGCAGTGGAGTGAGAGCATGATCTTCGAGGGCAAGGCCCTGCAGGTTGACAGATTGCCGGGCGGCAACGCCCGGGTGGATTTCAACCTGCGGGATTCATCGGTAAACAAGTTCAACCGGCAGACATTGAAAGAACTGCGAACCGCAGTCGACGAGGTGGCCAAGGCCGGAGTCTCCGGGCTCGTTTTCACCAGTTCCAAGCCCGCCTTCATCGTCGGGGCGGACATCACCGAATTTCCCGCGATGTTCAGCGAGGCCGGAGAACGATTGCTCGCCTGGCTCAAGGAAAGCAACGAGATTTTCAACGCCATCGAAGACCTGCCTTTCCCCACCGTGTCGGCGATTGACGGTTTTGCCCTTGGCGGCGGCTTCGAACTTGCTGTCGCCACCGATTTCCGCATCGGCACAGAACGCGCCGTCGTCGGCTTTCCCGAAGTCAAACTCGGTATATTTCCGGGCTTCGGCGGCACCGTGCGTCTGCCGCGCCTCATCGGCGCGGACAACGCCAATCAATGGATCGCGAGCGGAGACCAGATTCGCGCCGATCAGGCCTTCAGGGAAGGCGCCCTGGACGCCGTCGTGCCCCGGGAGCACCTGGTTTCCGGCGCGGAAAAAATCATCCGGCAGGCCAATGCCGGCAAGCTCGATTTTCGCGCCGTCCGCCGGCGCAAGACACAAGCACTGGAACTTTCCCCCGTCGAATTACAGGTCGCATTCGATACCGCCAAGGCCATGGTTGCCGCGAAAGCGGGCCCGCACTATCCGGCGCCGCTTACCGCCGTGCAACTGATGCATGATTGTGCGGGCCTCGACCGGACCGGCGCCTTGCGGAAGGAACACGAGGCATTCCTGGAACTTGCCGGCGGCACGGTAAGCGCCAACCTCGTGCAAATATTTCTCAATGAGCAATTCCTGTCGGGGAAGGCGAAAAAACTCATGCCCGCTGCGGCCGAAGTGAAATCGGCGGCCGTGCTCGGCGCCGGCATCATGGGCGGCGGAATCGCCTATCAGTCCGCCCTGAAAGGCGTGCCCATCGTCATGAAGGACATCGTCCAGGAAGGTCTCGATCTCGGCATGGCGGAAGCCAGGAAGCAACTCGACAAACGATTGGCGCGGGGCCGGATCGACGCGCGGCAGATGGTCGACATCCTGTCCCGAATCGAACCGACGCTCGATTACGGGCAATTCGGCCACCCCGATATCGTAGTCGAGGCGGTCGTGGAGAACGCCGGGATCAAGAAGAAAGTCCTGGGCGAACTGGAACGGAAAGTTCACGATAACACGATAATCGCGAGCAATACCTCGACGATTTCGATCGACGAATTGGCAAGCGCAGTACAGCGGCCGGAAAATTTCTGCGGCATGCATTTCTTCAATCCCGTCCCCGTCATGCCGCTGGTTGAGGTCATCCGCGGAGCGGCGAGCAGCGACCGAACGGTCGCCACGACCGTTGCCTACGCGAAAGCGCTCGGCAAGACCCCTATAGTGGTCAATAACTGCCCGGGATTTCTCGTCAACCGGATCCTGTTTCCGTATTTCGGCGCATTCTCGGCGCTGATTCGCGACGGGGCCGAATTCAGTCAGATCGACCGCGTCATGGAAAAATTCGGCTGGCCCATGGGTCCGGCCTACCTGCTCGATGTGGTGGGCATCGATACCGCCGTGCATTGCCAGCACGTGCTGGCCGACGGATTCGCGCGCATGGCGCTTACTTATGAGAGCGCTCTCGACATACTGTACGACAAGGGCGATTTCGGCCAGAAGACCGGCGCCGGGTTTTACCGCTACGAAACCGACAAGCGGGGCAAGCCCGTCAAGCTGCCGCGTGAAGACAGCGCCCGATTGATCGCCCCGGCGCAAAGTGGTAACAAGAATCTCGACGATCAGGAAATTCGCGACCGCATGATGGTCGCCATGTGCCTGGAAGCGGCCCGTTGTCTCGAGGACGGCATTGTGGCGAGCCCGGCCGAGGTCGACATGGGTCTCATTCTCGGAATCGGGTTCCCGGCGTTCCGGGGAGGGGCCTTGCGCTATATCGACAATATGGGCCTCGAACGCTTTTGCGCGTTGGCGGACCGTTTCAAGGATCTGGGCAGCCTGTATTATCCGACCGAAAAAATGCGGGCCATGGCCGCCGGGGGCGAAACATTCTACAAGCAGGCGGGAGGTAGCGGCTCATGACGGATGCGGCCAAAGATGCGGTAATAGTCGATGCAATCAGGACGCCGATGGCGCGGTCGAAGAACGGCGCTTTTCGGCACGTGCGCGCCGAAGAACTTTCCGCAAGGCTGATCGACGCCTTGTTCGAGCGCAACCCCGATGTGCCGCCGGGAGAAACCGAGGACGTGATCTGGGGTTGCGTCAACCAGACCCGGGAACAGGGCTGGAACATCGCCCGCAACGCCGCATTGATGTCTGTCCTGCCTCATAGCGTCTGCGGGCAGACCGTGAACCGGCTTTGCGGTTCGTCGATGTCTGCCCTGCATACGGCCGCGGCTGCGGTCGTCAGCGATAACGGCGACCAGTTTGTCGTCGGCGGCGTCGAGCATATGGGGCACGTCGGCATGACCGAGGGAGTCGATCCCAATCCCCAGGCCTCGCGCCATATCGCGAAAGCTTCGTGGATGATGGGCGTGACCGCCGAAGTGCTCGCAAGAATGCACCGGATCGATCGCCCGCGGCAGGAGGAATTCGCGGTCAGATCGCACCGGCTGGCGGAAAATGCCAGGACGGGCGGCGGCTTCGACAACGAAATCGTGCCGATCCGGGGTCATGACGCGAACGGCGTGACCGAGTTGATCGAACACGATGAAACGATTCGTCCGGATACCAGCATGGAAGCGCTGGCGCAATTGCCGCCGGCTTTCGATCCGGTCAACGGCACGGTGACCGCAGGCACCTCATCGCAGATTTCCGACGGCGCCTCGGCGATGCTCGTCATGTCCGCCGGGCGCGCGCAATCGCTGGGGCTGAAGATACGCGCCCGGATCAGGGCGATGGCGTATGCGGGAGTCGACCCCTCGATCATGGGCTATGGACCGGTACCCGCTTCGCGCAAGGCCCTGCACAAGGCGGGTCTGAGCGTCGACGATCTGGAATGCGTGGAATTGAACGAAGCGTTCGCGGCGCAATCGCTGCCGGTACTGAAAGATCTCGGCTTGCTGGACAAGCTCGATGACAAGGTCAATCTCAGAGGCGGAGCGATCGCGCTGGGACATCCGCTGGGTTGTTCCGGAACGCGCATTACCGCGACCCTGCTCAATAACATGGAAGCGCGGGACGCCACGCTGGGACTTGCGACCATGTGCATCGGCCTCGGACAAGGCATCGCCACCGTACTGGAAAGAGTATGATCGAAGCGGCAACACGCAACAGTCCGGGTGCGCCGGTCGTCTTGCGCAAGGCCGGCTACGAGCTTCGGCGCGCGCAGAAAAATCTGCGCCGGGACGTGGGCCGGGCGATCGCCGAATTCAGCATGATCGAAGACGGCGACCTGGTGCTGGTCTGCATGTCGGGCGGCAAGGATTCCCACGTCCTGCTCGACATTCTGCTGAACCTGCAACGGCATGCGCCGATCCGATTCGACCTGCACGCGGTCAATCTCGATCAGAAACAGCCGGGATTTCCGCCCGAGGTGCTGCCGGAATACCTGCGGGAGCAGGGAGTCGAATACACGATCCTGGAGCAGGACACCTATTCGATCGTCACCGAAAAGATTCCCGAGGGAAAAACCTATTGCGGACTCTGTTCGCGCCTGCGCAGGGGCATTCTGTACAACTTTGCCGAGCGCGTCGGCGCAACGAAGATCGCGCTTGGACATCATCGCGACGACATCGTCGAAACCCTGTTCCTGAACATGTTCCACGGCGGAAAACTGAAGGCCATGCCGCCCAAGTTGCTGAGCGACGACAAGCGCAACGTCGTCATTCGCCCCCTGGCGTATTGCCGCGAGGAGGAAATAGCCCGATATGCGGAGCTGAAACTGTTCCCGATCATTCCCTGCAACTTGTGCGGATCCCAGGAAAATCTGCAGCGGCAGGCGGTCAAGGCCATGTTACGGGGCTGGGAGCGGCAACATCCCGGCAGGGTGGAAACGATTTTCCGCAGCATCTGCAATGTGGCGCCGTCGCAACTGGCGGATGTGAGCCTGTATCCTTTCCGGGAATTGCGCATACAGCGCCCCGATTCCGAAAGTGACGCAGAAAGTGGAAGTACCCTGGCAGAAATTGTCTGATGAGGCGCTGACCGCCGTCATCGAGGAATTCGTCACCCGCGAGGGCACCGAATATGGCGCCAGGGACTATAGCCTGGCAGAGAAAGTCGCGCAGATCCGAGCGCAATTGCAGGACGGAAAGCTGGGCCTGGACTACGATCCGGACAGCGGTTCCTGTCAACTGTTCGTCAAGCGGTAATGAAAAACGATCCGAATCCTCCAAGCGCTTCCGACATCGAGCCGATAACCCAGGTTGACGCCTGCGGGCTGTTTTGCCCGGAACCGGTGATGTTGCTGCATAACAAGATCCGCGATCTGGCGGGAGGGCAGAAATTGCGGATCATCGCCACCGATCCTTCCACGACGCGCGACATACCCAAGTTTTGCCTGTATCTGGGCCATGAGTTGCTCGAACAGCAGCGGCGGGATGGAAAATACATCTATCTGATCCGCAAGAAATCGTCCGACAGCGGCTGAGGCATGAAGATTGTCGCCGACCAGGACATCTTCGCCATCGAAGAGATATTTCAGCCCCTGGGAGAACTCGTGCTGCTGCCCGGCAGAAGCATTTCCAGGCGCGATCTCGTGGACGCGGACGCCTTGCTCGTACGATCCGTTCAAAAGGTAGGCCGCGACCTGCTGGCCGGAACCGGAGTGAGATTCGCCGGCACAGCGACCAGCGGCGTCGATCACGTCGACACGCGATGGCTGCGCGAAGCCGGAATCGCCTTTGCCCATGCCCGCGGCGCCAATGCCCCGGCCGTAGTGGAATATTGCCTTGGCGCCCTGGCCCGATTGACTCTCGCCGGCTGCATCGATCGGTCGACCCGGCGCGTCGGCGTCATCGGCGCAGGCGCGATCGGCGGTCGTCTCGCGCGAAAACTGCAGACCCTCGATTATGAAGTCATCGTCTGCGATCCGCCTCTGGCGAAAGCAGCCGAAAAGTCCAGGCCGAACCTGGAGCCGGGGTTCGAATTCCAATCCATGGAAGCCGCGCTTGACTGCGATATCGTCAGCTTGCACGTGCCGCTTACCCATGCCGGCAGGCACGCCACGGCCGGCATGCTCGACGCGGATGCGCTCGCGCGCTTGCGGCCGGGCGCGGTGCTGCTGCAAACGAGCCGCGGCGGAGTGGTCGACGAGCAGGCCTTGCTGGCCAGGCTTTCAGGCGGGCCTGAAATTCATTGCGTTATCGACGTCTGGGAGAACGAACCTGCCGTAAACGCCGCACTTGCCGGAATGGCAAGTCTGGCAACGCCGCATATCGCGGGCTATAGCGAGCAGGCGAAATGGGCGGCCGGCCTGATGCTGGCGCGCCAACTGGCGGCGCATTTCGAATTGCCGCGATCGGAAACAGACTCGATGGGAGGCTCGCCTTCAATCCTGGACGTACGGCCGGAATGGGCCAGGGACGACATGGGGCATTGGCGGATCATCGACCACTGCATGGCCTTGGCCGATCTGAGTTCGCAATTCAAACGCCGGGTGGCCGCGGACGAGCCGGGGCGGAGCCCGGACCTGACCGCGAAAGAATTCGATCGGATGCGCACGCCGCGGTTGCGCCGCCAGGAGTTTTCCGCGATTCGGCTGCGCGATGCGGAACCGCTCACGAATCGGCAGCGGAGCTGGCTCGCGGACGCGGGGTTCACGCTTCAGCCGGTACGATAGTCGTCGAGCACCCGGGCGACCGCGGCGATGGCCGCCTGCATCTCGTCTTCATGCGGCAGGAAGACCAGCCGGAAATGCCGGGAACCCGGATTGTTGAAGGCGCTGCCTTGCACCAGCAGGATTTTTTCCCGCAGCAGAATGTCCAGTACGAGATCAAGGTCGCTGCCGATGGTGAAATGATCCGGATCAAGTCCCGGAAACAGGTAAATCGCTCCGGAGGGCTTGACGCAGTTCAGCCCGGGAATTTCATTGAGCATTTCCAGGGCGGCGTCTCTTTGCCGCGCAAGCCGCCCGCCCGGCAGAATCAGTTCGTTGATGCTCTGGTATCCGCCGAGCGCGGTCTGTATGGCGAATTGTGCGGGCACATTGGCGCACAAACGCATGTTGGAAAGTATGTCCAGCCCCTCGATATAACTGCTTGCGAGTTCCTTCGGCCCGCTCAGGATCATCCAGCCGGAACGAAATCCGGCGAGACGGTAGGATTTCGACAGGCCGTTGAAAGTGACGATGAAGAGATCGTCGCACAGCGAAGCCAGCGGGATGTACTCGGCGCCGTCGTAAACGATCTTGCTGTAGATCTCGTCGGCGAACAGGATCAGTTCATGCCGCCGCGCAATCTCGACCAACTCAAGCAGAATCTCCCTGCTGTAAACCGCGCCCGTCGGATTGTTCGGATTGATAATGACCAGCGCCCGCGTTCGCGGCGTGATCCTGGCCTCGATGTCCGCCGTGTCCGGAAACCATAGCCGTTCTTCGTCGCAGCGGTAATGCACCGGCACGCCGCCCCCAAGGCTGACCGCCGCCGTCCACAGCGGATAGTCCGGCGCCGGAATCAGCACTTCCTCGCCATCGTTGAGCAGCGCCTGCATCGCCATGGTGATCAGTTCGCTCACCCCGTTGCCGAGATAAATATCCTCGATCCCGACCCCGCCGATCCGCAATTGCTGGCATTCGTGCATGATGGCCTTGCGGGCGGGGAACAGGCCCTTCGAATCGCTGTAACCCTGGGCGTTCGCGAGATTGTGGATCACGTCGTGCAGAATCTCGTCCGGCGCATCGAAACCGAATGCCGCCGGATTGCCGATATTCAGTTTCAGAATCCGGTGCCCATCCTCCTCCAGCCGCCGCGCCTGCTCCAGCACAGGCCCACGAATGTCATAACAGACATTGTCCAGCTTGTGCGATTGCTCAATTCTCTGCATCAGAATGCGCCCAAATCCAAAAGCCGCGGACGTTACTTACCCCTACATACGCTGTCAAGCCACAATTCCGAGTCAACTTGAAGCAAGTTCCGGCTTCAGCCGATAATTGTTCTGTGGGGGTGAGCAAGGGGGTCAGGATGAAAGGAAAGATTGAGAAATCGGACGAACAATGGCGCGAGGAGCTGGCGCCCGACGTATACAGGGTCACCCGCGAAAAGGGCACCGAGATGGCGTTCACGGGCCGGTACTGGGCCAGCAAGGAAACGGGGACTTACCTGTGCGCGGCCTGCGGCGAGGAACTGTTCAAGTCCGAGGACAAATACGACTCGGGTTCGGGCTGGCCGAGCTTCAGCGCCCCCGCCGAACAGGCCTCGGTCGAGGAGAAACTCGATCAGTCCCATGGCATGATTCGCACCGAAGTCACCTGCAGCCGTTGCGATTCCCATCTGGGCCATGTTTTTTCCGACGGCCCGCCCGAAACCGGGTTACGTTATTGCATCAACTCCGCCGCGCTCGATTTCCAGAAGCGGCAGTGAGAAGCGCTTATCTGGTATGGGCCCCGCTATGGGCTCTGATCCTGCCCGCGGTCGCGTGCGCCCAGCAGCCGGAACATAGGCTGAACCTTGGCGCCTATTTCGCCGAAGGCAAGTTCAACGGGCATTCCGACACAACGATCCGCTATCTTCCAATCGGCTACCAATGGCAGGGAGAGCGCTGGGGATTCCAGTTGCTGACGGCGGGCCTGTCGGTAACCGGCGTCGGAAACGTGCTGGTAAATATCGGCGAAGTGACCAGGGCCATCGCCGGTTCCGAAGTCACTACCGAGGCGGGATTCGGCGACACGATAGCCGGAATCAGTTATGCGCTGGATCCAATTGCGGACTGGGCGCCTTTCGTGGACTTGCGCCTTGATGTCAAGTTGCCGACGGCGGATGAGAATCGGAGCCTGGGTACGGGGAAACTCGATTTCAGCCTGCAGATCGATTTTTCGCAGGTTTACGGCGAAACGACCTGGTTTGCCAGTCTCGGGCGAAATTTCCGTGGCCGAACGGACCTGTTTCCCGGATTGAACGACAACAGCTTTGTGCAGCTCGGTTTCGCGCGGCAGCTATCGGAGCGGACCAGCGCCGGGGCGTTTTACGACTATCGCGAGGCTCCGGCGGTTTTCGCCAGGGAAACCCACGAAATCTATCCCTATGTGAGCTTTCAGTTATCGCCCCGCTGGTCGCTGACCGCGCTGGTCGGCCGCGGCTTCACCGAGGGCAGCGCGGACTATGCCTTGCAGGGACAATTGAGTTATTCGTGGTGAGCGTCGGTCGCAGCCGGAAGGTCAGAAGCGCATCGGCTGCACTCGTGGAGGCAGTATCGCGGGTCGCTGGATCACGCGGCCTCTTTGCACCTGGGGCAGTTCGGGTCGCCTGATGCGATCGGGTCGCTGGGCCGCGGCGGGACTTTCCGCCGCCTCGGGCGCGAGGGCATCGTCCGCTTCCGTGGCGGCGCCATTCTCGACGAGATAGCTGGCCAACTCGGCCCAGGTAATTCGCGCCGGGTCGGATGCGGCAACTTCAACTGCCGTATCCTCCGGTCCGGTTTCCGTCAAATGCCGCTCCGGCGCCCGTTCAGGCGTGGACGTTCGCACTGAGGTCCGGTCGATCTCGGGCGGATAATATCCTTCGACGCTTTCCAGAATGCGTTCATAAATCACGGCGTCGCGTTGCAATTGCGCCTGGATCGAATCGGTGATCGCGATTTCCGCCGTGTGTTCCGCGGCAAATTCCGGTGCGGTGACGACCGTTACCGGCGGCAGGACCTCGCTTGCTTCAGGAATGCGCCTGATTTCTTCTTCAACGACTTGCTCGGCGATCAGGACAGCGTTCGGCTCGAATCGAATCCGGACTTCGCCGGCATCTCCAAGAAACGGCTTGAGTCCGGTGCCGCCCAGCCCGCTGCCCCCGGTCGGCATTCTCCCCGTGCCGCCGAAGCCGCTGCCTTCGTCCTCGTCGCCGCCGAATCTGATGCCTCCGGAACTGCCGGTATTGAGTGCGGCGACGGCAAGTAAAAACAGCGCCAGCAACAGTTTCTGCAGATTGGATAGCTGATTGAGAATCTGGGGCATCAGCCTTCTTCCCCGGAATCCTTTCCGGTCCGTTTTGAAGTGGTGTAATTGAAGATACCAAAGTTTATCCGATACCCCGGCCCGTTACGAGCGGATCGAGCGGAATCGGCCTTTTGCAGCGCGAGGGCGCGCCGGTTGAGCCTGGTCAGCGCTTGCATGCCCAACTCATCGGCCAGATCTTTCAGCTCCTTGATCGAGCCCGGGCCGAGACTGTCGTAATAGACACTGCGGTCGAAGTGAGGCGATTCGCGGCCGCGCAGATTGTCGGCGCCCGCGGCGATATGGTCCTGCAGGTTCTTGCCGAAAAAGAAAACCTTCTCGTCGAATCCGTGTTCCGGAGTAAAGGCGCCCGTATTCAATACGACGTGATCGTTAGCCAGTCTGGCGACGCCGAGCTGGATCCATTCGTCGAGGATCACGCGCGGCCGGATATCCTGACGGCAGACTTCGGCGACAAGGATGTCGAAACCGGGAACGTCGGGGTCGGTCGTCTTCAGGGGCAGCGCGCGCGGTTCGCCGCCGCCGGCAAAACGGTCGGAGCCCAGCCATTCGGCGACGAGTTGCGCACCCAGGGAAGCGGCAGCAGCCGGCTGTCCCGACGCCGGGCGCTCATTGCGCAATTTCTTGATGTCCTTGCGATGAATCCCGGTAAGCAGATTGATGCGGCTATCCGACAGCGGCGCCTTGTCGACGGAAAATTCCGATTCTGCCACTTCGACGTAGACTGACTTCAGAATCCGGATCAACAGCGGATAAGTAAGCTGGTAGGAGATCAGCAGCCGTACGAGGGGACGCATGATCCGGCGCACCGCGTCGACCAGACGGGCAGGAGGCATTTCCGGCGGATGTTGTGCTGCTGGACTCATTGCCCCAAATTATAGCCACGGCTGGAAAAAATTCCCACAAAATGCAGTTTGTCATGTTCCGGTAACAAAAATCGAGTTATACTGCGTGGGAAAATTTCCCACCAGCCGGTTTCAGGCACGGATTTCAGGAAGGAAGCGGGAAGAGTGAACGCCAGGCAATTCTACACTCCGGACTATTTCGCACCGTCGAGCGGGGGCCGAATATTTCCGGCGCCGCATTCATTGCGCGAGGCTGACGGTCTGCTGCGCCTGCCGAACGGTTCGCGGCTTGCCTTCAACGCCTACGGCGACCCGGAAGGATTTCCTCTCCTGTATTTCCACGATACCGGCAGTTCGCGGCTCGAAGCCTCCCTCCTGCACCAGGGCGCCCTGCGCTGCGGCTACCGTCTCATCGCGTTCGATCGTCCCGGCGTCGGCCGTTCCGACTATTTCGTCTGCAAGTCGCCGCGTTCGTTCTGTGAGAACCTGCTGTCGGTTCTCGCGGAACTCGGCATTGACCGGTTCGGTATCGTGGCGAAAGGCGGAGGCGGCATATATGCCTTGCATCTGTGCCGCATGAGCCCGGAACGGGTAGTGGCCCAGGTCAACCTCGCAGGCATTCCCGCCAGGGCCCTTGCCTCGCCGAGCGGGGCCTGCGCCTTGCTTGCCGGCGTCATCCCCCTGGCCGTGGACAGGCTGTTGCGGTTGAAGCAATTCTTCTCTCCGGACGAGCCGGGCGCGGTGCTCGATAAATTGCGCGAGGAACTGAGCTTCTCCGACAAGAAAGTGCTGGCAAGGCCCGAGATCGCCGATGTCCTGGAAGCGGATCAGGCCGAATCGGTACGCGCCGGCTATCGCGGCATGGCGCAGGATCTCGCGATCAGCTTCCGCAAACTCGAAGTTCCGCTTGAAGAGATCGCGGTTCCGACGGAAATCTGGCATGGCTGCGCCGATCGGCTGACCTTGCGTTCGGATTGCGAGTATCTTGCCGCCCGCCTCCCAAGGGCGCGATTGCATCGAGTCTCCCAGCGAGGCCACTTCTTTTTCATACACCACATGGATCAGATACTCGGCAGTCTGCGCCGCAATTCGCGCGAGTCCGAAATGCTGCTGAATTGAACGGCCCCCATTGATATGGGAGAATCCGCCTTCCCCGCGAGCGCCTGAGCCGCGCTCTCGCCCGTTGCCCCCGGCAGAGAACATTATGCGAGTTGAACTTAGCAGTTCCGAGGGACTTGAAAGGAAACTGACCATCGCGGTGCCCGCCGCCGAAGTGGACGCAAGCGTGACTGAACGCCTTCGGAAAACCGCCAAAAACATCAGACTGAACGGATTCCGCAAGGGCAAGGTGCCCTTGAGCATCGTGAAAAAACGTTTCGGCCCCGGCATCAGGCAGGAAGTCGTCGGCGAGTTGATGAACAAGAGCTTTGTGGAAGCGATCGAACAGGAAGGATTGCGCCCCGCCGGCCAGCCGAAACTGGAACTGACCGAACTGGACGAAGGCAAGGATCTGCAATTCGCCGCGGTTTTCGAAGTTGTCCCTGAAATCGAGTTGCCCGATTTCTCCCGCATAAAGGTAGAAAGCCTGACGGCCGAAGTAACTGACGAAGACATCGCCAACATGATCGAAACCTTGCGCAAGCAGCGGCAGACCTGGGAACAGGTGGAGCGTGCGGCCGCCGCTGACGACCTGGTGTCGATCGATTACGCCGGGCGCGTGGACGGTGAGGAATTCGAAGGCGGAAAGGCTGAAAACGCGGGTGTGCTGATCGGTTCGGAACGCATGATTCCCGGCTTCGAAGAATCGATCAAGGATCGGCAGCCCGGCGATGAATTCAGGTGCAAGTTGAAATTTCCCGACGAATATCACCAGGAAGACCTCGCCGGCAAGGACGTGGAATTCGATATCAGGCTCAATCGCGTCAGTGAAGCGCGATTGCCCGAAGTCGACGATGAGTTCTACAGGAGCTTCGGTGTCGATGAAGGCGGAGAGGAGGCATTCCGCGAGGAAATCGTCCGCAATATGGAACGCGAACTGAAAGCCGCCCGCCGCAGCAAGTTGAAAGGAAAAATCACCGAAGCGGTAGTCAAGCGCGCGAATATCACCGTGCCCGAAGCGATGATGAGCGAAGAAATCGCGCGGTTGCGCGCGCAGGCGGCGGAAAGCATGGGCGGCGCCGGCGAGAACATGCCGGATTTGCCGGATGACCTGCTGCGGGACCAGGCGCGGCGCCGGGTTGTCATGGGGCTGGTGCTGACCGAGATCGTCAAGACCAAAGAATTGAAGGCGGATGCCGCAAAGGTGCGGGAAGCCATCGAGGAACTCGCCTCGACCTACGAATCACCGGAGGAGGTCGTGCGATGGTACTATGGCAACGAGGAGCAATTGTCGGCCATCGAAGCTTCCGTGCTTGAAGATCAGGTATTCGACTATATATCCGAGCAGGCGAAGTTGACCGAAAAAACGGTCACCTATCAGGAAGCGATTCGAGGCTGACGCACAATGACCCGCAATCAATCAGTTCCACGGTCTGCGCTCGTTCCCATCGTGGTGGAGCAGACATCACTGGGAGAGCGCTCGTACGACATCTATTCGAGATTGCTCAAGGATCGCGTGATTTTCCTGACCGGTCCGGTCGAGGACCATATGGCGAACCTGATCGTGGCGCAGATGCTCTTCCTCGAGTCAGACAACCCCGACAAGGATATCCACCTGTATATCAACTCCCCCGGCGGTTCCGTGAGCGCGGGTTTGTCGATCTACGACACCATGCAGTTCATTCAGCCCGAGGTCAGCACGATGTGCGTCGGACACGCCGCGAGCATGGGGGCGGTGCTGTTGGCAGGGGGCGCTCCGGGCAAACGTTTCGTGCTGCCGCATTCGCGCATCATGATCCATCAGCCGAGCGGCGGCGCCCAGGGGCAGGCCTCCGACATCGAAATTCAGGCCAACGAGATCGTCAGGATCCGAAAAACTCTCAACGATCTGCTCGCGCGCCATACCGGCCAGGACGTGGAAATCATCGCCCGGGACACCGAACGCGACAACTTCATGAACGCGCAACAGGCCCTGGAATACGGTCTTGTGGATAAAGTAATCGAAACACGGGTAGATAATAAGTCTATCGGCAAATCAAAGGACTAATGCGCGCGTATTCCCGACGCGTGTATCATATTAAGACCAACGACAGGTCGTCTGACAATGTCGAACAATCGTTATAACAAGGGAAACGGCGGCGGAGAGTTACTCAACTGCTCTTTCTGCGGCAAATCCCAGCACGAGGTCCGCAAACTCATCGCGGGGCCGTCGGTGTACGTTTGCAACGAATGCGTCGATCTTTGCAATGACATCATTCGTGAAGAGAGCGGCGTTCAGGAAGCCGCCACTGGCGGCCGCAAACTGCCGATTCCGGAAGAGATCAAGCGTACGCTCGATGAATACGTCATCGGGCAGGACAATGCGAAAAAAGTACTCGCGGTAGCGGTATACAACCACTACAAGAGGCTCCGTTCCGACCGCCGCGGTTCCGACGTGGAACTCGGCAAAAGCAACATACTGATGATCGGCCCCACCGGCACGGGCAAGACGCTGCTGGCGGAAACGCTGGCGCGCCTGCTCGAGGTGCCGTTCACGATCGCCGACGCCACAACCCTGACCGAGGCCGGCTATGTCGGCGAAGACGTCGAGAACATCATCCAGAAGCTTCTGCAAAAGTGCGACTACGATGTCGACAAGGCCCAGGTCGGCATCGTTTACATCGATGAAATCGACAAGCTATCGCGTAAATCCGACAATCCTTCGATTACCCGGGACGTCTCCGGAGAAGGCGTACAGCAGGCCCTGCTCAAGCTGATCGAAGGCACGGTCGCCTCGGTTCCCCCCCAGGGAGGCCGCAAGCATCCGCAGCAGGAATTCCTGCAGGTAGACACCTCGAACATCCTGTTCGTCTGCGGCGGCGCCTTCGCCGGTCTCGACAAGATCATTCGCGCGCGCTCGGACAGGGCGGGGATCGGTTTCACCGCCGAAGTGCAATCCGCCAGCAACAAGAAGCAGGTCGGCGAAACCCTGCGCGATGTCGAGCCTGAAGACCTGATCAAGTACGGCCTGATTCCGGAGTTCGTCGGCAGACTGCCGATGATCGCGACGCTCGACGAACTCGACCTCGAAGCCCTGGTGAGAATCATCCGCGAGCCCAGGAATTCCCTGACGAGGCAGTACGAAAAACTGTTCGACATGGACTCGGTCGAGATTCAGTTCCGGGACGACGCCCTCGGCGCCATCGCGGAAAAAGCCCAGGAGCGCAAGACCGGCGCGAGGGGATTGCGTTCGATCATGGAATCGGTGTTGCTTGACACCATGTATCGAATTCCATCGCTGGAAAATGTCAGCAAGGTGATTATCGACGCCGCGGTGATCCGGGGCGAATCGGAACCCCTGCTGATGTACGAAAACATCAAGCAAAGCGGAATTTCCACGGCGGAGTAGCCGGTTCCCGGCTAGTCCGGTTCCGGATCCCGCGGCATTCGTTATGACTGAAGCCCACGCACACGAAGAAGTTGCCAGTTTGCCGCTGCTCCCATTACGGGACGTGGTCGTCTACCCGCAAATCGTGCAGCCGCTGTTCGTGGGCCGTCCGCGTTCGCAACGCGGCCTCGAAGTGGCGATGGCCAACGACAAGCAGATTCTGCTTGTTGCGCAGCGGGATCCGTCGGAAGACGATCCCGGCATGGAAGACCTGTTCGAAGTGGGCACGGTAGCCGCGATTCTCCAGTTGGTGCGGCTGCCGGACGGTACGGTCAAGTTGCTCGTTGAGGGTCTGCAGCGCGCGCGCCTGACGAAAGTGCTGCTCGAAGGCGACCACTACCGGGCCGAATGCGGAATTCTCCCGTCCGAAGAGGTGCCGGAAGAGGAAGCGCAACTGCTCGTGCGCTCGCTGCTGGCGCAATTCGATCAATATCTGCAATTGAGCAAGAAGATTCCTCCGGAAGTGATGACCTCGATTTCCAGCATCGAGGATCCCGGCCGGCTCGTCGACACGATCATCTCCCACCTGTCCCTGAAGCTGCCGCAGAAACAGGAGTTGCTCGAACAGTCCGACGTCAGCGCCCGCATCGAGTTCATGATGGGCCTGATCGAACACGAAATCGATCTGCTGCAAGTCGAAAAGCGCATTCGCGGCCGCGTCAAGAAACAGATGGAAAAGAGTCAGCGCGAGTACTACCTGAATGAGCAGATGAAGGCCATTCAGAAGGAGATGGGCGAGCTCGAAAACGTTCCCAATGAAGCGGACGAACTGAAGAAGAAGATCGAGGATTCCGGCATGCCGAAGGAGGCCAGGGACAAGGCGCTCGCGGAGTGGAAAAAGCTGAAGATGATGTCGCCCATGTCGTCCGAGGCCTCGGTAGTGCGAACGTATCTCGACTGGATGACTTCCATGCCCTGGAAGAAACGCAGCCGGGTAAGACTCGATCTGAACAAGGCCGAAGAAATCCTCGAAGCCGATCATTACGGACTGGAGGAAGTGAAGGAGCGCGTGCTCGAATATCTCGCGGTCCAGAAGCGGGTGAAAAAGCTCAAGGGGCCGATTCTCTGCCTGACGGGTCCGCCGGGCGTCGGCAAGACTTCGCTCGGCGAGTCCATCGCCAGGGCGACCAACCGCAAATTCGTGCGCATGGCGCTTGGCGGAGTTCGCGACGAAGCCGAAATTCGCGGCCACCGCCGCACCTATATCGGTTCGCTGCCGGGCAAGCTGTTGCAGAAACTGGCCAAGGCGGGAGTGCGCAATCCGCTGTTTCTGCTTGACGAGGTCGACAAGATGGGCATGGACATCCGCGGCGACCCCGCCTCGGCGCTGCTTGAAGTGCTGGATCCGGAGCAGAACCACAGTTTCAGCGATCATTACCTGGAAGTCGACTACGACCTGTCCGACGTGCTGTTCATCTGCACCTCGAACACCATGGACATTCCCGACGCATTGCTCGACCGTATGGAAGTCATCCGCCTGCCCGGTTATACCG
Source organism: Gammaproteobacteria bacterium (assembly GCA_009844085.1). GTDB lineage: Bacteria > Pseudomonadota > Gammaproteobacteria > Pseudomonadales > Pseudohongiellaceae > UBA9145. The sequence continues at coordinate 184,512 of VYCF01000024.1, read as the reverse complement.
AAGAGGAGAAGATCGGCATCGCGGAACGCTATCTCGTGCCCAAGCAGAAAAGCGCCAACGGTCTCGGCGATGACGAAGTCGAGATCGGCAGGGATACGATTCGCGATCTGATCCGCTTCTACACGCGCGAGGCCGGCGTGCGCGGGCTGGAACGGGAACTCGCGAAAATATGCCGCAAGCTCGTGAAGGACAACACGCTGAACCGCAACAGCGAAACGACCGTGGTCAAGCCGGACATGCTCGACAAGTATTGCGGCGTGAGGAAATTCGATCAGAGCAAGGCGCTTGACGAAAACCGCATCGGCCAGCTAAACGGCCTGGCCTGGACCAAGGTCGGCGGGGAACTGCTGACCATCGAAGCAAGCGCTGTGGAAGGCAAGGGCAAGACGATCAAGACGGGTTCCCTCGGCGATGTCATGCAGGAGTCGATCCAGGCCGCGTTGACCGTAGTGCGATCGCGAGCGGCGGCGCTCGGCGTAAGCGCCGATTTTCACGAAAAGTACGACATCCACATTCATGTGCCCGAAGGCGCCACGCCGAAAGACGGCCCCAGCGCCGGCGTGGGGATGTGCGTGGCGCTGGTTTCGGTGTTGACCATGATTCCGGTGCGGGCCGATGTCGCCATGACCGGAGAGATCACCTTGCGCGGCCAGGTGTTGCGCATCGGCGGACTGAAGGAGAAGTTGCTCGCCGCTCACCGGGCGAAGATCGAAACCGTCATCATTCCCGCCGAGAACGAGCGCGATCTGACCGAAATTCCCGACAACATCAAGTCCGAACTCGACATCGTGCCGGTGAACTGGATCGACCAGGTGCTCGAGGTGGCCCTGCAGCGATTGCCGGCGCCGCAGACCGAAGAAGCGCTTCCGCGCAAGGAAAAGGAAGGACAACAGGAAGAAATCGATACCGGCGGAGACGGTAAATCCATCAGCACGCATTGATTGCTTGACAGTTCTTTTGCGCTATTGATATAAGTCCGCTGTAGCAGCAAAGTCGAGCAGAAGGCGAAGCTGCTTCTGCGTCGAATCAAGTTCGGACATATTTCATGCGGCCAGGAAGGCCGACATCGGTTGCAGGCGGATACCTGCGGGGATGGGGTCTGTTGAATTGAACTGGTTCGTTCGGAGACAACGGGCTCTCTGCAATAAGAATTTTCAACACCAACTAATCCGACAGGGGATACAGTATGAACAAATCTGAACTGATTGATGCGGTCGCAAGCAATGCCGGCCTGACAAAGGCAAGCGCCGGCGATGCCGTAGAGGCTGCACTCGGAGCTATCGCCGGAGCGCTCAGTAGCGGCGATTCGGTGGCGCTCGTGGGATTCGGCACGTTTTCCGTACGTGAACGTGGCGCACGTACGGGTCGTAATCCCAGAACCGGCGAATCCATCCAGATCGCGGCTTCCCGGGTTCCTGCCTTCAAGGCCGGCAAGGCGTTGAAAGACGCGGTGTCCTGACCGAGGCAGATCATTCCCGGCACTGAACTGCTTCGGCGCCGGGAATGGACCGCCAGTCAAGGCTGGCGGTCCAGGTACGAACAAATGGGCGCGTCCTGGATGCGCCCATTTTTAATTAGGCCGGGAAGCCAATCCCCGGCTGTCGGCGATTAAGAAATGCTCCAGAACATCAGAGACAATTCCCAGGGTGTGGTCGCCAAGGTGATCATCGGCCTGATCGTTGCCGTTTTCGCGCTCTGGGGAGTGGAATCGATTATCGGCGGATTCGTCGCCACGCCCCCCGTCGCGGAAGTGAACGGCGAAGAAATCAATGATCTGCAATTGCAGATGAGTGTGCAGAATCTGCTGGCTACCATGGGACCCGACGCCGGAGCGCTCGACCCCGGCCTGGTCGAAGACATCGCGCTCAATCAATTGATCGACGAGGTCGTGCTGCGGCAAGCCGCTGAACGATCCGCGCTGGCGGTTTCCAGCGCGCGGATAGACCAGTTCATTCTCAATTCCCCCCAGTTCCAGATCAACGGCGTGTTCGACAGCGACCTTGCCGTGCGCACCATGACCAGCCAGGGCATGTCGGTGCCGATGTTCCGCGAGGACCTGGGCCGGCGCATGATGCTGTCCCAGATCGCCAATGCCTATGCCGGCTCCAATTTTCTGACATCCGGCGAACTCGAACAACTCGTCGAGTTGCAACAGCAGACGCGCGATATCCGCTACATTGCCATACCTATCGGCACGCGGACCCTGGGCGCCGCAATCAGCGACGAGCGCATCGGCGATTACTACGAAGAGAACCAGGAAGACTTTCGCGAGCCCGAAACCGTGGTCGTGCGCTATGTAGTGCTCGATCAGGATGTTATCGCCGAGGAAATAGCGGTTGCTCCCGAGGAATTGCTGGCCCGCTACGAGCAGGAACGCGGTGAGTACCAGGGAGCGGCGGAAAAACGCGCTTCCCATATCCTGTTCGAAACCTTCGGCATTTCCGAGGAAGAAGCGCTTGAGCAGGCGCGCGCGGCCCGCCGGCGGCTTGCCGACGGCGAGGATTTCGCGGCACTGGCGCTTGAGCTTTCCAGTGACACGATTTCCGGGGAAGAGGGAGGAGACATCGGCTATACCGACGGCACGGCCTTCCCGCCCGAAATCGAATCGGCGCTCGACGAACTGGCGCTCGGAGAAGTTTCCGGCCCGGTAGTCAGCGAATTCGGCGTGCACCTGGTGCAATTGACGGAAGACACCCAGGACGCATACCCGCCCTTCGAGGAAGTTTCCGCCCGCATCGAGAGAGATCTGAAAAGCTCGGAAGTGGAGCTGATTTATTCCGCACGGCTGGAGGACTTGTCGAACCTCGCTTTCGAGAGCGGCGATCTGAGCACGATTTCCGAGCAGTTGAACCTGCCGGTCCTGACCAGCGCGGCCTTCGGCCGCAACGGCGGCGCCGACATTTTCTCAGACCCGGCCGTAGTCGCTGCGGCGTTTTCCGATGAGGTGCTGTTCGACGGCAACAACAGCGACGTGCTCGAACTCGACGACACAAGGGCCGCCGTTTTACGCGTCGAACAGTTCAACGAGTCCCATATCCGGCCGCTGGAAGAAGTCCAGGCGGAAATCGCCGTGCTCCTGCGTACCGAAATGGAACGCGAAGCCGCCGCAAATCTGGGCAACGAAGTGTTGACAGCCCTTGAATCCGGCGAAGATCTCGAAGCACTGCTGGCCGCGAACGAACTGGAATGGGTCGAGGAAAGCGAGGTCAGCCGCAACGGAGGAATCCGGGTCAATCCGGAGATCTCGCGGCACGTCTTTTCCATGTCACGCCCTGAGCAGCAACCGTTGCACGACAGCCTGACACTGAGCAACGGAACCTTCGTCCTGGTCGAACTGTCCGCTGTCAACCCCGGCTCCCTCGAAGACGTCCCGGAAGACCAACGCCGCACCCTGGCCCAATCCCTGTCCGCGGACCTGGGCAACAACGATTTCCAACGCTACCTCCAAACCCTCCGCGAAAACGCCGAAATCACCCGCCAGGAAACAATCTTCGACCTCGGCGAAGCCCTTCCTTAACCACGGTAATCCACGGGACTTGCACTGCGTGAGTCGCCGGCCGGTGGCGTAAAGTTCAGCGGGCGTCCCCGACATGGATGTCGGGGCCGAAGCCTACAGGGGTGGAGGCAAGCGTTTATGAAGCGCAGCTTCATGCGCAGCCGGAACGACGCCAAGCTGTGCTTGGCGGCTGGGACGTACTTACGGCGTCCGCTGAACTTTACACCACCCGCCGGCGACGGATCGAAGCCACACACTTACGTAACGCTTAATCAGGCAACGCACTCATGGCGGTTGTGTTGAACCCGCCGTCCACGTAAAGCACTTCCCCACTGATTCCCGAAGCCAGGTCGGAACACAGAAAGGCAGCCGCGTTGCCGATTTCGTCGATCGTCACATTGCGCCGCAACGGCGTATTGCGAGCGTTGTAGTCGAGCATCTTGCGAAAGCTTTTCACCCCCGATGCCGCCAGTGTCCGCACAGGTCCCGCCGAAATCGCATTCACCCTGGTGCCCTCCGGCCCCAGGCTCGCGGTCATGTATCGCATGTTCGCTTCCAGACTGGCCTTGGCGAGTCCCATGACATTGTAGTTCGGCAAGCTGCGCATGGCGCCGAGATAACTCAACGTGAGCAGGGAGCCGTTTCTGCCTTCCATCAGCGACCTGGCGGCGCGTCCGAGCGCAACGAAACTGTACGAACTGATTTCGTGAGCCGTGAGAAAACCTTCGCGGGTAGTGACATCGACGAAATCGCCGTCGAGTTCGCCCGCCGGAGCAAAGGCCAGGCAATGCACCAGTCCATCGAGACCGTCCCAGGATTGCGCCAGATCCGTAAACAAACGCGCAATTTCCGTATCACTGGTTACATCGCAGGGAAACAGCAGATTCGAACCGGTGGACTCGGCTATTTGCCTGACGCGTTCGCCCAGCCGCTCGTTCTGATAGGTAAACGCCAGTTCGGCGCCTTCCCGGTGCATCGCGCGGGCGATGCCCGTGGCGATGGACAACTTGCTGGCGACACCCAGAATGAGAATTCTTTTTCCTTCCAGAAAAGCCATGATTTCATCTGACTCCATGCATGAAATGCTTGAGAACCGGCGCCAGCAGCATAGCCAGCACGCCGAAGCCGATGCTATACCATCCCGCGGCGGAATATACCTCGACATAGTTTGCCAGCGCCGCTCCCGCATCGACGACTTCCCCGCCGATGGTGTCGGACCCGGTCATCGCGGCGATCTGGCCGGAAACGTAGTTGCCCGCGGCCGAAGCGAGAAACCAGCAGCCCATCATCATTCCGACCACCGAGGGCACCGATAGTTTGGTAGTCATGGAAAGCCCCACCGGCGAGATGCACAACTCGCCCATGGTATGCAGCAGATACAGCAGAATCAGCCAGATCAGCCCCACCGCCACCGGATCGCCGGCGATCGATGCGCCATACACGAGCAACAGGAAGCCAAGTCCCAATTGGATCAATGCAAGCGCGAACTTCATCGGTGTCGAAGGTTCGATGCCCCGGCGGCCCAGGCTGATCCACAGCATGCTGAACAGCGGCGCGAGCATGATGATGAAGGCGGCGTTGACCGACTGGAAAGCCGCGGCGGGAATCTCGAATCCGAGCACCACCCGGTCGACGTTGCGGTCGGTCATCAGGTTGAGCGAGGAGCCGGTCTGCTCGAACAGGCCCCAAAAGACGATCTGGTAGCTCATCAGGAACAGGCAGACCAGCATGCGGTTGCGGTCCTGGGTTTCGCAGCGCAGGAAGGAATAGCCGATCACAACCAGAGTCATCAGCACGAGAAAGGTGCCGAGCAGCCCCCCCACGAGCGCCCGGTACTGGATCAGTTGCCAGAAAACCAGTACGCCGACGAGCGAAAGCAGGTAGATCAGCCACTCGGTGTTGAGACCAGGCGCCAGCCGCCGCTTCAGCAGGGCTGGGTTTTCCGGTTCCCCCGCCTCGCCGAGCAGGTGCTGGCCGCGAAGGAATACGATCAGACCCGCGAGCATGCCGAGGCTGGCGGCGCCGAAACCCCAACTGAAACCGCCGTATTGCAGCAGGAATCCGCAAATCAGCGCGCCCAACATGGCGCCGACGTTAATGCCCATGTAGAACAGCGTGAAGCCGCCGTCCCGGCGCGGGTCGTTCCTCTGGTACAGCGAGCCAACCAAAGTCGAAATATTGGCTTTGAGAAAGCCGACTCCCATGATGATCAGCGCCAGTGACAGATAGAAGATCTGCAGGTAGAGCGGGTCGCGGATCACCGCGGTTTCGCCGTTGACCACGGTTTCCACGGCTGTGCTGCCCTCAAATGCCATGCCGGTATGGCCGGCGATGAGCAGAATCGCGCCAAGGGTCACAGCCCGTTTCGCACCGAGATAGCGGTCGGCGACGATGCCGCCGAGCACCGGCGTGATGTAGACCAGCGAGATATAGGCGCCGTAGATTCCCGCGGCGACCTGGTCGGAGAACAGGAAATGCTGAGTCAGGTAGAAAATCAGCAGGGCGCGCATGCCGTAATAGCTGAAGCGCTCCCACATCTCGGTGAAAAAACACACCACGAGTCCTTTCGGGTGCCCAAGGAATTCCCCGCTCGCCGCGGGGGCGCTTACGCTGATTTCAGCCATGTCATTGCAGCCCCTAGTTCAGTGGATAGCTTGGTTGATAGCTTGGGGGGGCGACATTCAGCATCTGCCCCGGAAAAATCAATTGATCGGCTTCGAGGGAATTCCATCGCAACAAATCTTCGAGTCGAACGCCATAGCGGCGGGCGATAGCCCACATACTGTCTCCCGGCTGCACCAGATAGCGGATCAGGTCGGCCTCGACGGACGCGGGGTTCTGCAGCAGCGCCAGCCGTAACGCTCCAGCATTGCCGGACGGCAGATTCACGAAATCGGGATCGCCGTCGGGCGGAGTCCACCAATGCCGGAAACCGGGATTCAGATCGCGCAGGAGTTGCGGTTCGAGGCCGGCCAGTTCGGCGGCCAGCGCCAGATTGGCGCCACTGCCGACCTTGACGCGCTCCAGCGCTTGCTCATCGGCGATATCCGGCACCGGCAATTCAGTCTCGCCGCGGCCGGAAAGCAGGGCCGCCAGCGCGAGGATTCTCGGTACGTGAACCTGGGTTTCGTCCGGCAACGGTAAATCCCAGAATTCAATACTCGCGGGATCGGCCGGGTTCATGCGAACCGCCCGGCTTACGGTTGCCGGTCCGGAATTGAAGGCGGCGAAGGCAAGCAGCCAATTCCCTTCGAAACGCTGCTGCTGGATTTCGAGGTAATCCAGCGCCGCGGTCGTTGCCTGAATCGGATCCCTGCGGCCGTCGAACCACTCATCGACGCGCAAGCCGAGACTGCGTCCTGTTTTCGCCATGAATTGCCAGGGACCTGCCGCCGCCCGAGGCGACCTCGCGTAAGGATTGAAACTGCTTTCGACAAATGGCATCAAGGCGATTTCCATGGGCATGCCGCGCTGTTCGATCTGCTCGACGATATTGTGCAGAAAGGGCCGTGCGCGTTCGCCCACTTGCTCGAAATAGTCCGGACGTCTCTCGAACAGCCGCATCTGCTCCCTGACTTCCGGCCGCTCGTAATGTTGCTGAAGCCGCAGTCCCAGGTATATCCGCCCCCACAGATTCTCATATCGGGACGTCGGCTCCGGCACAGTCACGCGTTGCCGACGCAGGCCGGCCAGTGAATCCTCCCGGCCTTCTCCCCGCGGAGTGAAAACACTGCCTTCGCCCCCGGGCGGAGCGGCGCCGGTCAGCGGCGGCGGTTCGCTCGAATCGCTTGCCGCGTCTTGCCCGGGCGGCGCCGCCACGCAGCCGGAAAGCACGACTGCCAGCGGCAGAAGCAGGCGCACGAATCCCGGAAAACCGGAACACAAATTCAGAACTGGTCTTTCCATTTACGAATCGTGGCGAATACTTCGGTTTCGTCCGTGGGCGGGCGTCCGAGCCGCCGCCCGGCGCTCGCGGCGAGGTCCGGCAGTCCGCAACGCAAAAACGGGTTGGTCGCCAGTTCCAGCCCGATAGTGGAAGGAAGAGTCGGCTTGCCGATATCTCTTTTACCTTGCTCGTTTCTTATTCGCGATTGCAGTTCGGAATTGGCCGGGTCCGCGGCGGCGGCGAAGGAAAGGTTGGCCATGGTGTATTCGTGTGTGCAATGCACGGCGGTTTCCGGCGGCAGGACCATGAGTTTGCGCAGCGAATCGAGCATTTGCGCCGGAGTGCCTTCGAACAGTCTGCCGCAGCCCGCGGCGAACAAGGTGTCTCCGCAAAACAGAATCGGCGTATCATGTTTACTGCCTGCATGGAAATAAGCGATATGGTCCAGGGTATGACCGGGAACCTCGAACACGCGAAAATCCACACCGAACACTTCGAGCCGATCGCCCTCGGCAAGCAGCTTGCCGATGCCCGGAATGCCGGGCGGACCGAATACCCGCGGCGCGTATTTCCCGATCAACTCGCCCAGGCCGCCGGTGTGATCCATATGGTGATGGGTAATCAGAATATCGCTGAGATGCAGGCTGTTGGCGTTGAGGAATTCGATGACCGGGGCGGGGTCGCCGGGATCGACGACACAGGCGGCGCCACCGTCGCCGTCGATGACAGTCCAGATATAGTTGTCCCGAAACGCGGGCAGCGGGTGGATTCGCGAAATCATGAACGAGCTTTCCTGAGCCGATCGCAACATGTTATAGACTCGAAAAATGATTACAAGTTGCGATAACTCCGCCTCGGAATCCGCCATGTCGCCGGCGCGGCTGGCGGAAACGATCGACGAGTGGTTCGGTTCGTCCCAGGGGGCGGCGGTTGCGCGCGCCGAGGCCCGGGTGGCCAAACCCCTGCTCAAGCAATTGTTTGGTTACCGGATTCTGCAACTTGGCGGTTCCGGCAACCGGTCCTTTATCGAAGACAGTTCGCTCTATCACAAGATCCACTTCTCCCCCCGCTATCGGGCCGATTCCGGCCTGCCAGTCGCGAATGCCGAAGAACTGCCTCTCGCCACGGATAGCGTGGACGCCGTGGTGCTATATCACGCGCTCGATTTTGCCGGCGACAGTCACCGCCTGCTGCGGGAAGCGACCCGGGTGCTGAGGCCGGGGGGCAGGATGCTCATCATCGGCTTCAATCCATATAGCAGTTGGGGATTGTGGCGGCTTTTCAGGCGCCGGAGCGGCATTCCCTGGGGCGGCCGGTTCATCGCCCCGGGAAGAGTCGCCGACTGGCTGCGCCTGCTCGACCTGCAAGTCGACAGCATTCGCTACGGACTGCATTTTTTTCCGGTGCGCATGAAGTCGCTGCTTGGGTACGCGCGCAGCTGGGAGCGCATAGGACAAAGGATCAATTCGCCTTTCGGCGGCGCCTACATCATTCTTTGCGTCAATCAAGTGGCGCCGGTCACGCCGATCATGGAGAAATGGCTGCCTTTACACGCCCGTACCGGCGCCATTGTCGCGATCGAGGGCCGTAATGCGGGATTCGGGCGGACCTGAGTCGGCATGGAGAAGAATGTGGATCTGTTCACCGACGGCGCCTGCCGGGGCAATCCGGGCAATGGAGGCTGGGGCGTGCTGCTGCGTTACGGCGACCACGAGAAGGAACTGTATGGCGGCGAGCAGGAAACCACCAATAATCGCATGGAATTGACCGCCGTGATCATGGGTCTGAAGCAACTCAAGCAATCATGCCGGGTGCAGATCACCACCGATTCCCGGTACGTAATGCAAGGCGCAACCGAATGGCTGGAAGGCTGGAAACGGCGGAATTGGCGCACCGCGGCGAAAAAGCCCGTGTTGAACCAGGATCTATGGCGCCAACTCGACTGTCTGACCACGGAGCATGAAATCCACTGGCATTGGGTCAAGGGCCACAGCGGCCATCCCGAGAACGAACAGGCGGACAAGCTCGCCAACCGCGGCATCGACGAGTTAATCAACGGCGACGGGGAGGGAAATTGAATGCGTATAGTGGCGCTTGACACGGAAACCACCGGACTGGAACTGAGTGGAGGGCACCGGATCATAGAACTCGGCTGCGTGGAAATCGAAAATCGGAGGTTGACCGGAAACGAGTTCCGCCGCCTGCTCAATCCGGGCCGCAAGGTCGATGCGGCCGCATTCGAAGTGCATGGCATCAGCGATGAAGAACTTTCGGACAAACCCACGTTTGCCGAAGCAGAGGACGAATTCGTCGAATTCATAGCCGGAGCCGAGGTCATCGTTCATAACGCGGCCTTTGATGTAGGCTTTCTCGATCACGAACTTTCCCTGACGTCTTCCCCGCTGAACAAGCTGGAGTCGGTATGCGCGATCACCGACACCTTGCAGATGGCGAAAACCAGGCATCCCGGCCAACGCAACAGCATCGACAGCTTGTGCAAGCGCTACGACATCGACGCCAGCGCGCGGGAAAAACACGGCGCATTGCTCGACGCCCAATTGCTGGCGCAAGTCTACCTCGCCATGACCGGCGGCCAGATCAGCCTCGTCCTCGGCGAAGAGTCCCGCGCCGACAAACGCCCGGCCACAGCCCGCCGCAAAACCGCCGACTCCCACGCCCCACTGACCCGCTACGAACCCACGAACGAAGAAAAAGCCGCCCACGAAGCACTCCTGAACAAGATCGACACCCTATCCAACGACGGCTGCCTGTGGCTTGAGAAAATGTAAGTCTCCATCGGCCGGTGCGGGGTTCAGCGGGCGTGCGAGACAGGGATGTCGAGCCCGAAGCCTACATGGATGTATTTACGGCGTCCGCTGAACCCCGCACCGGCCGACGGAGACGGATCGAAGCCACTGAACCCACTATTGAACAGACGCGACAAAGCGAATACCATCTGCCCCGTTTTGCGTGCCTAGAGCAAAGAACATAAGGCGCCAACCCCTCCCCCTGTTAAGGAACGAATTTCATGGAAACGTTAGTCTGGAACAACGACATGCTGGTTTCCGGCATCATTCTCGCGATCACCTTCACCGCCATTTTTACCGAAGGCATACATGGAGTGCATCGCGTGAAATGCGCCATGGCCGGCGCCGCCGTCATGGTCATCGTAGGAAACGCCATGGGATTTTACGATCCCCACGGCGCCGTGGAGGCGATCGACTGGAACGTGATCCTGTTGCTTGGCTGCATGATGACCATCGTCGCCATCATGATTCCCACCGGCGGATTTCAGCAACTGGCCTACTGGGTCGCCGATTTCAGCGCCGGCCGCCTGTTCCTGCTGCTGGCTCTGATGGGAACCTTGGTGACTGTGCTGTCGCTATTGCTCGACAACGTTACCACCGTGGTCATTTTCGGCCCGCTCATCATCCTGATCTGCCAGGCCATGCGCATCACCGCGATCCCCTTCCTGCTCGCCGCGGCGCTGTTGTCCGACACCGGCGGCGTGGCGACGCTGGTCGGCGACCCGCCGAACATCATGATCGGTTCCGAATTCAACATCAGCTTCAACGAATTCGCCCAGCACATGTTCCTCATGGTGCTGGTGGCCTGGCTCGTTATCCTGGTATTCCTGCGTTACCTGTTCCGCGAGGAACTGAAAGTGACGCCGGCGCCGCTCGATCTGAAAGACCGCGACAAACTCGTCGACCCGCGCACCTGGTACGGCGCGCTGGCCGTGCTCGTCGTCATGGTTATCGGATTCATGGCGCACCGGGCGCTGGCCTGGGAACCCTGGTTCGTGTCCGCCCTGGGCCTCGCCGCCCTGGCAATCATCGGCAACAAACTCGACATGGAGGAATCCTTCGCCCGCACCGAACTCGCCTTGCTGATGTTCTTCGCCTGCCTTTTCATCATCGTCGGCGGAGTGGAACACAGTCAGTTCCTGCAATACATCGGACAATTCGTCATTCCGTACGCGCAAAACGATCTGCTGATGGCGACCTTGATGCTGATGTGGGTATCGGCGATTCTCTCCGCCGCCATCGACAACATCCCGTTCACGGCGGCGATGCTTCCCATTCTCGTGAGCATGGACGCCCAGGGCATAAACGTGACTCCGCTGCTTTGGGGTCTGGCGGCAGGCGTCGGCATGGGCGGCAACGGCACGCACCTCGGTTCGACCGCCAACGTGTTCATCGTTTCCATTTCCGAGAAGATGGCAAAGGACGCCGGCGATCCGAGCCTCGCGATCACGCCGGGACTGTGGTTCCGCAAAGGGCTTCCGGTAATGTTGATCACGCTGGTGTGTTGCACGATCATCATGTACCTGTTCTGGGGATTCTTCGAAAGCCCGCTACGTGAAATCCCGCTGTTGCCACCCGCGGGGTAGCAAGCTTGTCTCCGCCGGCCGGTAACGATTCGCGCTATCGGCCGGCGGATTGACCTCCGATCGATTCAGCCGGCATGGCCTCGCAAGCGACTCGCCTCCGGCTCGGACAACTTGCCGATTCGGTCAGATTGATCCTGTTCCGGCAGGATCGAATACTGCTCAATGCCGGAGAGCTGTTCTGGTCTCCCGGTTCCGCGGAATCCCTGGATGCGGAATTTTCCGCGCTGTTATACGCCGGAGAGTCCGCAGGCAACCCCTATCTGGCAGCCGAACTCGATACGGAAGCCGGATTGGAAAGCCGATCGCTGCGTTCACTGCTGTTCAGCGAAACCGACGCCGATCTGGAGTTGCTGTCCAGGGCGCGGCAACTTCTGAACTGGTACGGCACGCACAGGTATTGCGGGATCTGTGGTTCCCCCACAGTCCTGCGCGAAGGCGAGCGCATGCTTGAATGTACGACATGCTCACATCAGTTCTTTCCCCGCATCAATCCCTGCGTCATCGTACTCGTTACTCGCGGCGCGGAGGTTCTGCTCGCGCGCAGCGCCCGCTATCGCACCGGCTATTACAGTTGCCTTGCGGGCTTCGTCGAAATCGGCGAAACCCCCGAACAGACCGTCGAACGCGAAGTCCGCGAAGAATCCGGCGTGGAAGTGGACAACATCCGTTACGTGGAAAGCCAGTCCTGGCCATTCCCTTCCCAGTTGATGCTTGGCTTCCTGGCGGACTACCGTTCCGGAGACATAGTGCCGGAGCCCGGTGAAATCGAGGACGCCGCCTGGTTCCACGTCAACGATCTCCCGCCGACGCCTTCGGCCGGCGTCTCGGTAGCCGGAAGACTGATCGAAGGCTATGCGCGGTCGATGCGAGATCCGCTTTGAATCAAAGCCTGAATGGGGGCACAATTCGGGGCCGGTCCAAGCGACGTCCCGGGCGAGGGTAAAGTAGTGGAATACCTGATCGAATATGGCATGTTTCTGGCCAAGGCGGGGACCATCGTGATCGCCGTCATGCTGGTCATCGGAGCGATTGCCGCCGCCGGCAGCCGGCGGCGGGGAGCCGGCAAGCGCGGCCGCATCAAGGTGACCGAACTCAACGGGCACGTGAAGGAATTGCGCGACGCCTTGCGCGGCAGCGTGCTGAACAAGGCGCAGCTCAAGAAACTGACCAAGGCCGAAAAAGCGCAGCGAAAGCAGGAGAACAAGGAACGCAAGCAACAGGAAAAAGCGGCCGCGGCCGACCCGGAGCAGGAATCTGCGAAGGAGAAGCGCACTTTCGTCCTGCGTTTCAAGGGTGACATGGCGGCGGGCAAGGTCGCATCGCTGCGCGAGGAGATCACCGCGATCCTGTCGATCGCCGGGGAATCGGATGAAGTCCTGCTATGCCTGGAAAGTCCGGGCGGCATGGTGCATGCCTACGGCCTGGCGTCTTCGCAACTGGTCCGCATCAAGGACCGTAACATTCCGCTGACGATCTGTGTCGACAAGGTCGCCGCCAGCGGCGGATACATGATGGCCTGTCTGGCCGACAAACTCGTCGCGGCGCCGTTCGCCATCATCGGTTCGGTCGGCGTCCTGGTGCAGATGCCGAATTTCTATCGGGCCCTGCAACGCAAGGAGATCGATTACGAGATCGTCACCGCGGGCGAGTTCAAGCGCACATTGACGACATTCGGCGAAATCACCCAGAAGGCCAGGGACAAGGTGCAGGAAGACGTCGACACCATTCACGATCTGTTCAAGAACTGGGTCAAGGATCATCGGCCGGCCGTTGACCTCGCCAAGATCGCCACCGGCGAAACCTGGGTCGGCATCCAGGCCAGGGACCTGCAACTCATCGATGAAATCAGCACGAGCGACGAATGCATCGTCACCGCCTGTGAAGAGCACAAGGTGTACGAAGTCGAATACGTGATCCGCAAATCGGCCCATGAAAGGCTGGGCAAAGCCTTGTACGCCGCCCTGGACCGGCTGTTGCTCAAGTGGTTCAACACGCCGGTCAATTCCAATCTGCAATGAGAGAGCGAGGTTCCGATGACAGGCAGTTTTCAGGCATATGAAGTTTCCGAAGGCGAAGACGGCAAGTTCAGCGGCCAAATAGTCGACCGCCAGGTGGACCAGCTGCCGGCCGGCGACGTGCTGGTGCAAGTTCAATTCTCCTGCCTGAACTACAAGGACGCCTTGTCCAACAGCGGTAACCGGGGAGTGACGCGCGAATTTCCCCATACTCCCGGCATCGATGCGGCCGGCGTCGTGAAAACATCGGAGACCGACCGGTATTCACCTGGTCAGGAAGTGATCGTCAGCGGTTACGACCTCGGCATGAATACCGCCGGCGCCTTCGCGGAACTGATCCGGACGCCGGCGGACTGGGTATTGCCCCTACCCGAAGGTCTCAGCGCCCGGGAAAGCATGATCATCGGCACCGCGGGCTTTACCGCGGCGCAATGCGTGGAAAAACTCATGCACAACGGCCTCGAAGCCGGCGCCGGCCCGGTCCTGGTCACCGGCGGCAGCGGCGGAGTGGGCATCATGGCCGTGGCGCTGCTTGCTAAACTGGGCTTCTCCGTGACCGCGAGTACCGGCAAGCAGACAAGCCACGAATTGCTGAAATCGCTCGGCGCCACGGAGGTCATTGACCGTAATGTGCTGTCGGAAGCGAATCCGCGGCCGATGCTGAAACAGCAATGGGCCGGAGCCGTCGACGTAGTCGGCGGAGTAACCTTATCCAACGTCGTCAAGAGCCTGCGCTACGGCGGCAGCGTCGCCTGTTGCGGCCTGGTCGAATCCCCCGAGTTTCCGGCCACGGTATTTCCCTTCATATTGCGGGCGGCAAACCTGCTCGGCATCGATTCGGCGGAAGCGCCTCCCGAGAAGAAAATCGCCTTGTGGAAGCGATTGGCGTCGGACTGGAAACCCGCCGGCCTTGAGGACATCGCCACCGAAATCGGTCTCGATCAGCTCGGCGAAAGTCTCGACAAGGTTCTGCGCGGTCAGGCGCTCGGCAGGTTCCTGCTGCGGCTCTGAATCAATCGCGCCGTAAACGTGGATCTACGGCAATAGGCGTCGGGCAAAGCATTACCACGATGTAGGACGAGAACAGGAAGGTCAGGATTGCCGCTCCCTGGATCGTCATGGCCGCGGTTTCGCTGATCGAACCCGCCTGCAAGGCCACGAAAGCGATCAGCAGCGAAAACTCGCTGATCTGTCCGAGCCGAAGACCCGCCTCCCAGGCCAGCGCCCGGCGTTCGCTCAGACGCAGCAGCAAAGCGCGGAACACTATCGGTTTCACGCTCAGGGCGAGCCCCGACAGGATCACCGCAGGCCAGATGAAGCGATCAATCAGGGTAAGATTGAACTGGGCGCCGAGCGAAAAGAAGAACAGGATCAGGAAGAAATCGCGCAAGGGCTTCAGGCGGTCTGACAAATACATGGCGATCGGGCTCGTGGCCAGACTGACCCCGGCCGTGAAAGCGCCGACTTCAGGCGTCAATCCAATCAGTTCCGCCGTTTCGGCCATGCCGAGACACCAGCCGATCGCGAGCAGGAAAAGGTATTCCTTGAACTGGTCGTATCTGGCGATCAGCGGCACGAGTACGAAGCGGGTCGCGCCCCAGGCAAGCAGCAGCAAGGCCGGAAACGCCACCAGCGTGCGCAGCGTCTCGGCGCCTTCCAGCGTTCCCTGATCGAGAAACACGAGCAGGAAGATGGCGATAAAGTCCTGCAACAGCAGAATGCCGACGATAAGTTCGCCCATATGGCGCTGATGCAGCACCGTCGTCGGCAACAACTTGATGCCGATGATCGTGCTCGAAAAAATCATCGTGAAACCGATTACGAGACTGTCCTGGAAGGAAAAGGCGAACAGCAGGCCTGTCGCCAGGCCGAGAAACATGAACAGCAGCGAACTGATCAGGGTGACCAGGAAGGTATTGCGCAAGGTATGCATGAGCTTGGCGGGCTGCATGTCGAGGCCGAGCAGGAAAAGCAGGAACAGGATGCCGATCTCCGCGATGTCCACGAGCAGGGAAGCGTCGGAAATGAAATTCAGCCCGAATGGGCCGAGCAGGATGCCGACGACGATATAAGCCACCAGCAAGGGCACGCGAAGAAACAGCGCCACCGTCGAAAGCACCGTAGCGCCGGTGAAGATCAGGAAAAAGGAAAACAGTAGGGATTCCGCGCCCATTATTCCTGCCGGACGCCGCCGCGGCGCCGGAATAGCGGTAAAGGCTCGTCAACGCTGGATTGATAGCCGGTGCTGAAATCCTTAAGCGCCCGCAGGCAGGTTTCCGAATCCTGATCGTGACGCAAGGCGAATGAGTTGAAGCCGCAGCGGGACATGTAATAAAGCTGATCTCGCATGACATCGCCGATGGCGCGGATTTCGCCTTCGAATCGATAATGCTCGCGCAATTCCCTGGCGTTGCTGTAAGAGCGGCCGTCGGCGAATACCGGAAAGTTCAAGCCGATGACGGCAAATTCGGCGAGATCCGCTGCGATCGGTTCCGGTGTCTGGTGACTGTCGAGCCAGACGCCTTTTTCACCGGGATATTCTTCGAGTTGGGCGCGAAAATTGAGCCAGAATTCAAGCGGCACGATAAAGCTCCGCCCCGGAACGGCTTGCAGCACCTCGGGTCCGGTCGCCTCGCGCAGCACCGTCCAACGGTCACGGGGCAGAATCGCGCCGTCCTTAATGACTGTCGGCATAGACCGCCTGCTTGAATGGTTCGTGGCCGATCCTGCGATAAGTGTCGAGGAAGCTTTCGTCTTGCCGCTTCTCGGCCTGGTAGACGTCCACCAGCGTGCGCATCACTCCGGGCACTTCGTCGCGGGCAAACGAGGGCCCGAGAATCTTGGCCAGACTCGCCTCGCGCGCCGACGAGCCGCCGATGGAAATCTGGTAAAACTCCTCGCCTCGCTTGTCGACGCCGAGAATGCCGATATTGCCCACGTGGTGGTGACCGCAGGCGTTCATGCAGCCGGATATGTTCACTTGCAGATCGCCGATTTCCTCGAGTTCCGCGGCATCGTCGAAAAAGCGCTGGATCTCCTCGGCGACCGGGATCGACTTGGCGTTGGCTAGGGCACAGAAATCGCCACCGGGGCAGCAGATGATGTCGGTGAGCAGGCCCAGAGCGGGCGTCTCCAGCGACTGCGTCGACAGATCCCGCCACAGGTCATATAGCCTGCGCTGTTCGACATCGGCCAGGATGATGTTCTGCTTGTGGCTGACCCGCGCTTCGCCGAAGCTGTATTTGTCGGCCAAGTCCGCGATGAATTCGAGTTGCCCGTCGGTGACGTCTCCCGGCGCGACTCCAGTCTGCTTCAGGCTGATGGTGACGATGCCGTAGCCGGGTTGCTTGTGCTGCCGGACATTGCGCCGATGCCAGCGGGCGAATTCCGGATCCTCCAGCAGTTTTTCCGTCAGTACGTCGGAACCGTTGAGACGCCTGACGTAGTCCGGATCGGTGAAGAACGACTTGCAGCGCTCGATTTCCGCATCCGTCAAGGTCAACGCCGAGCCCTTTATTCGCTCCCATTCCGCATGTACTTTTTCGCGGAATTTCTCGACCCCGGTTTCGCGCACGAGGATCTTGATGCGCGACTTGTACTTGTTGTCCCTTCGGCCTTCACGGTTGTAGACGCGCATGATGGCTTCGAGCGCCGTCAGCAGATGCCGCTTTTCCACGAAGTCGAAGACTGCCTGGCCGATTACCGGAGTGCGGCCGAGTCCGCCGCCGGCAAGAATGCGGAAAGCGACTTCGCCGCTTTCCGCACGGATGAGATAGACCCCGATGTCATGCACCTGGGTCGCGGCCTGGTCGGCGGGCGTGCCGCAGACGGCGATCTTGAATTTTCGCGGCAGATGGGCGAATTCCGGATGGAAGGTCGACCATTGACGAATGAGTTCGCACCAGGGGCGGCTGTCCTCGACTTCATCGGCCGCCACGCCGGCGTAATGATCGGTCGTTACATTGCGGATGCAATTGCCGCTGGTCTGGATCGCGTGCATTTCGACTTCGGCCAGATGGGCCAGAATATCGGGCGCCTCGACAAGTTCAGGCCAGTTGAACTGGATATTCTGGCGGGTGGTGAGATGACCGTAACCCTTGTCGAAATGACGCGCTATGAAGGCCAGTTTGCGAATCTGCCGCGAGGACAGCAGGCCGTAAGGGATCGCCACCCGCAACATGGGCGCAAGACGCTGGATGTACAGGCCGTTCTGCAAGCGCAGGGGCAGGAATTCCGCATCGCTCAGTTTGCCGGCGAGATAGCGATCGGTCTGATCGCGGAATTGCGCCACCCGCTCGGCAAGCATGCAATGGTCGTATTCGTCGTAAACGTACATGAGAGCGCTGCGGCTCCGGCCGGCCGGAAAAGGACCGGCTATTGTAATAAATGCCGATTCCGTTTGTAAGCGGGCTCAGTTGAGATTGGGAGCGAGCAGGCGGCGCAACCATTGCTCGTCGCAATTCTTGCGCGCGGCGAGGTCGGCGACCTGGTCCGCGGTGATCTTTCCCACCGGGAAATACTTCGATTGCGGATGGGCGAAATACCAGCCGGCCACGCTGGCGGCGGGCAACATGGCAAAACTTTCCGTCAGGCTCACGCCGATGGTCTCGGTCGCTTCCAGTACACGAAACAGCGTTTGCTTCTCGCTGTGGTCGGGGCAGGCCGGGTAGCCCGGGGCAGGGCGGATACCCTGGTAGCGTTCCCTGATGAGTTCTTCGGCGGATAACGACTCATCCGGAGCATTGGCCCAGAATTCGCGGCGTACGCGTTCGTGCAGGCGCTCGGCCAGGGCTTCGGCTAGGCGGTCGGCGAGAGCCTTGACGAGGATCGCCTGGTAATCGTTGCCTTCGGCTTCAAACCCGGCGGCGAGTTCTGCGGCGCCGCCGACGGCGACCGCAAATCCCCCGATATAGTCGGTTCTGCCGCTCGATTCGGGCGCCACGAAGTCCGCCAGGCACAATTGCGCCTGATCGTCGCCCCGGACGGTCTGCTGCCTCAGAAAATGGAAGGTCGCGGATTCCCCGCCATCCGAAGCTTGCAGACGGACATCGTTGTCGCCGACCCGATTCGCCGGCCAGATGCCGAGCACGGCGTTCGCGGTGAGCAGATTTTCCGCGATTACGCGATCCAGCAATTCTTCGGCGTCCCTGAACAGGTCCCTGGCCGATTCGCCGACCTTCGGATCCTGCAATATCGCCGGGTATTTACCGGACAATCCCCAGGTGATGAAGAACGGCGTCCAGTCGATATAGCCGCGTAATTCATCGAGCGGATACTCCCGGATCGAATGATTGCCAATCAGGGCGGGAGCGACGATTTCCGCCTTGTCCCAGTCGATCGCGAAAGGCCGGCTGTTTGCGGTCGCGTAATCGAGCAATTCCCGGCGCGCAACGCGTTTTTCCGTACGCTCGCGAATTTGCCTGTATTCCTCTTTCAGATTACCGCAAAAATCCGGCTTGGCTTCGCTGTTGAGCAAGGAACTGACGACTGCCACCGAGCGCGATGCGTCCGGCACGTAAACCGCCTGGTCGTTGCGGTAATGCTGTTCGATTTTCACCGCGGTATGGGCCTTCGATGTCGTCGCGCCGCCGATGAGCAAGGGAATGTCGAAATCCTGTCTTTGCATTTCCTTCGCCACATGGACCATCTCGTCGAGCGAAGGCGTAATCAGTCCGCTCAGGCCGATCATGTCTACCTGTTCTTCGCGGGCGGTCTCCAGTATCCGTTCGCAACTGACCATGACGCCGAGATCGATCACCTGGTAGTTGTTGCAGCCGAGCACGACGCCGACGATGTTCTTGCCGATGTCGTGTACGTCTCCTTTCACCGTGGCGAGCAGGATCCTGCCCTTGCTGCGGGCTTCAGTTCCTTCCTTTTCCGCTTCCATGAACGGCTCCAGGTACGCCACGGCCTGTTTCATGACGCGGGCGCTCTTGACCACCTGGGGCAGGAACATCTTGCCGGCGCCGAACAGGTCGCCGACTTCGTTCATGCCGCGCATCAGCGGGCCTTCGATCACTTCGATCGGCCGCCCGGCCTGCCGTCTCGCTTCCTCGGTGTCTTCCTCGATATAGCGGTTGATCCCCTTGACGAGCGCGTGGCAGAGCCGGTCGTTCACGTTCCAGGCGCGCCATTCGAGATCTTCTTCCGGCGAAGCCTTCACCGTGCCGCTGACTTCCCCGGCCAGTTTCATCAAGGCCTCGGTGGCGTCCGGCGAACGATTCAGGATCACATCCTCGACGGCTTCCTTCAGCGTGGCGGGAATGCTGTCGTAGACCGTCAACTGGCCGGCATTGACGATACCCATGGCAAGACCCGCGCGGATCGCGTGATAAAGAAACACCGAGTGAATCGCTTCGCGCACGGCATTGTTGCCGCGGAAAGAGAAAGACACGTTGCTGATGCCGCCGGAAACGAGCGCGCCGGCAAGGTTTTCACGGATGTAGCGGCAACATTCGATGAAATCGACGGCATAGTTGTTGTGTTCCTCGATGCCGGTGGCGACGGCGAACACGTTGGGATCGAAAATGATGTCCCGCGCCGGAAAATCGAGCCGCTCGCACAACAAGTCGTAGGATCGCTTGCAGATTTCGATCTTGCGCGCGAGCGAGTCGGCCTGGCCGCTTTCGTCGAAGGCCATGACGATTACCGCCGCGCCGTATTTCAGGCATAGCGCGGCCTTGTCGAGGAAGGCCTGCTCGCCGTCCTTGAGACTGATCGAATTGACCACGCATTTGCCTTGGGCGCATTTCAGCCCTGCTTCTATCACTTCCCAGCGGGAGGAATCGATCATCAGCGGCACCCGGCAGATTTCCGGCTCGGCGGCGATCAACTTGACGAACCTTTCCATCGCCGCTTCGGAGTCGAGCATGCCCTCGTCCATGTTGATATCGATGATCTGGGCGCCCGCGGCGACTTGCTCCCGGGCCACGTCGAGCGCTTCGTCGTAATTTTCCTCGCGGATGAGGCGGGCGAAGCGGGCCGAGCCGGTGACATTGGTGCGTTCGCCGACGTTGACGAACAGCGAATCGGCGTCGATCCTGAGCGGTTCGAGTCCCGCAAGGCGACAGGCGGGCGCGATCTCGGGAATTCTGCGCGGTTCGGCCCCGGCGAGGACGCCGGCCATCGCGCGGATATGTTCGGGCGTCGTTCCGCAACAGCCGCCGACGATATTCACGAAGCCTCTGCGGGCGAAATCGCCGATGATTTCCGCCATCTGCTCCGGCGTCTGGTCGTATTCGCCGAACTCGTTCGGCAGGCCGGCATTCGGATGCGTAGTGACATGAACCGGTGCGAGCCGCGCTATCTCTTCCACATGGGGCGCGAGCTGTTCGGCGCCGAGGGCGCAATTGAAACCGACCGCAAGCGGTTTCGCGTGCAGGACCGAATTGCAGAACGCTTCGACGGTTTGGCCCGACAAAGTGCGGCCGCTGGCGTCGGTAATCGTGCCCGATATCACCAGCGGCAGGCGTTCGCCGGTGTTTTCGAAGAAATCCAGGCAGGCATGGATCGCCGCCTTCGCGTTCAGGGTATCGAACGAGGTTTCGATCAGCAGCAGGTCGGCGCCGCCTTCGACGAGGGCGGCGATGGCGATGGCGTAGTCTTCGGCCAGTTCGTCAAAGGAAATATTTCGGAACCCCGGATCGTTGACATCGGGCGAAATCGAGGCCGTCTTGCTGGTCGGGCCGATGACGCCGGCGACGAAACGCGGCTGCTCCGGCGTGCGCGCGTTCATTTCGTCGCAGGCGGCGCGAGCCAGCCGCGCACCCGCCAGATTCAGCTCTCCATGCAGAGCTTCCATGCCGTAATCGGCCTGGGAACAGCGGCTGGAATTGAAGGTATTGGTTTCGACGATATCGGCCCCGGCCTCCAGGTAAGCCAGGTGAATATTCCTGATCAGATCGGGTCGGGTCAGGTTGAGAAGGTCATTGTTTCCGCCGAGATCTACCTGCAAATCGCGAAAACGCTCGCCGCGAAAGTCAGGCTCGCCGAGGCCCCGGGCCTGGATCATCGTGCCCATGGCGCCGTCGAGCAACATGATGCGCCGTTGAAGAATCTCTTCCAGACGCTTGTAACTGGCGGTTTTTTGCATGGCCGGGGAGCCGCCGGGAGAAAAGGGCGCCAATTCTACCAAAAGCCGCTTGCGCGAGTCGGGAAGGCGGCGGCTTCGCAAATAAAGTAAAATACATACCGTTTATGTCCTTAAGTGCGACGGAATTGAAATCATGATCAGCATTACCGATTCAGCGCAGGAGTATCTGGCGGAATTGCTTGCCAAGCAGGATTGCGAAGGCATCGGCGTGCGGATTTTCATTCTCGATGCGGGCACGCCTCAGGCAGAGACCTGTATTTCCTATTGCCGGCCCGGCGAGCAGAAGCCCGATGACGAAGAGAAGGAATACACAGGTTTCAAGGCTTATGTCGATCAGCCCAGCATTCCTTTCCTCGAAGACGCGGTAGTGGATTTCGCCAAGGATTCCATGGGTGGGCAATTGACGATCAAGGCGCCCAATTCAAGGCTGCCGCGGATTACTGAAGACAGTTCGATCGAGGACCGGGTCAACTACATCCTCTACAACGAAATCAATCCGGGCCTCGCCGCCCATGGCGGGCATGTGACGCTCGAGGAAATCTTCGAGGAAAATATCGCCGTGCTCAGGTTCGGCGGCGGCTGCCAGGGCTGCGGCATGGTCGATGTGACGCTAAAGCACGGAGTGGAAAACGCCTTGCTGTCGCAAGTACCGCAACTGAAGGAAGTTCGCGATATTACCGACCATTCTTATCGCGAAAACGCCTATTATCGGTAACCAGAGCGATATTCCCGCCAGGCGGTCCGTCGTTCAGGCCGGATAGCGCTTTGCGAGTTCGGAATAGACGAGTTCCCGGTAATCCGGCTGTTCAGGGTCGGCGGCGGCGAGAATCTCCGCAAGAAATTCGTTGTCCTCGCGGCCGGACCAGAGCTTCCGATAACTGCCTTCCTTGTAGCCGTGATCCTGTCTGAACGTGTTGAGCACGTTCTTGCCGATGTATTGGCGATACAGGTCGAGCCACTCCATTTCGCAGCCGCGCAGGATCGAACCGAACAGGGTCAGATCGATGCGCCGGTTCGCGCTGAGACCGATCAGCAGTTCGAACTTTTCCAGCAGGTTCAATCGGTCAAGGCGCCAGGTCCGGCCGTCGAAATCGATCTCTTCGTCCACTGTTTTCGCATCCAGCAACCGTATCAGTGAGGTCAAGGCGCGTTTCTGGTCGCCGCCCTCACGCAACAGAATCTCCGACAACAGGAAGTGCCAGATATCCACGAGTTCCATTTGTAGCTGGGCCAGGTCGCGCTCCTGCTTTTTCCACCATTTCCAGCCGTGATGTTCGATCGCCTCACTGCCTTCGACGATGACCGCCCTGAGATAAGGATAAGCCGCCGCAACCCATTGGGGATCGATTTTGCGATTCATTTCCGCTTGCAGCGAAAGCATGGCGGAAGCCTGTTCCCTGGACAGCATGGGCGGCGCCGGTCGAATTTCGTCGGTAGAGTGGGGACTAACGGACTTGCTTTTCGAGAGTGGTCAGCATTTCCTTTCTGCTGCGCAACATGTCGTTATAGGACTTGCGGACCGCGAGGATTTCCTCGTTTTCCTCTTCGGCTTCGTCCAGTTCCCGCAGCCAGGCTTCCAGCACCTTGATTTCTCCAGTCAATTGCATGGCGCCTTCCGCGATCAGTTTCTGATCGATTTCGAGGTCGGTGTTCTCGTATTCCCGATCGTCCACGGAACGCCCCCATCCAAAAGTTGCAGGACAGCCGAGCATGTCACAGAGACCCTTACCGGTCAATACTAGTGGTAGTGAGGTTTCGATACGTCGCCGTGCAGGTGCAATGCGGTTTTGCGCTTGGGCGAATTTGTGGCTTAAGCTTTGTCGGGGTCGGGCCGAATAAGCGGGAGGGATTTTTTGAATAACGAAGTGGTCATTACTTGCGCGGTGACCGGTGCGGGCGACACTGTCGGCAGGCATCCGGATATTCCCGTGACTCCAGAGCAGATTGCCGAGTCGGCGCTCGACGCAGCGAGGGCGGGCGCGGCCATCGTGCATTGTCATGTGCGCGACCCGACAACGGGCAAGGGCTCGCGGGATGTGTCCCTGTATCGTGAAGTGGTCGCGCGGATCCGTGACTCCGATACCGATGTGGTTATCAACCTGACAGCGGGAATGGGGGGCGACCTGTTCATCGGGCCCGACGAGAGGCCTACGGACTTCGGCGCGGAAACGGACCTGTTGCCTGCCGGCGCCAATTTCACAGCATTCGCGATCAGCCGCCGGCAGATGGCGTTCGTGGCGCAGTCGGTACTTCTCGGCGGCCATGTGCGCGTCGGACTCGAGGACAATCTCTATCTCAGTCGGGGCGTCTTCGCCACCAATGCGCAACTGGTGGAGCGGGCCCGCAAGATCGTCGAACTGATGGGCGCGCGCGTGCTCGGGCCGGATGAGGCGCGCGCCAGGTTCGGACTGGTGAAGCGCGCCTGATCCTCGTGGACATTCCGGTTCCGGCCTCGTCAGTGTCATGCAGCCTCCGATTCGCACACTGGGTGTCATAGGGACCGGCGTCATCGGCGCCGGCTGGGCAGCGCGGGCGCTGGCCCACGGCCTGGATGTAGTGGCCTGGGATCCGGCGCCGGGATGGCAGGGGCGGCTTACCGCCGCGGTCGGGAACGCCTGGCCCGCGCTGGAGAAGGTCGGCCTGTATCCTGATGCAAGACCTGATCGCCTGCATTGCGCGGACTCCCTGGGCGCCGTCTGCCGCGCCGCCGACTTTATCCAGGAAAGCGCGCCGGAACGGCTCGAGCTCAAGCAGAGCCTGCATGAGCAGATAGATCTGCAGGCGCCGCCGGAAGTCATCGTCGCCTCAAGCACTTCAGGCCTGTTGCCGAGCGATTTGCAGTCGCGTTGCCGGCATCCGGAACGCTTGGTCGTCGGCCACCCCTTCAACCCGGTCTACCTGCTGCCGCTTGTGGAGGTGCTGGGAGGCAATCGAACGTCATCCGGGAGCATCGACTGCGCCATGGAGTTCTACCGCGACCTGGGGATGCATCCCCTCAAGGTGCGCACGGAGATTGAAGGCTTCCTCTCCGATCGCTTGCAGGAAGCCCTGTGGCGCGAACTCCTTCACCTGGTGAACGACGGCGTGGCGACGACGGACGAACTCGACGCGGCCATCGTCTATGGACCGGGATTGCGCTGGGCTTTCATGGGCACGTGCCTCACGTACCATCTGGCCGGCGGCGACGCGGGCATGGATGGCTTCCTGAAGCAGTTCGGTCCGACGCTTGAACTGCCGTGGACCCGAATGCCGGCGCCGGAACTCAGCGACGAACTGATCGACCGAATGGCGGATGGCGCGAACCGGCAGGCCGAAGGAAGGACGGTCAAGGAACTCGAACGATTGCGCGACGATTGCCTGGTCGCGATCGTGCAGGCGCTCAAGCGTTTCGAGGTAGGCGCCGGTCGCACGCTCGCCGAGGACGAGGCGCGCCGCGGGAAAGGACAGGCTTCTTGACTGGAACCGGGGGTATTCAATAAAATCCCACCGCTTCCCGCGCAGGCGCTTGCCGGCCGGAAAAGTCCCCTTCGTCTAGAGGCCTAGGACACCGGGTTTTCATCCCGGCAACAGGGGTTCGAAACCCCTAGGGGACGCCAATCGCGAAAACCCGGCGCCAGCCGGGTTTTTTGCGCCCCCGGCGAATGTTCCGACGACGAAATCGTTCCATGACCGTAGCCATATCCGTCAACAATCTCGAAAAGGTCTACGCCAGCGGTGTTGTCGCGCTGAAAGGCGTGTCGCTGCAGGTCCAACAAGGCGATTTCTTCGCATTGCTCGGCCCAAACGGGGCGGGAAAGTCCACTTTTATCGGCATATTGTCCACGCTGGTCAAGCGAAGCAACGGACGTGTGCAGATATTCGGCCGCGATGTCGATACGCACGTGTACCGGACCAAGCTCGATCTCGGCGTCGTTCCCCAGGAAATCAATTTCAGCCAGTTCGAAAAGGTGGCCGATATCGTCATGACCCAGGCCGGGTACTACGGGCTGCCACGCAAACTTGCCGCACAACGTACCGAGAAATATCTGAAACAGCTCGGCTTGTGGGAGAAGCGCGACGTTCGCTCGCGCCTGCTTTCCGGAGGCATGAAACGCCGCATGATGATCGCCCGGGCGCTGGTGCATGAACCGCGGCTGCTGATTCTCGACGAACCCACCGCGGGCGTCGACATCGAATTGCGGCGGTCGATGTGGGATTTCCTGCTTGAAATCAATCGGGCGGGCACGACCATCGTCCTGACCACGCATTATCTCGAAGAAGCCGAGCAGCTCTGCCGCAATATCGCCATCATCGACGAAGGACGCATCATCGAAGACACGAGCATGAAGAAATTGCTGCTCGAACTCGACACGCATGCCTATATTCTCGATGCGGAGGCCGACTTCGATCGCGACCTGCGGCACGACGAACCCGGCCTGAGCCTGCACAAGGTGGATTCTCACAGCATTGAAGCGGTCCTGTCCGGCGGGCGCGACATCAACAGCGCGATCGCCGTACTCGACCGGCTTGGCATCCGTATCGTCAGCATGCGCAACAAGGCCAACAGGCTCGAGCAGTTGTTCCTGTCGCGCCTGCGCGCGGGCGAGAACCAAAACGAGAAAAGAGACGGCTGATGTTCTCCGATCACAGGCTGATCGCCTTCGAAACGATCGTCATCAAGGAAGTGCGGCGCTTCATGCGCATCTGGACGCAGACCATGCTGCCGCCGGTCATCACGATTTCGCTTTATTTCGTGATCTTCGGCAACCTGGTCGGCAGCCGCATCGGCGAGATGGGCGGTTTCCGCTACATGGAATTCATCGTGCCGGGCCTGATCATGATGGCGGTCATCCAGAATTCCTATTCCAATGTCGTGTCCTCGTTCTTCAGCCAGAAGTTTCAGCGCAGCGTCGAGGAATTACTGGTGGCGCCGATTCCCAACTACGTCATCCTGTCCGGGTTCATTGCCGGCGGAATGGCGCGCGGCCTCTGCGTCGGGTTCATCGTGACGCTCGTTTCGCTGTTTTTCGCGGAACTGCGGATTTTCAGTCCATTGATCATGATCAGCGTGGTGCTTTTCACCTCACTGGTGTTTTCCCTGGGCGGTTTCATCAATGCGGTCTTCGCCAACAATTTCGACGACGTATCCATTATCCCGACTTTCGTGCTGACGCCGCTGATCTATCTTGGCGGCGTGTTCTATTCGATCGAGTTGCTGCCGCCGTTCTGGCAACTCGTTTCCCGCTTGAATCCGATTTTCTATATGGTGAACACCTTCCGCTACGGTATTCTCGGCACATCCGACATCGACGTTGCCTGGGCCTTCGCGATGCTGGTCCTGTTCGCCGTCCTGCTTTTCGGCGCCTGCATCTGGCTATTGCGCAGGGGAACCGGCATAAGGAGTTGAACCATGTCTGAAAATCCGCTTGGCTGCGGTGTTCCGACACCGGAAAATTACGCCCCCGAGTTGCTGCACCCGATTCCACGCGACCGGGCCGCCGGCGATGAAGGGAACATCGTCCATGGACTGGATCATTGGCGGGCCTATGAATTGTCCTGGCTCGACGGGAACGGCAAGCCGGATGTCTTCTTCGGCGAGTTCATTTTCCCCGCGGACTCGCCCAGCATGGTGGAATCGAAGTCGCTGAAACTGTATCTAGCCGGACTCAACCGGGAACGATTCGACAACACGGACCAGGCCGCCGAACGAATCCGCAAGGATCTGGCAAACTGCTGCGGCGCAGATCCGGAAGTGCGAATCTGGGGACTGACCAACTACCCGGACGATTGCCGGCTTGGCGACTTTTCGCTGATCGACCATCACCCCGTGTCCGTTGCCGACGGCCCTGACGCCGACCTGCTGGCAACCGGCGCAGACAGCGTCGGCGACAGGAAAATACGTACGGAACTGTTCCGCTCCATCTGTCCGGTGACCGGGCAGCCGGACTGGGCAAGCGTCGCCATAGCCTATGACGGCCGGGAAATTCCGGAAGCGGCGCTGCTGTCGTATCTGTGCAGCTTCCGCAGTCATGCGGCCTGGCATGAACGATGCGCCGAGCAGGCGTTTCGTGACATCATGCGGGTCTGCGAACCGAAGCAATTGAGCTTGTCGATGCATTTCCTCCGGCGCGGAGGCCTCGAAATCAATGTCTACCGGAGTACTTCTCCCGTGACGCCGGAACAACTGATGGGCCGCGACGCAAGACAATAGCGAAGTGTATCCATACCGAATTCGGTGAGATGTCCGAGTGGTCGAAGGAGCACGCCTGGAAAGTGTGTATGTCGAAAGGCATCGAGGGTTCGAATCCCTCTCTCACCGCCAAATGCGGGACGATCAATCCTGCTGCATGCCTTCAAGACGCAGCAGGGCGCCGTTTTCCTCGTCGAGGAGGACGTAGAGATAGCCGTCCGGGCCCTGGGCTACACCTGTGACTCGGGAATTCAACTGGCGCAGCAGGCTTTCACGGCGGATTTCCTGGCCCCGGCTGTTGAATACGACCCGTTCGATATGGCCGGTGCCGGGAATCCGGCCTTCCATCATCGAGCCGACCAGCATGTTGCCTTGCCATTCCGGCAGCTTGTCGCCGGAATAGAAAATCATCGACGCCGGCGCGATAGACGGCCACCAGATGACCTCCGGGTCCGCGAAGCTGGCGTCCCACGGACGTTCGGAAACCCTGTCGCCGCGATATTGGCGGCTGTAGGAAACGATCGGCCAGCCGTAATTCGCGCCTGGCCTGATGATATTCGCCTCGTCGCCGCCCTGGGGCCCGTTCTCCGTCGCCCATAATTCCCCGGTTTCGGGATGGTAGGAAAGGCCGATGATGTTGCGGTGGCCCACGCTGTACACCTCCGGCAGATACTCTCCGCCTTCGACGAAAGGATTGTCGGCGGGCGCCGAGCCGTCATCGTTCAGGCGCAACAACTTGCCGTAATGAAGCGCCGGATCCTGGGCGTAATCTCCCAGGCCCGCATAGACATACGCACCGCCTATTGACATCAGTAACTTGCCGTCCGGCGTAAACAGCAACTGTGAAGCCGCGATGCCACGGTCCAGCCCCCTGGCCGCGAAAATCTCCTCGACATCCATGAGCACGTTTTCAACAATGCGCGCCCGGACCAGAGCCACGGTCTGTTCCGGCTCGCCGTCCACAACGATCGGCTTGGTATAAGTCAGATACACGACGCTGTCGTTGTCCGGATGCACCTCCACAGCCATCAGCCCAGCCCGAAAGACCTCCGAATACACCTCGGGCAGCCCAGCCAGATCGCTCTCAAGAAGTTGTCCGTCCCGAACAACCCTGAGTTTCCCCGTATAACGTTCCGTGACCAGAATGTCCCCGTTACTGCGAAACGCCATATCGAACGGATTCGCCAGCCCGGTGGCAACCGGCGTAACGAGCACCTCTTCGATCTCGAAGGTCTCCATCGTAAACGGCCGCGTCGGCGTAATCTGCCCTGCAAACGGCGCCCCCTGGCTCAGCCCAACCCCGGCCGCCCCTAGCCCAAACGTCAAAACCAACATCTTCGCCGTCAGCCATCTGCCTGACATTACTTGCGCTCCTGTTTAACCTCGAAACAAGCTTAAACGCCGCTTCCAGCCCAAGTCCATGTTTTTCATGCACGGCATGATTTGGAGAGATTCTGCGCTTCCGCTTCGCTCTGCGCAGAATGACGGTGGGTGTCTGCACGATGTGAGTCGTTGTCGGGCTGTGCGGGGTTCAGCGGTCGTCCTCGACAGGATGTCGAGGCCGAAGCCTACAGGGAGGTATTTACGGCGTCCGCTGAACCCCGCACAGGCCGGCGGCGACGGATCAAAGCCACTGTTCGACCCAAGCGTGATAGTATCTCCCGTGGTAACTCTTGCCGGTCCCCGCGCAATGACAGGTTATGAACCCCGCCAGGCCCGGAAGGGAGCAACGGTAGTAACTGACGCATGTGCCGCGGTGTGGCTGGCAAGGGCTACCACTCGAACGCGGACATGCGATGACGGGCAGGCATGAGCTACCAGGTACTCGCCAGGAAGTGGCGGCCCGGCGATTTCAGCCAGGTCGCCGGGCAGGAACATGTCCTCAGGACGCTGATCAACGCGCTCGATAACGGGCGCCTGCATCATGCCTACCTCTTTACCGGCACCCGCGGAACCGGCAAGACCACGCTGGCCCGCATCCTCGCCAAATGTTTCAACTGCGAGCAGGGCGTAAGTTCCAATCCCTGCAACGCCTGCGGCGCCTGCCGCGAGATCGGCGAAGGAGGTTTTCTCGATCTGTACGAAATCGACGCCGCCTCGCGCACCAAGGTTGAGGATACCCGGGAGTTGCTGGAAAACGTGCAATACGCTCCGGCCCAGGCGCGCTTCAAGGTCTACCTGATAGACGAAGTGCACATGCTTTCCACCCACAGTTTCAACGCCTTGCTGAAAACGCTGGAAGAACCGCCGGACCACGTCAAATTCCTGTTCGCCACGACCGATCCGCAGAAACTGCCGGTAACGATTCTTTCGCGCTGCCTGCAATTCCATCTCAAGAACCTGAGCCCGAACACGATCGTGAAATATCTCGGGCCGGTTCTCGAACAGGAAAAAATCGAATGCGAGCAGGACGCGCTCTGGCAGATCGCCACCGCTGCGGGCGGCAGCATGCGCGACGCCCTGACCCTGCTCGACCAGGCGATTTCCTATTGCCAGGGCCCGATCGGCGCCGGGTCGGTCGTGGAAATGCTGGGGATTCCACCCCGGCAGCAAGTATTCGAGTTGCTCAAGGCAATGGCCTCGGGAGATTTGCGCGCGGTGCTGGCGATCACCGGCGAACTGGCAGGCCAGATTCCGGACTATGCCCAGACCCTGGACAGCTTGCTTTCCACCTTGCATCGCCTGGCGATCGCGCAAGCTTTTCCCGAGGCCATCGACAACAGCCAGGGCGACCGTAGGGAAGTAATCGAACTCGCCGCCGGATTCAGCGCCGAGGATCTGCAACTTTTTTATCAGATCGGCAACAAGGGCAGGGAAGAACTCTACTTGCCCGGAGACATGCGCTCGGCGTTCGAAATGCTGCTTTTGCGCATGCTGGTGTTTGCTCCCGATCCTGTCGTTCCCGTGGCGCAGGGCGATTCCGGCTCTTCCGGCGGCGAAGAGGAGGGCGGGAGCCGGCCGGAGGAAGAACTCGACGCGGTAGAACCCGAGCCCGAAGTCAGGGAAGCCGCGGCTGAAATTGAAGACGCTGGAATTGAAAATCCTCGAACAGAGGCTGAAATTCCGGAAGCGGCGCCGATAAACATGGGCAACGGCGGCGTTGCCGCGGAAGAACCGCCCGACACGGCCGCCGGCCTGGTCGCCGAATTCGAGAGTCTCCCGAACGTGCAGAAACTGGTAAGGAATTTTTCCGGCAAGGTGATCAGGGAAAGCGTAACCCCCTCTCAACGCCGAGGTGAGCAATGACCGATTTCAACGAACTGATGAGACAGGCCAAACAGGTCAAGGACAAGATGGAGCAGGCAAAACAGGAATTGGCCGCCACCGTCGTCGTCGGCCAATCCGGCGCCGGCGCGGTCAAGGTTCGCATGAACGGCAGCTTTGACGCTATCGGGGTTGAAATCGACGAAGCCCTGCAAAACGAAGACAAGGAGATTCTGGAAGACCTGGTCTGCGCGGCGATCAATGACGCCGTGCGCAAGATCGAACAGGAAAGCCGGCAGGCCATGCGCGGCATGGCGGGATTCGCCGGCCTGCCGGAAGGATTCAAGTTCCCGTTCTAGGCCCGCCATGAGTTCGAGTCCATTGATCGAGGAATTGATCGAAGCTTTCCGCTGCCTGCCGGGAGTCGGGCAGAAATCGGCCCAGCGCATGAGTTTGCACTTGCTCGAGCGGAATCGGCAGGGCGGCCGGCGCCTGAGCGAAGTACTGGCCGGAGCGCTGGAGAAAATCGGAAATTGCCGCCAATGCCGCAATCTTACTGAAGAACCTGTCTGCGGAATCTGCGCCAATCCCGCGCGGGAGCGAAAGTTCTGTTGTGTAGTCGAATCGCCGGCGGATGTGTTGGCGATCGAACAGGCGGGCACCTACCGCGGCGTGTATTTCGTGTTGATGGGTCATCTCTCGCCCATCGACGGCATCGGTCCGGAACAACTCGGTATCGGCCTGCTGCTCGAGCGCATCGCCGAAGGGGGTTTCGAGGAAGTGATCCTGGCCTGCAACGCCACCGTGGAAGGCGACGCAACGGCATGGTACATCGCCGAGCAATTGCGCGATGCGGAGGTTGCGGTTTCGAGAATCGCCCATGGCGTTCCCGTGGGCGGGGAACTCGAGTTTACCGATGGCGGCACGCTGGCGCATGCATTCTCCGGGCGCACGAACATGAAGCGCGCCTGATTCAATGCATCGCCAAGGCGCCATGGACGCGAATTACGAATACGTCAGCGACCAGGCCCGCTTCGCCGTATTGTGCGAGGCGTGGAGCGAATTGCCCGCAATCGGTCTGGATACCGAGTTCATCCGTACAAGGACTTTTTACGCCAAGGTGGGCTTGTTGCAGCTCGCGGCCGAATCGGGCTGCTTTCTCGTCGATCCGCTGAGCATTTCCGACTGGGAGCCTTTCCGGCGCCTGCTGTCGGAAACCCAGGTCATCATCCACGCCGCCGGCGAAGATCTCGGATTGCTGCATCGATTGCTGGGCAGCGTGCCGGCAAACCTGTTCGACACGCAACTCGCGGCGGCTTTCCTCGGAGCCGGATTCAGTCTCAGTTATCGGGATCTGGTTAGCAGATTTTGCAATGTGGAACTGCGCAAGGCGGAGACGCGTTCGAATTGGCTGCAACGGCCTTTGAGCCCGTCGCAATTGCGATACGCGGCGGATGACGTCCGGTTTCTGCTGGAACTCCGGAAAAAGCTCGATGCGGACCTGCGCCGCAAGAACGCGCAAGGCTGGTTCGCCGAGGATTGCCGCCGCTTGCGCGAAGGGGCTGAACAGGACGAGAACCCGCGAACCTGGCTGTCCAGTTACCTGCAGATCAAGGATCACAATTCGCTGAATGACCGCGGCCTATACCTGCTGCAGCAACTATGCCATTGGCGTGAAAGGGAGATCAGGGCCAGAGATCTGCCTCGCAACTGGCTGGTCGAGGACAAGGATCTGTCGGCGCTTGCCCGGCATCTGGGACAATCTGAATCCATATCTCCGGACACGATCCGCAACGCTCCCGGGGTCAATTCGAAATTCGCGAAAAAGTTCGCATCCGATCTCGCCGCGTTTTTGATGAAATCGCCGTCGGATTCCCCCGCGCCGCGGCGGAACGAAAGGTTCGCGCCTCTCGATCACGCCCAGCGCGGCATGCTGAAGAAATGCCGCGAGGCGGCAGGCAAGGAGGCGAAACGCATCGAGGTCAGTCCCGAATTGCTATGCAGAAAGAAGCAGTTGCAGCAGATCGTGCATTCCCATTCACTGACGGGAAGCATCGACTGGCCCCCGGAAATGCAGGGCTGGCGGCAGGAAGTGCTGGCGCCGGTATTGTCTGGAATGCTGCCGCAGCGAGAGCGAAAGGCGCGGTCTGGCATGATATGATTGACCCCATCGGCAAGGGGCCGCCAGCGAAGCGAAGACGCCGGTATGGCCGGTGACACGAATTACGTTCTGATCTGGTTCATTTACCTGGCGTCCGGCGCCGTTTTCTTTCTGGTATTCTGGAAATTCACCGCTCTCCTCGGACGCTTGCCCGCCTGGATATTGCGCACTTTCATGGCGGCGCTGATTCTTACGCCCGTCTTCCCTCGCAGCGAGGAAGAAACGGCGGTGCCCGCCCTGATGGCGGTCGCTCTCGACACGATCGCGTCCGGCCCGGAGGCGGCGGCGCGAGGACTTGCCGCGTTGGCCACAGGCATGGTTGTCGCCATTCTCGGCGCCTTGATCCTGTTGCTGGGCCTGACCGTAGCCAGACGCAGAATGAACAGACAAATTCAGGAAAGCCCGAACCATGACGCTGATTCGTAACGAGGATCTGATCCAGAGTGTGGCGGACGCGCTGCAATACATTTCCTATTACCATCCGCCGGATTTCATCGCCGCCATGCACGAGGCCTGGAAGCGGGAGCAATCTCCCGCGGCCCGGGACGCCCTCGCCCAGATCCTGGTGAACTCGCGGCTATGCGCGGAAGGCAGGCGCCCGATCTGTCAGGACACTGGCATCGTGACCGTGTTCCTCGATATCGGCATGGACGTGCGCTGGGAAGGCGACATGCCGGTTGCGGACATGGTCAACGAGGGCGTGCGCCGGGCCTACCTGTTGCCCGACAACGTGCTGCGCGCTTCGATCCTGGCCGACCCGATCGGCGAACGCAGAAACACCGGAGACAATACGCCGGCGGTCATACACACGCGTCTGGTTCCCGGTTCCACCATTCACGTGCGGCTGGCGGCGAAAGGCGGCGGCTCGGAGAACAAGGCGCGCATGGCCATGCTCAATCCGAGCGACAGCCTGGCGGACTGGGTAGTGGAAACCCTTCCGGGAATGGGGGCCGGCTGGTGCCCGCCGGGAATGCTCGGCATCGGCGTCGGCGGCACCGCCGAGCAGGCAGTGCTGCTCGCCAAGGAAGCCTTGATGGATTCGATCGACATCCACGAGGTGCGCGAACGCGGACCGCGGAACCGCAAGGAAGAATTACGCCTGGAGATCGTCGACCGGGCCAATCGGCTTGGCATCGGCGCCCAGGGGCTCGGCGGACTGACTACCGTGCTCGATGCGAAAATCCTCGACTATCCGACCCATGCCGCATCGCTGCCGGTGGCCATGATTCCCAATTGCGCGGCGACCCGGCACGCGCATTTCACTCTCGACGGCAGCGGCGTGGCGGAATTGCGGCCGCCATCGCTCGACCAGTGGCCGGTGCTTGACTGGGATGCGACCGCCGGCTCGCGCAAGGTCAATCTCGATACCGTTTCCAGGGAGGAGATCGCAAGCTGGCAGCCTGGCGATACCTTGCTGCTTTCCGGCACATTGCTTACCGGCCGCGACGCTGCGCACCGGCGATTGCTGAACATGCTCGACGCCGGCGAGCCGTTGCCCGCGGGCGTAAATTTTGAAAACCGTTTCATTTACTATGTCGGCCCGGTCGATCCGGTGCGCGGCGAAGTGATCGGGCCAGCCGGTCCGACCACGGCCACGCGCATGGACAAGTTTACCGACGGCCTGCTTGCCCGCACGGGTATTCTCGGCATGATCGGCAAGGCGGAACGCGGACCGGTGGGAGTGGATGCGATACGCAGGCACAAGGCGGTTTACCTGATCGCGGTCGGCGGTGCGGCCTACCTGGTTTCGAAAGCCATTCGCGCGGCCCGGGTCGTCGCTTTCGAGGATCTCGGCATGGAGGCGGTCCACGAATTCGAGGTGGAAGACATGCCGGTAACCGTCGCCGTCGACTGTCACGGCGGCTCGGTACACGAATCGGGGCCTGAGCAGTGGCGCCGCAAGATCGCCGAGGAACACGCGATAGAAGTGAAATAATCGGACGTGCCCGCCCGCTTCGGCGTGGCATAATGAATTTCCTACGCCGCCAAATCATCGAGGAGGCTCCATGAAATACCCAATCCGCACGCTCGCGTTCATCGCAGCGGTCATTCTCTCGGCCGGCGCATTCGCCCAGGACGACCCGTTCGCCAATGTCACGATCCAGACCGTTCCCGTGGCCGGCAACATTTCCATGCTGATAGGGCAGGGAGGCAATATCGGCGTGTCGGCCGGAGAAGACGGCGTTCTCATCATCGATGATCAGTTCGCCCCGCTCGCCGACCGCATCCGCGCCGCGCTCGAAGCGCTTGGCTCGGATACGCCGAAATTCGTGCTCAATACGCATTTCCACGGCGACCACGTCGGCGGCAACGTCGAATTCGGCGCCGACGGGGTTATCGTGGCGCACGAAAACGTGCGCCTGCGCATGATCGGCGGAGATTCGCCGCCGGTAGCCTTGCCCGTAGTCACTTTCAACGACAACGTCACGATCCATTTCAACGGCGAGGACATCACCCTGATCCACATGCCGGCCGGTCATACCGATACCGACAGCGTGGTGCTGTTCGAAGACGCCAATGTCATTCACATGGGCGACCATTTCTTCAACGGCGGCTTCCCCTTCGTCGACATCGCCAGCGGCGGCAGCGTGCAAGGCTATCTGTCCAACCTGGAAAAAGTCCTGTCCTGGATCGACGACAACACCCAGGTCATCCCCGGTCATGGCCCGCTGGCCAACAAGGCCGACCTGCTCGGTTTCTATAACATGATCAGGGACACATCGACCGCGATCCGGGTCTCTCGCTCCCTGCGAATGAGCACCGAGGAAATCGTCGCCGAAGGACTCGGGCCGGAATATGAATCCTGGGGCCAGGGCTTCATAAACGAACAGCGCTGGATCGAGACGGTAGTGCAGAGTTATCCGCGTTGAACCGGCCCAAGGATCACGATAGCGACTACGAGCGCGAGATAGACAGCCTGCACAAGGCCTTGGGGATTGCCGCCGACTACCGGCGGCAATGTCCGCTGCCCTTGCAGGTCGTGCCCGAACGGCTCGTGCCGACCGAGGCCGATTGTTTCGGTCGCCCGCAGCAACTGACGGAAGCGGCATTTCAGGCCTGGACGGAGATGAAACGGGATGCGGCAGGGCAGGACGTCGAGATGTTTCTCGTCTCGGCCTGGCGCAGTCCCCGCCACCAGCATGACCTGGTCGCCCGCAAACTCGCCGGCGGCCAGGGCATCGAGCAGATTCTCAAGGTAAACGCGGCGCCCGGCTACAGCGAACACCATACCGGAAGGGCCATCGATATCGGCACGCCCGGCTGCGAAGTCCTCACCGAAGAATTCGAATCCACCAGCGCCTTTCACTGGTTAAGCGAACACGCGGAGAAGTTCGGCTTCCACATGAGCTATCCCCGCGGCAACGACCG
Source organism: Gammaproteobacteria bacterium (assembly GCA_009844085.1). Classification (GTDB taxonomy): domain Bacteria; phylum Pseudomonadota; class Gammaproteobacteria; order Pseudomonadales; family Pseudohongiellaceae; genus UBA9145. The sequence continues at coordinate 147,727 of VYCF01000024.1, read as the reverse complement.
CGGCATAGCCTATGAACCCTGGCACTGGTGTTATCGGGAAGAAACCAGATAATCCCGAATCGCCTGCACCGCTGCGTCCTGATGCGCGTGAAACTCCGTGTCCACGGCGGCTTCGGCATTGCCGTGCGCGGCGATGACGAGATCGTCGTCCGGGAAAATACGGATCAACTGGCCGAAAATACCGAATGCGGCGTAACCCTGGTCGCCGAACAGCCACCAAAGATAGCCGTAGCCGCCATAGCCTTCCGAGGGCCGGGTCGAATCCGCCATCCAGTTATCCGGCAGCACCGGGGTTCCGTCGCGCAGACGACCGCCGCCCATGGCGAACAGGCCGAGGCGCGCGTAGTCGCGCAGGGTGGCGCTGATGCAGCAGCCGCCGAGTTCGCCGCCGCCGGCTTCGTCGAGTGACCACCAGGCGTCGTATTCCATGCCGAATGGGCGCCAGATCTTGTGGGTCAGATACGTCGCGGCATTGTTGCCGATGGCAGCCCGCAGAATCTCGCCGACGAGATTGGTCTCTCCGGTGTTGTAATTGAAGACCTCGCCCGGATCGGCCCCGACCGGCAAGGTGGAAAGGTAACCGGCCAGCGCAACGCCATTTGCGGCGCCGGCGTTGGCCACGTCGGAGGCCGGGTCCGCGTAATCTTCGTTCCAGCGCACTCCCGAGGCCATGTTGAGGACATTGCCAATACTCGCCTGCCCGTAACCCGACCCGCGCAATCTCGGCAGATAATTGACGACAGGCTCATCGACGCTTTCGATGAAACCATCCCGGATGGCCGCGCCGACAAGCATCGAAGTAACCGATTTGGCCACCGAGAAGGATATCCAGACACTTTCCTCGCTGTTTCCGCCGGAATAATCCTCGAACAGGATTTCGCTCCCCCGGACGACAATCAACCCCATATGGGCTGGATCGGCAAGATAATCGCCCAATCGAAAGCTCTCGCCTTCCACCTCGTAACTCACGCCCCCAAGATCGACCGGCGCGCTATCCAGCGGAAAAGGCGAATCCCCGTTCTCGATCAGCCGCACTGGACCGAGACTCGGCATATTGCGGAAACCGACCCTGCGATCCTCCTGGGACCAGAAAAGCAGCTCGGTCTGTTCCCCCGACGCGGCCAGCCTCGCCAACACCTCGCCATCGGCAGGCTCGGCCGCCTGAGCCGGAGCCCACACAAGAATCAGCAACACAAAGACAAGTCTCGACATTACGCTCTCCCGTCGAAAAGGCCTAGTTTGCCACAGATAAAAAATACGCACTTGCGCAGCGTGAACTTGAGGGTATATGCTGAATGCGTAGTGATTAGGGAACCGGGATGCGTTTGAGTTTTCTTCCCACCGCAAGTTCAGGCACAGGGCTCGACCCGCTGGTCCATTTCGCCCGAAACGGCAATCCCGCAACCACCCATTTCTTACCCCGCGACGGCCGCCGCATGGCTTCGGCCGCTGGTCGCCTTCGCCCAAGTAACCAGGGAGCGCGATTCATGAACAATGAATTCCAGATTTTTTTCCACAATATCGATCAAACCGAAGCCTTGCAGGAAGCCGTCCGCAAGCGGATTGCCAAGCTCGAGCGCTATTGCGAGCGCATCATCAGCGGCCGGGTCGTGCTCGATTCGCCACACAACCACAGGCACAAGGGCAAGGTGTATTCGGTAGGTCTGGAAATTCATACGCCGCAGAAGGAAGTAAGAGTGAACCAGGAGCAACACGACAATCATGCCCACGAAGATCTATATGTCGCGATCCGGGACGCATTCAATGCCGCGGAGCGGCAACTGAAATCCGTGAACAAGAGCCACCGCCCATGAACGACCGAGAGCAACTCGAAATCGAGGCCGCCACTTTCAGGCGGCTGGTAACCCATCTGCGCGAACAGAAAGATTTGCAAAACATCGAACTGATGACCCTGGCCGGCTTCTGCCGCAATTGCCTTTCCAAATGGTACAAGGCGGAAGCCGAATCCAGGGGCCTCGACGTGGAATACGAAGCCGCCCGCGAAATGGTCTACGGTATGCCTTATCGGCAGTGGAAGGACCTGTATCAGACTGAAGCCACATCCGAACAGATGAAAGCTTTCGAGGAGCATCAGCAACAATCGGACTGAGCGAATTCAGTTCCGCGGTTCCGGCAGGCGGACGCCTACGCCAAGCAACCGCACCGGCTTGTCTCCACGCCTGAAGCCGGTCTCGCACAATTCGCGATAATTTTCCATGTTCAGCGAGTCCGACTGCATTTCTACCGTGGTCTGGCTGAAATCGTGGAACTTGATCTTGACGACCTGCTTGCTGATTCGCGGTGTTTTCGGCATGCGTTCCAGGCGCCGCTGCAATTGCCCGACAAGTCCCGGCAACTCCTCGAGGCATGCCGCCAGATCGGGCAGATCCCTGGGATACGTCGTTTCCACGCTGACCGATTTGCGGATTCGGTCCACTTCCAACTGCCGCTTGTCGATGCCGCGGCATTGTTCGTGAAGCCTCTGCCCGAAACGGCCGAAACGTTCGCGCAAGTCTTCGCGCGAAAGCCTTTGCAATTCGCCGCAGGTCCCGATGCCCATGCGGCTTAACTTTGCGGCGGTGACCTTGCCGACGCCGTGAAGCCGGGAAACCGGCAATTGCGCGATGAAGTCCGCCACCTGACCCGCCTGGACGACGAATTGACCGTCGGGCTTGTTGCAGTCGCTGGCGATCTTGGCGAGCAACTTGTTGGGCGCGATGCCGGCGGAAATGGTTATGCCGATTTCCTCGCGCACGGCCGTGCGTATGGCCTCGGCGATGCGGACGGCGTCGCCGTCGAATTCCTCGCAGCCGGCGACATCGAGATAGGCCTCGTCCAGCGAAAGGGGTTCGATGATTTCGGTGTAGCGCCGGAAAATCACGTGTACCTGGCGCGAGATCTGGCGGTATTTCTCCATGTCCGGACGGATGATGATGAGTTGGGCGCAGCGCCGTCTCGCGGTGGCGGACGGCATGGCCGAATGGATGCCGAACTTGCGCGCCACGTAGTTGCAGGTGGCGACCACGCCGCGTTGCTCAGGCAGTCCGCCTACCGCGACGGGCTTGCCCGCCAGCGCGGGATTGTCGCGTTCCTCGATCGAAGCGTAAAAGCTGTCGCAATCGCAATGGATGATGTGGCACGCCCTGGACATGACCACCAGCGTTCGGGGGTCGTCAGGCGCGCTGACGCTCGAAATGCCGCATGAAATCGGCGAGCGCCCGGCAGCCTTCGGCCGGCATGGCGTTGTAGATCGATGCCCGGGCGCCGCCGACATTGCGGTGTCCTTTCAATGCGTATAGTCCGGCGGATTCCGCCTCGCGCAGGAAGGCATCGAGCAGATCGTCTTCGGCCAGGTTGAAGGTGACGTTCATATGCGAACGATGGGGCGCGTGTGCGGTTCCGAGATAGAAATCGCTGCCGTCGACCGTTTCGTAGAGAATCGCCGCCTTTTCCGCATTGCGCCGCTCGATGGCCTCGACGCCGCCTTGGTCCCGCAGCCATTCGAGCACGAGTTTCATCATGTAAATCGCGAACGTGTTGATGGTATTGGCCAGCGAATGCTTTTCGGCGCAGCTCCGGTAGTTGAGCAGACCGGGAGTCTCCGGCATGGCGTGGTCGAGCAGGTCTTCGCGGACGATCACTACGGCAAGGCCCGAAGGCCCGAGGTTCTTTTGCAGCGAAGCGAAAATCAAGCCGAAACGGTTGATGTCCAGTTTCCGCGACAGCAATTCCGAAGTCATGTCGGCGACCAGGGGGATTTCACCCGTATCGGGAATCGCGTTCCAGCGGGTGCCGTAGATCGTATTGTTGCTGGTGATATGGACGTAGGAGGAATCCGGGTCAACCGCTTGCGCGTCAAACTCGGGAATGCGGTCGAAATTGCTTTCCGCGCTACTGCAGGAAGTATCGATCTCGCCGTAACGCGCTGCTTCTTTCGCGGCCAATTTGGCGAAGTTTCCCGAAACCACGTAGGCGGCTTTTCGCTGGGGCCTGCGGGCGATCAGATTCATCGGAACGGCCGAAAACTGCATCTGTGCGCCGCCATGCACGTACAGAATGCGGTAATTGTCCGGAATTCCGGCCAGAGCGCCGAGAAGCGCGTCGCATGCCTCGACGATATCCATGAAATCACGCGAACGATGGCTGATTTCGATAACCGAGGCGCCGATGCCGCAGTAATCGAGAAACTCCTCCTGCGCCCGCCGCATGACGGCTTCTGGCAACATCGCCGGTCCGGCGCCGAAATTGTAAACGCGATTTGTCATTGCGCCCGGGTTCATAAACAGCATGCCTAAATGGCGGTAACCTTGATTACGTGTTCGATGTTGCGCATGGCGTCCAGCGCCGAATCCGGAGCCGGGTGTTCCATGTCGATCAGATTGTAGGCGACATCGCCCCGGCTCTTGTTGAGCATGTCGATCACGTTTATGTTCTGGTCGGCGAGGATCGACGTGATCTGTCCGAGCATCCGCGGAACGTTCAGATTGGCGACCGCCAGCCTCGTGCCGGGGGACGCATTCGGCACCGGGTCGAGGTACAGGTCGGGAAAATTCACCGAGTTCCGGATGTTGCCGTTTTCCAGGAAATCGCGTAACTGGTTCACAGCCATCACCGCGCAATTCTCTTCCGCCTCCCTGGTGCTGGCGCCGATGTGGGGCATGAAGATCACGTCTTTTCTGCCGAGCAGGTCGGGGCGGGGAAAATCGCTGACGTATTTCGCCAGCCGGCCCGAATCGAGCGCCTGCCGCAAGGCGTCGGTATCGACGATTTCCTCTCGGGCGAAATTGAGCAGGCTGGCGCCGGGTTTCATTGCCGAGAACAATTCTCCGTTCATGAGCCCCCGGGTGGTGTCGAGCACCGGCAGATGCAGGGAAACGAAGTCCGAACTGGCGGCCAGGGCCTGCAGGCTTTCCATTCGCGCCACCTGGCTCGGCAGCCGCCAGGCGGCGTCGACCGAAAGCGCGGGGTCATAACCCAGCACTTTCATGTTCAATCTGATTCCCATCTCGGCAACCCGAGAACCGATGGCGCCCAGTCCGATCACGCCTAGGGTCTTGCCGGCTATTTCGGCGCCCTTGAACTGTTTCTTGTTTTTTTCGATCAGGCTGGAGTATTCGGCGTGATCGCGGAGATCGCTGTTTTCCTCGGCAAAGCGGATGCCTTGCAGGATACCGCGGGATGCGAGCAGCAGTCCGCAGAGCACGAGTTCCTTGACGGCATTGGCATTGGCCCCGGGGGTGTTGAAGACTACGACTCCGGCTTCGGTGCAGGCGGACACGGGGACATTGTTGGTGCCGGCGCCGGCGCGGGCCACGGCGCGCAGCCCGTCGTTGACTGCTTTCGGATCGAGCTTGTGGCTGCGCAACAGGATCGCGTCGGGATCCGGGACCGAACTGCCGACTTCGTAGGCATTGTCGGGGAAAATCTCCAGGCCCTTGTCGGCGATCGAGTTGTAGGTCTGGATCCTGTACATCTGGTTTCCCTGCCGTTTGAAATATTGCCGAAAAATGGGGCGGAGCGCGGGCCGCGATTATGTCGCGGATCGTTCCGAAACGCCAGCGTGGTTGGGTTCTGTAGCTTCGATCCGTCGCCGTCGGGCTGTGGGAGATTCAGCGGACGCCGTAAATACATCCCTGTAGGCTTCGGCCCCGACATCCATGTCGGGGACGCCCGCTGAATCTCCCACAGCCCGACGGCGACTCACGCAGTGCATACAAAAAATTTGTCATAATTTGTCGCTGACCCCATTAACCGTTAAAGAAACAGGAAATTGTCATGCAGACTGCTGTTGCCGGTGTTCCGGAACGCATTTCCGAGAGTCGGGTGCCCGTCTGGCGGATTCTCGGGCGCAATCCCGGGCCGATGACGGGGCCGGGTACTAACAGTTATCTGATTGGTGAATCGAGGCTTAGCCTGATTGATCCCGGTCCCCGTGACGGCGACCAGCTGCGGAGTTTTCTGGAGGCCATCGGCGACCGCAAGCTTGAGTACATACTGGCCACTCATACTCATGGCGATCATTCACCCGGCGCGGCGGAGTTGCAGCGTGTTACGGGCGCCGAAATGGTGGGTCTGCCTGCGCCAGAGCATGGCTACAATGACCCGACTTTTTCGCCCGGGCGCGAATGGCGTCACGGGGATCTGCTCGATTGCGGCGAATACACGATCCGCATGTTGCACACGCCGGGGCACGTTTCGAATCATTTCTGCTTTCTGCTTTGCGAAGAACAGTTGCTGTTCACGGGAGATCACGTGTTACAGGGCACGACTTCGGTGATCCTGCCGCCGGACGGCAACATGAGCGACTATCTCGACAGCCTGGAAGAATTGCAGCAATTGCCGCTGCGTTATCTCGCGCCGGGCCACGGCAATCTGATCCATGATCCGCATACGGAAATCGGCAAGCTGGTCGAGCATCGGATGCGCCGGGAAAGCAAGATCGAGCGCAGTCTGGCAGGTATTGGAACCTGTACGCTGGAAGAGCTCGTGGTGGTCGTCTACGATGATGTCGACAAGTCCATGCATCGCTGGGCCGAGCGGACCATGCTGGCGCATCTGGAGAAACTCGAGCGCGAAGGGCGCGCGCGCCGCCGCACGGGAGAGAAAGCAGAGCGATGGAGCCCGATGTGAGCCAGGAGGAAGACGCGTCAGGGGCGAAGATTCCGGTCGGCGTAAGCAGTTGCCTGCTCGGCGATCAGGTTCGCTATGACGGCGGTCACAAGCGGCATTCGTATATCACCGGCACTCTCGGCAAGTATTTTGAATTCCGGCCATTTTGCCCGGAAGTGGAGATCGGCCTCGGCATTCCGCGCAAACCCATCCGGCTGGTGCGCGCGGAGCGCGGCGAAATCCGCTGTGTGCAAATTGACGACCCGTCAATCGATCACACGCAGGCATTGCGGGAATCCGTTGGCCGCAGGCGGGACCGGGTGGCGGGGCTATGCGGCTACATCCTGAAAAAGGACTCGCCCAGTTGCGGCATGGAGCGGGTCAGGGTATGGCGCGGCGATACGCCCGCGCGCGATGGCAGCGGCATTTTCGCCGACGCCCTGATGCGGGAGTTTCCCTGGCTGCCGGTTGAGGAGGAAGGCCGCCTGGGCGATTCCGTATTGCGCGAGAACTTCATCCAGCGCGTGTTCGTTCTACGGCGCTGGTTCGCCCTGCTTGAAGCCGGTTTGAGCGCGGCTTCGCTGACGCGATTCCATGCGCGCCACAAACTGATCGTCATGAGCCACGACCAGACGCAATATCTCGCGCTCGGCCGGCTGCTCGCGGACGCCGGCAAGTCCGATCTGGAGCAGGTCGCCGGCGAATATCTGCGGGGGCTCATGGCGGTGCTGAAAATTACCGCGACCCGCGGCAGGCACGTCAACGTATTGCAACACATCATGGGCTACCTGAAGAAAAACCTGGCCGCCGACGACAGGCAGGAACTCGTACGGACCATTGAGGACTATCGCCTGGGCCTGGTGCCGCTAATCGTTCCGATCACCTTGCTCAATCACTTCTTCCGCAAGCACCCTCATCCCTACATCGCGGAATCCTGGTACATGAAACCCTATCCGGCAGAATTGATCCTGCGCAATCAGTTGTGACTTCAGGCGGTCTGCTGTTCCAGCGCGGGAGCGATCTTGAAATTCAGGAAACCGTAGATGACGGCGATCACCGGACAGATCATGTTGAAGAAACAGAAGGGAAAATACGCGAGCGTGGCTACGCCGAGGGTGCCGCTCATATAGGCGCCGCAAGTATTCCAGGGCACCAGCGGCGAAGTGATCGTGCCCGAATCCTCCAGCGTGCGGGAGAGGTTTTTCACGTCGAGATCGCGGCTCTGGTATTCGAGCTTGTACATGCGCCCCGGCAGCACGATGGAAATGTACTGGTCCGAAGTGATGATGTTGGCGCCGATGCAGGTCACGATCGTAGTGGCAATCAGGCTGCCGGTGCTATGCACGAAGGATAGCGCGTAGTCCACCAGCCGCTGCAACAGGCCCGCGCGCTCCATCGAAGCGCCGAAAATCATTGCGCAGAGAATGAGCCAGATCGTGTTCAACATGGAAATCATGCCGCCCCGGGACATGAGATCGTCGAGCGTGGCATTGCCGCTTTGCAGCACGAAGCCGTCGAAGGAAGTAGTCCACACGCCCTTGACCAGGGCGAGGAACAGGTTCGGCGCATCGCCCGGCAGAGCGAGGATCGCCGGGCGCTGGAACAGCAGGGCCAGCACGACGCCGAGCGCGCCGCCGGCGAGAATGGTGGGAATCGGCGGCAATTTGCGGTTGGCCATCAGCAGCAATACGAGAACGGGTAACAGCATCACCGGCGAGATCATGAAATTCTCGGTGAGCAGATTCATGGTGATCGCGAGATCGTCCGCGCTCGCGCCGCTTTCGATATTGAGACCGATGAGGGCATAGATCAGCAGGGCGATGCATATGCTCGGCACCGCGGTCCAGGTCATATGGCCGATATGGCTGAAGAGATCGGTCCCCGCCACTGCCGGCGCCAGATTCGTCGTTTCAGACAAGGGCGACATCTTGTCGCCGAAATAGGAGCCGGAGATGATGGCGCCGGCGGTAATCGCCGGCGACAATCCCAGGCCGGCCGCGGCGCCGATCAGCGCGATGCCGACGGTGCCGGCGACGGTCCAGGAACTGCCGATGCTCAGGGCGATCAGGGCGCAGATCAGGCAGGAAGCGAGATAGAAAATCGAAGGATCAAGGATAAGCAGGCTGTAATAGATCATGGTGGGGACGGTGCCTGCCATGATCCAGCTGCCGATCAGCAGTCCCACGCAAAGCAGGATCAGGATCGGCTTGAGGGAGATGGAAATGCCGGAAACGATCGCGTTCTCGATCTGCTGCCAGCCGATCCCGTTGCGCCAGCCGACAGCCGCGGCAACGGCGGCGCCGATGAGCAGGGCAATCTGGTTCGAACCGGAACTGGCGTCTTCGCCATAAAGGTAGACCGAGAACGACAACAGCGCGATCAGCGTAAATACGGGAAGCAGCGCCTGCAGAATCGATGGTGTCGCCTCGTGGCGTCCGCCTGCGCCCGGATCACCGGATTCCTTCATAAGCCCGTCCAATTTCCGAGCGACAAGCATACTGGCACAGCCACAAAACGTCGAGCAAGTTATAATTCGGCGCTTGTGACGCAGAGCAGAGATTTTGATGAGCGATATCGCGGAATATATGCGGGAAGTAGGGCAGCGGGCGCGGGCGGCCGGGGCGGCGATTGCGCGGGCCGGCACCGCGGAAAAGAATCGCGCCTTGCTTGCAACCGCGGAAGCGATCGATGCGGGGCGCGCTGAATTGATACGCGCGAATGCCGGGGATTTGCAGCGGGGCGGCGAGAAAGGCTTGGCGGCGCCGCTGATGGATCGTCTGGAGCTTACGCCAAAGCGCATTGACGGGATGATCGAAGGATTGCGGCAGGTGGCTGCGCTGGATGACCCCATCGGCGAAGTGAGCGGACTGAAATATCGGCCGACGGGAATCCAGGTCGGGCGCATGCGCGTGCCGCTGGGCGTGATCGGCATCATTTACGAGTCGCGGCCGAACGTTACCTGCGAGGCGGCGAGCCTGTGCCTGAAGTCAGGCAATGCGGCCATTTTGCGCGGCGGTTCCGAGGCCCTGCATTCGAACAAGGCTATTGCGGGCTGTATCGGCAAGGGGTTGGAGGAGGCCGGGCTCGATCCCCATGTCATCCAGGTGCTCGACCGTCCCGACCGGGAAGCGGTGGGCTGCCTGATCACCATGCCGGAATTCGTCGATGTGATCGTGCCCAGGGGCGGCAAGGGACTGATCGAACGCATCAGCCGGGAGTCGCGCGTACCGGTGATCAAGCATCTCGACGGTAATTGCCACCTGTATGTCGACGACCGGGCGGATCTCGCCAAGTCGGTCACGGTCGCTGTCAATGCCAAGACCCAGCGCTATGGCACCTGCTGTACGCTTGAATCCCTGCTCGTGGCGCGTCCGGTGGCCGGGGAGTTTTTGCCGGAGGTGGCGCGGGCTCTGGGCGAGTCGGGCGTCGAGTTGCGCGGCTGTAGCGAGACCCGCGGCATCGTTCCCGAAGCCGTGCCCGCCACCGAAGAGGACTGGCTCACCGAGTATCTCGCGCCGATTCTCTCGATCCGCGTGGTCGACGGGCTCGACGAGGCGATCGGGCATATCAATCGATACGGCTCGCAGCATACTGACTCGATCATGACCGAAGACCACAATCGGGCGCAGCGCTTTCTCAGGGAAGTCGATTCGAGTTCGGTAATGGTCAACGCCTCGACCCGTTTCGCCGATGGCTTCGAATACGGGCTCGGCGCGGAAATCGGCATTTCCACCGACAAGTTGCACGCCCGCGGGCCGGTCGGACTCGAAGGTCTCACTTCACAGAAATTCGTCGTACTCGGAGACGGCCATATCAGGCAATGAGCGAACGCGTCGGAGTCTTTGGCGGCATGTTCGACCCGGTGCACGACGGGCACATGGCGATAGCACGCCACGCGCTTGAACTGCTGCGCCTCGACCGGTTGCTGCTCGTTCCCTGCAATCTGCCCAATCATCGCGAAGCGCCGGTCTGCGGCGCCGAACGCCGGATCGACATGTTGCGGCTTGCCTGCGCCGGCGAAGCGCGCATGGAAGTCGATTCCATCGAAATCGATCAGGGAGGCGTGTCCTACACGGCGCGGACGCTTGAGCGAATTCGCGAACGCCTGCCGCGGGCCGCGCTCGTGCTCGTACTGGGGCTGGATGCCTTTCTGGGATTGCCCGACTGGCGCGATCCGGGGCGATTGTTCGAACTCGCCCACATATTGGTAATCGCCAGGGGAAAACTGCCGATGGATTACGATATGGCGGGCAGATTCGGCGGGGTCATGACCGCCGGTCCGGTACAGTTGTTCGGGGGCAGCCGGGGCAACGTGCTGCTGACGGAAGAACCACGGCTCGACATATCGTCTTCCGCCGCGCGCGAATTGCTTGCCCGGGACCGGGAAGCGCCGCTGCCCGCCGCGGTACTGGCTTATGTAAGGGAAAATGGACTCTATCGTGCGGGAATGTCATGACGGCGCATAGTCTGAGCAGCAAACAACTGGCCCGGCGCGTCGAAAACATATTGGGAGATCTGAAAGGTCAGTCGATCAGTTGCATCAACGTGGAGAAACTGACCACGATCACCGATTACATGATCATAGCCACGGGAACTTCCCGCATTCATACCAAATCCCTCGCCGACGAAGTCGTCGAAAAAATGAAGGAACAGGGCCTGCAAGTCACCGGAGTCGAAGGACTTCCGGCAGCGGAATGGGTGCTGGTGGATCTGGGAGCGGTGGTGGTGCACATCATGCTGGACAGGATTCGCGCCATGTACGATCTCGAAGAACTGTGGAGCCTGAAACCCGCGAGCAATGCCTGAAACCCCGCAGGACAAGGAAGATTTACGGCAAAGATGTACAATGGCAGGAATAATCCAAAGAATGTCGCGCAATGACCGCGCCGCGCCGGGAGACGGCGAATGACAGGCAGATGGCATTTTCGGGACCACGAAGCCGAGCGCCGGCTGTTCAACCGGCGCGTCGTGCTGGCGAGTTCCGTAATTTTCCTGCTGCTCGCCACCCTTGTCGGCAAGCTGGTGAACCTGCAAGTCGTGCAATACGAGTATTTCTCGGCGCGCTCGGACGGCAATCGGCTGCACGTGCAATATGTCCCGCCGCAACGGGGCGTGATCTACGATCGTTCGGGAACTTTGCTGGCGGACAATCTGCCGGTCTACAACCTGACCCTGGTTCCGGAGGAAGTGAACGATCTCGCGGCTACCCTGGACTACCTCTCGGGCCTGGTAGAACTTAGCGACAGCGACCTCGAAACCTTCGAAAACCAGTTGCGGCGCAGCCGGGTGCCGTACTCTTCGGTGCCATTGCGCTATGTGCTGACCGAAGAGGAGAAATACCGGGTCGCGGTCAACAACCACCGCATGCCCGGTGTAAGCATGGAGCCGCAACTCATGCGGCATTACCCCTTCGATTCGCTTACGGCGCATTCCGTGGGCTATGTCTCGCATATCAATCAGCAGGAACTCGACGCCCTCGACGAAACCGAATTCGAGAATTACGGCGGCACGACGCACATCGGCAAGACCGGAGTGGAGCGAACCTACGAACATCTGCTTCACGGCCAGGTCGGCTACGAAACCGTGGAAAAGAACAATCGGGGCAGGGTGATGCGGGTGCTGGAAAGCACCGAGGCGACCGCCGGTAATGATATCGCCCTGCATCTCGATCATCGCCTGCAGATGGCGGCCGAAGAAGCGCTCGGAAACTATCGCGGCGCCGTGGTCGCGATCGAGCCCGAAACCGGCGGTATCCTGGCCATGGTCAGCAAGCCCGGATTCGACCCGAACCTGTTCGTTACGGGCATAAGCAGCAAGGACTACGACGCATTGGCCGACGATAATGTCAACAAGCCATTCATTGACCGCAGCATCAGTCCCTACCCGCCGGGTTCGACCGTCAAGCCTTTCCTCGGATTGGCGGGGCTGCACCTGGGACTGTTGGATTATGAATTCACGATCGACGATCCCGGTTATTTCCAACTGCCCGGCGTTTCCTATCGCTGGAACAACTACACAATGCGCACGGCCATCGGCGGCGGTCATGGCATAACCAATCTGCGCAGGGCTATCTACCAGTCCAGCGATACTTTTTTCTATGACCTCGGCCATCGCATGGGCATCGACGACATGCACGATTTCATGTCGCTCTTCGGCTTCGGCGGCAATCTGACGTTCGATATCTCCTACGCCCGTTCAGCCGTATTGCCGTCCCGGGACTGGAAGCTGGAGACGCTGGGAGAACCCTGGTATCCCGGCGATACGATCAATTCCTCGATCGGCCAGGGCTACATGCTGGCAACTCCCCTGCAACTTGCCACCGCGGCGTCGCTGATCGCCAACGAAGGCCGCATGGTCAGGCCGCGCATGCTGAAAAGCGTCAACGGCGAACCGTATCGCTTCGAGGAGGAAATCCCGGCGTCCGACGTGGTGCTGGAAGACCCGGACTATTGGCGCTATATCCGTGACGCGATGACCATGGTCGTGCATCGGCCTTTTTCGAACGTCTTCAGGGATTATGGCACCGCCTATGAAGCCATCGCCAGGGCCGATCCCGACATGACTTACCGGATCGCCGGCAAGACCGGCACGGCGCAGGTGGTCGGCATCAGTCAGAACATCCGTTCGAGTGCGGAGATTCAGGTATCCGACCAGAACAAGGATCACGCGTTGTTCATTGCATTCGCTCCCGCCGGACATCCGCAAATCGAGCCCCGGATCGCGCTCGCGGTATTCGTCGAGAACGGCGAACACGGCAGCACCGTAGCCGGTCCTGTAGCAAAGCGGATCACCGATGCCTGGCTGCTCGATATCCTGCAACTCGATCTGACGATAGAGCCCGAGCCGGAACCGGCTCCGTTGAGGGATCCGTTGCCCCGCACGCCGTCCGAGGTCGCCGCGATCGATGAATAGCCGGGACTACAGCCAGGTTGCAGGAGGTCCGCAACTGCGGCCCGCCGTAAGGACCATGCGCTGGCTCGCCGCCATCAAGATCGATTTCTCCCTCCTCGTTCTGGTGTTGTCGCTTTGCTGTTTCGGACTCGCGGCCTTGTACAGCGCTTCGGACGGCGATAGCGGGCTGATCCGGCGCCAGGCGTTTATCGTCGGATTGGGCGTAATTGCGATGCTGACCGTCGCGCAATTCGAAATGCGCCTGGTTCGTCGCGTGACCATGTATGTCTATCTCGGAGGTCTGGCGCTGCTCGGGCTTGTATTGTGGATCGGGGTAGAAGCCAATGGCGCGCGCAGCTGGCTCGACCTGCCGGGCTTGCCCAGCTTCCAGCCTTCGGAACTGATGAAAATCATCGTGCCCGCCGTGCTTGCCTGGTATCTTTCCAGCCGGCCGTTGCCGCCGCGGCTCTGGCAGATCATAGTCGCCGGTCTGCTGGTACTGGTTCCCACCGCCTTGATCGTTTTGCAGAACGATATGGGCACGGCGATGCTCGTGGCCATGGCAGGCTTCTTCGTCCTGCTGCTGGCGGGAATGAGCCTGAAACTCGTCGCCGCCGGGGGCTTGCTGGTATTGCTGGCCTCTCCGCTCTGGTACGTCTTTGTCGCACTGGAACATCAGAAGAACCGGATTTTGAGTTTCATCAATCCCTATACCGATCCCGCGGGGGCCGGTTACAACATAATCCAGTCGCAGATCGCCATCGGTTCAGGCGGTGTCTACGGCAAGGGTTTCGGAGAAGGCGACCAGTCCAGGCTCGATTTCATCCCCGAATCGAATACCGACTTCATTTTCGCCGTGATTGCCGAAGAATTCGGACTGGCCGGCGCGCTCGTGCTTATCGGCCTGTACGCGCTGCTGCTCGCGCGCGGTCTGCTGATCGCCGTCAATGCCCACAACATGTTCGCGCGGCTGCTGGCCGGCGGCATCGTATTGATCGTCTTTTTCAATGTGTACGTGAACATGGCCATGGTCGTCGGGCTGCTGCCGGTCATCGGACTGCCGCTGCCGCTGATCAGCCGCGGCGGCACGGCAATCATCGCCCTCTTTGTCGGATTCGGCCTGCTCATGTCGATCGATGCTCACTCGCGCAGGTCCCAGCCGCCCCGGGACTAAAAATTCCGCGATTCCGGACGCTACCTTGAAAGCGTGTCCTGGAAATTTCCGATCATGCCCGAATTGATTGCAAGATTTACCGTTCTGGTATTGCTGGGCGCAATCGCAGCCGGTTGCGGATCGTCGTCCTCAGACGGCGGAAGCCGCTATTCGATCTCTCAGGACCGGGCGCCCGCGCGTGGAATCGATCCGGATTCGATTCCGGAAGTCATTCCCGGGCCGGTCATCCGGACCGGCGCCGGCAATCGCAGCCCCTATACCGTGCTGGGTCGGACCTATACAGTGCTACCGACGGAAGAAGGTTATTCGGAGCGCGGGGTCGCTTCCTGGTATGGAGAGAAGTTTCACGGCCACAAGACTTCCAATGGCGAAATCTTCGATATGTACAAGGTCTCCGCGGCCCACACGAGTCTGCCGATTCCCAGTTTCCTGCGCGTTACGAATCTCGACAACAACCGCAGCATCGTGGTCAGGGTAAACGACAGGGGGCCGTTTCACGGCGACCGCATTGTCGATCTTTCTTATGCCGCCGCGGTGAAATTGGGCTTCGCCGACCGCGGAACAGCCAGAGTGCAACTTGAGGCGATTACCGGAGAATCTTCCGGTTCGCCTTCGGATGCGAGACTTGCGTCACGCGCCGCTGCCGAAAGTCCGTCAATCGAACGTATGGCCGCCGAACTGGCCCGGGTTGAAACAGCGCCCGCGCCCGGCGGGCTCTATCTGCAAGTCGGCGCTTTTTCAGTTCTGGGCTCGGCGGAAGAACTGTCTCGCCGCGTGCGCGCCTATACGTCCCGGCCGGTTTTTATCCGCAGTGTCGAAGTCGGGGGCCGCGGCGTACTGCATCGGGTCCGCGTCGGCCCGGTAAATGGCCCCGAAGAGGCGCGGCAATTGACCTTGCTGCTGGTTGCCGCCGATTTGGGAAGTCCTTACACTGTATCGGAGTAACCGAACGAACACGGTCCGATTCGACTGGATGCCTTTTATGCTGTCATCAAGAGCCCCCTCAATTGAATTTCCGGCTTTCGGCAAGAGGTTTCTCCTGCCCGCGCTGTTCCTGGCAGCGCTTGTCCATGTCGCCGTTGCCGCCGCCCAGCCGATTATTCCGCGGCCGCCCGAGATCGCGGCGAGCAGTTACATTCTCATGGACGCCAGCACCGGCCACGTGATTCTGGAGAACAACGCCACCGAAGCGCTGCCCCCGGCCAGCCTGACCAAGATCATGACCGCCTATATCGCGATCGAGGAAATAATCAGCGGCAATCTGGGCCTGGACGAGGAGGTGCATATCAGCGAGAAAGCCTGGCGCATGGACGGCTCGAAGATGTTCGTCGGGGTCGATACCTATGTAAGCGTCGAGGATCTGTTGCGAGGCATCATCATTCAGTCGGGCAACGACGCCAGCGTCGCCATCGCCGAACATATCGCCGGCAGCGAGGACGCTTTTGCCGACATGATGAATCAGTACGCCGAGGTGCTCGGTCTCGAACAGTCCTATTTCTGGAACTCCAGCGGTCTCGACAGCGACGAACAATACAACCTGATGTCGGCGCGCGACCTGGCCTTGCTTTCCCGGGCCACCATCGGCAATCACCCCGAGTTCTACCCGATGTACGCCGAGCGGGAGTTCACCTATAACGATATCCGCCAGCCCAACCGCAATACCTTGCTGTTCCGGGACCGCAACGTGGACGGTCTGAAAACCGGCTGGACCGACCGCGCCGGTTATTGTCTGGTCACATCGGCGGAACGCGACGGTATGCGTCTCATCGCCGTGGTCATGGGCACCGAGAGCGAAAACGCCAGGGCCGTGGAAACCCAGAAGATGCTCACCTATGGATTCCGCTATTACGAAACCTGGAAATTGAACGATTCCGGGCAGGTGCTGACCAGTGTGCCGATCTGGTCCGGCGAGCGGGATACCCTCGATCTGGGCCTGAGCGAGGAGGTGCGCGTGACGATTCAGCGCGGCCGCGGCGAGGAACTCGAAGCCGCGGTAAACGTCGACGAAATCATCTACGCTCCCATCGAAGCCGGCCAGATCATGGGTACGGTGGACATCACCCTCGACGGCGAACCGGTTTACAGCGGCGAGGTCGCGGCCTTGCAGGGCGTTGCCCGCGGCGGCGTCATGAAACGCATGACCGACTGGTTCAGCCTGAGACTCAGCAACCTGCTTTCCAATTGAGCGTTGCCAATGAAGCATGAGCCGATCGTGCGCGATTTCGGACTGGTCGATTATGTTCCGGTCTGGAAACGCATGGCGCGCTTTGCCGCCACCGCGGGCCCGGAGACCCGGGAGGAAATCTGGCTGCTCAGTCATAATCCGGTCTTTACCCTGGGCCAGGCTGCAAAAGAGGAGCATTTGCTTGCTCCCGGCGCCGTCCCGGTGATTCAGACCGACCGGGGAGGGCAGGTCACTTATCATGGGCCCGGTCAATTGGTTGTCTACCCGTTGCTTGACCTGCGCCGCCGCGGCATGGGCATCAGGCAACTGGTCGATCTGATCGAGACGGCGCTGATCGAAGCGCTCGCCGGGGCGGGAATAACCGCCGCAACTCGTCCCGGCGCGCCGGGCGTATTCGTGGGAGAGGCTAAAATCGCCGCCCTTGGCTTGCGCATCAGGAGAGGCTGGAGCTATCACGGCCTCAGTCTGAATGTCGACATGGACCTCGCTCCGTTCAGTTCGATCAATCCTTGCGGCTTTCGAGGACTCGAAGTGACCCGGGTGGCGGATCTGGTCGGCGGGAAAATCGGGTTGATGAACCGCATGAAGACCTTGCTGACGGAGGCGAGTATGCGTCAACTCGAGCGGTTTCCGCTGCGGCAGGGCCGCGCTGAAAAAGAGGAGGCCGCGCATGCCTGAAAGGAAGCGAAGAAACGTGTTGATAGAAGGGGAAAAGCTTCGCGGGGCCGATAAGTTACGAAGAATTCCTATGAAAGTAGTTCCAACTGTGGAATTGCCCGAGAAGCCGCCCTGGCTGCGCGTCAGGATCCCGGTCTCCCCCCGTATTGCCGAGTTGCGCAGAAAGTTGCGCAATCACAAGCTGGCCTCGGTCTGTGAAGAAGCCTCCTGCCCCAATCTGGGAGAGTGTTTCAGCAACGGCACGGCGACTTTCATGATCATGGGCGATATCTGCACGCGGCGATGCCCGTTCTGTGACGTGGCGCATGGCAAACCCCGGCCGCTCGATCAGGATGAGCCGGCCGAATTGGCCAGGGCGATCCACGACCTGGAACTGACATACGTGGTCATCACTTCGGTCGACCGGGACGATCTGAAAGACAGCGGCGCCGGACATTTCGCCGCCTGTATCCGTGAAACCCGGCGCCTGAACCCGGACATCCAGGTGGAAATCCTCGTACCCGATTTCCGCGGCCGCATGGATATCGCGCTGGAAATCCTTGAGTCGGCGCCGCCGGACGTCTTTAATCACAACCTTGAGTCCATACCTCGCCTCTATCGCAAGGTCAGACCCGGAGCGGATTATGTCTGGTCGTTGCGATTATTGAAGGAATTCAAACGGTTACATCCTGACATACCTACCAAATCCGGGCTGATGCTCGGTCTTGGAGAAACGCTGGAAGAAGTTCGCGAAGTGATGCGCGATCTGCGCGGGCACGATGTGGACATGCTGACGCTTGGCCAATACCTGCAACCGAGTCGCCATCACCTGCCCGTTGCGCGCTTCGTGCATCCGGCCGAGTTCGACGGCCTGCGGGAATACGGCGAGTCGCTTGGCTTCCGCCATGTCGCCAGCGGACCTCTCGTGCGCTCGTCCTATCATGCCGACCAGCAGGCCAGGCTGTTGCGTAGCGCCTGAAGCATGAAATCGCCGCCTCTGATCCTTGCCGCGCTGCTGTTCGCATTGGCGGCGGTCGGAGCTTACCTGCTGCTGGACAACAGTCTCTGGTTCGGACGACAAGACCTGCTCATACGCGCCGTGCTGTTCCTGCTGCCGGCGCTGGCCGCGCTCACCGCCGCCTGGATTCCGTTGCAGGCGCATGCGCCCCGGGCTGCGCGCCTGCTGGCCTTGTTCTACATCCCCGTGCTGTTTGGCGGCTTCGGCTATTTCCTGTTCTGGATGCCGCGATTCGCCGAATCCGTGCTCAGCATCGATATGGTCGAACAACGCCTGATAACCGACAGTTCTTCCAACGCCCTGGTGGAAATCGGTTTCGCCTTTCCGATTTTCACGCCCACCGTGGAACTGCGCAACGGCGAGCTGTTCAGCCGGGAAGTCGACATCTATCTGCGCATGATCGACAGCGACGGGAGGCCCATGTTGTACCGCGCGGTGCGTGAAGAGGTGCCACCCGGAACATTGAGCGTCGAAGCAACGGTGCGCGGCATGCTCAGCGCCAATGAACGCTATCTGTTTCTGCCCGTGCGGCTGGCGCCGGGAGAGGAAGCGACGGGCAGACTGGTGTTCGTCATTACCGCGCTCGACGAGGGCGCTTCGTTCATGGGCGAAATGCGACGGGCGAATCTCGCGCAATTCGAATTGCGCGACGCCATCGGCGGAGAACTGCTGCTCGAAGTGCCCGTGGAACGCTGAGGCTTGGTAGTGGCATGGATGCTATGTAAGAATGCCGCAATACGGGAGAAGAATATGCCAATCAAAACGCTTGCTGTCGGGATGTTTTTCCTGATTTTCGCCGGGCAGGCGGCAGCCCAGGGTGAATGGCAGGCGCCGCGCACCGAACACGGCGTGCCCGACCTGCAGGGATTCTGGACTTCGGCCAGCATCACGACGCTGGAGCGGGATCCGGCGCTGGGCGAGAAACTCGTGGTTTCCGAGGAAGAGGCCAGGCAACTGGAAAGCGCCAACCTGCTCAATCAGGTGACCGAACTCGACAGCGCTCCAAGCGACCCGGATCGCCCGCCGCCGACGGACGGCGATACAGACGCCGGATACAACGCGTTCTGGATCGATCCGGGCACCCGGCTCGCCCGGGTAATGGGCGAATATCGCACCTCGTTCATCGTCGATCCCGCCGACGGCAGGATTCCCTACACCGAAGCGGCCGGACTCGCATTCATGGGTTACCGGCAGCAGTCGGGGTACGACGGGCCGGAACAGCGCCCCCTGGGCAAACGATGCATGGTCGGCTTCGGTTCCACCGGCGGCCCGCCGATGCTGCCGGTGTTATATAACAATTCCTACCAGATCGTGCAGAACGAGGACTATGTGATGATCCTGGTGGAGATGAATCACGACGCCCGTATCATCCGGCTCGACGGCGAACCGCTCGACGACAGCTTCAATCCCTGGCTGGGCGATTCGGTCGGCCGCTGGGAAGGGGACACGCTGGTGGTGGAGACCACCAATTTCCACCCGCAGCAGAGCTTTCGCTTTGCGATCAAGCATTCGCTATACCTGCCGCCGACGGCCAGCGTTATCGAACGATTTACCCGCGTGGGCGAAGACGAATTGCTCTACGAATTCACGGTGGAGGACGATGTCGCGTACAGCCGCCCCTGGAGCGCCCAGGTTCCGTTCCGGTCCGGCGATCGAATATTCGAATATGCCTGTCATGAAGGCAATTACGCCTTGCCCGGCATTCTCGCCGGCGCCAGGCAACAGGAAGTGGACGGGAATTGAGCCCTCAAGACGCGCCGGGCCTGACAGACGGCGATAGCAGTCCGGCAACGGGCCGCGGCGAATTCAGTTCGCGGTTCGGTTTCCTGATGGCGGCCTCCGGTTCCGCCGTGGGTCTCGGCAATATCTGGGGCTTTCCGACGAATGCCGCATCCAACGGCGGCGCGGCCTTTCTTTTTGCCTATCTCGTCATGGCGTTCGCCCTGGCCTATCCGGCGCTGATGGCGGAACTCATCATCGGCCGCCACGCCAAGGCCAACTCGATCAAGGCCCTGCAAAGCATATCCCGCGGTCCAAAAACGCGCTTGCTCGCCGTTTTCGTCGGCTCACTGGGCATCCTGACCGTAAGTTTCATATTGAGTTTCTACGCCATCGTCAGCGGCTGGATGATGGCCTTCTTTCTCGATCCGCTCGCACGGCTGACGGGAATGTCGGGGGCGGCAAGCTGGCTTGTCACGGACGGCGAATTGCGCAACGGCATATTCGTCGTGCTGTTCATGGCATTGACGATTCATATCATCCGCGCGGGAGTAAAGGACGGCATAGAGCGCTGGGCTTCTCGGCTGATGCCGATGCTGATCCTCATTCTGCTGTTGTTGATCGTCTACGTATTGGCGCAGCCGGGGGCGATGGACGGATTGCGCGCATACCTGGTGCCGGATTTTACCCGAATAGCCAATCCGCGATTGCTCGTCGACGCCATGGGGCAGGCCTTCTTCTCGCTCTCTCTCGGCGTCGGTACGATGCTGATTTACGGTTCCTATATCAGCAAGCGGGAGAACCTGCCGGTGACGGGCAGCCTCGTCGCCTTGCTCGATATCGGTATCGCGGTGATCGCGGGCATGCTTATTCTTCCGGCGATGTACGTGGCGCTCGCGAGTGGAGTGGAGATCTTCAATCCCGACGGCAGCCTCGTGGCGGGGCCGGCCCTGATCGTATCGGTGTTGCCGGAATTGTTCGGCGACATGGGAGCCATGGGCGTATTCGTCTCGCTGGCGTTTTTCCTGCTGATGACGATCGCATCGCTGACGTCCTCGATTTCAATGCTCGAGGTGCCCGTGGCGTTCGCGGTCGAATATCGGAAAATGGCGCGGGGCAGGGCAGCGCTATTGATCGGCGCGGTCGTCACCTGCGTTTCCCTGGTGATCGTCCTCAATTTCGATCCGCTTTTCGATCTCGTGGTGAATTACGCCACCGAGGTGAGTCAGCCATTGCTCGGATTCTTCTTCTGCATTTTCGTTGCCTGGATCTGGCGGCGCGACGCGGTGCTCAAGGAGATTGTGCAAGGGTCTCCGGAAGCGGAATCGGGGGTGTTCTGGAAAATCTGGCCGGTGTATGTGAAGTTTGTTTGTCCGGCGGCTATTCTTCTGGTTTATTTGGGGTAGTGTGCCAGCGGACAGGAGACTTGCAAACATGAGAAATATCAGTAGTGATGGTTTTTCGCGGCGTCGGTTTCTGGGGGGGTCGCTGGCGGTTGCGGCGGGAGCCGGGGTATCGGGCAGGTTGGCATTTGCGCAGGTTGATGGGCCCTTGGGGGAGGTTCGGGCGCTGACATTTGATGTGTTCGGTACGGTGGTGGATTGGCGGTCGTCGATTGCGCGGGAAGGGCAGTTGCTGGCGGCGGGCAGGGATTTCGACGTGGACTGGTTCGAGTTTGCCGACCGCTGGCGCGGAGGTTATGGGCCTTCGATGAGCCGGGTGCGCAATGGCGAGTTGCCATGGACGAAGATCGACGTTCTGCATCGGATGATTCTCGACGAGCTGATCGAAGAATATGGGCTGCAGGAACTTACGGAGGAGGAGAGGGTCGAATTCAACTATGCCTGGCACAGGCTTTCGCCCTGGCCTGACGCAGTGGCGGGATTGAACCGGCTGAAGACGCGTTATGTGATCGCGACGCTGTCCAACGGCAATGTCGCGCTGTTGACCAATATGGCGAAGAACGCCGGTCTGCCCTGGGATGCGATCCTTTCGGCCGAACTCGCGGAACGATACAAGCCGAATCCGGCGGTCTACCTGAAAGCGGCGGATCTGCTCGGTCTCGCTCCGGAACAGGTGATGATGGTCGCGGCCCATCCGGGCGACCTGCGCGCTGCCGCGGCCACAGGCTTACGTACGGGATATGTGCCGCGGCCGCTGGAACGAGGTCCGGATCGGCCCTTTACGCCGGACACGAGCGGCGATTTCGATGTGACGGCCACCGATTTTCTCGATCTGGCGCGACAATTGGGCGCTTGAACGACAGGTATGAGGCATCAAGATATGAACAGATATTTGAAATTTCCGGGGGCGGCATTGATTCTTGCCGCGCTCGCGGCCTGTTCCGGCGAGGATCAGGCGCCGGCGCAGGATTCTGCCGCCGAGCCTGAAGCGGCGGCGGAGGTCCAGGTGGCCGGTAATCCCTTTTTCGCGGAGAGTCCGCACTATTTCAATTTCCCTCCCTTCGATCTGATCGCGAACGAGCATTACCAGCCTGCTTTTGAAGTCGGCATGGCGGAGCAGATCGCCGAAGTGGAAGCGATAGCCGGGCAGGAAGCCGCGCCGGATTTCGAAAACACGATCGTCGCGCTCGAGTTGAGCGGACAATTGCTCAATCGCGTGTCCTCGGTTTTCTTCGCCTTGTCCAGCGCCCATACCAATGACGACATTCAGGCGCTGCAGCAGCAACTGGCCCCGGAACTCGCCGCCCACTACGATGCGATTCTGCTGAATCGGGATTTGTTCGCGCGTATTTCGGCGCTGCACGAGAGCCGGGACGATCTGGGCCTGGACCCCGAGTCCCATCGCCTGCTTGAGCGAACTCATATCGACTTCATCAGGGCGGGAGCGGGGCTGAGCGAGGAGCAGCAGGAGCAACTCAGGGATATCAATGCCCGGGTTGCGGTGCTTGAAACGCGGTTCAGCCAGAACGTGCTGGGCGAAGTAAACGACGTGGCGATCGTCGTCGACAGCCGGGAGGAATTGACCGGCCTTGATGAGGCGCTCATTACGGCGGCTGCAAACGAAGCCGAGTCGCGCGATTTGCCGGGCCGGTTCGTGCTGCCCTTGCTCAATACGAGCGGACAGCCGTCCCTGGCCAGTTTGCAGAATCGGGGTCTGCGCCAACGCATTCTGGAAACCTCGTTGTCGCGGGGCTCCCGCGGCGGAGAATACGATAATCTGGAGACCGTGACCGAGGTTCTGCGGCTGCGCGCCGAAAGGGCGCGATTGCTCGGCTACGAAAATCACGCCGCGTATATCCTGGAAGACGAAACCGCGGGCTCGGTGGGGGCGGTCAATCAGCGCCTCGCTGAACTTGCGCCGCCGACCGTCGCCAACGCCCGGCGCGAAGCGGCGGATTTGCAGCAGATGATCGACGACTCCGGCGAGGACTTTACCCTGGCCGCCTGGGACTGGGCGTATTACACGGAGATTCTGCGCGCGGAACGGTTCGACTTCGACGAAAGCCAGTTGCGGCCCTATTTCGAACTAGACAATGTGTTGCTGCGAGGGGTCTTCTTTTCAGCGGAACATCTCTTCGGCATCACCTTCGAGGAACGATTCGACCTGCCGGTCTATCAGGAAGACGTGCGGGTATTCGAAGTATTCGACGTCACCGGCGAGACGCTGGGGCTATTCATCGCCGATTTCTACGCCCGCGCGAACAAACGCGGCGGCGCCTGGATGAACGCATATATTGCCCAGTCTCATCTGCTCGGCAGCCGGCCGGTGGTGGGCAATCATCTCAATATCACCAAGCCGCCGGAAGGCGAGCCAACCTTGCTGACTTTTGACGAGGTAACGACGGCGTTCCATGAATTCGGTCACGCGCTGCACGGCCTGTTTTCGGATGTCCGTTATCCGAGTTTTGCCGGCACCAGCGTGCCGCGCGACTTCGTCGAATATCCTTCCCAGGTCTACGAGATGTGGGCGGTCTGGCCGGAAGTGCTCGAAAACTACGCGGTGCATTTCGAGACGGGCGAAGCCATGCCTGGGGAATTACTCGACAAGGTGCTTTCCACGCAGCAGTTCAACCAGGGTTTCGCTACGGCGGAATATCTGGCGGCGTCGATCGTCGATCAGGCGCTGCATCAGCTCGCGCCGGAAGATGTGCCGGGTGCGGACGAGGTGATGGATTTCGAGGCGCAGGCGCTTGAACAGGCGGGCATGGCAATGGACGAAATTCCGCCGCGTTATCGGGTGCCGTATTTTTCTCACATCATGGGAGGATATTCAGCGGGTTATTACTCGTATATCTGGAGCGAGGTGCTTGATGCGGACTCGGTGGAATGGTTCCTGGAAAACGGCGGGCTGCTGCTTGAGAACGGGGTGCATTTTCGCCGCACCTTGCTTTCTCGGGGCGGTGCTGAGGACGCCATGACCTTGTTCCGCAATTTCCGTGGCAGAGACGCGGATATCAATGCCCTGCTGGAGCGCCGCGGATTGAACTAGGGCGTTTTGGGTTGGTGGCCTCGATCCGTCGCCGCCGGGCTGTGCGGGGTTCAGCGGACGCTGTGAATACGGTCCAGCCGCCAAGCACAGCTTGGCGTCGTTCCGGCTGCGCATGAAGCTGCGCTTCATAAACGCTTGCCTTCACCCCTATACGCTTCGGCCCCGACATCCATGTCGGGGACGCCCGCTGAACCCCGCACAGCCCGGCGGCGACTCACGCAGTGCAAGCCTCAACCAATGTCATTCTGCGCGGAGCGAAGCGTAGTCGCAGAATCTCTCGCCGCAGATTCGCAATACCAGCAGGCTTAACTCGTCCCAGGGGTTGGCGCGGTGGAGGCCTTTGACTGAGTGGTCGATTAGTTTGCAGTGTTCGAGCATTTGCTGGGTCTTGTCGGCGGTCAGGCGCTTGAGGGCTTGGGAGACGATGGGTTTTCGGCTTTGCCATATGCGGGCGGCGGACATTGCCTGGCCGATTTCGTGGCCCTGGTCGATCTGGTCGAGGATTGTCAGTAGTTGTCGGAGTTCCCGGGTGAGAACGGCGAGGATCAGTAGTGGGAATACGCCTTCGGCGCGTAGGCCGCCCAGGACGCGCTGGGCGCGTTCTGCGTCGCCTTTGAGGGCGGCATCGGCGAGTTTGCCGAGGTCGTAGCGGGAGCTGTCGGAAACGAGGCGCAGGACGTCGTTGCCGGTTAATCTTTTGTTGGCGCCGGGTTCGGCGTCTGCCAGCAGGGCGAGTTTTTCGATTTCCTGCTCGGCTGCCAGCAGGTTGCCTTCGACGCGGTCGGTCAGTATTTGCAATGCGTCGTCGTCGGGTTGTATTCCGGCGGCTGCCAGGCGCTGCCGCAGCCAGGCGGGCAGCCTGGCTCGGTCTATGGGCCAGATCTGGACCAGGACGAGTTTGTCGTCCAGGTTTTTGAACCATTTGGCGGACAAGACCGAGGAGTCGATTCTGGGGCCGGAGATCAGTACGCGATAGTCTTCGGGGGCCTTGTCCAGCCAGGCGGTGATCGCTTCCCGGCCCTTGGCGTCCAGTTTGGCGGAGTAAAGGCGTAATTCGAGCAGTTTTTGTTCGGCGAACAGCGAGGTGGCGTCGAATTGATAGAGAAAATCGTTCCAGTCAAAGCCTTGCTCGACGTGAAATACTTCGCGTTCGGTAAAACCGGCTTGGCGCCAATGTCTGCGTACTTCGTCGGCGGCCTCGCGCAGCAGCAGGATCTCGTCTCCTGCCAGCCAGTAAAGTGGCGCGGATTGCCTCGCCAGGGTCGAGGAAAGTTGGTCGCCGCGGATCTTCAACGACCGGCGGCCTCCAGCCGCCGCATGAGTTGGGCTAGGAGATCCCGCCGCATCTCCTCGCGCAACAGTTCGGCTTCCTCGCGATTGCCGGCGATATTGCGCAAATCCTGGTAATAGGTTCTTTCCACGTTCAGGGTTTCCATATCGATCAATGCGGTCTCGCCGTCGGTCAGATTGACGCGAACCGCGAGTTGCAAGGTGATCTGGGCGGCGCGCGCCTGCACCGTCGTGCTCGCCGGTCGGCTCGAAAACTGTTCGGGTCCTATTGCCAGCAGGGGAAAGTTCCGGGCGTTGGCGTCACCGGCTTCATGTACGCCTATGCCGGCGGTTTGCAGGCTGCGTAGCAGAACTCTCTCGAATTCGGGTTCGGATTCCGGTAATTGCAGGCGCAGATCGGTGAATTCGGGTGCCCCGGCCACGGTTCCCCGCAAGTTGTAGCCGCAGCCAACAGCCGTAATCAGTAATAGTGCAAGCGGCAGGCTGAAGAAGACGCGCCGGATCATGAGCGATCAGGCGGTTACGACGTTCACCAGCCTTCCGGGAACCACGATGACCCGTCTGATGCCGGCGTTGGCGGTGAATTTGCGCACCGAGTCGTTTTCCAGCACGATTTCACGCAAGCGTTCGTCCGGCAGGTCCACGGGCACTTCCATCCGCCCCCGCAACTTGCCGTTTACCTGCAATACGATCAGTGTCTGATCCTTCTCCAGCGCCTGCGTGTCGACATCCGGCCAGGCGGCGTCCATGATCGCCCCCGTATGACCGAGATATTGCCAGGCCACGTGGCAGAAGTGCGGAACTATCGGGGCCAGCATGAGAATCGACATTTCCAGCGCTTCCTGAACGATCCGGCCATCGTTCCGGTCCGGTCCGGTATCTTGCAGAACGAAGCGGGTCAGGGCGTTCAGCAGTTCCATTACGGCCGCGATCGCAGTGTTGAAGGCATACCGGTCTTCGTAGTCCCGGCTCACCTTGGCCAGGGTTTCGTGGGTCTTTCTGCGCAAGTCCTCTTGTTCGGGAGTCAGGGTCAAACCCGAAAAATCGGGCAGTTCGCAAGGCGTATGGCCATGGACGATTTTCCAGAGCCGCCTGAGGAACCGGAAGCTGCCTTCGATTCCCGCATCCGACCATTCCAGCGACTGGTCCGGCGGCGAAGCGAACAAGGTGAACATCCGCACGGTATCGGCGCCGTATTTGTCGATCAACGGCATCGGGTCGACGG
Source organism: Gammaproteobacteria bacterium (assembly GCA_009844085.1). Taxonomy (GTDB): domain Bacteria; phylum Pseudomonadota; class Gammaproteobacteria; order Pseudomonadales; family Pseudohongiellaceae; genus UBA9145. The sequence continues at coordinate 120,507 of VYCF01000024.1, read as the reverse complement.
TATTGCCTTTCGATTTCGACATCGTAGTGCCGTCTTTCAGCACCATGCCCTGGGTCAGCAGCCGGGTGAAAGGTTCACCGGAATCGACCAGGCCCTCGTTGCGCATCAACTTGTAATAGAAGCGCGCGTACAGCAGATGCAGGATCGCGTGTTCGATGCCGCCGATGTATTGATCCACCGGCAGCCAGTATCGGGCGCGTTCGTCGAGCATGGCGCCGCCCTGGTCGGCGCAGGTATAACGCGCGAAATACCAGGAGGATTCCATGAAGGTATCGAAGGTATCGGTTTCCCGTTTGGCCGCCCCTCCGCATTCGGGGCACTCGGCATTGACGAATTCCGGCAGGCCGGGCAAGGGAGAACCGTGGCCGGTGAAGTCCGCTTCTTCCGGCAGGCGCACAGGCAGGTCCTCGTCGGGCACCGGAACCGGCCCGCAATCCGGGCAATCGATCATCGGGATCGGCGCTCCCCAATAGCGCTGCCGGGACACAAGCCAGTCGCGCAAACGGAAATTGACCGTGGGCCGGCCTTTGCCGGCGGATTCGAGACGTTCGGCTATTGCCTTGAACGAGGCGGCAAAATCCAATCCGTCGAATTGCCCGGAATTGATCAGCACGCCATATTCGACGAAGGCCTCCCGGCTCAGGTCACATTCCTGCTCCGAATCCGCCGGACGGATGACCTGGCGGATTTCGAGCCCGTATCTGGTGGCGAATTCCCAGTCGCGCTGATCGTGGGCGGGTACCGACATGACCGCCCCCGAGCCGTAACTCATCAGCACGAAATTGGCCACGTAGATCGGCAGGGGCTCGCCGGTCAGCGGGTGCAGGGCGACCAGCCCGGTATCCATGCCGCGCTTTTCCATCGTCATCAGTTCCGCTTCGACAATGCCGTCGGAGGCCAGTTCCGCCAGAAAGCGCCCCAATTCGGGGTTTCCGGCCGCGGCGGCCTGCGCCAGCGGATGCTGCGGCGCCAGCGACAGGCTGGTTACGCCGAACAGCGTGTCCGGGCGGGTGGTGAATACCTTGATCGTGCGCAATTCAGGATCGGCTTCGCCGTCAACCTCGAATTCCACTTCTACGCCTTCGGAGCGGCCGATCCAGTTGCGTTGCATGGTGCGCACGGCATCGGGCCAACCGTCGAGCGTTTCCAGGTCGTCGAGCAACTCCTGGGCAAAATCGGAAATACGGAAAAACCATTGCGGGATTCGGCGCCGTTCGACCGGCGCTCCCGAGCGCCAGCCCTTGCCGTCCACGACCTGCTCGTTGGCGAGCACGGTCTGGTCGACCGGATCCCAGTTGACCTCGGCCTCCGCCTTGTATACCAGGCCCTGGCGGAACAGCCGGGTGAAAAACCACTGTTCCCAGCGATAGTACTCCGGATGACAGGTAGCCACTTCGCGCTGCCAGTCGTAAGCGTAGCCGAGCCGCTTCAATTGCGCGCGCATGTAGTCGATATTGGCGTAGGTCCACTCGGCGGGATTCACGTTGTTCCGGATCGCGGCATTCTCGGCCGGCAGGCCGAAGGCGTCCCAGCCCATGGGTTGCAGGACATTTTTGCCTTTCATGCGATGAAACCGGGAGATGGCGTCGCCGATGGAATAGTTGCGCACATGCCCCATGTGCAGGTGGCCGCTGGGGTAGGGCAGCATCGAAAGGCAATAGAACTTTTCCCTGTCCGGGTCTTCGCTTACGCGGAAACTCCCGTGTTCCCCCCAATACCGTTGCGCTTCTTCCTCGACCTGTTCGGGTTTGTACTGGATCTCGGCCTTGTCCATGTTACGAACTGTCCTCCTTGCGCATGCCATTGCCGGTCAAGGTGACTTTGAGCAATTTGATATGTCTGTTATCGGCATTCAGCACGGTAACCAGATAGGGACCGATCCGGGTGCTTTCGCCGCGTTCCGGGATGTGTCCGAACTCCTGCAGCAGGATGCCTCCGATCGTGTTGAATTCCCGATCGTCGAGTTCGGTGGCGAAATGTTCGTTGAAATCGTCGATCGGAGTCAAGGCCTTCACGATGTGATTGCGGTCGTCGAACTTCTTGATATGACTGTCGTCCTCGATGTCGGTTTCATCCTGTATTTCGCCGACGATCTGTTCGAGCACGTCCTCGATCGTGACGATGCCGCTGACGCTGCCGTAGTCGTCGACGACGATCGCCATATGATTGCGCCGCTCGCGGAATTCATTCAGCAACACGTTGACCAGGCGCGATTCGGGCACGAAGGTTGCCGGCCTTACGATTTTCCTGAGATTGAAATTCTCCGGGATTCCCTTCAGGCACAGCGGCAGCAGATCCTTGGCGAGCAGGATGCCGATGATGTTGTCTACGTTCTCCTCGATCACCGGAAAGCGCGAATGGGAGGCGCCGGCCACCATTTCCACCGTTTCCCGCACCGGCATGCTGGTTGAAACGATCACCGCCTGGGAACGGGGAATCATGATGTCCCGCACTTGCATGCTCGAGACCTGCAAGGCGCCTTCGATGATGCCGAGCGCGTCCGCGTCGAGCAGGTCGTCCTGTTCGGCGTTGCGCAGCAGGTCCAGCAAACTTCGGGTGTCGGTGGGTTCGTCGGAAAAGACTTGTGCGATTTTATCGATCCAAGAACGGCGTCTCAGATCGATGCTAGTCTGGTCGTCAGACATGCGCTGATATGGCTCCTTTGCGAATGCTTCGTATTACGATACTAGATAGGGATCGGGGATTCCAAGATTCCGCAATATTTCAATTTCGATTTTTTCCATGTCTGCGGCATCCTTGTGGGCTGCATGATCGTACCCCAGCAGATGCAGACAGCCGTGAATCACAAGATGCGCCCAATGATGGTCGACGGGCTTGTCCCGGGACAAAGCTTCGCGCTGGGCAAGTTCGGCGCAGACGACGATATCCCCAAGCGGTTCGCTGTCGAGCTGTTCCCGCAGCGCGGCCGGCATGGCGCTCGGAAACGAAAGCACATCGGCGGGATATTGCCGGTCGCGATAGCGGCGATTGAGTTGTTCGGATTCGCCCGCATCGACGAAACACAGGCTCACCGTCACCGGACTTTCGCGGTTCGCCCCACGCATGGCGTGTTCTATCCAGTTCCGGCATAACTTGTCGTTCGGAACCCAGTGACCCGTCGAATGATCGGAAATCTCAACTTTCACTTTCATTGCGCGCGCCCGGGTCCTGCTCGCGAATTCCGGTCACCTGTGATTGATCGAATCCTTCATAGGCCTCGACGATGCTTTGTACGAGCCGGTGGCGCACCACATCGCGCGAGGTGAACCAGGTAAAGCCGATGCCATCCACGTCCCGCAACACCTGGGTCGCCTGCACGAGACCCGAGCGCGTGCCCGCCGGCAGATCGATCTGGGTGATGTCGCCGGTTACCACGACTCTCGAACTGACGCCGATACGGGTCAGGAACATCTTCATCTGGGCCGTCGTGGCATTCTGGCTTTCGTCGAGAATGATGAACGATTCGTTCAAGGTGCGGCCGCGCATATAGGCCAGCGGCGCCACTTCGATGACGTTTTTCTCGACCAGGCGATTGACCTTCTCGAATCCCAGCATTTCGTACAGGGCGTCGTAAAGCGGCCGCAGGTACGGGTCGATCTTCTGTATCAGGTCGCCGGGCAGAAAGCCCAGTTTTTCCCCGGCCTCCACTGCCGGGCGCACGAGCACGATCCGGTTGACCCGCTCGCTCACCAGGGCCTGAACCGCGCAGGCCACCGCCAGATACGTCTTGCCGGTGCCCGCGGGACCAATGGAAAAATTCAGATCCTGCCGCTCTATGCCGTTGACGTAGGCGGCCTGCTGCTTGCTGCGCGGCTTGATCGAAAGCCGCGGCGTACGGATGATTCCGGTCACGCCGATGTCTCCTGCTTCGCCGGCTGGCGGGTTGGTGATTTCCTGCAAGGCGAGGTGAATGACGTTCGACGAAAGCAACTCGCCTTGCTCGGTCGCCAGATACAGCGATTCCAGCAAGCGGCTGCCATCGTTCACCGCGGATTTGCTGCCCGAAAGCTGAAACCAGTTGCCGCGCTGGCGGATCGTCAGCGACAGCATCTCTTCGATCTGGCGGATGTGTTCGTTGAATTGCCCGCAAAGATTGGACAGGCGCCGGCTATCATCGGGGTCGAGGGTCAGATCGAGCGTATATGTGCTCATACAATGTTTCGCGCAAATTCCGGGCTCAGCGCAATTCGCCAAGAAGTGAATTGGGCAAGGCCTCCGTTATTTTGACATCAACGAATTGACCTGCCAACGAAACGTCGTCACAGGGAAAATTGACGACCCGGTTGTTTTCGGTGCGACCCTGCAGATCCGTCGCGCGCTTTTTCGACACGCCGGTAACCAGGATCCGGCAATTCGAGCCGACCATCGACTCGCTGATCGCCCGGGCCTGGCGGGTCAGTTGCGCCTGGAGCGCCGTCAGCCGATGTTTCTTCTCACGCAGCGAAGTGCGATCCTGCAATTGCGCCGCCGGCGTTCCGGGGCGGGCGCTGTAGATAAAGCTGAACGAGGTATCGAAGCCGACCTCGATAACCAGGTTCATCGTCTCCTCGAAATCGCGCTGGGTTTCCCCCGGATAACCGACGATGAAGTCGGAGGACAGGCTGATTCCCGGCCGCGCCGCGCAGATTCGGCGTACGAGCGACTTGTATTCGAGCACGGTATAGCCGCGCTTCATCGCCGCGAGCACGCGGTCGGAGCCGCTTTGCACGGGCAGATGCAGATGGCTGGCCAATTCAGGCGTCTCGCGGTACACGGACACGAGCGAATCCCTGAATTCGGCGGGATGCGAAGTCGTGAATCGGACGCGGTCGATGCCGTCAATGCTGGCGACGTACTGGATCAACAAGGCGAGATCAACGGTTTTTACGTCGTGGGTGAGGCCGCGATACGCGTTGACGTTTTGTCCCAGCAGATTGATTTCGCGGACGCCTTGTCCGGCCAGATGGACCGCCTCGGCGACAACGTCGTCGAAGGGCCGGCTCACTTCCTCGCCGCGGGTATAAGGCACGACGCAGAAGCTGCAATACTTGCTGCAGCCTTCCATGATCGTGAGCCAGGCCTCGCAGGAGGCGGCGCTCGGCTGGGGCAGGCGGTCGAACTTTTCGATTTCCGGAAAACTGACGTCGACCACGGCCGGACCCTGGCCCGATGCGTCAAGCAATTCCGGCAACTTGTGCAAGGTCTGGGGGCCGAAAACGACGTCGACGAAAGGCGCGCGAGCGCTGATGGCCTCGCCTTCCTGGCTCGCCACGCAGCCGCCCACGGCGATCTTCAGGTCGGGATTGGAGACTTTCAGGCTGCGCCAGCGCCCCAGTTGGTGAAACACCTTTTCCTGGGCCTTTTCGCGAATCGAGCAGGTGTTGAGCACCAGGATGTCGGCCGCCTCAGGCGAATCCACGAGTACGGCGTTGCGCGACTCGCGCAGCAGATCGAGCATGCGCGAGGAGTCATACTCGTTCATCTGGCAGCCGTGAGTCTTGATATGCACCCGGGTGGGGGCGGGAGAATCCGCCGGACTCTCTACGGAACCGGTGCCGGCATCGGCGCCCGGCGCGTTCAAGCTTTGCATCTGGTGGCAGAGAAAATGAATATGGGCGCGATTATAACGTAATCTTCCGGAGAACATTGACTTCGATCCGTCTCCGCCGGCTGGCGGGAGGTTAAGCGGACGCCGTAAATACTTCCCTGTAGGCTTCGGGCTCGGCATCCTGCCTCGCACGCCCGCTAAACCTCCCGCCAGCCGACGGAGACTCACATAGTGCAGAACCGATAACTTGAAAATTCTCGAATCGGCCTGATATTCGCGTTACTCTTGAAACATTCCCCGGATTTGACCCCCATGGCAACCTCCTCCGAAATCTACAAGGTGACCTTCCTGAACAAGGGCAAGGTCTATGAACTTTTCGTACGCCAGGTCTTCCAGAGCGACCTGTACGGATTCATCGAGGTCGAGGATTATGTCTTCGACGAAGTCACCCAGGTTGTTGTCGATCCCAGCGAGGAGAAACTGAAAAACGAATTCGCTGGCGTGCGCCGCAGCTTCATTCCGATTCAATCGGTGATCCGCATCGACGAAGTGGAGAAAGGCGGCGTCAGCAAGATTTCAAGCGGCGACAACATCACGCCGCTTCCCGTGAACTATATCGGGGGCAAGACCGATCACGTCAAGAGCGATTAGGGCGGGGCGCCTCAGTCGCTCGCCAGCGCTTCCCGGATAGCGTTCTCGATCTCCTCGATATCGCCGTCGCGAAAGCCCATGTGCACCAGCTTGACCTCGCCGTCGCGGCCGATCAGATACGACGTGGGCATCCCGTAAACGGAATAGAGATCCATCATTTCGCCTTCGGGGTCGGCGGGAATCGGGAAGTCCAGCGGGGTATCGGCAAGAAACTCCAGTCCGTCCTCGATCGGATCGTCCACGGTGATGCCGATTACTTCGAGGCCCTGGTCCCGATAACGATGATACAGGTCGTTGTACAACGGCAATGAGGTAAGGCAGGGAGCACACCAGGAAGCCCAGAAATCGATATAGACAACCTTGCCCGCCAGCCCGGAGAGACTGATGTCCGGCTGACCCTGGTAGATGGAAGGCAAGGTGAAATCCGGCGCCTGATCGCCTTCCTCGACCGCCAGCACGGGAATGCTTGCCAGCAGAAGAATAATCGTAGCGAGCAATAGACTGCGAATTGCTGAAGTCATGGTTTTGTTCCTGTTCGCCGAAGCACCAGGCATCGCCGTAATTATAGCGTCGCTCACCGCAGAATCTCCACATCGTGGGCCTGTTCCCCCTTCTCTCCCATGATGATGCCGAATTCGACTTTCTGTCCTTCCATCAACACGCGATGTCCTTGTCCGCGGATCGAACGGAAGTGCACGAAGATATCTCCGCCGGTTTCACGGCTGATGAAACCGAATCCCTTGTTGGCATTGAACCATTTGACTACTCCGGTCTCGCGGTTTGCGCGCCTGGCGGTTTTCGCTGCCGGCCGTACGGCCGTGGCGCTCCAGAAGGCAGTGACAAGAAAAAATACCAGCAGGGACCCGGCGATGATCGGAAAGTCGCGCAAATTCAGTTGATAGCCCCGCGACACAAGGAGATACAAGGGTATTCCCGCCAGCACTGCCATGAAAATTCCGATAGGCAGAGGACGATTGAACATGGAAATCTCATTGTTTACATCTTTAAAGCAAAAAATACACCAGCAGGCCGGATTTGAAAACCGATCCGAACCATGCGGGCGAGGATTGCCGTTTCAGCCGCTATTCAGCTTGCATTCATCAAGCTGGCTCCATGAGGCCGGTTTGCGGCTTTCGAGCGATTTCGGGGACATGCTATTATGCTTGGCAATACCCGTTCCCGCGGGATAGTGAATTTTCCAGGTCCACGCTTGCCGTGGAGGGCCGGTTGAAGTGAATCTGCATAGGCTGTTACTGATTGGCCTGTTACTGCTTGGCCTGATGTTGTCGATGCTGGCGCCCCTCTCCCGGGCGCAGCCGCCCTCGCAGCAGGATGAGAACGATTCCAACCGGAACAGCCTTTCCCCCCGTATTCGCAACGGGGTGGTTCCCGTGCCACTGCAAATCAATGAACTGCAGGCGGTAAATCTCGTGCGGCAGCGCTTCGAAGGCAATGTGCTGCGCATCAGTCTCATTGGCGAAGCCGCCACTCGCCGTTACCAGATCCGCATGGAAAACGAAGGCAAGATATTTACCGTCTTCGTCAACGCGAACACCGGCGCGGTCAGCAGCGGCAACTGAGAACGGGCAATGCGCCTGCTCGTGGTCGAAGACGAATCATTGCTCAATCAGCAACTGCAAAACAGCTTGCAGGAAGCCGGCTATGTCGTCGACGTGGCGGAAGACGGACGGGAAGGGCTGTATTACGCGACCGAGTATGACTACGACGCCGCGATCATCGATCTCGGCCTGCCGGCAATCGACGGTATCTCGCTGATTCAGCAATTGCGCGACCGGGGCAGACAATTTCCCATCCTGATTCTTACCGCGCGCAGCGACTGGCAGGACAAGGTGACGGGGCTCGACTCCGGGGCCGACGACTATGTACTGAAACCTTTTCGCATGGAAGAGATTCTTGCGCGGCTCAATGCCCTGTTGCGGCGTGCGGCGGGCTTCAGCAAGCCGCGTCTGCAATTCGGGCCGATCATGCTCGACACCGCCGGCAAACAGGTGAGCAAGAACGGCGAGCGGGTCGAGTTGACGGCTTACGAATACAAGATGCTCGAATATCTCATGTTGCACCCCGGCCAGGTGATTTCCAAATCGGAGCTTACCGAGCACCTGTACGCGGAAGATCATGACCGCGACAGCAATGTGCTTGAAGTCTTCATACGCAGGCTGCGGCAGAAACTCGATCCGGACCAGAGTCTGAATCCCATCGAAACCCTAAGAGGCCAGGGTTATTGCTTCGTACTCGGTGAAGCGGGAAATGACGCCGCGGCAAAGCAAGGGTAACTACTCCCTGCAAAGCCGGCTGTTGCTGGCTTTCAGCATCCTGCTGTTCGTCTTTCTCGGGCTGACCGGCATTGTGCTCGACCGGGCGTTTCGCGACAGCGTCGAGGCCGGCGCCGCCGAACGTCTGCGGGGACAGATTAATCTGATTCTTGGCGAAGTCGAATTGGCCGACGGCGAGTTCTACTTTCTCGAGGATCTGCCGGAGGCGCGATTCAGCCAGCTTGATTCGGGCCTCTACGGCTTCATCAGCCAGCGTGCGCTGGGCGAACTCTGGCGCAGCGATTCGGCGCGGGCTCTGAGCCTGACGGATCCGGACATACTGATTCAACCCCTCAATGAAGGCGAATCGCGCTTTTTCACGACATTTTCCGGCCAGGGCGAAGAATTGTTCGTTTTCCAGTACGGCATTCTGTGGGAAAACGGCATTACCGAATATTGCTTTACGGTGATGGAGAACTCGACGCCGTACTATCTGGAGATTCGCAACTTTCGCAACGATCTCTGGGCCTGGCTAGGCGGAGTCGCCGCCTTGCTGCTGATCATCCAGTACCTGCTGCTGCGCTGGGGATTGTTGCCGTTGAATCGCATGGCGCTCGATCTCAAGCAGATCGAGGAGGGCGGCAAGGACCGGCTCGACCCGCAATACCCCAGGGAATTGCAAGGCGTTACCGCCAATCTGAACATGCTGATCGACAGCGAGCGCAGGCAACAGCAACGTTATCGCACTACTCTCGGCGACCTGGCTCATAGCCTGAAAACGCCGCTTGCCGTGATCTCGGGCGCGATGCGCAATCTGTCGGAGGCGAATTCCGGCGCCGGCGTCGTCGCCGGAACACTGCGCACCGTGGACGAGCAGGTCGGCCGCATGAACCAGATCGTGACCTGGCAATTGCAGCGGGCGGTGCGAACCGCGGACAGCACTTCGCTTGGCAAGGCCGTCGGCGTAGCGGACGTGCTCGACAAGGTCCTGAGCGCCTTGAACAAGGTTTACGTCGACAAGGCAGTCCAGGTAGTCAGGAACTGCCCGGCCGACGCGGCCTTTCATGGCGATGAGCGAGACCTTATGGAAATTCTCGGCAATGTACTCGACAACGCTTTCAAGTACGGCAACGGCAAGGTGGCGATAGAAGTTTCCGAGCCCGCATCGGGAAATCTCCGGGTCGTGGTGGAAGACGACGGGCCGGGAGTGCCGCAAGGGCAGCAGGCATTCGTGCTTGAGCGGGGCGTGCGGGCGGACAGCCTGTCGGCCGGCGAAGGCATCGGTCTCGCGGTTGTCAAGGACATCGTTTCGAGCTATCGGGGAAGCATCGACATCGGCGAAAGCGCCGGCGGCGGGGCGCGCGTTCTGCTCGACCTGTTCGCATCCAGGGTCGATGCCGTGGAATGAACGAAGGCCGAATCAGACCAGAAAGCCGCCCGCGACCGCTACCAGAGTCAATACGAACAGAATCCGGCGCAAGGTCAGGTGCGAGACATTGACCGCAATCCTGACCGCGAGCCAGGCGCCGGCCACGGCGCCGGCGGCAAGCACCAGGCCCGGCAGCCAGTGAACCTTGCCGAACACGATGAAAACGGCCAGGGCGACCGTGGTAAATGCCAATGCGCAACTCATCTTGAGCGCGTTCGCGCGCAGCAGGTCATAACGCAGCCCCGCCGTAAGCACCGCCAGCAGAATGAAACCGACCCCGGCCTGCACGAAACCGCCATAGACCCCCGCGCCGAACAATCCCCACCAGGCGAATCTGCTTTCGGACGGTGAGCGGGTTGCGGTTCCCGGCGGCGGCGCGATCACTTCCGGTTTGACCAGCATCATGACAGCCATGACCAGGATGCAGATCAGCAACACCGGCTTCAGATAGAGATTCGGCAGGATCACCGCCAGCAAGGCGCCGGCAAGGCCGCCCGAAAGTGTGGGAACGAATACGGGAACGACGGCGGCCCGATGCAGGGCCTCATGTCGGTCGAAAGCCCTCACTCCGGCGAGACATTGCAGCCAGATTCCCACCCGGTTGGTGCCATTTGCCACGTCGGCCGGAAGCCCCAGCATCATCAATACAGGCAAGGTCAGGTTGGAGCCTCCTCCGGCGACGGTATTGATGCCGCCGGCAAGGAATCCAGCCAGGCAAAGCAACAAAATTGCGCCGAAATTAAGCTCGATTTCCAAAACCTTCCTACACTTCTTTCGGGAGATTTGATTGGTGGCTTCGATCCGTCGCCGCCGACTGGCGGGAGGTTCAGCGGACGCCGTAAATACGTCCATGTAGGCTTCGGGCTCGACATCCCTGTCTCGCACGCCCGCTGAACCTCCCGCCAGCCGACGGCGACTCACGCAGTGCGCAACCGACTGACTGTCATTCTGCGCGGAGCGAAGCGGAGTCGCAGAATCTCCTGCAGACCGAAGTTTCGGAGCATACGCATGAAAAACAATGCGGACAAGCGTCCGTTCACAGCTTGTGCCGGAGCCACCTTGATCGAAGTGCTCGTGGCGCTTTCGATTCTGTCGCTCGGGCTGGCCGGCTTGTCCGCGACGCAATTGCGAACGCTTGAGTACTTGCATTCGGTGGCGAATCAGTCGCGCGCCGTTTCAAGCGCTGCGGACATGGCTGAGCGACTTCGGGCGTTGCTTGGCGAGGGGCGTTCTCCTGATGCCGCCATCACACGGTGGCGGACGGAAATCGGCGCATCGCTGCCGGCTGGCGCGGCCGTAGTCTGCATCGACGGCACGCCGCGCGACGGCGTCGCGGACGCACCGGCCTGCGATGGTACGGGCTCGGATTGGGCGATCAAGATTTGGTGGGACGATGACAGTGACGGCGAACCGGAAACCATGCAAGTCAATACTCTGCGGCCTTGAAAGCCGCCTTTTTACGCCGTGTGGACACAATTCGGCCAGCGGATGGAGTCTGCTGGAGTTGCTGGTGGCGACAGCATTGAGCATGTCTCTGGCGACGATGGCGGCGCGGGCGTTTCTGAGCGGCGATGCCTTGCACGCGGAAGTGACGGCGGAACTGCGTTTGCAGTCGGACGCGCGCTTCGCCATGCATGTCTTGAGCGTGAACGCGGGATTGGCCGGATTTCCCGGTTGCTTCGGCGAATCGGCCGAATATGCCCCCTTGAACTCCGCCTGGGTCGGTCCGAATACATTCCCGGCCGTGGAAGGCTGGGACACACTGCGGCCGCATCCCGAACCGGGACCCGTGACGGGCAGCGATTCGGTTGCGTTCCGGTGGTCGGTCGGCGGCTGCAGCGGCGCCGGCATCGGTCCCTATGCGCGGGAATTGCGGCCGCCGCCAGCGGATGCGGGCGTGGCGCCGGGAAGAGGATTGCGGGGCGCATTGTTTTTCATCGGCAGACGCGGCGGTGAGCAAGGCAATCCGCCGGCGCTGTTTGTGCGCGAAACGTCCGATTTCGGCGATACGAGCCCGGCCCGGGAACTGGTCGAAGGCGTCGAATCGATGCAGGTGCGCTTCCGACTAACGGGCGGCGAAGATTTTTTGCCCGCAAATCAGGTTGGGAATTGGAACGAAGTTATAGCTTTACGGTTCGAACTGCGTTTGGAAAGCCTGCAATTCGCCAACCTTCGGCGCGACTTTGGCCAATCCGTGGCATTGCGGAATCGTTCCGTCGCCTTCGCCGATTTTCCGCAAGCTGGAACGCCATGAGCACGGGAGCAAGAGGGCGCTAACCGTGAGACATCAATTCGGCGCGATCCTTCCTTTCTGTCTGGTGTTCCTGGCCTTGCTGGGTCTTATGGCGGTCGCCGGTCTGGAGTCCTTGCTACTGCACGAGCGCATGTTGGCCAACGAGAGGCGTTCCCAGGGCGGATTCGAGGCCGCCGAAGCCGCATTGCGCGCGGGCGAAGTGGAGATAGGCCGTCAATGCCCCAGTGCAGCGCCGCTGGCCGATGGCGCGGTCTGGGGGCAAGTCATCGAATTGACGCCGCAATGGTGGGAAAACAACGGCATTGAGGCGGACTTCGCGGGCGTCGATGCGCCACCGCGCTATTTTATTGAATTCTGGCGGAGAAACGCCGCCTTGCCCAATGCGCCGGTTTACTACCGCGTCACCGCCCGCGCGGCGGCGCGGGCGTCGGCGGACGCGAGTGTCTTGCAAGTGTTTGGCGTGGCGACATGCAACGGTGACCAAACGATCACGCAGAATCGACTGTCGTGGCGCAGGCTCGGCTGAATGGCGCCTGCGAAGCAGTATTTTGGGATTTTTGGTTAATGGGAGGAGTTGTGTTTTTGAACAAGTATTGCGGCTTCACTTTACTGGAAGCGCTGATTGTGCTCGCCGTGGCGGGCATTCTGGCGGCCATCGCGCTGCCGGCATACCGGGACCACGCGCAGCGGGCGGGCCGCCTGGAGGCGAGGCAGGAATTGATGGAGGCCGCAGCGGATCAGGAAAGATACCGTTCGCGTAACGGCGCTTATATGAACGATGCACTGCCGCTGCAAGCTCCTCCGACAGCAGGGCGGCTGCGGCGCACGCGCGGCGGGCTTTACGAAATCGAAGTGCGCGTCTGCTCCGGCGGCGATTTGCGCGATTGTTTCACCGCCGTGGCCCGGCCGCAAGGCGGGCAGGCCCGCGACGATTGCGGCTGGATGAGTTTGACCAGCGACGGCCGCCGCGGCTCCGAAGGCGAAACGGCCGAAGAGTGTTGGCGCTGATAGTACGGGGATGTTACCGCCTCGGCTTCAATCGCAAGTGATCGGCCTGCCGTTGGCGCCTTCGCGCACCCCGTCACCGTCGTTGTCCAGGGCTTCACGCATCCGCCCGGCGGCATTGACGATCAATTGCCGCGCGAGGCGAACGTCGCCGTTCCCGGGACACCAGGTAAAATTGCCGTTCTGGTTGCGGGTAAACCCCATCGGCGTCATCTGCAGGTATTGCCTGTTGCCGAAGGAGCGCCAGCGGATGTTGCCTGTCGGAGAAGGGAAGCGAAAGGCGCGCACGAGAGCGCCCGCGGTATCGGGCACGCGGTTTCCGTCGCCGTCGATGAAGACGATCATGCCTTCTTCCCAGCGCCCGCCACAACTCGCGCCGTCGCCTGAACGGCATAACGTGGCCAAGCCGCCGCTGCTAATTGCTGTGGCCCGGGTGAGTTCGATCGCCTCCCGCAGGAGGCGGATTGTTTCGTCGCCCCGGCGTTGTTCTATAATTCCGCTCAGCGACGGCGCCGCCGCGGCGAGAAGCAGCGAAAGCAGCGCCATTGCCACAATCACTTCCAGCAAGGTCATTCCGGAATTTCGGATCATATTCCACCTTTGTTCCCATTCGTGGCCCTTGCTTGAAGTCTAGTCGGGATTCGGTGAATTGCCGGGTTTTGAGGGAATGATCGCATGCGCGCAACAGTCGTGATGGCGCAATTGAATTTGCTGGTCGGCGATATCGACGGCAATGCCCGGCGGATCGTGGAAAGCGCCAGGGAGGCGTGGTCCGAGTTCAATGCCGATCTCGTCGTGTTTCCCGAATTGAGCCTGACCGGATATCCGCCCGAAGATTTGCTGTTGCGCCCCAGTCTTTCGAGGCGGATCGACCGGGCGCTCGCGCAGATCGCCGAGGCCGGCATCGAATGCCCGATAGCGGTCGGATTTCCGCAGGCCACCGATGAAGGGCTGTTCAATGCATTGACCGTCATCGACCAGGGCAGGCGGATCGCGACTTATCACAAGCAGCAATTGCCCAACTACCAGGTCTTCGACGAGCAGCGTTATTTCCGTCCCGGCGGCAGTCCCTGTCTGGTGGAGCTTTTCGGCGCCAGGGTGGCGTTCACGATCTGCGAGGACTTGTGGCGGGAATACCCCGTATTGCAGGCCGGCAATGCCGGCGCCGATCTGCTGATCAATATCAACGCCTCTCCATTTCATGTCGACAAAACGGAAGATCGAAAATCCTTGCTGGCAAATCGCTGCCGGCGCGGGGGCTTTCCGATCATCTACGTTAATCTGGTCGGCGGACAGGATGAACTCGTATTCGACGGGGCTTCGCTCGCTGTCGACGCCGAAGGCAATACCCGCGTATTGGCGCCCGCCTTCGCGGAAGGGCTGTATCCGGTCGAAATCGAAGTGGACGAGCGGGAAGGCGCCTGCAAGCTGGCGGATGGCGAAATGCAACCACCGGCCACGGTGGAAGAACAGATCTACCAGGCGCTTGTGCTCGGCGTGCGCGACTACGTGAACAAGAACGGTTTTCCCGGCGTCGTACTGGGTCTGTCGGGAGGAATCGACTCGGCGCTCACCCTGGCGGTCGCGGTCGACGCATTGGGAGCGGAACGCGTCCAGGCCGTGATGATGCCTTTCGCCTACACCTCGGACCTGAGCAAGGACGCCGCTGCCGGGCAGGCCGGGGCGCTTGGCGTGAAATTCAGCGTGATTCCCATTGACGGGATCTATGCAGAGTTCATTGCGGCGCTGGCCGACGAATTCACCGGCTCGGCGGCCGATGTAAGCGAGCAGAACGTACAGGCGCGTTGCCGCGGCGTGTTGCTGATGGCGATATCCAACAAGAAAGGCCTGCTGGTCCTGACCACGGGCAACAAGAGTGAACTCGCGGTCGGGTACGCAACGCTGTACGGCGATATGGCCGGCGGTTTCGATGTGCTGAAAGACGTTTCCAAGACCATGGTCTATCGTCTGGCGGAATATCGGAATCGGCTGGCGGGCGAAGCAGTCGAGGTCATTCCGCGCGAAGTTATCGAACGGCCGCCTTCGGCCGAGCTCGCGCCGGGGCAGGTCGATGCAGACAATCTGCCGCCTTACGACATCCTCGACTCCATCCTCGAGCGCTACGTCGAGCGGGACTGGAGCGCGAATCGAATCGTGGAAGACGGTTTCGAGGAGGAAGTCGTCGCCCGGGTGGTGCGCATGGTCGACCGCAACGAATACAAGCGGCGTCAGGGTCCGCCAGGCGTGCGCCTGACGCAAAAGGCGTTCGGCCGGGACCGGCGCTACCCGATCACCAATGCCTGGCTGCCCGGGGACTAGCCGGGTTGCTCAATTAAAAATCCCGAATGTGATGATGCTGAGAAGGGAGCGATCGGGTTCTTCCGGCGCTTCCTGGCTGCTGATGATCTGCTGGCTACCCGACAGGGGAGGCCGCGAAGTCGGCGCCAGCGGCGGGTTGCCGCGATTATCGCCAAGCAGGCCGAAGGTCACGGTGTATAGCAGCGACGGATCGGATATCTCCGTGCGAATGATGAAGTCGCCGCCTTCGTCGATGGAGGGGTGGTCCGGATAGTTTTCGTGCAGCAGCGCCAGTGAGGTGTCCGCCAGATCGTTCAGGCCCAGGCGCAGATAGCATTCGACCATGATCGCCACCGCATCCGCCACGGCGGGAGTTCCCTGGAAATTTTCCACTACGTATTGCGCGCGGCGCTGCGCCGCGATGAAGGCCCGGCGTTCGAGATAGTAATTCGCGACATGAATCTCGTAGGCGGCGAGATTGTTGCGCAGATAGATCATCCTCGCCCTTGCGTCCGCCGCGTAAGGACTGTCAGGGTGCAGTGCGAGCAATTGCGCGAAATCGTTGAAGGATTCCTCGGTGCGGCCTGGGTCGCGCTTGGTCGGGTCGATCGGGACGAAACGGTCTAGAAAACCGCTGTTGTCGTCGAATGAGGCCAATCCCAGCATGTAGTACGCGTAATCGATGTTTTCGCTGTCGGGGTGCAGTCGGATGAAACGTTGCGCGGCGGCCCGGGCGGCTTCCCTGTCGCCGCTGCGATAGTACGCGTAGACGATCTCGATCTGGGCCTGCTCGGCAAAGCGGCCGAACGGGAAACGCGATTCCAGCGCCTCGTAAGTGGAAATCGAGCCGCGGAAATTCTGATTGGTAAGTTGGCCCAGCGCGCGCTGGTAAAACTGTTCTTCGCTGCTGAGACCGGCAAATTCGTCTTCATCCTCGTCATCGCCGAACCAGGCGCAGGATACGAAAAGCGGAATGGTAAGAAGGAGGAGCGGGAGTCTCGCGAAGCGCAGGAATTGGGTCATGAATCCGGTCTGCAACCATGAATTTGCTGCCGGCAATTGTAACGCCAGCGCCGGCCGCGGTCCAAGTCGAAATACGAAGGGTTTCTGCTTGTGGAACCGTACTGGAGAATATGCCAACCTGCGTGCACACGTCATACCCGGATGGGCCGATGCAGGAAAACAGAATTGTCCGCAGGGAAACCGTCTCCAATTCTATGGCCGGCCTGCGCCTGGATCGTGCGGCAGCGGATCTTTTTCCCGAATTTTCGCGATCGCGTCTCCAATTGTGGATAAAAGGCGGGAATTTGACGGTAAATTCGCAAAACATGAAGCAAAAGGATCGCTTGCGGGCAGGGGATGTCATCGAAATCGACGCTGAACTCGCAACCGACGATGAACTGACGGCGGAAGCCATGGAACTCGACGTACGTTACGAGGACGAGCATTTCCTGATCGTCAACAAACCGGAGAATATGGTTGTCCATCCCGCCACAGGCCATCACGAGGGCACCTTGCTGAACGGTCTGCTGCATTCCTTCCCGGAATTGGCGCAGTTGCCGCGCGCGGGCATCATTCATCGCCTCGACAAGGACACTACCGGACTCATGTTGATCGCGCGCACGCTGCGCGCGCATACGGAACTGGTCAGACAATTGCAGGAACGCCGCATCGAGCGCGTTTACCAGGCGCTCGTGCATGGCGTTCTCACCGCCGGCGGCACGGTGGACCAGCCCATGGGAAGGCATCCCGTGCATCGGACTCGAATGGCGGTAGTCGGGGAAGGCAAGCCGGCGCGCACGCATTATCGCGTACTCGAGCGATTTCCCGCCCATACCCATGTCGAGATATCGCTTGAAACCGGCCGAACGCACCAGATTCGAGTGCATATGGCCTGGCTCGGCTATCCGGTTCTGGGGGATCGCACTTACGGCGGCAGACCGAAACCGCCAGCCGCGTTCCCTCCGGAACTCACTGCGGCCCTCGGCGCGTTCGGACGCCAGGCCCTGCATGCCTGCAAGCTTTCGCTATTGCATCCTGTAAACAAGGAAAAAATAATCATTGACATGAAGTTGCCGCCCGACATGCAGAATTTGCTTGAGCTTCTGAGGCAGAATCCGCGAACCCAAGAGGTCGCAGATGCTGGCGCCTGAACTGCTTCGCCCTGACTGGCCGGCGCCCGATACCGTTTTCGCAGCGGTCACTACCCGGAACGGCGGTTGCAGCGAGGGCGAATTCGCCGGTCTCAACATGGCCCTGCATGTCGGCGATGCGGAAAGCAGCGTTCGGCGCAACCGCAAACTCGCAGCCGATGCGTTCGCTCCCGATGCGCAATTCCAGTGGTTGCGGCAGGTTCACGGCAGCGAACCGGCCATCGTGTTCCAGTCGGGGGAGGCGCCGGAGGCGGACAGCCTGATCTCCAGCGCTCCCGGCATCGCGCTTTGCGTACTTACCGCGGATTGCCTGCCGATCTTCGTCTGCAATCGCGCCGGCGACGAAGTGGGGATCATTCATGCCGGCTGGCGCGGCATGAGCGCGGGCATCATCGAGAACACATTGGCGGCCATGTGCAGCGAACCGGAAGATCTGCTGATCTGGCTGGGCCCGGCGATCCAGTCATGCCACTACGAAGTAGGCGAAGACGTCCGCGAAGCATTCCTCGATTGCGCTGCCAACACCCGCGAGCAACAACAGTTCAAAGCCGCTTTCGCCCCTCTCAAGAAACAATGCAAGTACTACGCCGACCTGCCACAAATCGCCCGCATCAAATTGCATCGCCTCGGCGCGGCATCCATCTCCGGCGGAACCCATTGCACCTACAGCGACGCCAGCCGTTTCTACTCCCACCGCCGCGACGGCCTCTGCGGCCGCATGGCAAACCTGATCTGCATAAACCCTGCTTGAAGCAACTTCTTTAGACCTCATATACAAACCCGTTGAACAGGTCCGAAGAGAAATTTGACCCATGCGGCCAGACAAATTGACCGGGAAACTGCAGGCGGCGCTTGCCGATGCACAATCGCTCGCCCTGGCGAACCGTAACAACAGCATCGTACCCGCACACCTGCTGCTCGCGCTGATCGACCAGCAGGGCAGTTCCGTGCGCGCCTTGCTCGCCCAGACCGGATTCAATGTCGGCGAATTGCGCACAGGGCTCGACCGCATCGTGCAGGATTTGCCGCGCATGAAGGAGCACGACGGTCAGCTTGCGATCTCGCCCGAGTTGGCGAAACTGCTGAATCGGGCTGAAACCATCGCCGGCGAACACGGGGACAGTTTCGTCGCAAGCGAAACCATTCTGCTGGCGGCGATGAAAGATCCCGGAGCGGCGGGAAAACTGCTCAAGTCAAGCGGTGTAAGTGTCCAGGCGCTCGAAAACGCAATCGCCAATCTGCGCGGCGGCGAAGCCGTGTCCGATGCGGAAGCCGAGGAAAGCCGCCAGGCGCTGAGCCGCTATTGCATCGACCTCACCGAGCGCGCGCGGATGGGGGAACTCGATCCCGTCATCGGACGGGACAGCGAGATTCGTCGCGCCATCCAGGTATTGCAGCGCCGCACCAAGAACAATCCGGTACTGATCGGTGAGCCGGGCGTCGGCAAGACGGCGATCGTCGAAGGCCTTGCCCAACGCATCGTCAACGGCGAGGTGCCGGAGGGACTGAAAAACAAGAGCATACTCGCCCTCGACATGGGCTCCCTGATCGCCGGCGCGAAATTCCGCGGCGAATTCGAGGAACGTCTGAAAGGCGTGCTCAAGGAAATCGCCAAGCGCGAAGGCTCGGTCATCCTGTTCATCGACGAGTTGCATACCCTGGTCGGCGCCGGCAAGGCGGAAGGCGCCATGGACGCCGGCAACATGCTCAAGCCGGCGCTTGCGCGGGGCGAATTGCATTGCGTCGGCGCCACCACGCTCAACGAGTACATGCAATACATCGAGAAAGACGCCGCGCTCGAGCGCCGTTTCCAGAAGGTGCTCGTCGACGAACCGGACGAAGAGGACACCATCGCGATCCTGCGCGGCCTAAAGGAGCGCTACGAGGTCCATCATGGCGTGGAAATCTCGGATTCGGCCATCATCGCCGCCGCGCGGCTGTCCCAGCGCTACGTTTCGGACCGCCAGCTTCCGGACAAGGCGATCGATCTCGTGGACGAGGCCGCCAGCATGATTCGCATGGAAATCGACTCCAAGCCCGAAGAGATGGACATGCTCGACCGGCGGCTGATCCAGTTGAAGATCGAGCGGGAGGCGCTCAAGAAGGACAAGGACTCGGCAGCGAAGAAACGCATGGAAAAACTCGACGGGGAAATCGGCAGCCTGGAACGGGAATACGCCAATCTCGACGAGATCTGGAAGGCCGAGAAAGCTTCCCTGCATGGCGCCCAGTCGATCAAGTCGAGCCTGGAAAAGGCCAGGATCGACCTCGAAGCCGCCCAGCGCGCCGGCGATCTCGCGCGCATGTCCGAAATCCAGTACGGCGTCATCCCGGCGCTCGAGAAGAAACTGGAAGAGGCCGCTGCGGCCGCGGTTTCGGACAGGAAACTCATGCGCAACCGGGTTACCGATGAGGAAATCGCCGATATTCTCTCCCGCGCCACCGGCATTCCCGTCAGCAAGATGCTGCAAGGCGACCGCGAGCGCCTGCTGGGCATGGAAGGCGCATTGCGCCGGCGGGTCGTGGGTCAGAACGAGGCGATATCCGCGGTCGCCAACGCCGTACGCAGGTCGCGCTCGGGCCTGTCGGACCCGAATCGCCCGAACGGCTCCTTCCTGTTCCTCGGCCCCACCGGCGTCGGCAAGACCGAGCTTTGCAAGGCCCTGGCCGAGTTTCTGTTCGATTCCGAGGCGGCCATGGTCCGCATCGACATGTCGGAATTCATGGAACAACACTCCGTCGCCAGACTGATCGGAGCGCCGCCCGGTTATGTCGGTTATGAACAGGGGGGTTATCTGACCGAGGCGGTCCGGCGGCGGCCGTATTCGGTGTTGCTGCTCGACGAGGTCGAAAAAGCCCATCCGGAAGTCTTCAACGTGCTCTTGCAGGTGCTCGACGACGGGCGCCTGACCGACGGGCATGGCCGCACGGTGGATTTCCGCAACACCGTCATCATCATGACTTCCAACCTGGGCTCAGACCGCATCCAGGAACTGATGCGGGATTCGGCCCAAGTCAGCAACAGCAACAGCAATAACTACGAGACCGTCAAACAGGCCGTGTTGAACTCGGTAGTCCGCCATTTTTCGCCGGAATTCGTCAATCGCATCGACGAAATCGTCGTCTTTCAGCCTCTCGGCAAGGAAGAGATTCTCGGTATCGCACGCTTGCAGATTGACCTGCTCAATCGGCGGCTTGCCGACAACGAATTGAAGATTCACGTATCGCCGGCCATGCTGCGTTTCATCGCGGAAGCGGGATTCGATCCCGTTTACGGCGCCAGGCCGCTCAAGCGCGCGATCCAGAACCGCATCGAAAACCCACTCGCCCAACACGTGCTTGCGGGAGAATTCGGACCCGGTTCACAGATCGATATCGATCTAGGCGCCAACGGCAATCTCGAATTCAGCGGGGTCGCCACAGCGTGAGTCGCCGACGGATCTAAGCCACCTTGACTTTTCCGCATTAAATGGGAGAATGCGCGAACTTTGCGGAGCATAGCTGAACCACGCGCATCCGCAGGCCCGCCTCCACCGAAGACAACTACCCGCTGATGGAGGCTCGGGCCGTTCAGGCGGCCATACGGCAAGCCGCCGCTAATCCTGACAACTTGTCCTGTATCGGGCAGGCAAGAAAACTGTTACGGTTTTCTGCTTGCCGATCGTTGCAAGTTGAGCGGCAGTACACCGGCGGGCGGCAACATCGCGATGCGGCCCGCGCAATAGTGAAGAAAACAGCGGAGAAAGAAGCGGGGACATGACCGGCGAAACGACAGAACAGGCGGAACTGCTTTCCGGCGGTGAAATGCTGATCCGGGCGCTGCGGGACGAAGGTGTGGAAATCATCTTCGGCTATCCCGGCGGCGCCGTTTTGCATATTTACGACGCAATCTTCCACCAGGACGAAGTGGAACATATTCTCGTGCGCCACGAACAGGCCGCGACCCATGCCGCGGACGGCTACGCCCGCGCAACCGGCAAGCCCGGCGTGGTGCTCGTCACTTCAGGACCGGGCGCAACCAACGCCATTACCGGAATCGCCACCGCCTACATGGATTCGGTTCCCTTGATCGTGATTTCAGGGCAGGTGGACAGTCGCATGCTCGGCACCGACAGTTTCCAGGAAACCGACATGGTCGGTATCTCCCGGCCGATCGTGAAACACAGTTTCATGGCCCGCAACGCCGAGGAAATTCCGACCCTGGTCAAAAAGGCCTTTCATATCGCAACTACCGGACGCCAGGGTCCCGTAGTGATCGACATCCCCAAGGACGCGACCGACCCGCGCGTCAAGGCGCCTTATGTCTATCCGGGCGAGATCCAGATGCGTTCCTATTCGGTCCCGGAAAAAGGCCATCCGGGCCAGATTCGGAAAGCCGTGGACACCTTGCTGCAAGCCAAGCGTCCCATGCTGTACAGCGGCGGCGGCGTCATTCAGGGCGAAGGCGCCGAGGCATTGACGCGGCTCGCCAGGCTGCTCGGCTATCCGATCACCAATACCTTGATGGGTCTTGGCGCCTATCCCGCCTCCGACCCCCAGTTTCTCGGCATGCTTGGCATGCATGGCACCTATGAAGCCAACATGGCGATGCATTATTGCGACGTGCTGCTTTGCGCCGGCGCGCGTTTCGATGACCGCGTGACCAATTCGGACCCAAGCAAGTTCTGCCCCGAAGCGACCATTTTGCATATCGACATCGATCCGGCGTCGATATCGAAGATCGTGAACGCCGACATCCCCATCGTCGGGCCGGTGGCCTCGGTGCTTGAGGACATGGTCGCGGAAATCGAACGGAGAAAGGCCAGTCCCGACGCCGAAACGCTGAAGATCTGGTGGGATCAGATCGATCGCTGGCGCGAGAAGGATTCCCTGCGCATTCCGGAACCGGAAAACGGTCTCATCAAGCCCCAGCAGGTCGTCAAACTGATGCACGAGTTGACCGGCGGCGACGCCTTCGTCTCCTCCGACGTGGGCCAGCACCAGATGTTCGCCGCCCAGTACTACGGCTTCGACAAACCCCGGCGCTGGATCAACTCGGGCGGGCTCGGCACCATGGGCTTCGGCTTTCCCGCCGCGATGGGAGCGCAATTCGCCTTTCCGGACGCGGTTTCGGTCTGCATAACCGGGGAGGGCAGTTTCCTGATGAACATGCAGGAATTCGCCACCTGCATGCAATACCAGTTGCCGATCAAGATCATCTGTCTCAACAACCAGGCCCTGGGCATGGTGAAGCAATGGCAGGACATGCAATACGGCGGCCGCTACAGTCATAGCACCTATGCCGAATCGCTGCCCGATTTCGTCAAGCTCGCGGAGTCGTTCGGCCATGTCGGCATCCGCATCGAACACCCCGATGAGTTGCGCGACAAGTTGAGCGAGTGCTTTTCCCTCAAGGATCGGCTGGTGTTCGTCGACATCCTGGTCGACCCGGACGAGCATGTCTATCCGATGGCGATCAAGGGCGGCGCCATGAAGGACATGGTGTTGAGCAAGACGGAGAGAACCTGATGCGGCGTATCATTTCGATCCTGATGGAAAACGAGCCGGGCGCGCTGTCGCGGGTCGTCGGACTGTTTTCCCAGCGCAATTACAATATCGATTCGCTGACGGTCGCGCCGACCGAAGATCAGTCGCTCTCGAGGCTGACGCTGATTACCGACGGCGACGACGCCCGCATCGAGCAGGTAACCAAGCATCTGAACCGGATCGTCGATGTCGTGAAACTCATCGACCTGACCGGCGGCGCCCATATCGAACGCGAACTGATGCTGATCAAGTTGAAGGCGACCGGCGCGCAACGCGCCGAGGTGCTGCGCGTGGTTGAGATATTCCGCGGCCAGGTGATCGATCAGACCGGCACGAGCTATTCGATCCAGCTCGCCGGAACCAGCGAAAAACTCGACGGCTTCCTGGCCGCGCTCAGCGACTGCAAGGTGCTCGAGGTAGCCCGCACCGGCGTAACCGGAATCTCCCGCGGAACCAAGGTGCTCGCGATCTAGGCGTTGCGCGATCAGATCGCCTTTTTCATCGCGGTCATGTGGCCGCGCAGCTTGCGGCCGACGACTTCGATCGGATGCGCGCGAATCTTTTCGTCGACGGCAATCAGTTCCTGGTTGTCGACGCCGGTATCGGCGAGTTGCAACCCCCTGCCGATCACGTCGGTGTCGATCCGGGACATGAAATCGGCCAGCAACGGCACGCATTCGTGGGAGAAGAGATAACAGCCGTATTCGGCGGTATCGGAGATGACCTTGTTCATCTCGTACAACTTCTTGCGGCCGATCAGGTTGGCAATCAGGGGCACTTCGTGCAGCGACTCGTAATAGGCCGATTCCTCGATGATGCCGTAATCCGTCATCGTTTCGAAGGCGAGTTCGACTCCGGCCTTGATCATGGCCGCCATGAGAATGCCCTTGTCGTAATATTCCTGCTCGGATATTTCCATTTCCCCGGCAGTTGAGTTTTCGAATGCGGTCTGCGCGGTCTCTTCGCGCCAGGTCAGCAATTTGCGGTCGCTTGTGCGCCAGTCCGCCATCATGCCCGCGGAGAAATCGCCGGTCATGATGTCGTCCATGTGCTTGCGGAACAGCGGCGTCATGATCTCCTTCAACTCGTCGGCCAGTTCGTCGGCGAGCAATTTCGCCGGATTGGACAGCCGGTTCATCATGTTGGTGATGCCGCCATGCTTGAGGCCTTCTGCGATCGTCTCCCAGCCGTGTTGCACCAGCCTTGAGGCATAACCCTTTTCAACGCCGCCGGCGACCATCTTGTCGAAGCAGAGCAGGGAGCCTGTCTGCAACATGCCACAAAGGATAGTTTGTTCACCCATCAGGTCCGATTTGACTTCGGCCACGAAGGAAGACTCAAGGACGCCGGCGCGATGGCCGCCGGTCGCCGCGGCATAGGCCTTGGCGATTTCGAGCCCTTCGCCGCGCGGGTCGTTTTCCGGATGAACCGCGATCAGGGTCGGTACACCGAAGCCGCGCATGTATTCCTCGCGGACCTCGGTGCCGGGACATTTCGGCGCGACCATGATCACCGTGATGTCGGGCCGGATCTGCGTACCTTCCTCGACGATGTTGAAGCCGTGGGAGTAGGCGAGGCAGGAATTTTCCTTCATCAGCGGCATGATCTGCCCGACTACGGGAGAATGCTGCTTGTCGGGCGTGAGATTCAGCACCAGGTCGGCGCCGGGAATCAGATCTTCGAACGTGCCGGTAACAAAGCCGTTGCCCGTTGCGTTCTTCCAGGAAGCGCGCTGTTCGGCGATGGCATCCGCCCGCAAGGCATAGGCTATGTCCAGCCCGCTGTCGCGCATGTTGAGTCCCTGATTCAGCCCCTGTGCGCCGCAGCCGACAATCACGACCTTCTTGCCCTTGAGCTTGCCCACGCCATCGCTGAACTCCGAGCGGTCCATGAAACGGCACTTGCCGAGTTGTTCCAATTGAAGACGCAAGGGCAGGGAGTTGAAATAATTCATGAACTTGTTCGAGCTCCGGACAGGCGGTGGATTCGGCAAAAGAGGCGCGATGATATAGCATCCGCCGAACCGGGTAAATTTGCGGCAAGTAATGAGTAAAGAACAGTCAACAGACGAAAACGAAAGCATGCTTCCGATCGACGAGCACGAGGAGATTGTCTCGGAGGGCGGCAAGCAGGTCAGAAGGCGCGGCGTTTACTTGTTGCCGAACATTTTGACCCTGGGCGCGCTGTTCGCGGGCTTTTACGCCGTGATCGCCGGCATGGAGGGCAATTTCAACGAAGCCGGCTGGGCGATCCTGATCGCCGGCGTGCTCGACGGACTCGATGGCCGCATCGCGCGGCTGACGCGCAGCCAGAGCGCTTTCGGCGCGGAATTCGACAGCCTTTCCGACATGGTCTCATTCGGCATGGCGCCCGCCCTGATCATGTTCAGTTGGGCCTTTGAGCCGCTCGGGCGGCTCGGCTGGGCCGCGAGTTTCTTCTACATGGCCTGCGCCGCCTTGCGTCTGGCCCGCTTCAACGTGCAACTCGGCACCGTCGACAAGCGCTTCTTCATGGGACTGCAAAGCCCCGTGGCGGCCGGCCTGATCACCTTCATACCCTGGGTCGGCTACAAGTACGAAGTGGAAGTCACCGCCCTGGTCGCCTACCCGGCCGCTGCGGTGATGGTGCTGACCGGCCTGCTGATGATTTCCAACTATCGCTATTTCAGTTTCAAGGTATTGAATGTCAAGGGCACGGTGCCATATATAGTGCTACTATTGACCTTGGCCTTGCTGGTGGTGGTGGCCCAGAATCCCCAGGAACTGCTGCTGGCCATGTGCGTGATCTACGCCGCTTCAGGGCCCGCGGTCTGGTTCTACCGCAAGCGCGATATGCTCACAAGTCGTTTTGCCCGCACCGGGGAGAAGCCGGCCAAAAAGAGCGGATCCCAGCGCAAGAAGGCCGATAAACCGGATATTGAGGATTGAGTAGGGTAAATTGCCATGTTGATCAAGAAGCCTTCGGACATCCCGCCATCGGAAATCACGCCGGAAAGCGTGTATCGCGCGCGCCGTGAATTCATGCGCGACGGTGCGGCATTGCTGGCCGGCAGCGCGCTTCTGCCTTCGCTGGCGTTCGCACAGCAAGGCGATGCGCTGAAAGCCGCCGCGCCTCCCGGCCTGACGCGAACTCCGCCAGCCGCGTGGTGGGAAGAGAAGTTCGAGGACATCCGGCCGGCGCCTTCCGAGGAGCCGCTTTACACGGCGGAAGCGTTGACGCCTTACCAGGACGTTACCCGCTACAACAACTTCTATGAGTTCGGCATGGACAAATCGGATCCGTCCAACCGTTCCAGCGCATTCCGGACAGATCCCTGGTCGATCGAGATCGAAGGCGAAGTCGCCAGGCCCGGCACATACCACCTGGAAGACATTCTGGGGCCCCACGCCCTCGAAGAGCGGGTGTACCGCCTGCGCTGCGTGGAAGCCTGGTCGATGGTGATTCCCTGGATCGGTTTTCCGCTGGCCGATCTGATCAAACGATTCGAGCCGACCTCCCGGGCCAGATACGTTGAATTCGAAACCGTCATCCAGTCGGACACCATGCCGGGAATCCGTTCGCCTTTCGCAATCGTCGACTGGCCCTACCGGGAAGGGCTGCGCATGGACGAAGCCATGAACGAACTCACTTTCCTGGCGGTGGGATTGTACGGCAGCTTTCTGCCGGCCCAGAACGGCGCGCCCATCCGTTTGGTCGTGCCCTGGAAATACGGCTTCAAGAGCATCAAGTCGATCGTGCGCATGAATTTCCGCGAGACCCAGCCCAATACCACCTGGAACGACCTGCAAGCGAACGAATACGGTTTTTACGCGAACGTGAATCCCGAAGTGCATCACCCGCGCTGGCGCCAGGACACGGAGCGCAGGTTGCCGCAGACCTTGTTCAGCCGCAGGGTGATTCCCACCCGGCTGTTCAACGGCTACGAAGAACAGGTGGCGCACATGTACAAGGACATGGATCTCGCCCGCTACTACTGATCGCCGCGACCAAGAACAGGATGGCCCAGAACCCCGCAAGGACCGGGTGGCTGAAACCTGCCGTATTCAGTGCCTCGCTGATTCCGCTGGCGTGGCTGATCTGGCGCATAGCCGCGGACGACCTCGGGCCCGACCCGGCGCAGGAACTTGCCATCACAACGGGTGAATGGACCCTGCGATTTCTGCTGATTACCTTGTCCCTCACGCCCTTGCGCCACATTAGCGGCCAACTGGCGTTCGTTCGCGTCCGCCGCATGGTGGGATTGTTCGCGTTGTTCTATGCGTCGATCCATTTCACCGTCTGGATGTCGCTGCTGCTCGGATTCCGCTGGTTCGCGATCGGGGAGGAGTTGCTGGAGCGGCCCTATATAACCATCGGCTTTCTTGCCTTGCTGATCCTGATCGCGCTGGGCGTCACTTCACCCAAGGCCGCGGTGCGGCGCATGGGAAAGAACTGGAAACGCCTGCATCGCCTGATTTACCTGGCGGCAATGCTGGCGATCGTTCATCTCACCTGGATTCTGCGCACCGACGTCAGCGAAGCGGTGCTGTACGGATCGATCCTGGCGATTCTGCTCGGCTATCGCCTGTACCGACGGTTTGGCCGATCGGGGAAGCAAATGGCCCGGCGCTAGTCTACAATGGCGCGTTTTGAAACTGGCTGGGAAGAATAAATATGAATTTTGCCGGCACCGAGGAATACGTCGCCACCAAGGAACTGCAAATGGCGGTAAACGCGGCGATTCGCCTGCGCAAGCCGTTGCTGATCAAGGGCGAGCCGGGAACCGGCAAGACCATGCTCGCGGAACAGATCGCCAAGGCCCTCGAACTTCCACTCATCCAGTGGCATATCAAGTCCACCACCCGGGCGCAGCAGGGACTCTACGAATACGACGCGGTTTCAAGACTGCGCGATTCGCAGCTCGGCGACGATAAAGTCCATGACATCGGCAATTACATCATCGAGGGCAAGATCTGGCAGGCCTTCGAATCCGAGCGGCAATGCGTATTGCTGATCGACGAAATCGACAAGGCCGATATCGAATTTCCCAACGATCTGCTGCTCGAACTCGACAGGATGGAATTCCACGTCTACGAAACGCGGCAGGTGATCAAGGCGCGGCAGCGGCCGATCGTGGTGATCACGAGCAACAACGAAAAGGAACTGCCGGACGCTTTCCTGCGCCGCTGTTTCTTTCATTACATCGCCTTCCCGGATACGGTCACCATGGAGAAGATCGTCAGGGTGCATTATCCCGGAATCAAGCAGAAACTCGTGCGTCAGGCGATGGAAGTGTTCTTCGACCTGCGCAAGGCGCCCGGGCTGAAGAAGAAACCGTCAACGTCCGAATTGCTCGACTGGCTGAAATTGCTCATGGCCGACGATATCCCGGCTGACATCCTCAAGGACAGGGACGCTTCCAGCGCGATTCCGCCCCTGTACGGGGCCTTGCTGAAAAACGAACAGGACGTGCAATTGCTGGAGAAACTGGCATTCATGCATCGGGCCAACCGTTAGCGTTGACAGGAAACGCTCATGCTGATCAATTTCTTTATGAGCCTGAAAGAGCACAAGCTTCCGGTTTCGATAACCGAGTTGTTCGCATTGCTCGAATGCCTGAACGAAGACATCGTCTTCGGCGATGTCGACGATTTCTACTACCTGGCGCGCCTTTGCATGGTCAAGGACGAAAAACACTTCGACCGCTTCGATCGCGCTTTTTCCGGCTATTTCGAAAATATCGAAGCGACCGCCGACATATTCGTCAGCGAGGTTCCGGGAGATTGGCTGCGCAAGCAATTCGAAGCCTCGCTGAGCGAGGAAGACAAGGCGAAACTGCAAAGCCTGGGCGGTCTCGAAAAGCTGCTGGAAGAGTTCCGCAAGCGCCTCGAAGAACAACAGAAACGCCACCAGGGCGGCAGCAAATGGATCGGCACCGGCGGCACCTCTCCGTTCGGCGCCTACGGCTATAACCCGGAAGGCATCCGCCTAGGCCAGGACGAGGGCAGAAGCGGCACGGCGGTAAAGGTCTGGGACCGCCGCGACTACCGCGATCTCGACGACAGCGTGGAAATCGGCACCCGCAACATCAAGCTGGCCTTGCGCAGATTGCGGAAGTTCGCCCGCACCGGCGCCGAGGAAGAACTCGACATGGACGACACGATTTCATCGACGGCGCGAAACGGCGGCCTGCTCGATATCAAGATGGTGCCGGAGCGGCATAACGCGGTGAAGGTGTTGCTGTTCTTCGATGTGGGCGGTTCCATGGACCCCCATGTCAAGCTCTGCGAAGAACTGTTTTCGGCGGCGCGTTCGGAATTCAAGCATCTCGAATACTATTACTTCCACAATTTTCTCTATGAATCGGTGTGGACCATGGGCAGGCGGAGACACGCCGAGACCGAGTCCACCTTCGATCTGATTCACAAGTATCCCGGTGACTACAAGGTCATATTCATCGGCGACGCGACCATGGCGCCATATGAAATCACTCATGCCGGCGGCAGTATCGAGCATTACAACGAGGAGCCCGGCGCCGTCTGGATGCAGCGAATGGCGGATCATTTCGAGCATCTGGTCTGGCTCAATCCGACGCCGCGGGATTACTGGGAGCACAGTTATTCCATCGGTCTCGTGCGCGAACTGGTGACCGGCCGGATGATGCCGTTAACCATCAAGGGACTGGAAGAAGCCATGAATTCCCTGTTGCACTGAACCCAGGACCCTGCACTCATGGAAAAGCTGCCCCCCGAACTCCGCCCTGAACAATATGCATCTCTGGCCGAGGTACTCGATCACGTTTCCTCCGCCCATGGGCCATTGCCGGCGTTCACCTGCTTCGGCCACAGTCTGACCTACCGCGAAATCGATGACCTGAGCAACCGCCTCGCAGGCTTCCTGCGCAATAAGCTGCAAATGAACCCGGGCGACAGGATCGCGATTCAACTGCCCAACCTGTTGCAGTTTCCGGTCGTGGTCTACGCGGCGATCAAGGCCGATCTCGTCATCGTCACCACCAATCCGCTTTATACGGCGCCGGAAATGAAGCACCAGTTCCGCGATTCCGGCGCGAAAGCCGTCGTCGTTCTCGAAGCATTCTGCGACAAGCTCGAAAGCGTCATCGCGGACACGGATATCGAACACGTCGTCATCGCCCGCCTCGGGGACCTGTTGCCCGAGCCGAAGAGAACACTGGTCAACCTGGCGGCAAAACACTTGCGGAAAATGATTCCGGCCTATGAATTGCCCGGGGCGCACTTCTTCCGCGAGGCGGTCGGCTCGGACCCGATAGGGACCGCGGCGACCAGGGCGGGAGAAAACACCGCCCTGATTCTCTATACCGGCGGCACGACCGGAGTCGCGAAGGGCGCCATGCTCACGCACCGCAATCTCATCGCCAACATGATGCAATTGCGTTCGAGAACATCGCTGGTGATGGACGATCAATCGGATACCGTGGTCGCGCCGCTGCCGCTCTACCACACCTACGCCTTTCAGTTGCATTTGCTGACCATGGCCTATGCCGGCAGCCACAACATCCTCGTGCCCAATCCCCGCGATCTCGACGCGCTCGTCAAATTGCTCAGGCGTAACACGATTCACGGCTTTGCCGGCATCAACACCTTGTATCTTGCCTTGCTCAGACATCCGAAGATCGGGCAGGTGGATTTCTCGACGTATCGGTTCTGCGGCGCCGGCGGCATGGCGATGTCGAGTTCGATCGCCGAAGACTGGCAGGAACTGACGGGCTGCGAAATCCTCGAAGGATACGGCCTGACTGAATGCTCGCCGGTTGTCGCGGTCAATATCCCCGGTGAGGTGCGGCGCGGCACGGTGGGGAAGGCAGTGCCCGAGACCGAATTGCGCGTCGTCGACGACGAGGCGAACGAATTGCCCATCGGCTCGGTCGGCGAATTGCAGGTGCGCGGCCCCCAGGTGATGGCCGGCTATTACGGCCGGGAAGAGGCGACCCAGGACAGCATCAACGCGGACGGTTGGTTCAGCACCGGCGATTACGTCAACATCAGCGAAGACGGCTACATCAGCATCGTCGACCGCAAGAAGGACATGATCCTCGTTTCCGGATTCAACGTTTTTCCCAACGAGATCGAAGACTGGGTCAATCGGCACCCGCAAGTCATTGAAAGTGCGGCCATCGGCGTGCCCGACGAACGAACCGGGGAGGCGGTGAAACTGTTCGTGGTCGCGGGAGAAGAAGCCCCCGGACCCGAGGACGTCCAGTCCTGGTGCCGCCAGGGACTTGCCGCCTACAAGATTCCCCGCAAGATCGAATTTGTTGAGGACTTGCCGAAATCCAACATCGGCAAGATCCTGCGGCGGGAACTGCGTGAGTGAGATCAGCCTGCCGACTGATCTTCCTATCGCCCGGCACGCCCTTGAAATCGAGCGCCTGCTGACACAAAACCAGGTCATCGTCGTCGCCGGCGACACCGGTTCCGGCAAGACCACGCAATTACCCAGGATTTGCCTGCGTGCCGGCCTGGCCCGCCGCGGCATGATCGGACATACACAACCGCGAAGGCTGGCGGCGATGTCGGTAGCGGCACGTATCGCCGCCGAACTCGAAGCCGATGCCGCGATGGGCTTGGGCGGCGGGCGTGCGAGGCAGGACGCCGAGCCCGAAGCCTACAGGGATGTATTTACGGCGTCCGCCGCCCAAGCCCATCGTGGCATCGGCGTCCACATTCGATTCGGACAAAGAGTGCCGGCGGACGCCTGGCTGAAGCTGATGACCGATGGCATCCTGCTTGCGGAAATCCAGCGCGACCGCCTGTTGAAGAAGTACCAGGCGCTGATCCTCGACGAGGCCCACGAGCGCTCGCTCAATATCGATTTCCTGCTCGGCTATCTGAAACTGATCCTGCCCAGGCGCAAGGATCTGAAACTGATCGTCACGTCCGCGACCCTGGACGTGGAGCGTATCGCGGCGCATTTCGGCGGCGCTCCCGTTGTCCGCGTCGCCGGGCGCAGCTATCCCGTCGAGACGCTATACCGCCCGCCCGGGCAACTCGTTCCCGACGCCGATGAGGAAGACCGGCAGATGGCCGCCATCGCACAAGCGCTGACGGAACTTGAAGAACACGGCGAAGGCGACGTCCTGGTTTTTCTCAGCAGCGAGAAGGAGATTCGCGAAACCGCCGCGTATCTACGCAAGCGGCGCCTGACGAATACCGAGATTCTGCCCTTGTATTCGCGCCTGCGGGCGCAGGAACAGCAGCGCATTTTCGCACCGCACGATGGCCGTCGCATCGTGCTTTCGACCAATGTCGCGGAAACTTCGCTGACGGTGCCGGGAATTCACTTCGTGATCGACTCCGGCTTTGCCCGTATCAGCCGCTACAGCGTGCAACGCAAACTGTTGCGCCTGCCCATAGAGCCCGTCTCGAAAGCCAGCGCCGAACAACGCAAGGGCCGATGCGGGCGGCTCGCGGACGGCGTCTGCATCCGGCTCTATAGCGAAGCGGATTTCGAGGCCCGGCCGGATTTCACCGACCCCGAGATCAAGCGCTCCAACCTGGCCTCGGTGATTCTGCGCATGAGCGCCTTGCGGCTCGGCCAGCCGGAAGATTTTCCCTTTCTCGATGAGCCGGAGCAGAAATCGATCAATGACGGCCGCACGTTGCTGCGCGAAATCGGGGCTCTGACCGAAGCGGGAGGCTTGACGCAAACGGGGCGCATGTTGGCCGAACTGCCGCTTGAACCGCAACTCGGACGCATGCTGGTAGCGGCGTCGAAACTCGGCAGCCTGCGGGAAGTCCTGATCATCGTCAGCGCGATGAGTCTTGGCGACCTTCGGGAATCGGCGCCGGGCAGCCAGGGCCCGGGAAGTCAATACGATGAAAAGTGGGCGGAGTTCACGCATCCCGACTCCGATTTCCTCGGCTTGCTCACACTTTGGGAACGATGCGAAAAGGAGCGGATTTCCCAGTCGCAATTGCGCAAGTTCTGCAGGAAATACCGTCTGTCCTTTCAGCGCGTGCGGGAATGGCGGGAAATCCACCGCCAACTGCTGAACGCCTGCCGCCGGCTCGGCGCCGACCCAAATCGCAAACAGGGTCGCAAACAAGCCGGCTATGCCGAAATCCATCGTGCATTGCTGAGCGGCTCGCTCAACCAGGTAGCGCGTCACCACGACGGCAGAACTTATCTCGGCAGCAGGAACCGAAAGCTCGTCCTGACGATGTCGTCGGCTCTGGCGCGCAGAAACGTGCGCTGGATCATGACCAGCGAATGGGTAGACACGGCGCGCACTTTCGCGTCGATGGCGGCCAGGATCAAACCGGAATGGGTGATCGAGTTCGCCGGCAACTTGTTGCGCAAGGAATACGGCGAGCCGTTCTGGAGCGGCGAACGGCAACAGGTGATGGTCCACGAAAAGACAGTCCTTTACGGTCTCGCCTTGCGCGAAATGATTGCGGTGGATTACGCCAGGCACGATGCCGCGGGCGCCCGCGAAATCTTTCTGGATCAGGCCATGGTCGAGGACCGGATCAGGAGCGAAGCGGATTTTCTCAAGCGGAACAGGGCCTTTCTGGAAGAACTTCGCAAACAGGAGGAAAAATTCCGCCGCCCCGAACTCGTCGTGAACGAAAGGGAAATCCAGCGCTTCTACGATCAGCGCTTGCCGGAATCGGTCGTATCGACGAGGACGCTCGAGCAGTGGCTGGCCGAAGACCCGGACCGGCGCAATCGTTCGCTCGAAATGAAGCGCGCGGGATTGTTCCGCGGCGAGGCCCTCGAGGAATTGCAGCGCCAGTTTCCCGACCGGGTCAAGGTGCAGAACAACGTGCTGCCGGTGGACTATGTGTTCGATCCGGGCGGCAGCCGTGACGGCGCAAGCCTGCGCGTGCCCGTCGAACTCGTGGCGCAATTGTCCGCCGCCGATCTCGACTGGGCCGTGCCGGGCCTGGTCCGGGAGAAGTGTATCGCCCTGATCCGCGGCCTGCCGAAGAACAAACGCCGGAATTTCATTCCGGCTCCCGATTTTGTCGACCGTGTATTGCCGCGGATGC
Source organism: Gammaproteobacteria bacterium (assembly GCA_009844085.1). Classification (GTDB taxonomy): domain Bacteria; phylum Pseudomonadota; class Gammaproteobacteria; order Pseudomonadales; family Pseudohongiellaceae; genus UBA9145. The sequence continues at coordinate 86,379 of VYCF01000024.1, read as the reverse complement.
GGCGCGCCGATGGCGCATTGGCCGATTCCCTGCTGTTGCAGATGAACCGGACCGGCGCCCGCCTCATCGAGCGCCAAGAACTGCTGTCAGCCGAATTGCCGGGGCATTTGCGGACCAGGCTGCAAGTCATTGACCGGCAAGGACGCATATTGGCTGAAGGGGACGATCTGGCCGAATTGCGCAAGCGCTTCACCGGCCGGGCGCCGACAGTCCGGCGTCAACGTCACCGATTGGAGCGCAGCGGGCTGCGGGACTGGGACTTCGAGGACCTGCCCGAATCCGTACAGATCGGGAGCGACGTCGTTCTTGTGCGTTATCCCGCGATTGTGGACGAGGTCGATTCGGTCTCCGTGGCGCTGCTCGACAACAGTCAGGAAGCAAACGTGAAAAGCCGGCAGGGCGCGATGCGCCTTTTCATGTTACGCACCGTCGCCCAGCGTAATGCCCTGCGCAAACGATTCCTTCGTTTCAGGAACGCAAATGCCGCCCGCATTCTCTTCATGCCGGGGCTGGGCGAGATAGAGGAAGACGCCGCAATCGCCTGCTATCTGGAGGCCTTTGCCCTCAATAACGGGTTTCCACGCAGCAAGGGGGAATTCATGGAATCGATCGAGCGCAATGCGACCAGATTGCCATTGCTTGCGGACGAATTGGAACAATTGCTGACCGTGATGCTTGAACGGACACATGGTATCCGGCAAAAACTTGCGGCATTGCCAGAAAAATCCGGTCAAACCGTGCGGCAGGACATACAAGGCCAGATCGAGCGTATGTTCCCGCCGAACTTCCTCAGGGACACCGCCTTCGAGTGGCTCAGACATTTTCCGCGTTATCTGGAAGGCATTGGAGTGCGACTGGAAAAGGCGCCGCATTTCGGCCAGGCGGATGAAAAAAACACGCGGGAAGTGGCATACTATTGGGAGAGGCTTGAGCAATTGCGCTCTTCCCGGGGGGATTCCAGGCTAATCCAATCCTTGCGCTGGTCGATAGAGGAATTCAGGATTTCTCTTTTTGCCCAGCGGCTGGGCACAAGTTTCCCGATATCAAGGGAAAGACTGGACAAACAGATCGCCAGATTGGCGGGTTAGATTACCGATGGTGTCGACAAGCGGACGAAAACTGTCGCAAATCCTGCGTTATGCGACGCTGATGCTGGCGTTGAGCCTGACCGCCACGCCGTCTCTCGCGCAGGATTTCGGCGCACAGGCGAACCGGGATCCTTTTCTGGGCGTCAATCAGGTGGTCTTCGGATTCAACGAATATTTCGACAACCTGGTGCTTCTGCCGCTGGCCGTCGGCTATTCCAATTACGTCCCCTCGCCGGTGCAGACCGGGGTCACCAACTTTTTCGGCAATATCGATGATCTGAACACCATGGCCAACAACCTGCTGCAATGGAAAATCCCGGAGGCGGTGTCGGATTGCGGGCGAATCCTGATCAACACCACCGTGGGCATCGGGGGCCTGATCGACGTGGCCAGCGAACTCGGCCTGGAAAAGCATAACGAAGATTTCGGCCAGACTCTGGGAGTATGGGGAGTCGAATCCGGTCCTTACGTGGTATTGCCCATATTCGGCGCCAGTTCCACCCGGGACGCGCTGGGTCTGTTCGTGGATTCGCTGTTGAATCCGATTTACCAGATTGACGACGAAGCGGCCCGCGTAACGACTTTCGGCGCCGAGCGGCTCGAATGGCGCACCGGCCTGTTGCCCGCGGAGTCGCTGATTACCGGTGATCGTTACCTGTTCCTGCGTGAAGCCAGTTTCCAGCAACGCGAATTCGAAATAAACGACGGCGAACTCGACGATCCGTTCGGCGATTTCTGACTACTCGCTCATGGCAGACTGCTTTTTCTCCGCAAGCTTGGCGCGGATGAAATCGCTATGCGATACGTAGATCAGATCGCTGACCTTTCGGATCAGGTGGTCCTCGTACTTGCTGATTTGCGAATCGGCGTAGGCAATTCGCCACATGTTCCCGATCAGGACGCATTTCTCCTCGTAACTGCAATGTTCGTTGATCAGGCTCGTGAACTCGTACAAGGAAGTGGCCGCGCCGGATTCCCGCCGGGCAAGTTCGATCAATTCTTCGACGTCCGCGGCATTCCGGGCGCTGCCGGCGCGCAATACTTCCGCGATGGACGCGAATTCACGATCGTCCATTTCGTGATCAGCCTTGATTACCTCGAACAGCAGGGCGGCGCCGGCAAGTTCGAGCCGCGTCGCGGCATCGGGAGCGTCCGCTTCGGGCCCCACCTTCGGGGCTATGAACAAGTTGCGCAATGAACCCAGCATATTGTCTCGTCTTAGTGCTCGCGACGGCTGATCGGCAATTTCAGGCCACGTGGGTCATGGCGTCGAGCAACACTTCGAGCGGCGCTCCACGCCGATTGCCATGGACGCTCAGATGGCGGCGGAAGCACCTGCCTCCGGGTTGTCCCCTGAACAATCCAAGCATGTGGCGGGTGATATGGCGCAAGGGCGTCCCCTGGCGCAATTCCCGTTCGACATAGGGCAAAAATCCGCCAAGATAGTCAAGCCGGGATTTGGCGTTCGGCGGTTCGCCGAAAAACGTCTCGTCGACCTTGCTCAACAAAAAGGGATTGCCATAGGCTTCCCGGCCGAGCATGACCCCATCGAGATTGCGCAACAGGTTCGCGGCTGTCTCCAGTGAATCGATGCCGCCGTTGATGACTATTTCCAGTTCCGGGAAAGCCCGCTTTACACGCAATACCCGCGCATAGTTCAGCGGCGGGATTTCCCGATTCTGTTTCGGCGTCAATCCTTGCAGAACGGCAATACGAGCGTGAATGATGAATGTCCGGCAACCGGCCTCCGCGAGCCGTTCGACGAAATCGAGCAATTCGCCATCGCTGTCGCGGCCGTCGACGCCGATCCGGCACTTGACCGTTACCGGGATTTGCACGGCGGCAATCATCGCCGCGACACAGGCCGCTACCCGTTCGGGCTCCTTCATCAGGCAGGCGCCGAAATTGCCGCCTTGCACGCGGTCGCTCGGGCATCCGAGGTTGAGATTCACTTCGCGGTAACCCGCCTGTTCCGCCAGCAGGGCGGCGGCGGCCAGATCGTCCGGATCGCTGCCGCCCAGTTGCAGCGCTACCGGCTGCTCTTCCGGCGAAAACCGCAGCAGGCGCGCCACGTCGCCATGAAGCAGCGCGCCGCTGCTCAACATTTCCGTATACAACAACGTATGCCGGGAAAACTGCCGCAGAAAGGCGCGATCGTGGCGATCGGTGCAATCCATCATCGGCGCCACGCAAAAACGGTGGCACAGAGCAGGCCTGTCGTTCACGAAAAACATCCGGCAATTATTCCCAACCCCGACTGACAGTCAAGCTTGAGCGCCTTGCGCCCCTTTAACATATAATCCGCGCATCTCCAGAACGCCGCGAGCCAATTCCAGATGCCACCGGTGCGAACCAGAATCGCTCCTTCGCCGACGGGCGACCCGCACCTCGGCACTGCCTATATCGCCTTGTTCAACCGCTGTTTTGCCCATCGCCATGGCGGCAGCTTCATCTTGCGGATCGAAGACACCGACCGGGAGCGTTCGAGCGCGCAGTCCGAGGACAAGATACTCAAGGCCTTGCGCTGGCTGAGCCTCGATTGGGATGAAGGTCCGGGCCGCGACGGCGGCAAAGGCCCGTACCGGCAAAGCGAAAGATCCGCGATTTACTCGGATCATATTCGTATCCTGCTGGAGAAATCGCTCGCATTCCCCTGTTTTTGCGATGAAAAACGCCTGGCGGAGTTGCGGCGGGAGCAAATGCGCCTGAAACGGCAGCCGGGCTATGACGGCCATTGCCTCAATTTATCCGCGGACGAAGTCGCAAGGCGTATCGAGAGCGGTGAACGGCATGTCATCCGACTGCGCGTGCCGCGCGAGGGCGAATGCGTATTCGAGGATCTGCTGCGCGGCGAGATCCGCATTCAATGGTCCCAGGTCGACATGCCCGTACTGATCAAGTCCGACGGCCTGCCCACCTACCATTTCGCCAATGTCGTGGACGACCATCTCATGGAAGTCAGTCACGTGATTCGCGGCGAGGAGTGGATCAGTTCGGTGCCCAAGCACGTGCTGCTTTACGAGTCCTTTGGCTGGGACAGGCCGGTATTCTGCCATATGCCCCTGTTGCGCAATCCCGACAAGAGCAAGCTCAGCAAACGCAGGAACCCGACGAGCATCGGCTATTACCAGGCAACGGGATATCTGCCCGAGGCGCTGATCAACTACCTTGGCACCATGGGCTGGAGCATGCCCGATGGCGAGGAGAAGTTCAGTCTCGCCGACATGGAAGCCCGATTCGAACTTGAGCGGGTTTCGCTGGGCGGGCCGATTTTCGACAGGGAGAAACTCGATTGGCTCAACGGCCGCTATCTGCGGGAAGATCTCGATGACGCCGAATTCGCCAGGCGCTTCGCCGAATGGGCTTTCCGGCCCGAACTGATCGGAAAAATGGCTCCCCTGGTGCGCCAAAGAACCAGTCGATTCAGTGACGTAACCAGTCTCGCGGGCTATTTCCTGCAAGGAGAACTTTCGGTCTCGGCCGACGACTTCGCCCACAAGCAACTCGACCAGGAAGCATGCCGCCGCATTCTGCTGTACAGCCTCTGGACTCTTGAAGCCTCACCGGACTGGAACCGCGACGCTATTGAGGCCCGCCTGCAGGAACTCGCCACTCGAATGGACTACAAGATCAGGAATTTCCTGTTCCCGCTGTTTGTCGCCATTACCGGCAAGCCCGTATCGCTTTCCGTATTCGACTCGATTTCCGTCCTGGGCCTCGACCTGACCCGCGCACGCCTCCGCGCAGCCATCGAATCCCTCGGCGGAATCTCCGGCAAGCAACAGAAAATACTCGAAAAGGAATTTAAGACCCTATGACTGAAAGTGAGGATTCTGCACGGCGTGAGTCGTCGGCGGGTCGAAGCCACAACACCCTCTTGTGATTGACATGGGGGCGGGTGGTTCCTAGAATCGCTTTCCTTCGCGTGGGGCCTTAGCTCAGCTGGGAGAGCGCAACGCTGGCAGCGTTGAGGTCACCGGTTCGATCCCGGTAGGCTCCACCAGTTCAAGAAGCTGATTCAGGAAACCGCGGCCGTGATCTGCACGGCCGGATAATCCCGCTTGGCCGGCCCGCGATAAAGCTGCCGCGGCCGCCCGATTCGATAAGGCCCGCTTACCATCTCGTTCCAGTGCGCCATCCAGCCCGGCGTACGGCCCGTCGCGAAAATCACCGTAAACATGCTGGTCGGAATTCCCAGGGCCTTGAGGATGATCCCGGAATAGAAATCGACATTGGGATAGAGCTTGCGCGCGATGAAGTAGTCGTCTTCGAGGGCGATCTGCTCGAGTCTGCGGGCAATTCTGAACAAGGTGTCGTCCGCCGCTTCGCCTACCTCATCGAGCACTTCGTTGCAGACTTCGCGCATTACCGTCGCGCGCGGATCGAAGTTCTTGTATACCCGGTGGCCGAATCCCATCAGTCGATAGGAATCGTTCGGATCCTTCGCGCGTGCGATGAATTCGTCGATGCGCGATTCGGAACCGATCTCGGCAAGCATATCGAGGACGGCTTCGTTGGCGCCGCCGTGAGCGGGGCCCCACAAGGCGGCGATGCCCGCGGCGATACAGGAAAATGGATTGGCGCCGGTAGATCCCGCCAGCCGCACGGTGGAAGTCGAGGCGTTCTGTTCGTGGTCCGCATGCAACAGGAAAATGAGATCCATGGCGCGGGCGAGCACGGGACTGACTTCCTTTTCCTCGCAGGGCGTGCCGAACATCATGTGCAGGAAATTCTCGGCGAAACCGAGGGAATTGCGTGGATACATGAACGGCTGGCCCACGCCATGCTTGTAACACATGGCCGCCAGGGTCGGCATCTTGGCTATGATGCGGCGCGCCACCAGCATGCGATGCTCCGGATCGGAGATGTCCAGCGTGTGGTGATAAAAGGCCGATAAGGCGCCGACGACGCTGACGAGCATCGACATCGGGTGCGCGGTGCGGGGGAAGCCATTGAAAAACTGGTGAATCTGCTGATCCACCATGGTGTGGTAGCGAATATTGTTCTCGAACTCGAGCTTCTGGCCGGCGTCAGGCAATTCGCCGTGCAGGAGCAGATAACAGGTTTCCAGGTAGCTTGAATGTTCGGCCAGTTGTTCGATGGGATAGCCGCGATAGAGCAGTACTCCGTCACTGCCGTTGATGTAGGTGATGTCCGAGTCGCAGGCGGCGGTGGACATGAAGCCGGGGTCGTAGGTGAAATAGCCGCTTTCGATCAATCCGCGGACATCGATGACGTCTGGGCCGAGGCTGCTTCCATATACAGGCAGTTCGACTGATTCCGGTTTGCCGTCGACGATCAATTGCGCCTTTCGTTCAGTCATAGGCCACTCCGGATTGCAGACGCTGGGGCAGGCAATACTAGGGACAGTCCCTCGATATTGTCAAATTGGGACCGCGATTGTCACGCAAGCCCGCTGCGAATATACTTTCGCTGGCTTCGGAATCAGGCCAGCAAATAGAAAGTGAAAACCGGCAGACCAACCAATCTCAACCTTTTCAGCATCAAATGGCCGGTGACGGCGCTGGTATCGATAACGCACAGGATTTCCGGGATCCTGCTGTTTCTGGCCACTGCCCTGTTGCTGTATCTGCTCGATCTTTCCCTGGCTTCCGAAGACGGTTTCATGCAGGCGGGCGAATTGCTTTCCACGCCGGCGGCAAGCTTTGTCGTCTGGCTGACCGTCGCCGCCTTGCTATACCACCTGATCGCGGGCTGCCGCCATTTACTGATGGATATCGGCATCGGTGAAACCTGGCGCGCAGCCAGATTCGCCGCTGCCGCCGTTATCGTACTTTCGGTCATCGGCGCGATTCTCGCGGGATTGTGGATATGGTGACCAACGCCACCAGCCTGGGCCGTTCCGGGCTATTCGACTGGCTGGTACAGCGTGTGAGCGCGCTGGTGCTGCTGGCGTATACCGTCTGCATTCTCGGCAGCCTGTTGCTTGCCCCGGAGTTGGACTATGCAAGCTGGCGGTCGCAATTTGACGAGCCCGCCATGCAGATTTTCAGTCTGATCGCACTGTTGTCGCTCTGCGCTCACGCCTGGATCGGCGTCTGGACCGTAACCACCGATTACCTCAACGAGGCGCATCTGGGCAGGGCAGGGACCGCGATCCGACTCTTGACACAGGGGGCATGCGCCTTGCTGACACTGGTCTATCTGCTATGGGGCGCAAGGATTATCTGGGGCGGATAATGAGCGGATTCAGGGTCATCACTTTCGACGCGATAATCGTCGGCGGCGGCGGGGCCGGCATGCGGGCGGCTCTGCAACTGGCGCAGTCGGGTTTCCGCACCGCGGTCCTGTCGAAGGTATTTCCGACCCGCTCGCATACGGTTTCCGCCCAGGGCGGAATCACCTGCGCGATCGGCAGCGCCGACCCGGAAGACGACTGGCGCTGGCACATGTACGACACCGTCAAGGGATCGGACTATATCGGCGACCAGGACGCCATCGAATACATGTGCATGGAAGGGCCGCAGACGGTCTACGAACTCGAACACATGGGGTTGCCGTTTTCGCGCACCGCCGACGGCCGCATCTACCAGCGCCCCTTTGGCGGCCAGTCGAAGAATTTCGGCAAGGGCGGCCAGGCGGCGCGCACCTGCGCCGCGGCGGACCGCACCGGCCATGCGCTGCTGCACGCCCTGTATCAGGGCAACCTGAAAAACGACACGGTTTTTCTCAACGAATGGTTCGTCGTGGATCTGGTCAGGAACCAGGACGGCGCCGTGACCGGCGTAACCGCCATCGATATCGCCAGCGGCGAGGTCTGTTTCGTGCAGGCCGCGGCCACGGTGCTGGCCACGGGCGGCGCCGGACGCATCTACGCATCGACCACCAATGCCCTGATCAATACCGGCGACGGAGTCGGCATGTGCCTGCGCGCCGGTTTTCCCGCCCAGGACATGGAAATGTGGCAATTTCACCCCACGGGAATTTATGGCGCAGGCACATTGGTAACAGAAGGCTGCCGGGGAGAGGGCGGCTACCTGATCAACAAGGACGGCGAGCGGTTCATGGAACGCTATGCGCCCAACGCCAAGGATCTCGCCGGGCGCGACGTGGTCTCGAGATCCATGGTGCTCGAAGTTCTCGAAGGCAGGGGCTGCGGCGAACATGGCGACCATGTCATGCTGAAACTCGATCATCTCGGCGCCGAGGTTCTGAACAGCAAGCTGCCGGGCATTCTCGAACTGTCGCGCACCTTTGCACACGTGGACCCGATCAGGGAGCCGATACCCGTGGTGCCGACCTGCCATTACATGATGGGGGGAATTCCGACCAATATTCACGGCCAGGCGCTGACCCGCAATGCTGCCGGCGAAGATGAACGGATTCCGGGCCTGTTCGCCGCGGGAGAGGTCGCCTGTGTCTCGGTGCACGGCGCCAACCGCCTCGGCGGCAACAGCCTGCTCGATCTCGTGGTTTTCGGCCGCGCCGCCGGCAAGCATATCGAGGAAGTGCTGCAACAGGGCGTACAACTCCGCAATGCTGCCAGGGAAGACGTTGAACGCGCCCTGGCCCGGCTGTGGCGGCTCGATGAATCGACCGAGGGCGAAAGCACCGCGGACTTGAGGGCGGAGTTGCAGAACGTCATGCAATTGTATTTCGGCGTCTTCCGCACCGGGGAATTCATGCGTGAAGGCGTGACGAAGCTGGCCGAACTCGGCCCGCGCATAGCGAACTCCCGGCTGGCGGACAAGAGCGCGGCCTTCAATACCGCCCGCATCGAAGCGCTGGAACTGGAAAACCTGTTCGCCGTGGCGGAGGCCACCGCGATCGCGGCCGAAGGCCGCAACGAAAGCCGCGGAGCCCACGCGAGAGACGACTATCGCGAACGGGACGACGATAATTGGCTGTGCCACTCGCTTTATTTCCCGGACGAAAAGAAAATCGGCAAGCGCGAAGTCAATTTCAAACCCAATGTGGTGCCCGTCTTCAAACCGAAGGCGAGAAGCTATTAGAGCCAGGAAGCAACCGTGTTAGTCAGCATCTATCGCTACAATCCCGACCAGGACAGCAAACCGGTGATGCAGAACATCGAAGTCGACGTGCCGGAAGGCCGCGACCTCATGGTCCTTGACGTGCTGGAACTGGCCAAGGCCAAGGATCCCTCCATCGCCTACCGGCGCTCCTGCCGCGAGGGGGTTTGCGGCTCGGACGGCATGAATATCAATGGCGTCAACGGGCTGGCCTGCATCACGCCGGTTTCCCGGGCGGCGGGGCCGGGGCGCAAGCTGGTATTGCGGCCGCTGCCGGGTTTGCCGGTGATTCGCGACCTCGTCGTCGACCTGTCTCAGTTCTACCGGCAATTCGAAAAGGTCAAGCCATATCTGATCAACGACGAACCGCCGCCGCCCATCGAGCGCCTGCAATCGCCGGAAGACCGCGCAAAACTAGACGGCCTGTACGAGTGCATCCTGTGCGCTTGCTGCAGCACCAGTTGCCCCTCATTCTGGTGGAACCCGGACAAGTTCATCGGGCCTGCCGGATTATTGCAGGCTTACCGGTTCCTGGCCGATAGCAGGGATACCGCGACCGCGGAGCGCCTGTCGGAACTCGACGACCCGTTCAGCGTGTTTCGCTGCCGGGGTATCATGAACTGCGTCGCGGTGTGTCCCAAGGGTCTGAACCCGACGCGCGCGATCGGTCATATCAGGTCCATGCTGATACGCCAAGGCACTTAATGAGAGCAACCTGAATCCGGGCCTGCCAGAGCCTGGAACGAGGCGTCCGCAATGCAGCAGAGCGTAATGGAATTACTTTGGAGCACCGGCCATCTCTCCGGGTCGAACGCGGAGTATGTGGACGGACTCTACGAAAGCTGGCTCGCCAATCCCGCATCGGTGCCCGAGGAATGGCGCGCGTTCTTTACGGATCTTCCGCCGGGCGCCGGCGGCATGAGCGAAGTTTCCCATTCGCAGATCCGCTCCGACTTTCGCAAGCTCGGCAAGATCAGCCGTTATACCCAGGTACTCAGCGACGACGCCGTCGTAAACTCGGCGCACGAACAAAAGCAGGTCCAGGTGCTGGAACTGATCAGTTCCTATCGTGAAAGAGGTCATCAAAAAGCTTCGCTCGACCCGCTCGGATTGATGAAAAGATTGCGCGTCCCCGATCTGGAAATCGAGTTCCACGATCTGTCACCCATTGACTATTCAACGATCTTCCAGACCGGAGTGCTGTTCATCAGCAAGCCCAGGGATACCTTGCGCGGCCTGATCGATACCCTGGAGAGGGTATATTGCGGCTCGATCGGCTATGAATACATGCATATCGTCAGTCTCGCCGAGCAGCAATGGATTCAACAGAACATCGAAAGCACGGACGGCTACCTGCATTTCAGCAACGAGGAGAAGAAACATCTGCTCGAAAGGCTGACCGCGGCGGAAGGACTGGAAAAACACCTAGACGGCAAATATCCGGGAACCAAGCGCTTCGGGCTCGAAGGCGGCGAATGCCTGATTCCGCTGCTCGACGAAGTCGTGCAGCGCGCCGGGGCCTATGACGTAAAGGAAGTCGTGCTCGGCATGGCCCATCGGGGGCGGCTGAACGTGCTGGTCAATCTTCTCGGCAAGAATCCGTCCGACCTGTTCGACGAATTCGAAGGCAAGGCGGTTTACCAGAGCTCGGGCGACGTCAAATACCACCAGGGTTTCTCTTCCAACGTCATGACGCCGGGCGGCGAAGTGCACATCGCGCTGGTGTTCAATCCATCACACCTGGAAATCGTCGCGCCGGTGGTGGAAGGTTCGGTCAGGGCGCGGCAATCGCGGCGCGAAGACAAGCAGGGCGACCTGGTGCTGCCGGTGATCGTGCATGGCGATGCGGCTTTCGCCGGACAGGGCGTGGTGATGGAAACCTTCCAGATGTCGCGTACGCGCGCATTTTCCACCGGCGGCACCGTACACGTCATCATAAACAACCAGGTCGGCTTCACCACGAGCAAGCAGGAAGACGCGCGTTCGACGGAATATTGCACCGACGTGGCGAAGATGGTCCAGGCGCCGATCTTCCACGTCAACGCTGACGATCCTGAAGCCGTGCTGTTCGTGACCCGCCTCGCGCTCGACTATCGCTACCAGTTCAAGAAGGATGTCGTGATCGACCTGGTCTGCTACCGGCGCAAGGGGCATAACGAGACAGACGAGCCGGCCATAACCCAGCCGTTGATGTACGAAAAGATACGCGGGCACAAGACCGCGCGCGCATTGTACGCAGAACGGCTGGCCGAGGAAGACATCGTATCTCCCGGAGATTCCAGGGCGCTCGAAAGCGGCTATCGCGCCGTGCTGGATACCGGGGAACACGTAGTGAAAAGCCTCGTCAAGGAACCCTCGGTGGAGCTGTTCGTCGACTGGAGTCCTTACCTCGGTCACGACTGGAGCCCCCACTACCAGACCTCGATGCCGCTGGCGAATCTGCAGATCCTGGCGCGCAAACTTACGGTAAAGCCCGAAGGATTCCGCCTGCATCGCCAGGTGAAAAAGCTGATGGACGACCGCAGGCGCATGGCGGAATCAGAGCTTCCCGTCGATTGGGGCTTCGCCGAAACGCTCGCCTACGCGAGTATCCTGGTCAGCGGCAACAAGGTTCGCATCACCGGCCAGGACTGCGGACGCGGAACGTTCGCCCATCGCCATGCCGTGCTCCTCGATCAGGAAACCGGGGCGGAATACGTGCCTCTGCAACAACTTCAAAAGGATCAGGGCTCGTTCACGATCTACGACTCGCTGCTGTCCGAGGAGGCGGTGCTCGCCTTCGAATACGGTTACGCCACCACCACGCCGAACGCGCTTGTGATCTGGGAGGCCCAGTTCGGCGACTTCGCCAATTCTGCCCAGGTCGTCATCGATCAATTCATCACCAGCGGGGAACACAAGTGGCAGCGGCTTTGCGGTCTGACGATGCTGCTGCCCCACGGCTACGAGGGGCAGGGTCCGGAGCATTCTTCCGCAAGACTCGAGCGCTTTCTGCAATTGAGCGCCGAACACAATATCCAGGTCTGTTTGCCTACCAATGCCGCCCAGGTGTTTCACATGTTGCGCAAGCAAGTGCTCAGTCCATTGCGCAAACCGCTGGTGGTGATGTCGCCGAAGAGCCTGTTGCGGCGCCGGGAATGCGCCTGCAGCCTCGAAGAACTGGCGAACGGCAGTTTCCAGGTCGTGCTCGACGATCCGGCCGGGCCCGATCCCGAAACGACCCGAAAGCTGGTGGTCTGCAGCGGCAAGGTGTTCTACGACCTCGACGAAATGCGCCGCGCCAGGGGCATCGACAATATCGCCATCATCCGGCTCGAGCAGTTGTATCCCTTTCCCCAGGAAGACTTCAGCCGCTGCATCAGCCGCTACTGGAACGCCAAGTCCATCGTCTGGTGCCAGGAAGAACCCATGAACCAGGGCGCCTGGTATTCGAGCCAGCATCACATGCGCCGCGCCATCGGCGAACTGTTCCCCGAAATCTGGCTCGAATACGCGGGCAGGGAGGCCTCGGCGGCGGCCGCGGCGGGATATCTCGCCTTGCATCTGCGCCAGCAGGAGGACTTTCTGCGCGAAGCGCTCGATCTGGAGTCCGACTCGCCGCGTAAACCGGAACGGAAGAAACAATGACAATCGAATTGAACGCTCCGACCCTGCCTGAGTCGGTGCCTGACGGGACCATCAGCTCATGGCACAAGAAGGCCGGGGAGACGGTGAGACGCGACGAAGTGCTGGTGGACATCGAAACCGACAAGGTGGTGATAGAGGTACCCTCTCCGGCGGACGGCGTTCTCAAGGAAATCTACAAACATGCCGGCGATACTGTTCTCAGCAATGAGCCGATCGGCAGAATCGAACCGTTAGAGCCTGGTGAAACCCTCGAAGCTGTCAAAGCCGAGCCTGCCGCGGAAGCTCCGGAGCAGACCGGCTTCGAGGCGGAACCGGTGCAGGAGTCGGCTCCGGCCGCCGGCCCCGCCGCGCGCCGCCTGATGGAAGAAAACGAGCTGGACCCCGAAGACATTCAAGGCAGCGGCAAGGGCGGCCGCATTACCCGGCAGGACGTGCTCGACCGGTTGGAATCCGACGCATCCGACCCGGCTCCGGCACCCGCGCCGAGCCCTGCCGCGCCTGCGCCGCAATCCATGGAGAATCGCAAGGAAGAACGCGTGCCCATGAGCCGGCTGCGCACGCGGGTCGCCCAGCGGCTGCTCGAGGCGAGCAACAGCACGGCCATGTTGACGACCTTCAACGAGGTCAACATGCAGCCGGTGATGGAAATCCGCAAGCGGCACCAGGAACGCTTCCAGGAAACCCATGACGGCGTTCGTCTCGGCTACATGTCGTTCTTCGTCCGCGCTTCGATCGAGGCATTGAAGCGCTTCCCGGCGGTCAATGCGTCGATCGACGGCGGCGATATCGTCTACCACGGCTACCAGGACATCGGCGTGGCGGTTTCCTCGCCGCGAGGACTCGTCGTGCCGGTGCTGCGCGACGCCGACAACATGGGCTTCGCCCGCATCGAGAAGGATATCCTCGAATTCGGCGAAAAGGCCCGCGCGGGCAAGCTGGCGATCGAGGAACTCGCCGGCGGAACGTTCACCATCTCCAACGGCGGCATCTTCGGCTCGTTGCTTTCGACGCCGATTCTCAATCCGCCGCAAACGGCGATTCTCGGCATGCACAAGATCCAGGAACGGCCGATGGCGGTCGAGGGCGAAATCAGGATACTTCCCATGATGTACCTGGCGCTTTCCTACGACCATCGCCTGATCGACGGCAAGGAGGCGGTGCAATTCCTGGTGACGATCAAGGAACTGCTCGAAGACCCGACCCGGCTGGTGCTGGAAATCTGACCGGGCAACTATCACCAGGAAACCGCGGAAATTTTCATGTCAAGACAGTTCGATGTAGTGGTTATCGGTTCGGGTCCGGCCGGTTACGTGGCGGCCATCCGTTGCGCCCAGTTGGGATTCAGCACCGCCTGCGTGGAGAAATGGCTTTCCGACTCCAATGAAGCCGTATACGGCGGAACCTGCCTGAACGTGGGTTGTATACCTTCGAAAGCGTTGCTCGACACCTCGCACAAGTATTATGAAATGCAGCGCCACTTTTCCGATCACGGCATCAGGGCCGAACAGGGCTCGATCGACGTCGCCGCGATGATGGGGCGCAAGAACAAGGTCGTGGAGCAACTTACCAAAGGCGTCGCAGGACTGTTCCGAAGCAACAAGGTGACCGGAATTTCCGGGACCGGCGCCTTGCTCGGCAAGGGCAGGGTGCGCGTCACCGGCGCAGACGGGTCGGAAGAGGAATTGAGCGCCGACACCGTGATTCTCGCCAGCGGCTCCGAGCCGAGCGCGATTCCGCCGACGCCGGTCGACAACGAACTGATCGTCGATTCCACCGGCGCGCTTGAATTCGACGCGGTCCCCGAAAGGCTCGGCGTCATCGGCGCAGGCGTTATCGGCCTCGAACTCGGCAGCGTCTGGAGCCGCCTCGGCAGCCAGGTGACCATCCTCGAAGCGCTCGATGATTTCCTGCCCGCGCTGGACCGGCAAATGGCCAGGGAGTCGCTGAAAATCCTGAGCCGGCAGGGGCTCGATATTAAACTCGGCGCGAAAGTCACCGCCAGCCGTACAAGTAAAGGAAAGAAAAAAACCGTCACCGTCACCTACGAGGACGGGGAGGGTGCCGGCGAGGCCGTGTTCGACAAGTTGATCGTCGCCGTGGGCAGACGTCCGGTGAGCGACGGGCTCGCGGATCCCGCGGCGGGTCTCGCCATCGACGGACGGGGATTCGTCGAAGTCGACGAATATTGCGCCACCAATATCCCCGGCGTCTACGCAGTCGGCGACCTGGTCAGAGGCCCCATGCTCGCGCACAAGGGCATGGAAGAAGGAGTCATGGTCGCGGAACGGCTCGCGGGCAAGAAAACGCAGGTGAACTACGAACTGGTGCCTTCGGTAATTTACACCCACCCGGAAATCGCCTGGGCCGGAAAAAACGAGGACGAGTTGAAGCAGGCCGGCATCGAATGCGTTACGGGCAGCTTTTCATTCGCCGTCAGCGGCCGCGCCCTGGCGGCCAACGATACCGACGGCCTGGTCAAGCTTGTCGTCGAAAAAGCTTCCGACCGCATCGTTGGCTGTCAGGTCATCGGCGCGAGCGCGGCAGATCTCCTGCAGCAAATCGTAATCGCCATGGAATTCGGCGCCAGCGCGGAAGACATAGCGTTGACCATGTTCCCGCATCCTGCGCTGTCCGAAGTCGTGCACGAATCGGCGCTCGCCGTTCACGGTCACGCGATCCACAAGGCGAACCGCAAATCCGGCAAAAAGAGCTGATGCGCCCGCAATCGGGACCAGGGACCCAATAAGGAATTCTTTAATGAATTTGCATGAATATCAGGCGAAGCAATTATTTGCCGAATACGGCTTGCCGGTATCGCGCTCGGCGACCGCCGATTCGGCGGCCGAAGCGGCTGCCGCCACCGACCGCCTCGGCGGCGGGCGCTGGGTTGTCAAGGCGCAGGTGCATGCGGGCGGGCGAGGGAAGGCCGGCGGCGTCAAGGTAGTGAACAGCGCGGCCGAGGCGCAGGCGTTCGCGGAACATTGGCTCGGACGCAAGCTCGTGACTTACCAGACCGGCGCCGGCGGCCAACCGGTAAACAGGATTCTGGTCGAGGAATGCGTCGAGATAGACAGCGAACTCTATCTCGGCTCGGTAGTGGACCGCTCTTCGCGCCGCATCGTGTTCATGGCCTCAACCGAAGGTGGCGTCGACATCGAGAAAGTAGCGCAGGAGACGCCGGAAAAGATCCTGCGCGCCGGCATCGATCCGCTGACGGGGCCCCAACCCTTCCAGGGCCGCGACCTCGCCTTCCGGCTCGGCCTGAAAGGCGCGCAGGTCAAGCAGTTCACCGGCATTTTCATGGCGCTTGCGCGGCTGTTCCGGGAACTCGATCTGTCATTGCTCGAAATCAATCCCCTGGTCATCACGAAACAGGGCGAACTCAACTGTCTCGACGCCAAGATCAATATCGACGGCAACGCACTCTTCAGGCAGCCTCGATTGCGTGAAATGCACGATTTCTCCCAGGACGACGAACGCGAAGCCCACGCGGCGAACTGGCAACTCAGCTACGTCGCGCTGGACGGCAATATAGGCTGCATGGTCAATGGCGCGGGCCTGGCGATGGGCACCATGGACATCGTGCAACTATACGGCGGCAGTCCGGCCAACTTCCTCGACGTCGGCGGCAGCGCCACTGCCGAAAGAGTGTCCGAGGCATTCAAGATCATCCTGTCCGACGACAAGGTGCGCGCGGTACTGGTCAACATATTCGGCGGCATCGTACGTTGTGACCTGATCGCCGAAGGCATCATCGAGGCCGTGCGCGAAGTCGGCGTCACCTTGCCCGTTGTCGTCCGGCTGGAAGGCAACAGCGCGGACCTGGGCCGGCAGGCACTCGCTTCGAGCGGGCTCAGCATCATCGCCGCCACCAGCCTGCAGGACGCGGCGCGCAAAGTCGTGGAAGCGGCGGGAGACGCCCCGTGAGCATATTGATCGATGCGAAGACCAGGGTCATCTGCCAGGGAATCACCGGCTCCCAGGGCAGTTTTCACACCGAACAGGCGATCGCCTACGGTACCCGGATCGTCGGCGGCGTAACGCCGGGCAAAGGCGGCCAGACCCATCTCGGGGTACCGGTTTTCGATACGGTGCGCGAAGCTGTGGAGAAGACGGGGGCCGAAGCCACTTCCATCTACGTACCCGCGCCGTTCTGCCTGGATTCGATCCTGGAAGCCGTGGACGCCGGCATCGGGCTCATCGTCTGCATTACCGAAGGCATCCCGACCCTGGACATGCTGTTGGCCAAGGCCAAATGCGACCAGGCCGGCGTGCGCCTGATCGGGCCCAACTGTCCGGGCGTGATAACCCCCGGGGAAAGCAAGATCGGCATCATGCCCGGTGATATCCATCTGCCCGGCAAGGTCGGCATCGTCTCCCGCTCCGGCACCTTGACCTATGAGGCCGTGCAACAGACCACGGACCACGGTTTCGGCCAGTCGTCCTGCGTCGGCATCGGCGGCGACCCGATTCCGGGTTCGAGTTTCATCGACATACTGGCCCTGTTCGAGGCGGATCCGGCCACCGAGGCGATCGTCATGATCGGCGAGATCGGCGGCAGCGCCGAAGAGGAAGCGGCGGCCTTCATCGCGGAGAATGTCAGCAAACCGATGGTGGCGTATATCGCCGGCGTCACGGCGCCTCCGGGCAAGCGAATGGGCCACGCCGGAGCGATCATATCCGGCGGCAAGGGAACCGCGGCGGAAAAATTTTCGGCGCTGGAGGCGGCCGGCGTGAAGACGGTGAGGAGCCTGGCCGACATCGGCGAGGGCCTGTCGCAGGCGACAGGCTGGAAATCCGCTCTCGCTGGTGGTAAATAATGGCTTTTACAAAAGGGGTTCTACAGTTTTGCGAACTTGTGTTAGGCTTTAGCGCACTTTCGGCCAAGGGCAGGAGTACAAGAACCCGAGGGCCATGAAATTGGCAACAGCCTGAACGATACGACTGTCCTGACATCAGGCGCGACGCCGTCGCGAAAGATGTCCGGATTTTGTTATTTGAAGACAATTTAGGATGGCACATGAAAATACGTAGATTCGGTAACGTCACGATTGCGTTGCTGCTGGCGGGCCTGACCGGCTCGGCCCAGGCCCAGGATGCTCCGGTACAGAATGTGCCGGCGCCCGAGATTCTGGTCGACAGCAGCTTGATCGATCGGGCGATGAGCGCCATTGGGGAGAAGTACCGCGACTCGGCGGAAGTTCAGCAGGAACTGACCCGGCTGGCGGACTCGGCCAGTTCCACATTCGAGGAATTCAAGCGCGCCAATGACAACCTTGAATCCCTGCTGGTACTCAATGCCGGTTTTCGCAAATCCATCTCCATCCAGGAAGAAAATATCGCGACCCTGGACGAATCCATCGCCTCGGTGGAAGAAGTCACGCGCGAGATTCCCCGGCTGATGGAGCAGATGCTGGCCGCGCTGGAAACTTTTATCGAACTGGATTATCCGTTTCTCCTTGAGGATCGGCGAGGACGCATCCAGTTTGCCCGCGACGCGATCGACAATCCCGACGTGTCGATCGCCGAGAAGTTTCGTCAGGTTCTGGTCATGTATCAGACCGAAACCGCATATGGGCGCACCATCGAGACCTATCCCGACACGATCGAAGTCGACGGTGTAGAACGCGACGTCAACATTGTCCGCGTTGGCCGCGTGGCGCTTATCTATCAGACTACCGACCGGCAGGAAACCCGGGCCTGGGACAATCGAGCCCGCGCATGGGTCGAACTGCCGCCGGGCGAATATCGAACCGCGATACAGGACGCCATCCGTGTTGCCGCGCAACTCGATGCGCCAAGAATCATCGAACTGCCTGTCATGGCTCCGGAGGTTGCACAGTGAGCAATTTCATAAAATTCAAAACCATTCTGGTCACCGGAGCCCTGCTGGGCGCAAGCGCGCAAGTAGCGGCCCAGGAATCCGCCAGCAGTCTTTCGGAATTGCTGGATCTGGTCGCGGAGGACCGGGTCGCCGAGTCCGAGGAATATCGCCAGCGGCTGACGGAGTTCGAACAGAACGCCAATCGCCAGGAGGAAATCCTGGATACTACCAACGACCGCATCGTCGAACAGGAAAACCTGCAGACCCAGTTGAGCGACCAGTTCGAACAGAACGAGATCACCATCAACGACAAGCGCGAAATCCTGCGCGACCGGCGCGGCGACCTGAACGAACTGTTCGGCACCTTGCAGGGCGTGGCCGGCGACTTTCTCAGCACCTTCGAAAATTCACTGATCAGCGCCCAATATCCTGGCCGCTCCGAAGCTGTCGAAGGCTTCATCGAAAAAGCGGGCAGCACCATCGCCCAACTCGAAATAGCGGAGATGGAACAGTTCTGGTTCTACATGCACCAGGAACTGACCGAATCCGCCCAGGTCGTCTCCTATAACGGACAGGTGGCCTTGCCCAATGGCGATACGGTCAGCCAGGCGGTTACCCGAATCGGCGCCTTCAACTCGGTTTCCGACGGCCAGTACCTGAGCTATACCGGCGACATCGGCCACTTGCAGGTTCTGCCGCGCCAACCCGACTCCGGATTCCTCGGTTCCGCCCGGGATCTCGAAGCCGCCAGCGACGGATTCGTCAAGGTCGGCATCGACCCGACCGGCGGCGTCGGCGGCCAGGTGCTCGCCAATCTGGTCAACTTCCCGACTGTCGAAGAACAGGTTCGAAACAATTCAGGCATCATCGGCTTCATCATCATCGGCGTCGGCATCGTCGGCATCCTGATCGCATTCCTGCGGCTGCTGATCCTGACCCTGGTTTCGCTCAAGGTGCGCGCGCAATTGCGCACTGAAAACCTGAGCAAGAAGAATCCGCTGGGCCGCGTATTGCTCGTCGGCGAATCCAATCCCGACGTGGACACGGAAACCCTCGAGCTCAAGCTCGGCGAAGCGATCCTGCAGGAAACCCCGTCGCTGGAAAGCATGCTGACCCTGATCAAGATGATCGCCACCATCGCGCCGCTCGGAGGACTGCTCGGCACGGTGACCGGCATGATCGAGGTGTTCCAGCAGATCACGGTATACGGCGCCGGCGACCCGACCATCATGGCGGGCGGTATTTCCCAGGCCCTGATGACCACGGTGCTCGGTATCGTCGTCGCCATCCCGACGATTTTCATGCATACCGTGGTGAAGAGCCGCGCGGACAATATCACCCATATCCTCGAGCAGCAGGCCACGGGCATGATCGCCCTCAAGGCCGAACGCGAGGCGAAGGCGCAAGGATAGACAAGGCGGGAGTCGACCGATCATGTACTTCTTTCTATTGGACATAGTGGATGCCATCAGCAGTTTCATGCAACGTGGCGGACCGGTTCTGAACGTGATCGCCATCCTGTTGTTCCTGAAGTGGTCGCTGGTATTCGAGCGCATCTGGTACCTGAACACCACGCACAAGCAAAACGTGAAGCAAACGCTGGCGGAATGGAACGCCCGGGAAGACACGATTTCCTGGTCGGCCCACCAGATCCGGGAAATGATGATCTCGAAGGTTTCGCTCGACGTGCGCAGTACGCTGCCGATCATCGAAGTGCTCGTGACCATTTGCCCCTTGCTGGGCCTGATTGGTACAGTAACCGGGATGATCGAAGTGTTCTTCGTGATGGCGGTGACCGGCGGCGGCGACGCCAAGTCCATGGCCGGAGGCGTGTCGAGGGCGACCATTCCGACCATGGCCGGCATGGTCGGCGCCATTTCGGGAATCTTCGCTTACAATTATCTCAAGGGAACCGTGGACCGGGATCTTGAATTGCTTGAGGACCATCTGCCGCTGACGCACTGATTCAGCGGGTATTGAACCGAGCCATCCAGGAACCACGACATTTGGAAACAAACAGATGAAAACAGGCTTGATGAAAAGAGCGGAGGACGGGGAAGCGGGTGAAATCGATCTCACCCCGATGCTCGACGTCGTCTTCATTCTGCTCATTTTCTTTATCGTGACCTCGGTATTCGTCAGGGAAGCCGGCATCGACGTCGCCAAACCGGAAGCATCGACCGGTCTGAGTCAATCGGGTGACCTGATCCTGATCGCGGTCGGCGCCCAGGGGGACATCTGGATCGACGGAGACCAGATTGACCCGCGCTTCATCCGATCCCGCTTCGAGTTGCGTCTGGCCGACGCGCCGAATTCCTCGATCGTCATCCAGGCGGATCAGAATTCGAATAACGAGCAAGTGCTACAGATTCTCGAAGCGGCTCGTGAAGCCAGCATAGAAAACGTTTCAATTTCGACGGAGGCGTCGTAGAAGATGATATTCGTCAGATGGGCAATTTCAGTTGTCATGGCCGCCGGCATTACCACCGGCCTGTTCTATTTCATGCAATACCTGATCGCCACCGGTGAACGGCTGTCCGATCCGGTTGCGGTTATCAGGATCGTCGACGCGACGATGCCCGACATCGAACTCGACGTGGTCGAGGAAATCGAGCGGCCCGAGCCGATCGAGGAAGTCGTGCAGGACGATGTCGAAATACCGGATAAACAGATCAATCTGGACAGCGGGCCTTCCCTCGGAATTTCCAGGCAGGATATCGATATCGGCGACGGTATCGATATTGCCCCTACCTCGATCAGCAATACCGACGGCGACTACCTGCCTTTGGTGGCTATCGCTCCCCAATATCCGACGCGGGCCGCCCAGCGCGGCATCGAAGGCTGGTGCCTGGTGAGTTTTACCGTGGACGGGCTGGGTAACGTGGTCGAAGACAGTATCGTTGTCGTCGATGCGGAACCGCCCAACATATTCGACAGGTCTTCCGTTCGCGCGGCGGCGCGGTTCAAGTTTCAGCCCAGGGTGGTGGACGGCCAGGGTGTGGAAGTGCCTGGCGTGCAATACGTTTTCCGCTACGAGCTGGAAGAGTAGAACCGGCGGAATCTGCAGGAGCTGGCGGTATGAAGAGAATCTACGGTCTTTTTCCGGCCTTGCTGTCCGGATTCGTGTTGATGCTGGTGCAACCCGCTGCGCCGGTGCTGGCGGGTGAAGAGCAGAGGGCGCCTCCGGAAGCGCGCACCGCTGGCACATTGGGTCCACAGGTAATGCGCGCCATTTCCGAAATCCAGGAAATGATGACTCCGGAAGATCCCGAGGATCCGGTCGATCTGCCGGGCGCCAAGGAGGCGCTCGATGAATTGCGCGAACGCCGCTGGGATCGCATGAACGACTTCGAGAAGTCGACCCTGCTCAACTTCTACATCAGCTACTACCTGGCCGAAGAAGATTTCACCAATGCCTTGCGCACTTTCGAGGAAATGCTGACCATTGAAGAGTTGCGGGAGGATACCCGGCGCCGGACTCTTCGCTCGTTGGGCCAGCTTTACGCCGCCGAGGAAAACTGGACGAAATCCATCGAGAATTACGAGGCCTGGCGGGAAATGACTCTTGAGGAAGACGAGATCGTTTTCAAGGGACTTTCCTATGCGCATTATCAATTGGACGAGATGGTTCCGGCACGAGATTACTGGCTGGATTACATGAATCTCGCTTTGGTCAACGGCACCGAACTCGGCCGCGACGACTATACTTATCTCAATGGCGTGTATTTCACGCTGGAGACTTTCGAAGAAGCGCTGGAACTGACCAAGACGATGATCATGAAGTTCGACGATCCCACGGATTGGCAAAATCTGAGCGCGATCTACGCCAGCCTCGACCTGGAAGACGAACGCGTGCAATCGCTCAATCTCACCTACCTGCGTGGGTTTCTCGATGACGATACCCGCTTCCTGAATCTGGGGCAGTCACTGGCCGGCATGGAGATTCCGCTATCCGGGCGCAACATCCTCGACGACGGATTCGCCCAGGGCTTTATCATCGACGATCTGGAAAACAACACCACGCTTGCGCAAATGTCCATGCTCGGCGCCGAATACGACGAGGCGCTCGAACCCGCGCTGAGAGCGGCGGAGCTCGATGACACCGGCAACTCCCACGACACGCTGGGCTATCTCTACTATGTGCTCAATCGCTACGAGGACGCCGCCGAAGCCTTCCGCACGGCGCTCGACAGAGGCGGATTGGATGACCGCGCCGACACCCTGCTTTTCCTCGCCAGATCGCTGGTAGAGCTTGACGAATTCGAAGAAGCGCTGGAAGCGACCTCGGACTCAGCAGAAGCCGGCGACGAACAAGCTCGGACCGCGGCTGCCAACTATCGCGATTTCATCGAATCGGTACAGGAACTGCATAACGTGCTCGCAACACGCCGTGCCGACGCGATCGACTTCTACGAATCCTATCCTTCCCTGATCGACTGACAAAGGCGGCCGGAAGGGTTGAAATTCCGGCCTTAACCCCCATTCAGGACCCAACCGCGATTTCGCGGTCGGGTTTTTTTGTGCCTGGGAGATAACAATGGGCGAGACAGCCAAGACCGAGACACACGGATTCGAGACCGAAGCCAAGCAACTTCTGCAATTGATGATCCACTCCTTGTACAGCAACAAGGAGGTATTTCTGCGCGAACTGATTTCCAACGCGTCCGATGCCGCCGACAAGTTGCGCTTCGAGGCGCTGTCCCGGCCGGAATTGCTGGAAGAGGACACCGAATTGAAGGTCCGCATCGAACTCGACTCCGAGAACAGGACAATCAGCGTGGTCGACAACGGAATCGGCATGTCTCGCGAAGAGGTCATCAGTAATCTCGGCACGATCGCCAGGTCCGGCACCGCCCAGTTCCTGGAATCTCTCACCGGCGATCAGCAAAAGGATTCCCAGTTGATCGGCCAGTTCGGCGTCGGCTTCTATTCCTCCTTCATTGTCGCCGAGGAAGTCGAAGTGCTGACCCGCAAGGCCGGTTCGAGTCCCGCGGACGCCGTTCTGTGGAAATCCGGCGGTGAGTCGGAATATTCCATCAGCAGCGCCGAGAAGAAGGAACGCGGCACCATTGTCATCCTTCATCTAAAAGACGGCGCGAAGGAATTTCTCGAGTCATACCGCCTCCGCGGCATCGTCAAGAAGTACGCCGACCACATATCCATCCCCGTCCTGATGGAAGAACAGCAATACGGCGAAGACGACGAAGATGGCGAGACAGAGAAAATGTACGAAGCCGTCAACGAAGGCAAGGCCTTGTGGACGCGCACGCGCAAGGAAATCAAGAAGAAGGAATACCAGGAATTCTACAAGCACATCAGCCACAGTTTCGAAGACCCCCTCGACTGGAGTCATAACCATGTCGAAGGCAAGCTCGAATACACCAGCCTGCTGTTCCTGCCCAAACACGCGCCTTACGATCTCTGGAACCGGGACGGCGCACGCGGACTGAAACTCTATGTGCAGCGAGTCTTCATCATGGACGAGGCCGAGCAGTTCCTGCCGCTCTACCTGCGATTCGTCAAGGGCATACTCGATTCGAACGATTTTCCGCTCAACGTATCGCGGGAAATCCTGCAAAACGATCCCAAGGTGGACAAGGTCCGCGGCGCCCTGACCAAGCGCGTTCTCGACCTGATGTCCCGTCTGAAGAAGAAGGATGCGGAGGCCTATGCCGGCTTCTGGAAAGAATTCGGCCAGGCGCTGAAGGAAGGGCCGGCCGAAGACCACGCCAATCGCGAGAAGATTGCTTCACTGTTCCTTTTCAACAGCACTGAATCCGGCGGGGACGAACAGGACCGGGGCCTGGAAGAATATGTGGCGCAGATGAAGGAAGGGCAGGAGGCGATCTATTATCTCGTCAGCGATTCGCTGAAAGCCGCACGCAATAGCCCCCACCTGGAAATCTTCCGCCGCAAGGGCATCGAAGTCCTGTTGCTGCACGACCGCATCGACGAATGGCTGATGGGCTTCCTGACCGAATTCGACGGCAAGTCCTTCCAGGACGTCGCTCGCGGCAAGCTCGATCTCGGCAAGCTCGCGGACGAGGAGAGCGAAGCCGGAGACGGCGAGCACGAGGAACTGATCAAGCGAATCAAGGACAGTCTTGGCGATCAGGTCAAGGAGGTTCGCGTGACGCACCGGCTGACGGATTCTCCTGCCTGCCTGATTGTCGACGAGCATGATATGGGTCTGCAGATGCGCAGGATCATGGAAGCCTCGGGCCAGAAGGCGCCCGATACGAAACCGATCTTCGAGGTCAATCCGGAGCATGCGTTGCTGCGGAAACTGGAACAGGAAGAAGACGAGACGCGATTTGCGGATCTGGTGACGATTCTGTTCGGACAGGCGACGCTGGCCGAAGGCAGGGGACTTGAAGATCCAGCGCAATTCTCCAACCGCCTGAACAAGCTCCTGCTCGAACTGACAGGGTAGTTTATCTACATTCTCTCTAGTGTTTGGATGCCCAATAGATCCAGGCCCTGTTCCAGCGCCTGCTCGGCTAGCAAGGCGAGGGCGAGGCGTGAATCCCTGGTTTGCGGTTCGGCCTTGAGGACAGGGCAGGCCTCGTAGAAGCGCATGAAGACGCCGGCGAGTTCGAACAGGTAGTTGCAAAGCAGATTCGGATAACATTCCCTGGCAACCAGGGACACTACCTCGGGCAATTGCAGGATCTTGAGCAGCAATGCGCGCTCTTCCGCATGTTCCAGGCTTGTCAGTTCTTCGGTGGGAGATTCCTGGGGCCGTTTTCGCAATAAGCTCTTGATGCGGGTGCATGCATAAAGCAGGTAGGGTGCGGTGTTGCCTTCGAAGGACAGCATGGTCGACCAGTCGAAGACGTAGTCGCTCATGCGGTTCTTGCTCAGGTCCGCGTATTTGACCGAGGCGATACCGATGTTCTCGGCGATCAGCCGCCGCTCGTCCTCGGCCAGATCGGGATTTTTCTCCGAAACGAGTTCCAGGGCCCGGGCCACGGCTTCATCGAGCAGATCGGCGAGTTTCACCGAATCTCCGGAGCGCGTCTTGTATGGTCTGCCGTCGCTGCCCATGATTGTGCCATAGGCGATGTGTTCGAGAGAGATGTTCGCTGAGGCCATATCAGCAGCCTGCGCTACGGCGAATACCTGCCTGAAATGCAGGGACTGCCGCGCATCGACGACATACAGCGAGCGGTCGGCCTCGAAATCGAACGAGCGCATTTTTACGGCCGCCAGGTCGGTAGTCGAATACAGGTAGCCGCCGTCGGACTTTTGCACGATTACCGGCAGCGGTTCTCCGTCCTTGCCCTTGAACTCGGGCAGGAATACGCAGCGCGCGCCATCCGATTCCTGCAGCAATCCCTTTTCATCAAGTTCACGGATGATTCCTTCCAGATCGTCGTTGTAGCGGCTTTCCGCATCGAGGTCGGCCAGGGTCAGGCCGACGTCGAGACGCCGGTAAATCTCCTGACAATGCCGCAGGGATTCGTCGATGAAACTCTGCCAGGCCTCGAGATATTCCGGATCGCCGCCTTGCAGCCTGACCACGCTCAATCGCGCGCGGTCCGCGAAGGCCGGATCGGAGTCGAACTTGTCCTTGGCTGCCCGGTAAAAGGTTTCCAGGTCTTCCAGTTCGGTTTGCAGCAGGGAAGCGCTTTTATTGAATTCGCGGTCGAGTTCCCGCATATATGCGATCAGCATGCCGAACTGGGTGCCCCAGTCGCCGACGTGATTCTGCCGGATTACCTCGTGTCCAAGCCGTTCGAGCACCCGGGACAGGCAATCGCCGATGACGGTGCCGCGCAGATGACCGACATGCATTTCCTTGGCCAGATTCGGCGACGACTGATCGACGACGATCTTCTGCACCCGGCTATCGGCGGGAATCAGCGATTGCGGGTCCCGCAGAACCTCGTTGCCGCGCGCCATCAACGCCTGATCGTTCAACCTGATGTTTATGAAGCCGGGACCGGCGACTTCCACGGAAGCGACAAGACTGTCTTCGTCCGACATTCCGGCGATAGCGGCCTCGGCCAACTCTCGTGGCTTGCGCCCGCAGCGGCCGGCCGCCGCCATGACGCCATCGACCTGATAATCGCCGAACTCCGGACGCGACGCCGTGATCACGTTCGGATCGCAGTCCGCGATGCCGGAAGCCTTGTTCAAAGCCTCGCCGACGAGGCGGGAAAGTTGTTCCCTGATGTTTTCCATGAATGCTCGGACCGGGCGGTTCTCGCGGAGCGGGGATTGTACTTCTTTACACTGAACAATTCCCTCAACAGACGGTAGAATTGCCGCTCCTTCCGCGGATGCCGCAAGCAAGATGAGCGAATCGTACAAGGCGCAAATGCTGGTCGTGCCTGAACGCCAGAACGGCCAGCGGCTGGACAATTTCCTCCTGCGCGAACTCAAGGGGTTGCCGAGATCCCGGGTTTACCGGCTGATCCGGACCGGCGAAGTGCGAGTCAATCGCGGCCGTTGCAAACCTGATACCCGTCTATCCCGTGGCGATCAGGTGCGGGTTCCGCCTTACGCCGGACGCAAGCCGGCGCATGTCGGGACACCCACCGATAAACTCAGGCAACGGCTTGAGGACAGCGTGCTGTTCGAAAACGAAACGCTGCTGGTCCTGAACAAGCCCTCAGGCATGCCCGTGCATGGCGGCAGCGGCATCGCACTCGGCCTGATCGAAGCCTTGCGGCAGATCCGTCCGGAATGGATGGAAGCGGAACTCGCGCATCGACTCGATCGCGAAACTTCTGGTTGCCTGGTAATCGCCAAACAGGTGGATTTCCTGCGTCATATGCAAGCTGAACTGCGAGCGGGCAAGGTGGAAAAGACCTATCTGGCGTTGGTGCAGGGCGCCTGGCCCGATGAACTCGACACGATCGATCTGCCACTACGCAAGAACGAGCTTGCCTCCGGCGAGCGCATTGTCCGCGCCAACCCCGACGGCAAACCGGCCCTGACCACCTTCCAGATACGCGAACGCCTGCCGGACGCAACCTTGCTCCAGATCGGGCTCGAAACCGGCCGCACCCACCAGATCCGCGTCCACTGCCAATCCGCCGGCCACCCCATAATCGGCGACGAAAAATACGGCAAAGACACCGCCATCTCCCACAAGCACCTCGCCCTCCACGCCTGGCAAATCGCATTCCGCCCCACCCCAATTGCCGAACTCCACCACTTCGAAGCCCCCTGCAACCGCCATTTCACCCAACTACTTGAGTCCCTTTCAAACGGTCGTTAGCCGCCCGGAGATTCTGCGACTACGCTTCGCTTCGCGCAGAATGACGAAATCATCGGGATCGCACGATGTGAGTCGCTGTCGGCCTGTGCGGGGTTCAGCGGTCGTCCTCGACAGGATGTCGAGGCCGAAGCCTACAGGGACGTATTTACGGCGTCCGCTGAACCCCGCACAGGCCGACGGCGACGGATCGAAGCCACAATCCTCGCAGAACCCACAAATTTTGACAGAACAACCGCATATCCCTATTATTGCGCGCCAACAAACCGGCCCACCCGCCCCGGTAACCGCAAAGCCGCCGTCCCAACCGGCGCCAAACAGGAGCAATCATGGCCGTTCAGCAAAACAAGGTAACGCGATCCAAGCGCAACAAGCGCCGCACCCACGATTCCTTGAAAAACCCGGCCCTGTCGATCGATCAGGTCTCGGGGGAGATTCACCGCAGGCACCATGTCACCGCGGACGGTTTCTACAAGGGCCGCAAAGTAGTCGAGACCGAACAAGATTGAACTCTCCGCGACGCATAGCCATCGATGCTATGGGCGGCGACCGGGGGGTAGGGGTTACGGTTCCCGCGGCGAGCCGTATTCTCGCCCGGCGCAGCGATCTTGAACTGGTTCTCGTAGGCGACAGCGATCGAATCGAGCCCTTGCTGTCGCGGGTTCCCGCCGGGAACCGAGGCAAATTACGCGTATTGCATACGGACACCGCAGTCGCCGAAGACGATCGGCCCGGCTCGGTCTTGCGCAGCGCCCGGGAAAGCTCGATGTTTCTCGCCGCAGACATGGTGAAAAGCGGCGACGCCCAGGCCATGGTAAGCGCGGGCAATTCCGGCGCCCTGCTCATGATCGGGCGGCATTTGCTGAAAACGATCCCCGGCATCCACAAGCCGGCCATGGTGGCGACCATACCGGGCGCAAGCAAGCAGAGCTTTCTGCTCGATGTCGGCGCCAATCCCGAATGCGACGCGCAACACCTGTTTGAATTCGCGGTAATGGGTTCAGTGCTCGCGGAAAGCCTCAATCGTGCGCCCGCCAGAGTCGGCCTGCTCAACATCGGCGCCGAACATTACAAGGGAACCGAAGCCGTGCGCGAGGCGGCCGAAAAGCTCGAAAGATGCCCGGCAATCGACTACGTCGGCTTTATCGAGGCGAACGAGATCTATCACGGCCAGGCCGATGTCGTGGTCTGCGACGGCTTCGTCGGCAATGTCACCATCAAGGCGTCCGAAGGCGTGGCCAACGTGATCCGCAACGTGCTTTATCACAAGGCCGGACCTGCATATTTCAACCGGATCTCCCGGTTTTTTTCCGCCTCGATCATCAATTCGCTGACGATGCAGGTCAACCCCGAACGCTTCAATGGCGCCTGCCTGCTCGGCCTGCAGGGAAACGTCGTCAAGAGCCACGGCAACGCTTCGGTTCTGGGTTTCTGCCACGCAATTCTCGAAGCCGCGAACGAAATCGACAACCAGGTCCCCCGCCTGATCGCGAACAAGGTAGAGAGCATCATGGCCACCGCCTGAACGCCGTGGTCAGTCAGTCCAGTTTATTCACCGGCAGGAAAATAATGCGAGACTTTGCGGTTGTTTTTCCCGGACAGGGATCACAGAAGACAGGCATGCTGGCCGCGCTGGCCGGCACGAGCAAGACGATCGAAAACACCTTCGCCGAAGCGTCCGAGGTCATCGGCCTGAATTTGTGGGACATAGCCCGGCACGACCGGGACCGGACACTCGACCAGACGCGGATCACCCAACCCGCCCTGTTGACGGCAGGCATTGCGCTCTGGCGGTTGTGGCGGCAGCGAAACGGCGCGGAGCCAGCCATGCTCGCGGGTCACAGTCTCGGCGAGTATTCCGCCCTGGTTGCCGCCGAAGTGCTGGATTTCGGCACTGCCGTGGACGTAGTGCACAAGCGTGGGATATTTATGCAGCAGGCGTCGCCGCAAGGCGCCGGCGGCATGGCCGCGATCATCGGCCTCGGCAACGAAGAACTGGAAGAGGCGTGCCGCAAGGCACAGGCGGCGGGGGAGGGCGCGGTATCCGCGGCGAACTACAATTCTCCCGGCCAGACCGTCATTGCCGGCGACGCGGCGGCGGTAGAACGCGCGATGCAAATGTGCCTCGATGCCGGCGCGCGGCGCGCCTTGCCCGTCAAGATGTCAGTGCCTTCACATTGCGAGTTGATGGAACCGGCAAGACAGCAACTTGCAACGGAATTGGCAGCCCTGGACTTTCGTGCGGCCAGAATTCCCGTCGTGCAGAACGTCAACGGCCGGTCGAGCAGCGACCCGGGCGAAATCCGGGAGAACCTGATCGAGCAGATTTGCCGCCCCGTACGCTGGATCGACTGTATCGAACACATGTCGGAAGCCGGAATCACCCGCATCCTCGAATGCGGTCCCGGCAAGGTATTGACCGGCCTGATCAGGAGAATTTCCCCGCAGATCTCGACCTGGAATTGCGACGAACCGGAATCTCTCTCGCGGGCCGTGACCGAAACGGCATGACAAATCGGGTATACTTCCACGTCGCCCGGCCCAGGCCGGAATATTGAGAATTCATGTCCGACTCAAATGACAAGGTAGCGTTGGTAACCGGCGCCAGCAGAGGCATCGGCAAGGCCATCGCGCTGGAACTCGGCAGGCAGGGCTTCGTTATCGCGGGCACCGCCACCACGCAGGCTGGCGCCGAAGGCGTTTCTTCCATGCTGGCGGAAGAGGGGATCGCGGGCAGCGGCTATTGCGCCAACGTCGGCTCCAGTGAATCCGTGGAAGAACTCATGCAAGGCCTGCTGGACGGTCCCGGCGCTCCGGCGGTGCTCGTGAACAACGCGGGCATCACCAGGGACAACCTGTTGTTACGCATGAAAGAGGAAGAATGGAACGAGGTGATCAACGTCAATCTCAATTCCATGTTCCGGCTTGCCAGGGCCTGCCTGAAAGCCATGACGCGGGCGCGATGGGGCAGGATCGTCAATATCAGTTCGGTGGTCGGCTCGAGCGGCAACCCCGGCCAGAGCAACTATTGCGCCTCGAAGGCCGGCATCGAGGGATTCACGCGTTCCCTGGCAAGGGAAATCGGCTCGCGGGGCATAACGGTGAACGCGGTTGCCCCCGGATTCATCGAAACCGACATGACCGGCGCCTTGCCCGAAAACCAGGTGCTGGAGATGCTGAAACAGATTCCTCTGCAGCGGCTCGGCCGCGCGGAAGAGGTCGCTGCCGTGGTGAGATTCCTCGCTTCCGACGGCGGCGCTTACATCACGGGTGAAACCGTGCATGTAAACGGGGGGATGTATCTGGCCTGAGCGGCCGACTTCGGTACGATCCCGATCACGCCCCGCGGGGCATTATTTTGAATTTGCACATTACATCAATGCCAAATAAGGGTACACTTGGCGCACTAGTTTGCACTGCGGATCGAGTGCGGCCAGATTAAGGGAATAACAAGCTACCTCTGGTTGATTGATGGTATCAGGAGCTAGGAACAGTTATGGCAAAGATTGACGAAAGCGATAAGCGAATTGACGAACGCGTCAAGGAAATTGTCTGCGACCAACTCGGCGTCAAGGCGGAAGACGTAAAGCCTTCGGCCTCCTTCGTCGAGGATCTGGGCGCGGATTCACTGGACACGGTCGAATTGGTTATGGCCCTGGAAGAGGAGTTTGAAACCGAAATTCCTGACGAAGAAGCGGAAAAAATCACTACCGTCCAATCCGCTTGTGATTACATTCGAAATCACCTGTAAACTTTTCTGTATTCGGAACACAAGCTACCCGGAACTTCTTCCGGGTAGCTTTTTTCTGCACCACCCCAAATCGAGGAACACGCTTTGAAGGGCAGGCGGGTCGCAGTTACCGGAATGGGCATGGTCAGCCCGGCAGGCAACTCGGTGGAATCGAGCTGGGATGCGATCTGCAACGGCCGCAGCGGCATCGGGCACATTGAAATCTTCGATGTCTCGGAGTTCTCCACGCGTTTCGGTGGCATGGTCAAGGACTTCGAATGCGCCGACTACATGTCGCCCAAGGATGCGCGCCGCATGGACGTCTTCATCCATTACGGCATAGCCGCCGGGGTGCAGGCCATGCAGGACGCCGGGCTTGAGCCCGGGTTCAATAGTGACGGGTGGAACCCGGAAAGAGCGGGCGCCGCCATCGGCTCGGGCATCGGCGGTATCGTCGCCATCGAGAAAACCTCGCTGCAGATCAGCGACACCGGGCCGCGCAAGGTCAGTCCTTTCTTCGTGCCGGGTTCGATCATCAACATGATCTCCGGCAATCTGTCCATGCAATTCGGCCTGCAAGGTCCGAACATCGCCGTCACTACGGCCTGCGCCACGGGTACGCACAACATCGGCCTGGCGGCCAACATGATCAGCCTCGGCCAGGCCGAGATCATGTTGACCGGCGGCGCCGAAATGGCGACCTGTCCGGTGGGTCTGGGGGGATTCTGCGCCGCGAGGGCGCTGTCCACCCGAAACGAGGACCCGCAGCGGGCGAGTCGACCCTGGGACAAGGATCGGGACGGCTTCGTGCTGGGCGACGGCGCCGGCATGCTGGTGCTGGAAGAACTCGAACACGCCAGGGCGAGAGGCGCGACGATCCACGCCGAATTGATCGGATTCGGCATGAGTGGCGACGCTTATCACGCCACGGCGCCGGCGCCGGGCGGGAAGGGCGCCGCCTTATGCATGAGCAACGCCCTGAACGACGCCGGGCTGAATCCGGACCAGATCGACTATATCAATGCCCATGGCACCTCAACTGTTGCCGGCGATGTCGCAGAGACCCAGGCCATCAAATCCGTCTTCGGCGAATATGCCCGATCTCTCAGCGTCAGTTCCAGCAAGTCGATGATCGGTCATCTGCTCGGCGCCGCCGGTTCAGTGGAGGCCATCATCTCGATCCTGGCGATTCGCGACGGCGTCGCGCCTCCCACCATTAATCTCGATGAAGCCGATGAAGACTGCGATCTCGATTACGTTCCGCATACCAGCCGCGAACAGGAAATCCGCATCGCCTTGAGCAATTCATTCGGATTCGGCGGCACCAACGGCTCCCTGATCTTCGCCCGCCTCGATTGAGGCCGGCGCGTTGAATTCCGCGCGGGATTGAAGGAATATGCCGCGAGATACTGATACCTGACACGGTTTCATGAAGGAAAAGCAAGGCCGCAGATTTTCGCTTCGTCACTGGCCGCTTGTCGCCTGTTTGGCACTCGTCGCTGCGCTGCTCGCGCTGGCTTTGGCGCAACAGTATCTGCATCGTCCGCTGGAGACGCTTGCGGAGGAGCGCATTTTCGAAATCGAGGCCGGGACGCCGCTCGCACGGCTGAGCGCGGATTTGCGCGACCAGGGTATTGTCGAGTATCCGGCGCTGTTTAGTCTGCTGGCCAGGCTCAGGGGATTTGAGCAGCAGATTCGGCATGGGGTGTACGAGTTGCCCGCCGGCGCCTCACCCGCTGAACTTTTGGATCTGTTTGTTTCGGGTCGGACGCGGCAGTTTCGACTGACCTTGATCGAGGGCTGGACCTTTGCGCAAGCCCTCTCGGAGATTCAGGGCAGCGAAGGCATAGAGCCGCATTTGCGGGACTTAACGCCCGAGGCGGTCGCGGAGGCCATGGATCTTGGCGTTTCCGTACCCGAAGGCATGATTTTTCCCGACACCTATTTCTATGCCGCCGGCGATACGGATTTGCAGATATTGTTGCGGGCAAATGCCAGGTTGCGGGAAATCCTCGACCTGGAATGGGAATCGCGCAGCGAGGATTTGTCCCTGGATTCTCCTTATCAGGCCTTGATCCTGGCGTCGATCGTGGAAAAAGAGGCCGCGGGCAGCGAACAGCGCGGGTTGATCGCGGGCGTTTTTCTGAGCCGCCTGGAAATGAACATGAGGCTGCAATCCGATCCAACGGTCATATATGGTCTCGGCAGCCGCTTTGACGGCGACCTGCGCGCGGCCGATCTCGATGAAACCACGCCCTACAATACTTACCGGATCAATGGCCTGCCGCCGACTCCCATCGCCCTGGCCGGTCTCGAATCCATTCGCGCCAGCTTGCGGCCGACCGCATCCGATTACCTGTATTTCGTTGGCACGAATGATGGAAATCACTATTTTTCGGAGACGCTGGAAGAACATAACGCCGCGGTCAATTGCTACCAGAGAGGCCGGGAAGAGACCGATTGCGCGCTATAGTGATTCGTATGAAAGCCAGATTTATCACCGTTGAAGGCGTTGAGGGGGTCGGGAAGAGCACCAATATCGCTGTTCTCGAGGAGATGCTGCGCGACCGCGGCATCGACCATATCCGCACTAGAGAACCCGGCGGCACGGGCCTGGCCGAGAGCATTCGCTCCTTGTTGCTCGATGACCATGGCGGCAGGCCCGCCGAATTATCCGAGCTGCTGCTGATATTCGCGGCCCGGGCCGATCACCTCGAGAAAGTCATCAAGCCTGCGCTGGAACAGGGCAAATGGGTGATTTGCGACCGCTTCACCGACGCCACGTTCGCCTACCAGGGCGGGGGCAGGGGATTGCCGCGAGAGTTCATCGCGTCCCTGGAATCCATGGTGCAAGGCGAACTGCGGCCGGACCTCACCGTCATTCTGGATCTGAATCCGGAAATCGGGCTCGAGCGCGTGCGCCGGCGGGGCGAACTCGATCGCATCGAGCAGGAAACCATCGATTTTCACGTCCGGGTGAGAGACTGCTATCTCGATATCGCCCGCCGGGAAGCCGGCCGCTGTGCGGTGATCGACGCGTCGGCCGAACCGGATGCCGTGCGCCAAGCGCTGCAAGCCGCGGTGGCGGACAAATTGCCGGAATTGCGATGAGTCTGTTCGAACAGACCCCGCGCCCGCCGTGGCCCTGGCAGGAAGCCGTCTGGCGGCGCTTGCACGAACAAAAACAATCCGGCGCCATGGCTCACGCCTATCTGTTCATCGGCGACCGCGGCACCGGACGCACGGATTTCGTGCGCGAATTCGCCAATTTTCTCCTCTGCGACGAACCGGACGCGGGCCGGGCCTGCTATCGATGCCGCAGTTGCCGGGCCGGGGGCGCCGATCATCATCCCGATCTGCTGTTGATCTTGCCCGAGGAAGGCAAGAAAGATATCGGCATCGGGCAGATTCGCGAACTGACGGAATTTCTCAGTCTCAACAGTTTCTCCGGCTCGGGCCGTGTGGCAATCATTCCCCAAGCCGAAGCCCTGACGCTGTCCGCCTCGAATGCGCTCCTGAAAACACTGGAAGAACCGGCTGCCGGGGCGACATTGCTTTTGACCGCCTACAGCCCCGGCAGCTTGTTGCCGACCATACGCAGCCGCTGTCAATTGCTGGGCCTGCCCGGTCCGGACTTTGATACCGCTATCGCCTGGTTGCGCGAACGATTGCCGGACAGTCATTCCATATCCGATGAACGGCTGCGGGAACTGCTCGAGGCTTATGGCAATCGGCCGCTGGAACTGGCTCCGGCCCTGGGCGCCGGACAGGTTCCCGGCTTTATCGCCTTGCGCAAAATGCTGCTCGACCTGCTCGAAGGGAAGATCAGCATACTGCGGGCCGCGGCAGAAGCGGCGAAAATCGGCGAATCCGAAGTTTTTGAGCATCTGTCCCGGGTCTCGACTATATTGATCCGGGGGCTGGTAAACGGCGATGTGCGCGGCGCGGAAACTCGCGCGCTCGCGGCGGCCTTGCCCGAATCCGGCGAACTGGGTTTCCTGCTTGAATTCCACCGGCAGGTGACCAGGGCCAGAAAACTGCTCGCCGGACCGGGAAATCCCAATCCGCAATTGTTACTGGAGAGCACATTTCGGCTCTGGGTGAAGGCTGATCTCTAAAATGGAGCAATACCGATGCAAATCGTCAAGGGCAGGGTGCTGCCACTGGTAATCGACAATGCCGAAACGCTGAGCGCAATCTGGATGCCATTCATCCTGTCCGGGGCCGTTTTCGTGCCGGATGTGGAAAACGCGTGCCTGGGCGAGCCGATTTTCCTGCTTTTGCTGTTGCCGGGCGCGACTGAGCGGATTCCCGCCTGCGGGCAGGTAGTCTGGGTCAATCCGGCGGGAACGGCTGCACGCCAGGGAATCGGCGTGCGCTTGCAGGATGCGGATGGCGCCGCCAGAACGGCTATCGAGAAATGCCTGGAAAACCTGCCGGCGCCCGAAGGCCGGGAACTTTTCATCCAGGAACGATTTTGAACAGCCATAGTTCAAAAACCTTTGATTTTGACCTGTTCGTGATCGGGGCGGGCTCGGGAGGCGTGCGGGCCAGCCGGGTCGCAGCCGACCTGGGCGCCAGGGTGGCCATCGCCGAAGAGCGATATTTCGGAGGCACCTGCGTCAATGTCGGCTGTGTGCCCAAGAAACTGTTCAGTTACGCGGCGCATTACGCCGACGACTGGGAAGACTGCCGCGGTTTCGGCTGGAACCCTGGGCAACGGCAGTTCGACTGGCCGAGCCTGCTGGCCAATAAGGACAAGGAAATCGCCCGTCTCAACGGGATTTACCGGAACATCCTCGAAAGCCGCAAGATCCGTATTTTCAACGAGCGCGCGAGACTGGTCGGGCCGAACGTCATCGAAGTGGGAGGCGAGCGCGTCAGTGCGCGCTATATTCTTCTCGCCGTTGGCGGCTGGCCGTGGAAAAACCCTTTTCCAGGCAATGAGTTGGCGATTACTTCAAATGAGATTTTTCATCTCCCGGCATTGCCGGAATCGATGCTGGTCTACGGCGGTGGTTATATCGCAACCGAGTTCGCCAGCATCCTGCACGGGCTGGGAGTCGAAGTGGCGCTCGTCTATCGCGGCGACAAACTGTTGCGGGGATTCGACGAAGACGTCCGCGAATTCATCACCGGGGAAATCGGTAAACGCCTGCAACTCGAATTGAACCGGGAAATCGCGCAAATTGAGCGCGCCGACGGCGGGAATTTGCGGGTGACTCTCAATTCAGGCGCAACGATCAATGTCGGCGAAGTGCTTTGCGCAACGGGACGCAAGCCCATGACGGGCGATCTTGGCCTGGAGAACACTGGAATCAGGACAAGCGACAACGGCGCCATCGAGGTCGATGACAGGTTCGAAACCGCGGAACCGGGCATTTTCGCCGTCGGCGACGTCATCAGCCGGGTAACGTTGACTCCCGTGGCGCTGGCCGAGGGCCAGATCGTCGCGCGCAGGCTGTTCGGCGGCATGGATGTGCGGATGGACTACGAATACATACCCAGCGCCGTGTTCTGTCACCCGAATATCGCCACCGTGGGCCGCACCGAGGCGGAAGCGAGATCGACAGGCAGGGAATACGATGTCTACCTGGCCAAGGTGCGGCAACTGAAGCATACCTTGAGCGGCCGCGACGAACTTTCCCTGATCAAGTTGATCGTCGATTGCGAGACAGAGCGGGTCATTGGCCTGCACATGGTCGGGCCCGATGCCGGCGAACTCGCTCAAGGTTTTGCGGTCGCCATGAATTGCGGCGCCACCAAGGCCGATTTCGACCGCACAATAGGTATTCATCCGACTCTGGCGGAAGAATTCGTGACCATGCGCAATCGGCGCAAGGAACACGCCGCCAGGGCCTGAGCACTGTAAAACCCCCCCCCCCATAACTCCCTGAAATGACTTAATTTTGCGAAAATTTCTAATGTCCGGTAATAAAGATTACCGGACATAATGGAGATTAATCAGTCAGGGGTAATCCGGCCGCCTGCCCTGTCTGGCCGGGAAACCATCAATGCGCTAACATCCGGGCCGGACCATCCAGCGAGGGCTGATCGATGATTCTGGTCTGGCTGGACTGGGCCATCATTGCGAGCTTTCTGATCGTTTCGCTCGCAATCGGATTCGCGCTCCGCCGCCGGGCGAGCCGCGACAGCCGTTCCTTCTTTCTCTCGAACAGAAACCTGCCATGGTGGCTGCTCGGCGTCTCAATGGTCGCGACCACGTTTTCGGTCGACACCCCCAACCTGGTCACCGAAATCGTTCGCACCAACGGCGTCGCCGGCAACTGGATCTGGTGGGCGTTTCTCATCACCGGCATGCTCACCTGCTTCCTGTACGCGCGGTTGTGGCGCCGATCTGAAGTCTTCACGGACCTCGAATTCTACGAATTGCGCTACAGCGGCAAGGCGGCCGCGGCCGTGCGCGCATTCCGGGCGATCTACCTCGGCGTCTTTTTCAACGTCGTCGTAATCGCCCAGGTGACCCTCGCGGCCACCAAGATCGGCGCGGTGACGCTGGGATTGAGCCCGCTGCAGACGGTGCTCGTATGCGGCGTAGTGACCGTGACCTTCAGTGCGCTCGGCGGATTTCTCGGCGTCGTCATCACCGACCTCCTGCTGTTCTCCGTTTCCATGATCGGCGCAGTCGCCGCGGCGTGGATAACCCTCAGCCTGCCCGAAGTGGGCGGATTGACGAATCTGCTGGACAGCCCCGGGGTCGCGTCACAATTGAGTTTCTTTCCCGACCTGTCCAATACGGATCTGCTCGTCTCGCTGCTGGTCATTCCGCTCGCCGTGCAATGGTGGAGCGTCTGGTATCCGGGATCGGAACCGGGTGGCGGCGGCTACGTGGCGCAACGCATGCTGGCCGCCAGAACCGAACGCGACGCGGCCGGCGCCGTGTTGCTGTTCCAGGTGGCGCATTACGCGATCCGCCCCTGGCCGTGGATCATCGTCGCCCTGGCCTCGCTGGTCGTTTTTCCGGACCTCGCCGCCATTCGGACGGCCTTTCCCGAAATCGAAGCCGGCATCGTAGGCCACGACCTGGCCTACCCGGCGATGTTGACCTTCCTGCCCCACGGCCTGCTCGGGCTCGTGCTGGCGTCGCTCATGTCGGCCTACATGTCGACCGTCTCGTCGCAACTGAACTGGGGCGCGTCCTATGTCGTCAACGACTTCTACAAGCGCTTCGTGGCGCCGGAGGCGAGCGAAAAGGAACTCGTGCTTGCTGGCCGGGTGACGACAGGCCTGCTCCTGCTTCTCGCCGGATGGCTGGCGCTATACCTGGAGAGCGCCCTGCAGGCATTCAACGTGCTGCTCACCATCGGCGCCGGCACGGGCCTGCTGTTTCTCCTGCGGTGGTTCTGGTGGCGGATCAGCGCTTTCAGCGAGATCGCGGCGATGGCAGTGTCTTTCACGGCGGCGCTCTATTTCCAGTTCGCTGAATTGCCGGGCTGGAGTTCCAACGAAAAACTTATCGGAGGTATCGCGGTCACCACGCTGGGCTGGATTCTCGCCACGTATCTGTGTCCGGCCACGAACCCCGCGGTGTTGCGCGAGTTCTATCGCAAGATCAGGCCCGCCGGCCCGGGATGGAAACCAATACGCGAAAGCCTGGGCGCGGAAGCGCCGGCGAACGCGGACGATCGCATTCCCAGGGCCTTGCTTAACGTCCTGCTCGGCTGCATCAGCATCTACGCGCTGCTGTTCGCGATCGGCAGCGCGGTCTATGGCGAGATCGCGCGTTGCGCGATTCTCCTTGCAATCGGCTTGGCGGCGGCGGTTCCGGTCCTGATCGACGTCGTTCGCACGCAGCCGGCGGCCGGGCGGCCGAAAAAGGCGAATTGAGGGCGATACGGCTAAAGTTGCGCCCTGCCCGTTCCGATGACCATTGTCATAGGCGTCCGAATCGAACCGGACCCGCAATCAGCACCGGAACCGCGTAGTGCGCATGCCGATCAGGAAAAGCCCGGCGCCCTTCTTCGACACGCTCGAAGAAATGCCGAATCCCTACAAGTCGCCCGTCCGCGACGTCTCGCACCTGTTGCGCGATTCGCCTGAAGACGCGGTGGCGGATTACCAATACGCCGGCGAATTCATCTACAGCTATCGCGGCAGTCCCGACACCTTCAGCACCTATCGCCGGGAAATCGAACATTTCCTGCATTGGTGCTGGCTGGTGCGGCAAAAATCGCTCAATGCCATTCTGCGCGAGGATTTCGAAGCCTACGTAGACTTCGCCCGCAATCCGCCGGCAAGCTGGATCGGCAAGCGCAATGTCGCGCGCTTCGTCCTCAAGGACGGCCTGAGGACACCCAATCCCCGCTGGCGTCCTTATGTAAGCGCGGGCAAGGAATACGTGCTGTCGCAAGCCGCCCTGCAATCGCTGTTCAGCGTTCTCAGCAGTTTCTTCAACTTCCTGATCCAGGAAAACTACGCCGCGGCCAATCCCGTCGCGAAAATACGACAGAAAAGCAAGTTTCTGCGCGGCCGCCAGGGCCAGGCGCGAATACGCCGCCTCTCGCCGCTGCAATGGGAATACGTCATTGAGGCAGCGGAAAAGATGGCCGCGGAGAAACCTGCGACCCACGAACGTACGTTTTTCATCATGAACGCGCTGTTCGCCTTGTATCTGCGCATCTCGGAACTCGTGGAAACGCCGCGCTGGCAGCCGCGAATGGGCCACTTCCAGCTCGACCAGGAAGGAAACTGGTGGTTTCTCACCATCGGCAAGGGCAACAAGGAAAGGGAGATTTCCGTCAGCGACGCCATGCTCGAAGCGCTCAAGCGTTACCGCCGCTCGCGCGGATTGCCGCCCTTACCCGCTCCCGGCGAAGCCAGCCCCCTGATTCACAGGACTCGCGGTGGCGGCGGCGTTACCAGCACCCGCCAGATCCGCCGCATCGTACAGGCATGTTTCGACCGGGCGGTCGCGAGGATGCGCTCGGAAGGGTTCGAAGAGGAAGCGGACCGGCTGGCGGAGGCCACGGTACACTGGCTGCGGCATACGGGAATTTCCGAAGACGTCAAGCATCGGCCGCGCGAGCACGTGCGCGACGACGCGGGCCATGGATCGAGCGCGATAACTGACCGCTATATCGATGTCGAACGCACCGAAAGACATGCCACCGCCCGTCACAAGCGAATCCAGAATTAAGGCAACAATCGCTGGATTCGGCCATGGCTTCCGGCTTAAGCTATGGGCTGTCCAGATTCGGCGCTTTCAGCATATGAACACGATTCAGAAGGATACCAATCGCATGGCTTTTGACGGTTTGCGCTCCGGCGCGCTCGTATTTTTTGCCCTGTTCGCCGGCTACGGCCTGGCGCAGGACCAATCCGCGAGCGTGGACGCCACGGAAATGCAGGACGAGCCCGAGCTCATTGCGCTCGACATCGACGAATTGTACGCGCCGTTGATCCCCGAACCCGTATATGGCTCCACCGCGATCGAACTGATCGATGTGCTGCAAACCAGGCACTATCTGCCCATCGAGGTCGACGACGACTTCTCTTCCCTGGTGTTCGACAACTACATCGACATGCTGGACGGAGAACATCTCTATTTTCTGCGCGAGGACATCGATTATCTCAGCACCTGGCGCTATAACATCGACGACCATCTGCGCGAAGGCAGCCTGACGCCCGGCTATGAAATCTACAATCTCTACTACAAGCGCCTGCTCGAGCGGCTGATTTACGCGATCGACCGGGTCGAAAACCATATTCCGGAAATGGATTTCACGCTCGATGAATATGTCGTCGTCGACCGCGAGGACGCGCCTTATGCCGAAACCGTCGCCGAACTCGACGAGATCTGGCGGCTGCGCACGAAAAACAGCGTCCTGAGCCTGAAACTCGCGGGCGACGATAACGAAGAAATCCGCGAGAAATTGTCCGACCGCTATCGCGAACGCCTGAACCGCATGTTGCAGACCAACTCCAAGGACGCGTTCCAGAGCTATCTGACCACGGTGGCGCGGGTTTCCGATCCGCATACCGCCTATTTCTCGCCGCAGGATTCGGAAACCTTCAATATGGGGCTGTCGCTTTCGCTGCAAGGCATCGGCGCGCAATTGACGCGGGAAGACGAATACACCGTCATCGTCGACCTGATCAAGGGCGGTCCGGCCGAGCGCAGCAACCAGCTCAGCGCGGGCGACCGCATCATTGGCATCGGCCAGGGGCCGGACGGCGAGATCGAGGATGTCGTCGGCATGCGGACCGACGACGTTGTCGCCCAGATTCGCGGCGAACAGGGCACGGTAGTGCGTCTCAACGTCATTCCGGCCAATGCCGTCAACGAATCGAGCGCGACCGTCGTCAGCCTCACCCGCGATATCGTGCGGCTCGAAGATCAGTCGGCAAGATCGGAAATCATCGAAATTCCCCACAACGGCCGCGATTTCAAGGTGGGCATCATCCACCTGCCGACCTTCTATTTCGATTTCGAAGCCGCTTCCCGCGGCGAGCAGGACTTCAAGAGCTCGACCCGGGACGTGCGCGCACTGATCGAGGAAATGAAAGAAGACAACGTCGACGCGATGCTCGTGGACCTGCGCAACAACGGCGGCGGCAGCCTCGGCGAAGCCAACCAGCTCGTGGGCCTGTTCATCGACACCGGCGCAACGGTGCAGGTGCGCTATTCGGGCCTCGGCAACGGCTATACGCGCTCCTTTGGCGACAACGACCCCGGAATCGCCTGGGAAGGCCCCATGGCGGTGCTCGTGAACCGGAACAGCGCTTCGGCCTCGGAAATCTTCGCCGGCGCGATCCAGGATTACCAGCGCGGCCTCGTGCTCGGCGGCCAGACCTTCGGCAAGGGCACGGTGCAGGAAATCATTCCCATGGATTACGGCCAGGCGAAACTGACGCGCTCCAAGTTCTATCGCGTCTCCGGCGCCAGCACCCAACATCGCGGCGTCGTGCCCGACATCACTTTCCCGGACATATTCCAGGCCTACGACCACATCGGTGAAAGCAGCCTCGACGGCGCCCTGCCCTGGGATACGGTGCGGCCGGTCGAGTATCGCGCCTATCACCCGATCAGGGAATTCATTCCCGAACTCGACGACCGCTTCCGGCAGCGCGCAGCCAGA
Organism: Gammaproteobacteria bacterium; assembly: GCA_009844085.1. Lineage (GTDB taxonomy): Bacteria > Pseudomonadota > Gammaproteobacteria > Pseudomonadales > Pseudohongiellaceae > UBA9145. The sequence continues at coordinate 43,794 of VYCF01000024.1, read as the reverse complement.
TCGCCCGATTTCATCCATCTCAACGACCAGATCGCCATCGCCCGGGAGCAGCAGGAGCGCGAGACCTGGCCCCTGAACGAAGAGGCGCTTGACGCACAGATGGAGGCCGAACGACGCCGCAACATCGAATCCGAGAACATGCGCCGCTTCCTCAAGGGCCTGCCCCTGCTGGACATCCTCGAAGGCGATGAAGACGAGGAAAGCGATGCGGCGGAAACCGCCCAGGCCGAGACCGAAGCCGCGGAAGACGAAAATGCGCTGGCGGCCAACGAACCAGCCATTGAAGAGGATGCCGAGTTCGAGGTCGAGGCCGATGCGGACGAGGAAGACGGCGAAGGCGATTTCCTGCTCGAGGAAAGCGCCCGGGTGCTCGCCGATTACATCAGCCTGAGCGAACGGCAAATCAGCGCGGTAGGCGATTTCTAGCGGGAAATGGCGGAGGGGGAGAGATTCGAACTCTCGGAGGACTTTCGCCCTCGCTGGTTTTCAAGACCAGTGCATTAAACCGCTCTGCCACCCCTCCGGCGGCGGAAATCTTACTACAATCCCAAATTCGAAAAAACGGAGCCTGCCCAATTTGCATTGCTTTCGGCTGGCTGGGCGGTAAGATTATGCAAGAGCCTGACGCGTGAATTGCATTTCGCGTCGGCGCCCCAATATTGAACCCTGTCCAGATTAGTCCAACGGAGGTAAAGATGAACAGACCCGGCGCGGGAATTGAAGTAGTTCGAGGAAGGGAGTCGGTCCTTGCGGTCAACAAGGTACTGCGCAACACCTATATGCTGCTGTCGCTGACGCTGGCGTTCAGCGCGTTTACCGCCATGTTGAGCACGAACGCGCCGCCCCTGAACCCCTGGATTTTCCTGATTGGCGCCTTCGGCTTGCTTTTTATCACGCAGGCCCTGGCCAACAGTGCCTGGGGCCTGGTTTCGGTTTTCGCTTTCACCGGTTTTTTCGGATATGCCCTTGGGCCGATTATCGGTTTTTACCTCTCCACCCAGGGCGGCACGGATATCGTCATGACCGCGCTTGGCGGTACGGCGTTCATATTTTTGGGCTTGTCCGGCTATGCTCTGACTTCGCGCAGGGATTTCTCCTTCATGAGAGGATTCCTCGGCGCCGGCGCCCTGGTGCTTATGGCCGCCGTAGTCATCGGCCTGATCTGGCCCATGCCTGCATTGCAACTTGCGCTGTCTTCGGCGTTCATGCTTTTCGCAAGCGCTCTGATCCTGTGGCAGACCAGTTCGATCATTCATGGCGGCGAGCGCAACTATATCCTCGCTACGATCACGCTTTACCTGTCGATCTACAACCTGTTCATGAGCTTGCTGCATTTGCTCACGGCGTTCACGGGCAACGATTGACGGCAACGCGACGCAACACGAAAGCCCCGGTTCCGCCGGGGCTTTTTTGATGAAGCATCCACAGGAATTCCAGGTCTTGATTTTCACCATCGTCGTCCATGCCCCGCCCTATTCCAGCGAAGCCGCCGGCACGGCGCTGCGCTTCGCCGAGGCCGTCCTGCGCGGCGGGCACGAGATCTATCGCATATTCTTTTTCGCCGACGGCGTACACAATGCGAACCGCCTGACGGTCGTTTCCCGCGACGAAGTCAACCTGCAGGATCGATGGCGGGAACTGATCGGCAAACACGGTCTCGACGGTACGGTATGCGTCAGTTCGGCCATCAATCGCGGCATCGTCGACGCGGAACAGGCGGAACGCCATGAACTCGACGGCTCATCGATGCATCCGGAATTCGAAATCGGCGGTCTCGGCCTGTTGATCGACGCCAGCCTGAACTCGGATCGCACGGTGTCTTTCGGCTAGAACGATGGCGAAGCGCAAAAAACTGCTGTTCATCTCCCGCAGCGCACCTTATGGCGCGGATCGCGCCCGCGCCCTGCTCGATATGGCGCTGGCGGCTTCCGTCTACGAGCAGGACATCGAACTGCTTTTTCTCGGCGACGGCGTCTACCAGTTGCTGCGCGACCAGGACGGCGGCCGGATCGGCGAGAAAACCCTGGGCAACGCAATGGAAGCGCTCGAACTTTACGGCATCGAAAATCCCCTGGTAGAAGCCGCAGCGCTGGAGGAGCGAAGCCTGCGGGCGGAGGACCTCGTCATCTCCGCCGTTGCGCTCGATGCCGGCGGCATTCGCGACCTGATCGGTAACTCCGACGTGGTGTTCAACCTGTGAGTTGCCTCCACCTGCTCAACAAGAGCCCGTCCGCGGGACCGCTCGATGAATTGCGCAACTTGCTTGCGCCCGGCGACGGCCTGCTGCTTCTTGAAGACGGCGTCTATTTTCTGCAAAAGCCGGAAGAACTGGCGAGCCTGCCCCAGGGCCTTTCTGTGCATTTCCTTGTCGAAGACATGCTCGCCCGTGGATTGAACGGTCCCGTGCCCGCAAACGCCGCTACAGTGGACTACGACGGCTTCGTGGCTCTGTGCGCGAGCCACGACAAGACCGCAAGCTGGTTCTGAGTCATGAGCGGCAGCATCAACGTCGGCGGGAAGCGCGTCGCGCTCGACAAGGAAGGCTATCTGCGCAACCTGAACGACTGGAACGAAGCCGTCGCCGAGGCCCTGGCGCAACAGCAGGAAATTATCTTGCGTCCCGCTCACTGGGAAATTCTGGATCTGCTGCGCGAGTTCCACCAGCGGCACGAACTATCTCCTGCCACCCGCGCCCTGGTCAGCCTGGTAAAAAAGAAACTCGGGCCCGACAAGGGCAGAAGCATCTACCTCATGCGCCTATTCCGCGGCTCCTTCGCCAAAACCGCCAGCCGCATAGCAGGCCTCCCCAAACCCGATAACTGCCTCTAAAGAATTCAGTAACCCCGCACCAGCCGCCGGCGACGGATCGAAGCCACACACCTTCAAGTCTGAAACCAGGCAAAACTGTCCCGCAGGCTCACGACCTCGCCGACAATGATGATCGCAGGCGCCTTGATGCCCTGGCCGGTGGCGGCATCGGGCAGATTCCCGAGATTGCCCGCGGCGACCTGCTGCTCCCTGGTCGTGCCCTGGGAGACGACCGCCGCGGGCGTATCCGCCGGCATGCCATGCCGCTGCAATTGCTCGCAAACGATCGGCAGGCTTTTAAGTCCCATGTAGAACACCAGGGTCTGCTGCGGGCGAATCAGCGCCGGCCAGTCGAGATCGAGACTGCCATCCTTGAGATGGCCCGTGACGAATTGCACCGAGTGGGCATGATCGCGATGAGTCAGCGGGATTCCCGCGTAAGCGGCGCAGCCAGAGGCGGCGGTGATGCCCGGCACGATCTGAAAGTTGATGCCTGCTTCCGCCAGGGTGGTCAGTTCTTCTCCACCGCGGCCAAAAATGAAAGGATCGCCGCCCTTCAGACGCAGGACCTTGCGCCCTTCCCTCGCATAGTCGATCAGCATGTCGTTGATCGTGTACTGATCCACGGAATGCATTTCCGGACCCTTGCCGACATGGATCAACTCCGCGTCCGGGCGTATGCGCGCGAGTATTTCCTTGCTTACCAGGCGGTCGTACAGCACGACATCCGCGCGGTACAGCAGCCGCAGCGCGCGCAAGGTGAGCAGGTCCGGATCGCCGGGTCCCGCTCCGACCAGCCAGACTTCCCCGGTTTGCTGCCCGCCGCCGGCCAGAATCCCCTCAAGCACCGTCTTCGCCTCTTCTTCCCGTCCGGCATAGACGAGTTCGGGCACTTCGCTGTCGAGAACGTTCTCCCAGAAAGCCGTACGGCCGGCGAAATCCGCGATCCGGTTTTTCACTTCCTCGCGCATGGAGCCCAGCAAGTAGGCAAGACGATCGATGCGCGCCGGCATCATCACTTCGTTCATTTCCTTCAGGCTGCGGGTCAATACGGGAGACGTGCCTGAACTCGAGATGGCGACGACGACGGGTGAGCGATCGACGATCGCCGGCATATAGAACGTGCAAAGCGCGGGCTGATCGACGACGTTGACCGGAATCCCCCGCTCCCTGGCCCATCGGCTCACGTTCTCGTTGACTTCGGGATCGTCGGTCGCGGCAATGGCTAGCTGCGCGCCTTCGAAGTCTTCTTCCCGGATTTCGCGCCGGTCGAGCCGGCCGCCATGCTCCTGCAGCAATTCCAGTATCCGGTCGCCGGCGTGCGGCGCGACGATATGCAATTCCGCCTGGGCCCTGGCCAGCAGCCGCGCCTTGCGGAAGGCGACTTCTCCTCCACCGGCTACCAGGCATCTGACGCTGCGGACGTTCAGAAATACCGGCAGCGCTTCCATCATTCGAGCCTCTCGACGCCGTCCATGTATGGCCGCAACGCTCGTGGGACACCCACTCCTCCCTCCGCGTCCTGGCAGTTCTCGAGTATGGCTACCAGGGTACGCCCGATGGCGAGGCCGGAGCCGTTGAGGGTATGCACGAATTCGGGTTTTCCGCTCGCCGGATTGCGCCATCTCGCCTGCATGCGGCGCGCCTGGAACTCGTCGAAATTGCTGCAGGAAGAGATTTCGCGATAGCACTGCTGCGATGGCAGCCATACTTCGAGGTCGTAAGTGAAATTGGCGCTGAATCCGAGATCGCCGCCGCAAAGCGCGACCTTGCGATATGGCAGTTCAAGCAATTGCAGCACGCGTTCGGCGTGCCCGGTCAGCTCTTCCAGCGCCGTGGCCGAGTCCTCGGGCCTGGTGATCTGCACGAGTTCGACCTTTTCGAACTGGTGCTGGCGGATCATGCCCCGTGTATCGACGCCGTAACCGCCGGCTTCCTGGCGAAAGCAAGGCGTGTGGCAGACCCAGCGCGCCGGCAATTCGCTGGCGTCGAGAATCCGGTCCCGCACCATGTTCGTCACCGGCACTTCGGCGGTGGGGATCAGGTAGAAATCCTGTTTGCCCTGCAGCTTGAACTGATCTTCCGCGAACTTGGGAAGTTGCCCGGTGCCGACCAGGGAATCCGCATTGACGATGAAAGGAACGTTGATTTCGGTATAGCCGTGTTCGCGGATATGCAGATCGAGCATGAACTGCCCGAGCGCCCGATGCAGGCGCGCCACGGGGCCCTGCATCACTACGAAGCGCGCCCCGGTCATGCGGCTCGCGGCGGCGAAATCGAGCGCTTCGCCCGTGCCGGCAGCCAGACCGGCGCCGATCTCGACGTGATCCTTCACCGGAAAATCGAATTGCGGTGGGTGTCCCCATTCGGACTCGAGACGATTGGCGGCTTCGCCATCGCCTTCCGGAACCTCGTCCGCGGGCACATTGGGTACGCCCAGGAGGTAATCGCGAAACTCGTCCTGCAGGACCTGCAGTTGCCGCTGGGACTCTTCCAGACGTGACTTGAGGTCCGACATCGTGCGGAGAATTTCCGATACGTCCCTGCCCTCCTGCTTCGCCTTGCCGATTTCTTTCGAGCGGCTGTTACGCTCATTCTGCAAGGCTTCGGCGGCGAGCTGGATTTCCTTGCGGCGCGCGTCGAGGTCGCCGAGATACGCCACGTCGAGCGTGAACTTCTTCTTTGCCAGCTTGCCGGCGAGCGTCTCGGCTTCGGAACGGATCCTTCTGGGGTCGAGCATGTAATGGTCTCTCCTGGCGCGTTTCAGTCGGCCGTGCGGCTGTCGACGATTTCTATTCCCGGGGGCGGCGCAAAAACGAACAGGCTGTCTTCCATCGGGGCGTTACGCTCAAGATTGTAAAACCGCCATACCGTCTGCTGGCCGTTGCGATTGTCGAGCCGAATGATATCGAGTTCCTCCCCGACGAATTCGATCGCTATCAGTGCATAGGGGCTGTCGGGCGCCAGCGGCAGCAATTCGAAACGATGCAAATCAGGAGCGGTCACGAGCGTTACGCGATATTCCTCCGCAAGACCGCCGGTTTCGCCGTTGAGCAATTGCGCCGCGAGTTCGGCCCGGTTCCTGTCCCAGTTCTCTATTACCACCTGTTCCAGGTCGGGCTGGTAGTTCCACAAGGTGTCGCCGTCGGTGACGATCAGTTCGGGAAAGGGATCGAGCGTTTCCCAATAGAATCCGCCGGGCTTCCTGAGCCGCATCAAAATCGCGCTTTCCTCGAGCAGGCCGCCGCCGGATTCGAGAATCAACTGGCTCACGTCGGCGGACAACGTCGAAATGCCGCCAAGCAGCGCATCGAGTTCGGCAACCGGGTCCTGCTGCGCGGCCGCCCGCGCGCCAGGTGCGAAGGACGCGAGCATGGCAACAGCGGCAAGCGCGGCGAGCCGGGAGGAAATCGGAATCATGTCAGGCCGTTCAGTCGCGGGGAGCGGGTTGGGCGAGCACGTCCCTGCCGCCATTGCTGTTCATGGCGGATACTACTCCCTGCTGTTCCATGGTTTCAATCATGCGCGCGGCGCGATTGTAGCCTATGCGCAACTTGCGCTGCACCGCGGAAATCGACGCTTTCCTGGACTCGGTGACGAAATGCACCGCTTCGTCGTAGAGTTCGTCGACCTCGCCGTCCTCGTCCAGGCCGCCGTCGGGGAGGAAATCCCGGTCGTTGCGGTCGACGGTCACCGCATCGACGTATTCGGGGACGCCGCGCGACTTCCACTCTGCCACCACGCGATGCACTTCGTCGTCGCTGACGAAAGCGCCATGCACCCGGGTCGCCACGCCGCCTCCCGGCGGCAGGAAAAGCATGTCGCCGTAACCGAGTAATTGTTCCGCGCCGCCTTCGCCGAGAATCGTCCGCGAATCGACCTTGGTGCGCACATTGAACGACAGCCGAGAGGGAATATTGGCCTTGATCAGGCCGGTGAGCACATCGACCGACGGCCGCTGGGTCGCCAGAATGAGGTGAATGCCGGCGGCGCGGGCCTTTTGCGCGATGCGGGCAATGAGTTCCTCCACCTTCTTGCCGACCGTCATCATCATGTCGGCCAGTTCGTCGACCACAACGACCACGTTGGGCAAGGGCTCGAGTTCGGGCGCCTGCTGATCGCTTTCCAGCCCCAGGCCGGGATCCGGTTTCCAGTGAGGATCCAGCAACGGCTTGCCGGCCTTGAGCGCCTCGTTGACTTTCCTGTTGTACCCGGCGAGATTTCTCACGCCGAGCGCCGACAGCAGCGCGTAGCGGCGGTCCATTTCGGCGACGCACCAGCGCAGGCCGTTGGCGGCGTCCTTCACATCGGTGACCACCGGGGTGAGCAGATGCGGAATCCCCTCGTAAACCGACAGTTCGAGCATCTTGGGATCGATCAGGATCAGCCGGACTTGCTCAGGCGTCGACTTGAAGAGCAGGCTCAGGATCATTGCGTTGATGCCCACCGACTTGCCCGAACCGGTGGTTCCCGCCACCAGCAAATGCGGCATTCTGCCGAGATCGACGATGACCGGCTTGCCGAGAATGTCGTGGCCGAGGGCCAGGCTGAGATTGGAATCGGCGCGGCCGAATTCCTTGCTTTCCAGCACCTGGCTGAGCAGGATCATCTCGCGGTCGTCATTGGGAATCTCGATGCCGATCACGTCGCGGCCGGGAATGTGCTCGACCACGCGCACCGATTTCACCGCAAGCGAGCGCGCGAGATCCTTGACCAGTCCCGTGATCCGGTTGCCTTTCACCCCCGCCGCGGGCTGCACTTCGAAACGGGTGATGACCGGCCCCGGCTTGATCGCCGTGACTTCCACCTCGATGCCGAAGTCGCCCAGTTTTTCCGCGAGCAGCCGCGACATCTCTTCCAGCGACTCGCCCGATTGCGTACCGGACTGCCCCGGCAATCCCGCATCGAGCAATGAAGTCGAAGGCAGACGCCCCCGGGACGACTTCGCCGCAATCCTGGATTTGGCGGCGCCGTCCTGCTGCCGCCTGGACGTGGTTGCGCCGGCGGCCGGCGGCATCGTCGGAGTGATGCGCTTCTTCTCTTTCCCCAGCAACGGAAAGGACTTTTTCGGTTCGGGACGTTTTACGGCGGCCTTGCGTGGAGCCGGAGTTGTTGTTTTTGCTTTCGCGTCCCTGCGTCGGCGCAGCAGAGCCGGCAACCGCCGGAAGCCGGCAAGAATCCATTGCGCCAGGGAGTTGACGGCGCCCGCCCAGGAAATGCTGAAACACAAGGTCAGGCCGATCAGCAACAGCGCCAGAAACAGCAGGCTGCTGCCCAACAGCGCCAGCGCCGGGACGCTCCAATTGACAAGCAGATCGCCGACGATGCCGCCGGGGCCGCTGGGCAGTCCGGCCGAAGTTTCCAGGTGCAGGCTGGCCAGCCCCCCGGCGGAAAGCAGGATGAGCAGCAATCCCATGACGCGAAAAAGCAACAGTCCGCGAAACGCGTGCCTGCCGGCGATCGCGGCGAAACAAAGATAGATCAGCCAGGCGGGAACCACATAGGCCAGATAGCCGAGCAGCGAAAACAGCACGTCCGCCAGCCAGGCGCCGTAGAACCCGGCGGCATTGCCGATGTCGCCGCCGCTGCCGGTGTTGTTGAAGCCGGGATCCCCTGGCGAATAACTGATCAGGGCCACGAGCAGGAATACCCCGACCAGAAAGTTCACGACCAGCAAACCTTCCTTCAGCATGCGCGGTATCACAACGTTCCGATCAATATCCCCACTCATCAACTTCTCGCAAAAACCATGGGACACCCATCAAAAATCATGGGACACCCATCGATGCGAGAATGGGTGTCCCATCCCCAATTTCGGGAATATCAACTATTTATCGTCATTCCACCGCCACATGTGAGAAATGCGGCGGGAAAATAAGCATAATAACGCCCGGCGTTCAGACGCAGGGGAAAAGGAAAATCGCATGTCGGAACTTCAGCATCATCGACTGATCGTCATGGGTTCGGGCCCCGCGGGCTATACCGCAGCCTTGTACGCGGCCCGGGCCAATCTCGACCCGGTGGTAATCACCGGAATGGAACAGGGCGGCCAGTTGACCACGACCACCGACGTGGATAACTGGCCGGGCGACGTCGAAGGTCTGCAAGGCCCCGATCTCATGGACCGCATGCAACGGCATGTGGAACGATTCGGCGCCCGCGTGATCTTCGATCACATCAACGCCGTCGAACTGAAACAACGCCCTTTCCGATTGCAAGGCGAGACCGGCAGTTACAGTTGCGACGCCCTGATCATCGCCACCGGCGCTTCCGCGCGCTATCTCGGCCTGCCCTCGGAAAGCGCATATCTCGGCAAGGGCGTCAGCGCCTGCGCGACCTGCGATGGATTCTTCTACCGCAACAAGCCCGTGGCGGTAATCGGAGGCGGCAACACCGCCGTGGAAGAGGCCCTGTATCTCGCCAATATCTGCTCCCATGTCACCGTAGTACACCGCCGCGACGCCCTGCGCGCGGAAAAGATCCTGCAGGACCGGCTGTTCGGCCTGGTCGAGGAAGGCAAGGTCACCATGGCCTGGGACCACGTGCTCGAAGAGGTGCTCGGCGACGACATGGGTGTTACGGGGATCAGAATCAGCGGCGTGAAATCCGGCGAAGAACGGCAACTCGATGTAGACGGCGTGTTCATCGCCATCGGTCACGATCCGAATTCCGGCATCTTCAAGGGTCAACTCGAAATGAAGAACGGCTATGTGGAGATCAATTCGGGGCTCGGCGGCAATGCCACGGAAACTTCGGTGCCCGGCGTCTTCGCGGCCGGAGATATCGCCGACCAGGTCTACCGGCAGGCCGTCACCAGCGCCGGCTTCGGCTGCATGGCGGCGCTGGATGCAGAAAAATTCCTTTCGAGCTGAGCCTTTTCCCGCATGCCCCTGTATCGGCTGCATCACGCGGATCTGTCTTTCCCCCCGGCGACGCTGGCCCTGACCCGTCCGAACGGCCTGCTGGCGATCGGCGGCGATCTTCGCCCTGAAAGGCTGCTCAATGCCTATCGCAACGGCATTTTTCCCTGGTTCGACTCCGACCGGCCCATTCTCTGGTGGTCGCCGGACCCGCGCCTGGTGCTGCGGCTCGACGACTTCAAGGTCTCCCGCAAACTGAAAAGCCTCGCCCGCCGCAGTCCATACGAAATCACCATGGACCGGGCTTTCACCGATGTCATTCGAAATTGCGGCGCGGGCAGAGCGGTAGGCACCTGGATCACGCCCGCGATGGAGACGGCGTATTTCCGGCTCCACGAACTGGGCCATGCGCACTCGGTCGAAGTCTGGAACGGATCCAGGCTGATCGGCGGACTCTATGGAGTCGCGCTCGGCAGGATGTTTTACGGCGAATCGATGTTCAGCCTGGAAGACAACGCCTCCAAGCTGGCCCTGGAACGCCTGGTGCGGCAATTGCTCGCGTGGGAATTCCGATTGATCGATTGTCAGGTCAGCAGCGATCATTTAATGTCTCTCGGGGCGGTGGAGATTCCGCGCAAGGAATTTCTCAAACAGTTGTCCCGGCTGATAAGCGAGCCGCCGCCGAAAAAATGGGAATTCGACCTGCCCTCCCGGGAGCCGGATTGAATGCGCCAGACCACTTCACGCAGATTGCGGCTGTTCCGCACCGGACCTCATCCTTGCAGCTACAAGGACGAGCAGCTCGCCAGCACGGTGTTTATCGACCCTTCCCTGCCGATGGACCGGCATATCTACAGCCGGCTGACCGAAAACGGCTTTCGCCGCAGCGGCGCCCATTTCTATCGCCCGGACTGCGAAAACTGCGGCGCCTGCATTCCCCTTCGCATCCCCGTAGCGGACTTCGAGTGGCGCCGGCGCTACAAGCGAATCTGGCAAGCCAACAAGGATCTGATCGCGGTCGAAGACGATCTGATCGACGATGACGAAAGTTTCGCCCTGTATCGAAAATACATCGCCGCCCGGCATGGCGACGGCGACATGTATCCGGCCACGCGCGAGCAATACCACGCCTTCATCCGCACTGCGACGCCGGACACACTGTTCGTGAAGTTCATGCTGGACGGCGAACTGGCGGCCGTCTGCGTCGCCGACCTGCTCGATCAGGGCCTGTCCGCGGTTTACACCTGGTTCGATCCCGACCTGCCGCGCAGATCCCTCGGCACGTATTCGATCATCTGGCAGATTCGCAGAACGCTAGCGGCGGGCCTGCCCTACCTTTTCCTCGGCTACTGGATCAGAAACTGTCCCAAGATGGACTACAAGAAGGATTTCCGGCCTGTCGAATTGCTGCTCGACGGCAAATGGGTCCGGCTGAACTGAAGCCGCCCGGCAGGCGTCGAAAACCGGCGGTTTTTTCGCCCGTGCTTTTGCGAATACCGGGGAAATGCGGCACAATGCGCCGCATTCCGGTTGCCGAGGAGAAGTGAATGGCAAAAGAAGACCAGATCGAAATCGAGGGTGAAGTCATCGATACCCTTCCCAACACCATGTTTCGGGTCAAGTTGGAGAACGGGCACATAATAACCGCCCACATCTCGGGCAAAATGCGCAAGAACTACATCAGAATCCTTACCGGAGACCAGGTGAAAGTGGAGTTGACTCCCTATGACCTGTCGAAGGGACGGATCACTTATCGGGCCCGATAAGCCGAAAAACCCACACCGGCGTCAACTGGGCTCTTTTTCCTCAAGCTTGCTGCGGCTCCTGATATCGAGTTGGATATCGTCGTCCTCGCCGTCTCCGGCGCTGACATGGACATCGCCGCCGCCATCCGACAATTCACCGAAAAGAATATCCTCGGCGAGTTCCTTTTTCAGTTTCTCCTGGATGAGCCTGGCCATGGGCCGTGCGCCCATGGTTTCGCTGTAACCATTGCGGATGAACCAGTCGACGGCCGACTCGTCAACGTGCAATTGCACCTTCTTCGGGTCGAGCTGGACCTGCAATTCGACAAGGAACTTGTCTACCACGGTGCGGATCGTCTCTGGCGACAGGGGTCCAAACTGGATCACCGCGTCGAGGCGGTTGCGGAACTCTGGCGAAAAGGCCTTCTTGATCGCTTCCATGCCGTCGGTGGAGTGATCCTGCGCGGTAAAACCGATCGACGCCCGCGCCATTTCCCGCGCACCCGCGTTGGTCGTCATGATCAGGACGACGTTGCGGAAATCGGCATGCCGCCCGTTGTTGTCGGTGAGCGTGCCATGATCCATTACCTGCAACAGCAGGTTGAACACGTCCGGATGCGCCTTCTCGATCTCGTCGAGCAGCAGCACGCAATGGGGATTCTTGGTTACCGCTTCGGTAAGCAGGCCGCCCTGGTCGAAGCCGACATAGCCCGGCGGCGCGCCGATCAGCCTCGAAACCGTATGCCGCTCCATGTACTCGGACATGTCGAACCGCAGGAGTTCGATACCCATGATGTTCGCGAGTTGCCGGCTGAGTTCGGTCTTGCCCACTCCGGTGGGACCGGCGAACATGAAACAGCCGATGGGCTGTTCGCCTTCGTTGAGTCCGGCGCGCGACAGCTTGATCGCGGTCGCCAGGGTATCGATCGCCGGATCCTGGCCGAAGACGACCATCTTCAGATTGGACTCCAGGTTCTTCAGCGCCTCGATATCCGAACTCGATACGGTTTTCGGCGGAATGCGGGCGATCGCGGCGACCATTCTTTCCATATCAGCCACCTGCAGCACTTTCTTGCGGCGCGATTGGGGCTGCAGCCGCTGGAAGGCGCCGGCCTCGTCGATCAGGTCGATGGCCTTGTCGGGCATGTAGCGATCCGTGATATAGCGCGAGGCCAGTTCGGAAGCGGCCTTCAGCGCCTTGTCTGTATAACGCAGGGCATGATGTTCCTCGAAGCGGCTCTTGAGCCCCTTGAGAATGCGGTAGGTGGTTTCCACATCGGGCTCTTCCACGTCGATTTTCTGGAAGCGGCGGGACAGCGCCCGGTCCTTGTCGAAGATTCCGCGATATTCCTGGTAGGTGGTCGAGCCGATACAACGCAGATTGGGCGAAGTCAGCACGGGCTTGAGCAGGTTCGAAGCGTCCATGACGCCGCCCGAGGCCGCGCCGGCGCCGATGATGGTATGCACCTCGTCGATGAACAATACTGCCTTCGGCTGCTTGGCAAGTTCACCGAGCAAGGCCTTGAATCGTTTCTCGAAATCGCCGCGGTACTTGGTGCCGGCAAGCAATCCGCCCAGATCGAGGGCGTAGATCACACAATCCTTGAATACCTCGGGCACGTTGTCTTCGATGATCAACCGGGCGAGACCCTCGACCACGGCGGTCTTGCCCACGCCCGACTCGCCAACCAATAGCGGATTGTTCTTGCGGCGTCTCGACAGCACCTGGATCACCCGGGTCACTTCGTCGGAACGGCCGATCAGCGGATCGATGCGGTTGAGTTCGGCCTGGCGGTTGAGATTGGTGGTGAAACTTTCCAGCGGAGAAGCACGGCGCTCTTCCGCGCCTTCGGCGCCTTGCTGCTCGCGCAGCGGGTCCTCGCCGGCGCCTTCGCCCGCAACCTTGGAAATGCCGTGGGAGATGTAATTGATGACGTCGATGCGGGCGATATCCTGCTGCCTGAGAACGTATGCCGCATGACTGTCCTTCTCTGCGAAAATCGCCACAAGCACGTTGGCGCCGGTGACTTCCCGCTGGCCGGACGATTGCACGTGAAAAACGGCGCGCTGGATAACGCGCTGAAAGCCGAGGGTCGGCTGGGTCTTGCGCGACGTCTCGGCCTCCGGAATCAGCGGCGTCATGGAGTCCACGTATTCCGCGAGTTCTCCGCGCAGGCGCGCCAGGTCGCAATCGCAGGCGCGCAGCACGTTGCAGGCGACTTCGTCGTCCAGCAGCGCGAGCAGCAGATGTTCGATCGTCATGAACTCGTGGCGCTTTTCGTTCGCGCCACTGAAGGCTTCGTTCAGATTGGTTTCCAACTCTTTGCTCAACATGGCTTAACGATCCACTTCAACCGAACACAACAGCGGGTGCTGACTTTCACGCGAATACCTGTTCACCTGGGCGGCCTTTGTTTCCGCGATGTCCTTGCTGTATACCCCGCATACGCCCTTGCCTTCCGTATGGACCTTCAACATGATCTGCGTGGCCTTCTCGACGTCGAGATGGAAGAAAGTACATAACACATCCACGACGAAATCCATCGGCGTGTAATCGTCGTTGATCAGGACGACCTTGTAGAGCGGCGGCTGCGACAGTTTCGGCTTGCCGGTCTTGACCTGTTCCTGCAGTTCGCCGCCGGTGTCGTCGTCCACATTGCGCGGTAGGCTGCTCATCCGTATGGGTCCTGGAGCATCGATTTCAAGTCCGTCCGCCTTATCAATAACCCAAATTCCACAAGTTTCAAACTTTGACTTTCAAAGGTTGATAGTGTATAGCAAATCCAAAAAACCAGCGCCCTCCCGACAAACTTGACGGTAATCAATACCTTGGAGCTTACGATGAGCACCGGCCAGGTCAAATGGTTCAACAACGCCAAAGGATTCGGCTTCATTTTACCGGACGACGGCGGCGACGACCTGTTCGCACACTATTCCGCCATCGGCATGGACGGCTACAAGACCCTGAAAGCCGGACAACTCGTATCGTTCGATACCGTGGAAGGACCCAAGGGACTGCACGCCGCGAATATCAAGCCATTGTCCGACCCGGACCCGGAACCGAATTCTTCGGAGCCGGCGGCGGAAACCGGCGACGGCGACTGAACCGCCGTAGTCATTTCCGAGCCGACGCCTGATCGTCGGCGGCCTGCCAGCGCGACAGCGCTTCCCGGTCGCTCTCGCGGATGTTTACCCATTCACTGCCGTTTCGGGTGATCTGCTTTTTCCAGAACGGCGCCTCGCTTTTCAGATAGTCCATGATGAAATTCGCCGCCTCGAAGGTCTCGCCGCGATGGCGGCCGGCCACGCCGGCAAAGACGATCTGTTCGCCGGGGCGCAATATTCCCACTCGATGAACGATCCTGACCGCGAGCAGATCCCAGCGTTGCTCGGCCTGCCTGACGATATCGAGGATGCTTTTCTCGGTCATGCCCGGGTAGTGTTCCAGGCGCAGTTCCCGGACTTCGTCCGCGCCGCCGACGTCGTAGTATTCCCGCACGAGGCCGCAGAAGGTCACTACCGCTCCGCCGCCGGGGGCGTCGGCGCAAAGTCGCCGGTATTCGGCGCCGAGATCGAAATCTTCGGCCTGGACGCTGACCTGCGCCATTTCAGCCACCGCTCATGGGCGGGAAGAAGGCGACTTCGTCGCCGTCCGCGACCGCTCCCTCGTCGCCCGCGACAGCCTGATTTACCGCGACGAGTACTTGTTCCTGCTCGCCGATCATGCGCTCGAAGCCGGCATCGACGGTGCGCAGATGGCGGACCAGATCGGCTACCGTGGCGACGTCCCCGGGCAATTCGATCTGTTCCCGGTCGCGGCCGACAGCTTCCCGCACGCTGGCGAAATAGTGTATCTGCAACATCAGCCGCCCTGCTCCGGGCGCTGGTACGTGCCGCTGCGGCCGCCGGATTTTTCCAGCAGACACAATCCTTCGATGCTCATGCCGCGATCGACAGCCTTGCACATGTCGTAAATCGTCAGCGCGCTGACCGCGGCGGCGGACAGGGCTTCCATCTCGACCCCCGTAGGTCCGTTCACCTTGCAGGTTGCCGTGATTTCGACGCAACTCGCTTCCCGGTTCAATTCGAGAAGGATGTCGACCGAACTGAGCATCAGCGGATGGCACATGGGAATGAGCGTGGCGCAATTCTTGGCCGCCTGGATTCCGGCGACCCGCGCCACGGTCAGCACGTCGCCCTTCTTGTGCCCTCCCGCAGCGATCAATTCCAGCGTTTCCGCTTTCATGCGCACACGGGCGCCGGCGACGGCCACGCGCCGGCTGTCGGGCTTGTCGCCGACATCGACCATCCGCGCATTGCCGGACTCGTCCAGATGCGTCAGTCCACTCATGTCCCGCATTATCCACGATGGGACACCCATGTTCCACGGGACACCCATGCGTATCCATGATGGGACACCCATGAGTAACACGATGGAGTAACACGATGGGACACCCATGCGGAACTCGACCTGTTAAAATGCACGCTGCATGAATACGCCGAATTCACAAGGCTCGCGAGTCATCGTGGGCATGTCCGGCGGCGTCGACTCATCGGTCGCCGCCAGCTTGCTGCTGCGTGAGGGCTACCAGGTAGAGGGCCTTTTCATGAAGAACTGGGAGGAAGACGACGGCACCGAATATTGCACCGCCGAAGCCGATCTGGCCGACGCCAGAGCAGTGTGTGAGATGCTTGGCATCGATTTGCACGAGGCCAATTTCGCGGCCGAATACTGGGACGACGTATTCCGGCATTTCCTCGAGGAATACCGGCAGGGCCGCACGCCGAATCCCGACGTCGTCTGCAATCGCGAAATCAAGTTCAAGGCTTTCCTCGAATACGCACTCGAACTCGGCGCGGACCTGATCGCAACCGGCCACTATGCGCGCCGCCTGGAAAGGGACACCCATGTCTGGTTGTGCAAGGGCGCCGACTCCAACAAGGATCAAAGTTATTTTCTTTGCGAAGTCAGCGAAGCCTGCATCCGCCGCTGCCTGTTTCCCCTCGGCGAGATGACCAAGCCCGAAGTGCGGAAACTGGCGGCGGAACTGAAACTGCCGACACACGACAAAAAGGACAGCACCGGCATCTGTTTTATAGGCGAACGCAAGTTCAGCGACTTCCTGCAACGCTATCTGCCGGCGCAGCCTGGAGCGATCATGACGCCCGCGGGAGACGAGGTCGGACGGCACCAGGGGCTGATGTATTACACTGTCGGCCAACGCCAGGGACTTGGAATCGGCGGTTTGCGCGATTATCCGGAAGCACCGTGGTATGTAGCGCGCAAGGATCTTGGGAACAACGTACTTTATGTCGTGCAAGGCGAGGACCACGAGGAATTGCAAAGCAACGGACTGATCGCGGACATGCCAGCCTGGATCAACGGCGAAATTCCGCCGCTGCCGCTGCGCTGCAGCGCCAAGACGCGCTACCGGCAGCCGGATTTCGGCTGTGAGATAGTCAGCGTCGGCGAACGACAGTTACGGGTTGAATTCGACCACCCGCAGAAGGCGGTCACGCCGGGCCAGTATGTGGTGTTCTACCAGGACGAACGCTGCCTCGGAGGCGCGCCGATTGAACGTTGTCTGCATTGAGGTGCGGTATGGATCAGGAACACGAACTGCTTTCGCTTTCTCCGCTTGACGGGCGCTATCGCGAGAAATGCGCCGAACTGGCGCCCATATTCAGCGAATACGGCCTGATGCGTTATCGGGTGCAGGTCGAAATCGAGTGGCTGCTGAAGCTGGCCGCCGAGCCCGGCATCGCCGAATGTCCGCCGCCAGGCGATGACGCCGGGGAGTTTCTCCGAAATCTTGCCGCCGACTTTTCGATCGCCGACGCCGCGCGCATCAAGGAACTGGAGGCGACTACGCGGCATGACGTCAAGGCCGTCGAGTATTTTCTCAAGGAACAACTTTCGCAAAAGCCAGAGTTGAACCCGCATTTAGAATTCGTACATTTCGCGTGCACCACCTGGGACATCAATAATCTTGCCTACGCGCTCATGTTGCGCGATGGCCGCGAGGCGCTGGCCGCGGCGCTTGCGCAACTGGTCGAGGCGTTGACTGCCATGAGCGAACAGTTTGCAGCACAGCCGATGCTCTCGCGAACTCATGGTCAGCCCGCATCGCCTACCACGATGGGCAAGGAACTCGCCAATTTCGTCTGGCGTCTGCAGCGTGAGTTGAACAAATTCCGGAAGGTCGAACTGCTTGGCAAGATCAATGGCGCGGTGGGCAACTACAACGCGCATGTCGCGGCGTATCCGGACGTCGAATGGCCCGGATTGGCCCGGGATTTTGTCGAGAGCTTCGGCCTGGGCTGGAATCCCTATACCACCCAGATCGAGCCTTACGATTCCTTTGCCGAGTATTGCGCGGCACTCAGCCGTCTGAACACCATCGTTCTGGACCTCGACCGCGACCTCTGGACCTATATTTCACTGGGCTATTTCCGGCAGCGTGCGGTTGCCGGCGAAGTGGGCTCCTCTACGATGCCGCACAAGGTTAATCCGATCGATTTCGAGAATTCCGAAGGCAATGCCGGCGTAGCCAACTCCTTGCTGCATCATCTGGCCGAGAAACTGCCGATCTCACGCCTGCAACGGGACTTGAGCGATTCAACGGTACTCCGAAATTTCGGTATTGCTCTGGGCTACAGCCTGCTCGCCTTCCGTTCGACCCTGGCGGGGCTTGGAAAACTCGAACTAGATGCCGAAATAATCGACGCGGACATCGACGGTTGCTGGGAAATCCTCGCCGAGGCGATTCAGACGGTGATGCGCCGCCACGACGTGCCGGAACCGTACGAAAAACTGAAGGAACTTACCCGGGGCCGCAAAGTAAATGAGGCCGCCATCCGCGCTTTCGTCAAAAAGCTCGATATACCCGATGAGTCCAGGCAATCACTACTGCAACTCACCCCGCGAACCTACCTCGGCAAGGCCATCGACCTGGCCGGTTCAATCCGATCACACCTGGATTGAGTTCCTCTCGGAAAGGACACCCATCCGAAAGAATTCCAAAATCTGGCGTTCTGACAAATCTTGACTATAACTACCTGCAAGAGATACGCAGAACTTGCAGGCGAAGGATGACCCGGCCCCGTTCGCAAATCGTGTCGCTGGACGACACGCCTTACTACCACTGTGTTTCCCGCTGCGTGCGGCGAGCCTTCCTATGTGGCGAAGATCGGTATTCCGGCAAGAATTTCGACCACCGAAAGCCCTGGCTGGTGGACCGCCTGACGCTACTCGGCGAAGTCTTCGCCATCGACATCGCCGCCTACGCGGTGATGAGCAATCACTACCATGTGGTTCTGCACGTGGATCAGGGCAGAAGTCGTTCCTGGACCCGGGATGCAGTTATCGGCCGCTGGCTAAGTTTGTACAAGGGCGACCCGTTGGTACATTGCTACCTGCGCGGCGACCTGAAGTCGGAGGCGGAATTTCGTCAACTGGACTGCATCGTCGAAATCTGGCGCGAACGATTAGCCGACATAAGTTGGTTCATGCGCTGCCTGAACGAGTACATCGCCCGCAGGGCCAACAAGGAAGACGAATGCACGGGGAGATTCTGGGAAGGGCGATTCAAATCCCAGGCGCTTCTGGATGAGGCGGCGTTGTTGTCGTGCATGGCGTATATTGACCTCAATCCGATGCGGGCCGGAGTATGTGAGGCGTTGGAGGAGTCGGAGTTTACTTCCATTCAGGCGCGAATTCGCCGCGCGGCGTCAGAAAACGGCGAGGTAACGGAAAGTCCGACTCCCAGGCTGATGCCGTTCGGCACCGGGATGAATGACGGACAGGGACCGGCCTCGTTACCGTACGATCTGCGCAACTACATTGAGTTGGTGGATTGGACAGGCCGGATTGCGCGTACGGACAAGAATGGATTCATTCCGGAATATGCTCCGTCCTTGCTGTCAACCTTGCGGTTGAACCAGGAACAGTGGCGAATGCTGGCGCTGGAGATTCAGCGAGAGGCGATCACGATGTTCAACGGCCTGGAAAAGTTGGCGGCCAAGGAAAGGAACAGAACGAAGAATGCCGCGTAACCCAAGCCGAAGGGTCATTCGGGTATAGAGCGTTCGCTGGCGCGGCGGAACTGATCCCGCAGTTCTTCGAAGGTGGTTACCAAGGGGTATTGGGGGAAGGCTTCGATTACGTTGGCCGGGGCCCGGAAGAGGATGCCGGCGTCGGCTTCCTCAAGCATGGTTGTGTCGTTATAGGAGTCGCCCGCGGCGATTACCCGGAAATTCAATGCGTGCAGGGCTTTAACGCTTTGGCGCTTGGGATCTTTTTGGCGCAGCCTGTAGCCTGTTATGCGGCCGTTCCCGATTTCGAGCCGGTGGCAGAAAAGCGCCGGGAAATCGAGTTGACGCATCAAGGGGTGGGAAAATTCGTAGAAGGTGTCGGAGAGAATGATTACCTGGAAGCGCGCCTTGAGCCAATCGAGGAAGTCTTTTGCGCCTTCGAGCGGCGCCATGCCTGCGATAACCTGCTGGATTTCGTCCACGCCCAACCCATGTTCTTCGAGCAACCTCAGCCGCTGGCGCATGAGCACGTCATAGTCGGGTATGTCCCGGGTCGTTGCACGTAGCGCGTCGATGCCGGTGTGCTCGGCGACGCCGATCCAGATTTCCGGCACGAGTACTCCCTCGAGATCGAGACAGGCAATTTCCACGACTTCTTCTCCCCCTGGCGAATGGGCGCAAATCTAGCAGATACTGGCCCCGGCTTTCAAAAGGCGGCGGGCGGGACTTTACGCTGGGGGAAAAATTATCGAGAATCGCCGCTCCATGGGTGTCCCTTCAGAGCCAGCTTGATGGGTGTCCCCTCTCAAGGATTGCTTGATGTCTACCGATGCCGATTTCAAGGAACTGAACGCACGTCTTGCGGATGCCTCGCCGCGGGAAATCCTCGCCTGCGCCTTTGATACCTGGCCGAACTGCGCACTGTCCTTCAGCGGCGCGGAAGACGTGTTGCTGTTGCATCTCGCAAGCAAATTGCGACCGGACGTTCGGGTCTTCACGCTCGATACCGGCCGGCTCCACGCAAAGACCTATGAGTTCATCGAACGCGTGCGCAAAACCTATGGGCTGCGGGTCGACATGCTCTATCCGGACGCCGAACGCCTGCGGCGTCTGGTCAGCGAGAAGGGGCTGTTCAGCTTCTATCGCGACGGCCACGAGGAATGCTGTGAAATTCGCAAGATCGAACCCATGCGGCGCCATCTCGAAGGCTTCGACGCATGGATAAGCGGAATACGCCGGGATCAGTCCCCTACCCGCCTGGAAATCGACGTATTCGAGATCGATGCGCGGTTCTCGAATATGGGTGTCCCACTGATCAAGATCAATCCGCTGGCGAACCAGACTTCGGGCGAGGTATGGAATCAGATCAGAATGCTCGAGATTCCCTATAATCCCCTGCACGATCAGGGCTTCGCCAGTATCGGCTGCGAACCTTGCACCCGGCCCACGGGGCCCGGCCAGCACGAACGCGAGGGGCGCTGGTGGTGGGAGGAAGCCACCCTCAAGGAATGCGGACTACACAAGAAATAACATGGATTTTCTGATTCAGGTTCTGGCGGGAGCCGTTGTCGGCTTCGCCATCGGGGTAACCGGCGTGGGCGGTGGTTCGCTGATGACGCCGTTTCTGCTCATCATCGGCTATCCGGCGCCCGTCGCCATCGGCACCGATCTGTTCTATGCGGGGATTACGAAGATGGGCGGGGCCGTCTCGCATCATCGGCGTCATCATGTCGCCTGGCCGATCGTGGCCTACCTCGCCGCCGGCAGCATCCCGGCTGCCATTGCCGTGCACGTGCTGCTGCTCGACGAGCAGTTCCAGAATTCGGCCCTGTTCGAGGAATTACTGACCCGAAGCCTGGGCGCGATGCTTATCGTCACCAGCCTGATTCTCATTTTGCAAAACCGGCTGCCGAAAGTTCCGCGAGCGCACAAACGCGAGTCGTTTTTCCTTACCTGGCTGACCGGCGCGTTTCTCGGCGTCTGCGTGACGCTTTCCTCGGTCGGCGCCGGCGCTTTCGGCGCCGCGGTCCTGCTCATGCTGCATTCGCGGCTGTCGGCGGTGCGGATCGTCGGTACCGACATCGCCCATGCGGTCCCGCTGACCCTGATTGCGGGCCTGGGCTACCTGAGCGGTGGATTCGTAGATCCGATCCTGCTTCTGAGCCTGCTGATCGGTTCACTGCCGGCGATACAACTTGGCTCGCGCGTCGGTCACCTGCTGCCCGAGCAGATCCTGCGCGTGGCGCTGATCCTTATCCTGGGTGTCCTGGGAATCTATTACACCGTTTTCGTCTGAGACCTGATACAGGTCAGGGATTCAGCACGCCGTGGGGCACGTGGCCCGTGGCGACGAGATTGCTTGCCGAATCGCAATATTCGCGGTGGTCGTCGAAATAGATGTCGGCCTCGAATGCCTGCAGGAAGGATTCCTTGGGCAATCCGCCGAGAAAAAGCGATTCGTCGATGCGGATGTTCCAGGCGCGCAAGGTGCGCACCACGCGTTCGTGAGCCGGCGCCGAACGGGCGGTGATCAGGCATGTGCTGATCGGCGCCTCGCCGTCGGGAAAAGCCATCTGGATCTGCTGCAAGGCGGCCAGAAACGGCTTGAAGGGGCCGCCTTCGAGGGGTTCCCTGGCGGCTCGGCTCTCATTCCGCTTAAAACTTTCCAGCCCCTGCTCCTGGTAGATCTTTTCCGATTCGTCCGAAAACAGCACGGCGTCGCCGTCGAAAGCGATTTTCAGATGGTCGTCCGATTTTCGACTATGCCTCGACGGCACGATAGTCGCGGCCGCGACGCCGAGTTCGAGCGCCTGGCGCACGTCGGCGCCGTCGAGAGAGAGGAACAACTGGCTGCCGAAGGCCGGGATGTAGCGGTAAGGACTGTTGCCGCTGCAAAATGCGGCACGGGTGATCGACAACTTGTAATGCTGGATCGAATGGAAGATGCGCAATCCGGTATCGGCGCTGTTTCGCGAGAGTAGGATGACCTCGACCGCGGGATGGTCGAGAACCCCGTTGAGTTTCAATAATTTGTTGACGAGGTTAAAAGCAACACCCGGCTTCAGCGGCTCGTTTTCCTCGGCGATCTGGTGTTCCCGGTAAGCCCCCAACCCTTCTTCCTCGTAAATGCGGTGGCTGTCCGCGAGATCGAACAGGGCACGCGATGAAATCGCGACTACCAGCCGATCTCTTTTTTTGCCTGTCTTACTTGACACGAACTGCGACTCTCTCTGAAATTCTGTCTCGGTGATGATGGGTGTCCCATGATTTTACTGACAATGGGTGTCCCATGATTTTGGGATACAGGATACCGAATTTATGAGTTTTTTGGCGGCTAGCGGCAAATTGCCGACTGGTTTGATTCTCTCCGGCGGCGGCGCCCGGGCGGCTTACCAGGTCGGCGTGCTTCGGGCGCTGGCCAGATTGCTTCCCGAACGTGCGCCGAACCCCTTCGATATTATCTGCGGCACCTCGTCGGGCGCCTTGAACGCCGCCGTGCTCGCCACCGAGGCCGAATGCCTGCAAAACGGCGTCAATTCGCTTTCGGAAATCTGGGGCAATATCCGCAGCGACACAGTCTACGAGCCGATGACGGGCAACCTGTTCGTCAGCGTGTCCAACCTGATGTTCTCGATCGTCGCGGGCGGCGGCGCTTCGCGAGCCTCGGCCTTTCTCGACAACAAGCCGCTGCGCAAATTGCTGAAACGCAAATTCGACCTCGACAAGATCCAGCGCAATATCGACCGCGGCATGCTCGACGCTCTTGTCATCACCGCATCCGCCTACGGCACCGGGACATCGGTTTCCTTCTACCAGGCAGTGAAGGGAACGGAGGACTGGACCGGGCCCCATCGCATCGGCCGGCGCTGCAAGCTCGGCATAAAACACCTGATGGCGTCCTGCGCAATTCCTCTGCTGTTCCCGGCGGTTTCGATCGAGGGCCAATACTATTGCGACGGCGCCGTGCGACAAGTGTCACCGGCCAGCCCGGCCTTGCGGCTCGGCGCGCGGCGGTTGTTCGTGATCGGCGTCAGCGGCAATCGCAGCAAGGCCGGCGGCGACGAAAGCCTGACCGAGGAGCCGTCGAGCTACCAGGTGCTCGGTCACATCATGAACGGCGCCTTCGTCGACACGCTGGAAAACGACCTCGAAGTGCTTAAGCGCATGAACCGGATGGCAAGAAGCCGCAAGGGCGGTCCGGGCCGGACCTCAGGAGACGGAAGCGAACCGATCGAGTTCCTGGAAATCTCACCCAGCGAACGCGTCAACCAGCTCGCCGTCGACTATTACGACGAATTACCAAAGGGCATGGCGCGTTACATCAATCCTGACAGCTCAAGCACCATGCTCAGCCTGATCCTGTTCGAGCAAGGCTATTGCAATCGGCTAGCAGACCTCGGCTTCCACGACGCCATGGCCAAGGAAGACGAGATCCGCGATTTTCTGAAAGGCTAGGCTTCCGGCCGCATGCAGATTCCGGTTCCGGCGAGGCTGCAATAGCCGAAAGGATTCTTCGCCAGATATTGCTGGTGGTAATCCTCGGCGTAATAAAACTGCTCCAGTGTCTTGATTTCCGTGGTAATTTCCGGAAAGCCGCGTTGCCTGAGCAATTCCCCGCAACGTTCCAGGCTGGCCCTGGCGGCCTTGTCCTGCCCGCTGGATACGGTATATATCGCCGAACGATATTGCGTGCCTCGATCATTGCCCTGGCGCATGCCTTGGGTCGGGTCGTGGTTTTCCCAGAACTCGGCGAGCAGTTGTTCATAGCTGATCTGCGCAGGATCGAACCAGACCAGCACCACTTCGACATGGCCGGTCATGCCGCCGCAGACCTCTTCGTAGCTCGGGTTGGCTGAAACGCCTCCGGCATAGCCGACCGCGGTACTGTAAACGCCCGGCAATTGCCAGAACATGCGTTCCGCGCCCCAGAAGCAGCCGAGACCGAAGACTGCCCTTTCAAGCCCCTCGGGCATCGGTTCGCAGATGCGGTTGCCGTTGACGAAATGGGAGGGGTCGAACTTGTTCATAATTGAATCAAATTGTGCGATAGCGCATGATAGCGCACTCGTTGAACTGTCTCATTTGGACTTCCCAGGCATTCCATGAGTTCCGCCCTGCTTGAAAACTACGGCGTACGCGACCTGGCGTTGTCGCATGGCGCCGGTTCATACGTCTGGTGCGAAGCCGGCAGGAAATATCTCGATTTCGCCCAGGGAATCGCCGTCAACAGCCTCGGCCATTGCCATCCGCGCCTGGTCGAGGCGCTGACGTCCCAGGCCGGCGCGCTCTGGCACACTTCCAACCTGTTCCGCATTCCCGCCTCCGAGCAGCTGGCGGAAAAACTGACCGGGCTGTGTTTCGCGGACCGGGCGTTTTTCTGCAATTCCGGCGCCGAAGCCGTCGAATGCGGCTTCAAAATGATGCGCCGCTACCACTACTCCAAAGGGGACACCCATCGCAAGGCCCCCGGAGGGGACACCCATCGCAAGCGCATCATCGGGCTCAGTGATTCCTTCCATGGCCGCACCTTGGCTACGATCGCCGCCGCAGCCAACAGCACCCATTGCGAAGGCTTCCTCGCCGGCGACGCAGGCTTCGACCAGGCCGAGTTCGGCAACATCGACGCCCTGGCGGCAGCAATCACCGATGAAACCGCCGGCGTGATTCTCGAGCCCGTGCAGGGCGAAGGCGGCATCCGCCCTGTCGATCCAAACTATCTGAAACAAGTCAGGCAGTTATGCGACGAAAACAAAATCTTGCTGATGTTCGATGAAGTGCAATGCGGGGTCGGCCGCACGGGCACTTTCTACGCCCATCAGCAACTTGGCGCGGAACCCGACATCCTCGCATCCGCCAAAGGTCTCGGCGGCGGCTTCCCCGTCGGCGCCTGCCTGGCCCGCGAAGCGGTCGCGGCTCCCATGAGCGTGGGCAGCCATGGCAGCACTTTCGGCGGCAATCCGCTGGCGATGTCGGTTGCGAATGCCGTGGTGGACGAAATCAGCAGCCCGGATTTTCTCGAACAGGTGCGCGCCAATGGCGCCCGGTTCATGCAATCGCTGCGCGACCTGCAGGCCGCCAACCCCGGCATCATCGCCGAAGTTTCCGGGATCGGCCTGATGATCGGCGTCTTTCTGAATGTCGATGCGGGCCGTTTAATCGCGCAATTGCGCGAAGAAGGGCTGCTTGTGGTCAAAGGCGGAAACAACAGCGTCCGCCTGCTGCCGCCGCTGAACGTGAGCCATGACGAAATCGATCAGGCTGTGCAACTGATAGCCACCGCCTTGAAAAAGATGGAGAGCAAGTAATGAATTTCGAACGTCGTTTTGAACTTATGAAACGCATGGCCCACCTGCTGGCCGTTTCCGCTTTTCTTGCACTGGTTTCCGGCCAGGCGGCGCCCCAGGCTGCGAACGAGGTGAATGAAATGCTGATTGTTCCTTTTCAAGTGGGTGTCCCACAGGCCGAACTCGATGATTTGCGGAATCGTCTTGCCAATACGCGCCTGCCCGACCAGATTCCCGGCACTTCCTGGGAATACGGCACCGAACGCGGCTACCTGGAAGAGTTGCTGACGTACTGGATGAATGAATTCGACTGGCGCGCGCAAGAGGCGCGGATCAACGCCTTCGACCAGTTCACGACCGAAATCGACGACGTGAACATGCATTTCATCCACCAGCGCTCGGCCAATCCGGATGCGATCCCGCTGATGATCGTGCATGGCTGGCCGGGATCAATCAGTGAGTTTCTCGACATCATTCCGCCGCTGGTGGACCCTGCCGCCCATGGCGGCGAAATCGAAGACGCCTTTCATGTCATCGCGCCATCGCTGCCCGGCTTCGGGTTTTCCGGCATCCCCGAAGCGCGAGGCTACAACCCGGAAAGAATCGCGCTCATGCTGGCCGCCCTGATGGAGCGGCTCGGTTACGAATCCTACGCCATCGCAGGCGGCGACTGGGGCGCAATCATCAACCGGCACCTGGCCAATCACTATCCGGAACGCCTGATCGGCCTGCATTCGAACATGATTCTCGCCGCGCCGCCGGAAGACGAGGAACAACGCAACCGGGCAACGCCGGAAGAACTCGCCCTGACCGGCGCCCGCGCCGCGTACATGCAGAACGAAACCGGTTACCAGGCGATCCAGGGCACCAAGCCGCAAACCCTGGGTTACGGCCTTGCCGACTCGCCCGCGGGCGTCGCGGCCTGGATCGTCGAGAAATTCCACGGCTGGACCGACATGCCCCAGGGACCTGAAGGCGATCTCGACGATCATTTCTCCAAGGACGATCTGCTGACCAACATCTCGATCTACTGGTTCACCGGCACGATCACTTCGTCCACGCGGATCTACTACGAGAACCGCAATACACCGGCGGAAAAGCCCATCGAATACATCGATGTGCCCACCGGAGCGGCGATCTTCCCCGCGGAAATCTATATAGCGCCGCGAGCCTGGGCCGAAGCCGCCTACGACCTGCGCCACTGGACCGTGATGCCGCGCGGCGGCCATTTCGCCGCGCTCGAGCAACCCGAACTCTATCTCAACGACTTGCGGGAATTCTTCCGACTCCTGCGCTAAAGCCGGGGATTTCCAAAGGAGCGAACCATGACGACTGATTCCATCACCGATAACAACAGGACCGGCGGCATTCTCGGCTGGATCGAACGCGGCGGCAATCGCCTGCCCGACCCGGTCGTCATCTTCCTGTATTGCATCCTGGCCGTCATCGCCATCAGCGTGATCGCCGCCGCCATGGGCACCTTTGCCTTGCATCCGACCCAGGTCGACGCGGCCGGCAACGCCGTTGTGATCCAGGCCGAAAGCCTGCTGTCGGCAAACAACATCAGGCGCCTGCTGGTGGAAATGCCCGTGACCTTCACCAGCTTCCATCCGCTGGGTTACGTGCTGATCGTCATGCTCGGCGCCGGCGTCGCCGAACGCTCGGGCCTGCTCGGCTCGGCCATGAGCGCGGCGGTGAGCAACGTACCCAAGTTGCTGCTCACTCCCGCGGTGGCTCTCGTCGGCATGCTCGGCAATCTCGCCGCGGACGCCGCCTATGTCGTGCTGATTCCGCTTGCGGGGGTGATATTCGCCGCCGCGGGCAGACACCCCATCGCCGGCATCGCCGCCGCATTCGCCGGCGTTTCCGGCGGCTTTTCCGCCAATCTGCTGCCGGGGCAACTCGACGCCCTGTTGTTCGGCATCACCGAAGCCGCCGCCGAAACGATCCTGCCGACCTGGGACGCCAATATCGCCGGCAACGCCTTCTTCATCGTCGCCATGACCCTGGTGTTCCTGCCGGTCATCTGGTACATCACCGACCGCGTCATCGAGCCGCGGCTTGTGCCCCTCGCGCAATCGAGCGACGGTTCCGTGGAAAGCAGCAGCGCGGGCATCATCAAGGATCCGGATACCGGCATCAGCGACACCGAACGCGCGGGACTGAAACGCGCCGGCTGGGCCATTCTCGGCGTTGTCGCACTCTGGGTGTTTCTCTGCATCGGCCCCGGTACGCCGCTGATCGACGAGTCCGCACCCCCTGAAGCCCGCCTGAACCCTCTCTTCCAGTCCCTCGTCGCCGGCTTTTTCGTCATCTTCCTGGCGGCGGGCTGGGCCTACGGCGCGGCGGCGGGAACCGTCAAGAACCATCGCGACCTGATCGCCATGATGCAAGGCGCCATGAGCGACATGGCCTACTACCTCGTGCTCTCTTTCGCCGCGGCGCATTTCGTCGCGATGTTCAACTGGTCGAACCTTGGCCTGATCTTCGCGATTCACGGCGCGGCGGTGCTGGAAAGCTCGAACATGCCCGACACGCTGCTGATGGCCTCGATCATCCTCTTCGGCGCCGTGCTCAACCTGTTCATCGGCTCGGCGAGCGCCAAGTGGGCTCTGCTCGCGCCCGTACTCGTTCCGATGCTGATGCTGGTGGGCATTTCCCCCGAAATGAGCACCGCGGCGTATCGCGTCGGCGACAGCGCCACCAATATCATCACGCCGCTGATGCCCTACTTCCCGCTGGTGCTGGTCTTCGCCCAGCGCTGGCAGAAGGAATTCGGCCTCGGCAGCCTGGTGGCGACGATGTTGCCGTATTCGGTATTCCTGCTGCTCGCGGGATTGGCTCTGACGATTCTATGGGTGTCCCTTGGTCTTCCGCTCGGTCCGGCGGCGCCCGTTTCGTTCACCATGCCTTGAGCAGGTGCTATTCTCGGAGATACACAAAGAGAAGGTTTAAACATGAAAAATTCACTTATCGCTCTCTGCCTGTTTTCAGGACTGGTTGTCCAGGCTTCCGCCATCGCCCAGGAAGTCGAATACCCGGCCGCGTTCAACGAACCCATGCCGCTGCTCGAAGAGGCCATGGGCGATTTTCACTACCCCATTTCCTCGGAAAACGAACTGGCGCAGCGCTATTTCGACCAAGGATTCCAGCTCATGTATGGCTTCGCCAAGATGGAAGCCGTGCGTTCCTTCCACGCTTCCTGGCAGGCGGACCCCGATTGCGCGATCTGCTATTGGGGCGAAGCCTGGGCCTGGGGTTCATATCTCAACGGCGCCATGACCACCGCCGAGGCGCCGCGGGCACTGGCGGCGGCGCGCAAGGCGCTGGAGAAGATCGACAACGCCAGCCCGAAGGAAGCCGACATGATCCGGGCGATCCAGGTCCGCTACGTCGAAGACTACGACCCGGAAACCCGCCGCGTACAGGACGAACTCTACCGGGATGAGATGGCCGAATTGGCCGCGAAACATCCCGACGACCTCGATATCGTCACGCTCTACGGCGACGCCCTGTTCCTGCTCGAAGAGCGGCGCGGCTATCGCTCGCTGGAAAATCCCAACACCGTCCACCTGCACAACGTGCTGCTGTCGGTGCTCGACCGCAAGATAGACCACCCCGGCGCCTGCCATCTGCTCGTACACGCCTCGGAATCCACGCCGACGCCGGAGCTGGCGGCCCCCTGCGCGCGCTATCTCGGCGACACGATTCCGGGCTCAAGCCACATCAACCACATGCCGAGCCATACCTGGAACGAGATGGGCCTGTGGCACGACGCGGTGCGCGCCAACGCCAAGGCCTGGCTTTCGGACCAGAAAGCGGCCCATGGCCTCGGCATCTCGACCTATGCCACCCATAACCTGACGATGCTCTATTACGCGGGCTCCATGGGCGGCGAAAGCGCGGCGTCGCTGCAGGCGGCGCGTGACCTGGCGCGATTGAACGGCAACACCGCGATGCTGACCCTGGCGCTGGTGCGCTTCGGCCGTTTCGAGGAAATCACGGAAGTCACGGAACCGCCCGCGGGCGAAGTCAACCGCGCCATGTTCGATTTCTCCCACGGCTATGCGGCGCTGAAACTCGGCGACGTCGACAAAGCGCGGCAGACCACGGAGGAATTGCAGGAACTCGCCGCCACGAGCACGTCCCGTTTCCGCTTCCACGACGGCAAGGACATCATCGGCACGATGGCGCACATTCTCGAAGGCGAAATCTTCTGGTCCGAAGACAACCGCGAAGCCGCCCTCGGCGCCTTCCAGGAAGCCGCAAGCTATTACGACAAACTGAACTACGACGAACCCGAACCGCTGCCCTTCTCGCCCCGCCACTGGCTGGGCGCGCTCTACATGGAAATGGAAGCCTTTGACAACGCCCTGGCCGAATACCGGCAGGATCTCAACGAGCACCCGAATAACATCTGGGCGCTCTGGGGCGTCCAGCAGGCCTTGCTCGCCCAGGGCCAGAGCGACCCTGAAATCGACGAAAAACTCGAAGGAGCATTCGAATACGCTGACATCTGGCTGCCGACGACGAAGTTCTGATCCTCAGGCCGAGTTGCGGGAGGCGTTGATGTTGCCGAACATGCAGCGGACGATGAGTTTTTCGTAGCGGGAGCGGTCGGATTTCTTGCGGCCGCCTCGGTTGATCTGCATGAAGGCGAATTGCTGGATGACTAGCAGGGGCAGCACGATGCGCTGACGCAATTCGATGCTGAGGCGGCTGGCGGGGTTGTCTTCGAGCAGTTTCCGCTGACCGGAGATTTCCAGCACCATTTCGCGGCTCAGCCTGAATTCATCGTGGATC
Source organism: Gammaproteobacteria bacterium (assembly GCA_009844085.1). Classification (GTDB taxonomy): domain Bacteria; phylum Pseudomonadota; class Gammaproteobacteria; order Pseudomonadales; family Pseudohongiellaceae; genus UBA9145. The sequence goes on along the minus strand of VYCF01000024.1, from coordinate 13,260 downwards.
AGACGCCAGAATTCGCCGAACCTGGGATGTTCGGTCATGTAGGCCGTCAATTCGAAATTGGCCTTGCTCATGCTTTGCATGCTGTTGCCGACCAGGGTGCGGAAAAACCGGTTGCGCCGGTACAGATTCTTCAGGTCCTTCAGGCGCCCGGCCTCCTTCAATTGCTTCAACGCGGTTCCCAGGCCGTAGAATCCCGGCACGTTCTGGCCGAGCTGGCCCCATGCGCCGACGAATGGAATCGCGCGCAGATCCTCGAAATCCTCTTCTCCGCCACCGCCGCGGCGCGGCGGCCGGCTCGCGATATTCGACTGACCGTAATAGCCCATCGTGCTCATCTGTTGCAGGTACGGCAGGAACTCGGGATGTGACTTGAACTGCTGGTAGCACTCGAAACTGATCCGCGACAGTTTTTCGAGCAATTCGCGTTGCTGCAGATCGATTTCCCTTTCGACCTGGTCGTAGAGATTGTTTTCGAGCCCCGCGGCCAGTAACTGGCGCAGGTTGTGTTCCGCGGCGTCCTTGGTGCCGTAATGGGAGCTGATGGTCTGGCCCTGCACGGTCAACTGGATCTGGTTGCTTTCGATCGTTCTGCCAAGCGCGGCATAGAACTGGTAGGTGCAGCCGCCGCCCCTGGCGGGCGGGCCGCCGCGGCCGTCGAAGAAATGCACTTCGACTCCCGCCGCCCTCGATACCCGGGTGATGTCTTCCTTCGACTTGAAGATCGACCAGTTCGCGGTCACATAGCCGCCGTCCTTGGTGCCGTCGGAAAAGCCGAGCATCACGGTCTGCTTGCAATCGCGCCGCCGCACGTGTTCGCGATAACGCGGGTCGCCATACAGGCTGCGCATGATTTCGCCGGCCTGGTTGAGATCTGCGATGGTTTCGAACAGGGGCACGATGTCGACCGCGGGCTCGGCCCAGCCGGTACCGCGCAACAGCGCCAGCAGAGTCGCGACGTCGAGCGGTCCGCGGCAATTGCTGATGATGTAGCGATGGCAGGCGAGTTCGCCGTTGCTCTGCTGGATCTCGCGCATCCGGACGAGCGAATTCATGGTGTCGGCTAAAATCTCGTCAGAGCCCTCCGCGCGATGGGTGTCCCTTTCGAAATTGGCTTCCGGCCAATGGGTGTCCCCTTTGAAGCTCAGCAGGAAATCGACTTTTTCGTCGTAATCCAGCGACTCGAAATTGGCCGGAAACAGTTTCGGATTGTGCTCCACCGCCTGTCGGAGGCTTGCCGCGAGCATTCTCGAATCCTGCCGGATATCGAGGCTAGCGAAGTGGAAGCCGAAAGTCCGGACCTTGAGCAGGAAGGAATCGAGTTGGTTCAGGTACAGCGACTGGTATTTCTCGATGACTGTCCCACGAATTTCTTCCAGTTCGGCGATGAGTTGTTCCGGGGAGGAATAAGCGGCGTCAAGCTCGTTCACGAGTTCGCAATGCAGGCGCTGCTCGATCTCTTCGAGGCGCTCGTAAACGCCGGCGAAACTGAGCCTGCGTTTCAGCTTGCGAATGTCCTTGTGGTAACAGGAAAGAATCAGATCGCGTAGTTTACCTGCAACTTCGGTGGTAATCGGCGCAGTTACCAGCGGGTTACCGTCACGATCGCCACCCGGCCAGAAGCCGACACTGAGCAATCGCGGGTTCGGCACGTAGTCGCCGTTGAGCTGTTCGGCGAGCCGGGCGTGAATGCGCCCGATGGCCGGATAGAAGATATTGCCGAGATACCAGCCCAGGTTCACCGCCTCGTCGAGCGGCGTCGGCTTCTCCTTGTTGAAGAAAGGCGTGTTGCCGAGTTGCTGCAACAGGTTGCGCGAGCGGCTGATGTCCTGCTTGCGAATCGCGTCGGTCAGATCGGTGATGATCGCGAGCACCGTGCCGGGATAGAACTGGGTCGGATGCGCGGTCAGCGTAACCCTGGCGCGGAAACGATCGAGCAAGGCGAGCAATTCGTCCTGCAAATTGTCGGCGCCGGCCCTGGCGGCGAGGCGATGCAACTCGTTGCCCTGCACCGTATCGTGAATCCTTTCGAAAGCCGCGTCTTCAAGCGCGTCCACCAGCACGATCTGGCGTTCGACGTATTGCACGACCTTGAACAAAAAGGCGGCTTGCTCTTCCTCGTCGAATTCGGGTCGATGGGAGGCGAAGAAATCGCTGACGATCTGAGCCGGGTCGGCGCCGGCGGCGAGACCGTCGCGGCAGGCTTCTTCGAGCAGCGGCAGCAACACGCCGGTCTGTTGCACGGCGTCGAGCGGCAAGGTGAGAAACAGCCCGTTGTAGAGTTGGTAGTTCAACTCCACCAGGTTGCGGTAATCGCTGCCGATTGACTGGATGGACATAGGGCGCGCATGATAACCCACTGCTTCCGGGGTCTGAAATGTCGATCGTTACAATCCTTGTTTTGCCCGTCCTCGCCGCGAGCGCCTACCTGCCGCTGATGGCTTACCGCCACTGGGCCGGCCCCTGGCGCAAGGCAGCGCTGGCGCCATTGCTGATCCTGCTGCTGTGGATTGTGCTGATTCTCTCCGGACGCGCCGTCGACCCGTCCTCCCATGCGCTCTGGCAACTCGAGATGTTCGGCTGGGCCATGGGTACGATGGTCTACATGGTCGCGGCGTTCACGATCAAGTCGATTCTCGACAAGTCCCGGCGCTGAGCCGTCCGTCAGAAAGCGATCAGGCCAAGCAGGAAGAACGCCGGCACCGCCAGCGCGGCGCAAGTGAGGGCGTAGGGCAACTGGGTCCGGACATGGTCGATGTGATCTGTGGCGGAAGCCATCGAGGCCACCACCGTCGTGTCGCTGATCGGCGAGGCGTGATCGCCGAAGATCGAACCCGAGAGCACCGCCGCAAGAAAATAACCCGGATTGATGTCGAGCGAGAGCGCGATCTGCATCGCCAGGGGAATCATGATGGCGAAAGTCCCCCAACTCGAACCGATGGAAAAGGCGATGAAGGCGGACAGGATGAACAGCAGCGGCAACAGCAGTGAAAGCGGAATCGCCTCCCGCGCCAGTTGCGCCACATAGGTTCCGGTTCCCAGCAGATTCGCCACGTCCCCGAGAGCAAGCGCGAACAACAGAATCACGGCCACGGGCAGCAGCCCCCCCGCCCCGCGCAGGAAAGTTCGCATCAACTCGTCGACGTTGCCGCGGCGGTCGAACAGTACGAGCGCCCAGCAGCAGGCAAGCGCTAGCAACACGGCCCAGAGCACCGAGGTCGAGCCCGACCCCGCGGTAATATCGCCGTCGCCCGTGATATAGAGCGAAATCGGCATGCTCAGCACCATCACCGCGATCGGCGCGATCATGTAACGCGCCCGGTCCGCCTCGCCGGCGGCCTCCTGGCTCGCGAGAATCGATGGATCGACCATGGGCGTGGCGTTGGGCCAGAGCAGCTCTCCTCCAGCAGTGCGCTGTTCGGCCTTGCGCATGGGCCCGAGATCGAGATTGCGCCAGATCGCGATCGCACAGAAAGCGATCGCGATCAGCGCGTAGAAATTTAGTGGAATCGCGGTGATGAACACGTCGATCGGGTTCTCGATAGCCGACGAGGACAACAGCCCGAGTACGATGGCGCCCCAGGCGTTGAGCGGAATCAGGATACAAACCGGCGCCGAAGTCGAATCGATGATATAGGCCAGTTTTTCGCGGGAAATCCGGTAATGATCGAACAGCGGCCGCGAAATCGCACCGGCGACGAGCAAGGTGATATTCGACTCGACGAAGACGACGATGCCGGTGAAATAAGCGAGCCACTTCGCGCGCCAGCTATTGTTGACCCAGGCGCTGCTTTCGAGCAGCCGGATGAAGCCGCGCACGCCGCCCATTTGTTCGATCGTGGCGATCAGTCCGCCGATCACGAGCGTGAAAATGAGCACTCGGGTGTCGCCCGGATCGGAAAAGACGTTGATTATGCCGTCGAGCGCCAGCGGCAAGGCGCGTAGGGGGTCGAGCGAATGAAACAGGCAGAATCCCGCCCAGATGCCGATCCCCAGGGAAATGACGACCTGCCGCGTGGCGATCGCCAGCAGGATCGCCAGCAAGGGCGGCAGGATCGATAACGCGTTCGGTTCGTAAGCCTCCAATGGGTGTCCCTTCTCTCCCGCCTATTGCCCCAGATTCGCCATGGTGATCACGAAGGCCCGGATCGCCTCGGCGTCGGAATCGTCGAGTATCCCCTCCCATGACGCCATGCCCGAATCGGCCATGTCGCCTTCCATCACGACGCCATGCCACGCCTCGGCATCGCCGAGCATGCCGCTCATGCGTAAATCGGGATAAGTGTCGAGCCGGATCGAAACCGCGAACGGCCCATGGCAGACGCTGCAATTTCGGTTGTAAGCGGATTCGCCCTGGGCAATCATTTCGTTGGTAGCGTCGGTCTGGGGAATTTCCACCGGCGCCGCTTCGATCTCCGCAAGGTCAGGCATTTCCGGCAGCGTCGCGTCGCCGCCGATGCGATAGACGAGCAGGCGCGAGTTGTTGGTGGAAAGGTCCGTCGTCGCCACCGCCGCGCCAGGGCCCTCTTCGGGCAAAGCCGGAGAGCCGACCAGTTGGGCGACGTATTGCTCGTCTCCGACCATGAAAGTCGAAGGCGCCGCCATGACGCCCGCCTGGGTCAAGGTCGACCACAGTTGCTCGCCGGTGGCGTCGTTAAAGGCAGCCAGTTCGCCGGAACGATTACCCTGGAACACCAGGCCGCCCGCCGTCGCCAGTACGCCGCTGGCGCTCGAGCCGCCCGGATGCATCACGCGCCAGACTTCCTCCTGCGCCACCGGATCCCAGGCCTTGAGCAGGGCGGCGTTTACCGGCGCATCGGGCAGGCCGAGCATGAAAGTGATGCCGCGGCCGAAATCGATTCCGGTATTCCAGCCTTCCGGGTCGACGATGAACTCGGCGTCGCTGACATAACCGAGGAAATTCTCGGTAACCGGGATGTAGACGAGATCGGTGCGCTGGCTGAAGGCCATCGGATACCAGTTGTGCCCGCCAAGTGGACCGGGCATCACCAGGGCCGGCTCGCCGGTGCGGTCGTAACGCGCCTCGGGATTCTCGACCGGGCGGCCGGTTTCCGGGTCGATGTGGCTCGCCCAGTTGACCGGTGTGTACGGTTCGCCGGAAATGAACTCGCCGGTGGCCGCGTCGAGCACATAGAAAAAGCCGTTCTTCGGCGCCTGCATCACCACGCGGCGCTGCTCGCCGGCGATTTCCAGGTCCGCGAGCATGATGTGCTGGGTCGCGGTGTAATCCCAGGTTTCTCCCGGCACGGTCTGGTAGTGCCAGGCGTAGCTGCCGTCGTCCGGGTCCAGCGCGACGATGGCAGTGAGAAAGAGGTTGTCGCCGCCGCCGGGGCTGCGCAAGGTCTGGTTCCAGGGCGAGCCGTTGCCGACGCCGATGTAAAGCAGGTCGAGTTCGGCGTCGTAGGCCATGGAGTCCCATACGGTGCCGCCGCCGCCGAGGTTCCACCATTCGCCGGTCCAGGTGTTTGCGGCCGCGGTCATTACGTCGCTTTCGTAGCCGTCGGCCGGATTGCCGGGCACGGTGTAGAAGCGCCAGGCCTGTTCGCCGCTGTCGGCGTCATAGGCGGTCACGTAACCGCGCACGCCGTATTCCGCGCCGCCGTTGCCGATCATGACCATGCCCTTGATGACCCGCGGCGCGCCGGTGATCGTATACGGCAAGGCGGGATCCGTGGTCATCGTTTCCCATTCCAGGCTGCCGTCGCTCGAATCGATCGCCACCAGGCGCCCGTCGATGGTGCCGACAAACACCTTGCCGTCCCACACGGCGACGCCGCGGTTCACCACGTCGCAACAGGCGTCGCGGCCTTTTTCGCGGTCGACTTGCGGATCGTACTTCCAGAGTTGTTCGCCGCTTTCGACGTCGAAGGCGTAAACCATGCTCCAGGCGGTCGAGACGTACAACGCGCCGTCGACCACGATGGGCGTGGCCTCCTGGCCGCGGCTGGTATCGACCTCGGCGTACCAGGCCAGGCCGAGCTGATCGACGTTGTCCTGGTCGATGAGATCGAGCGGGCTGTAACGCTGCTCGTCATAGGTCCTGCCATAGGACATCCAGGCGCCGGGTTCGGCGTCCGCTCCGACGAGCCGGGCTTCGTCCACCGCCGCGGCGTAATCCTGGGCCAGGGCCGATGCGGACAGGGCCAGGCCGGCAAACAGGGCCGCGGCCCGGAACTTCAGATAAGTCAATGTGGGATTAGTCATTTTGGTGCTTGCTTGCATTCAGAAAACCGGATTTTGCCGCGCCGAAAAGGGCTGGCCGGCAAATACTGTCATAACTGCAAACCCGAGTCTAACTCCGGCCGATAAACAAAACAGTAGAGCAATGCCCCGCATTGTGATATGTATGTTCTTTGAACCATTGACCCAGCACAGGAGAAGGTTTATGGACCGCCGTTCGTTCCTGACCAACATGAGCGCCGCCTCGCTCGCCTCTATCGCCGGCGCGACAACTCTGACCGCCAAGGCCGACGCGCTCGAAGAGGCAATGAGCGACGAACTGGACAAGCGCATCGCCATGCCCTGGGCCTGCGGCATCGAGGGCACGCCGGACCCCATTCCGGGCGATACGAGACCCTGGTATCAGCACGACGACCCGCGCCTGCCGAAAATGCCCGAGGCGCCTACGCTGATCGATTTCTTTAAATATCGTTTCGCCCCGGCGAGCCACATCCTGCAAAGCGCGAGGCTGGCGAAGATCAACGGCCTCGACGAAAAGATCGTCCTCGCGTGCCTGCTGCACGACATCAGCGTCGGCAACCTGATCCGCACCGACCACGGCTACTGGTGCGCGCAGATGATCGCACCCTATGTCGACGAGGAAGTCGCCTGGGCCATCGAGAAGCATCAGGCGCTGCGTTTCTTCCCCGATGAAAGCGTCGGCTACGAGTACCCCGAGGCTTATATCCGCTTCTTCGGCGCGGATTACCAGCCCGAGCCCTATCTCGTGAAGGAGTGGGAAGAGGCCAAAAACCACAAGTGGTACATGTCGTCGCGGCTGATCACGCTGAACGACCTGTATTCGTTCGAGGAAGGCGTGCAGGTCGATGTCGAGGATTTCACCGACATCATCGGCCGCAACTTCAAGCAACCTAAGGAAGGACTCGGCTTCGACGGCAGCCCCGTCGCCCACATGTGGCGTTCGATCATCTGGCCGAACAACTTCCTGTAGCCGGAAGCCACACCCGGCGCCGGTTCGCCGGCGTCGGCAGGGAACGCCAATGACGCAGCAGTACCCCCCGGAAACCTCGACGCCAGGTTCCGGGGACAGCGCTTCGGACTATCAGCTCTACATCCGCACAAAACAGGTCGAGCAGGCTTGGCCCGTCATTCCCGACTGGCCGCTCTCGTCCCGGCTCGGCCCCCTGCTCGTCAGCTTCGAAATCACCCTCAAAATCCTCCAGGAAAGCCTCGACGAGGCCGCCCAACGCCTCTACCTCAACAGCGGCCAAAAATGCGAAGCCGTAGTCGTCTGCCTCAACCTCCAACTCCGCCTCCTCACCGAATTCGGCTCTCGTGAAACCATGGGGCGCGAAAACATGGGACACCCATCGAAAAGCATGGGACACCCATCTCGATCTTCGCGTGAAACAGTGGGTGTCCCATCTTCGCCATCTTCGATTCCAGAAGGAATTCACGGTCCGGCTTCCGGCGAATCCGCCTGGGGCGACGTCATGCAGAAACTCGCCCGCATGAGCCAGGGCGAGCGCCTGTGCGAAGAACTGAACCTGCGTTATCAAGCGTTGGTCGAAGCCCTCGGCTTCGACCTCGGCCTGGCCGGCACAGCGGGATTCGACTACGACAAATGGATCAAGCCGGCGCAAGTCCACAATCTGTACACGCCCGACCGCCGTAACGACTACCCCGAAGACGCCCTCTTCGTCCGCGTACACCAGGTCTGCGAAGGCCTGCTGGAGGCGATGCACGTCGAACTGCGCGACGCCGAGCAGGCGCTGTACCAGGTCGACTATCTCGCCGCCGAAAGCCGCGTGCTGATGTCAGCGCGTTTCGCGCGCGCCCTCGACACCGTCCTCGGCCTACTCGGAGAAATGAGCCAGACCGAATACGCCCCCCTGCGTCTCGCCCAGAGAGACATCAATATCTCCCAGTCCCCACGCTGGCAGGCCGGCAAATCGATCGTCAAGGATCATTTCTGGCTGTTCATCCAGCAATTGAAGAACTACGGGCTCGACCCCTTCCTGGTCATGGTGAACCACAGGGAACACGTCGTCGAACATCGCCTGCTGCAGGCATTCAAGCGGCTTTCGCGAACGATGCAGGAAAGCCTGTCCAACCATTTCCTGCTGATGCAGAACATTCAGGGCAGCGCCGAAGTCGGCAACATCGACCCGGACGCCCTGAGCCTGGAAAGCCCCGGTGCGACGCCCTTGCTGCCCGAACTCGTCAAGGCCTTCGACAAACTGACCTTGTGGACGAGCCTGAAACACGCCGGACAAACCGGCGCCGTCATGCGCGAACTCGAAGAAGAACACGGCCTGGCCGAAAAATACCACCGCGAACCGCCAACCGAGCCAAGCACCCGCTCACGCATGCTGCGCACCATCGACCGTTATTTCGAAACCTTGCGCGAAGGCGAACGCGACGCGTGGATCGCCCTCTTCAGCGACCCGCCCTACCTCGAAGACCCCAAAGGCTCAAGCCCCGCGGTCTCACGACAGGAACTCGACCTGCGTTTCCGCAACCTGCGCAACCTGTTCCCGCGCATCGACTCCTGCGAATACCAGATCCTCGTCGAAGGCGAAAATTCCCTGCAAGTGCAATGGACGATCGCCGGCGCGAGCTTCCTCGAAGACATCCCCGCCAGCGCCACCCGCGACCAGATCTTCCACTTCGACCCCAACGGCCACATCCGCATGACAATCGCCGACTGGAACCCCGAAGCCCTCGCCGACCAACTCCTCGACCAGCACCGCGAAGCCATGCTTAACGTCATCGGCCAGATCGACTGATTGGAATTTGAGCGCAAGAATCGAAATGACGGGTTTTGCCATCTGACCTAGTATCTTTCTACGAAACCGGTGTCAGAGAGCCCAGGCGATGATGAGCGATATGCAAACCAGTCCGATTATTGAGAATCCTCCACTTCCAGACGAGGATGATTGCTGGACGGCGGTCGTCGAGCGCGATGCGGATGCCGCTGGCGAGTTTTTCTATGCCGTGCTGACGACAGGCGTGTATTGCCGCCCGGGTTGCCCGGCTCGGCTGCCGCTACGGGAGAACGTCCGCTTTCATGCTACTTGCGCAGATGCTGAAGAGGCAGGATTCCGGCCCTGTCGGCGATGCAAGCCGGATGAGCCGTCGCCGGCCGAAAAGCGTTCGCAACTGGTAGAAGCCGCATGCCGCTTGATTGAATTCTCCGAGAACCCGCCGAGTCTGGAAGAACTCGCCCGCAACGCGGACATGAGCCCCTACCATTTCCATCGCGTCTTCAAGAGTGTCACCGGCTGCACGCCGAAAGCCTATGCCTCAGCGCACCAATCAGGCCGAATGCGCGAATCCCTGCGCGATTCCGGTACGATCACCGAGGCGATCTACGACGCCGGATTCAATTCCCCCAGCCGCTTCTACGCAAAGGCACCCGAAACGCTGGGAATGTCGCCAGCAAACTTCCAAGGCGGCGGCAAGGGAGAAAAAATCCGATTCGCCGTTGCAGACTGTTCGCTCGGCGCAATATTGATTGCCGCCACGGAAAAAGGCGTTTGCGCGATCCTGCTTGGGGACCGCCCCGAATCCCTCGTCGATGATCTCGAAAACCGCTTCCCGAGCGCAAAACTAGTGGCCGGCGACCCTGAATTCGAAGCCCTGGCCTCAAGGGCTATCGGCCAGGTCGAAACCCCGGCAAATGCCGTCGACCTGCCGCTCGACATCCGCGGCACTGCGTTTCAACAAAAAGTCTGGAACGCGATCAGGAAGATCCCTCCCGGAAAGACCGAAAGCTACGGCCAGATCGCAAACCGCATCGGTGCAGCCGGCGCGGCGCGGGCCGTCGCCGGAGCCTGCGCCGCCAACCCCCTTGCGGTCGCAGTTCCATGCCATCGGGTGGTCCGCAACGACGGCTCCCTCTCCGGATACCGCTGGGGCATAGAACGCAAACGAACACTACTGAAGCGCGAGGCAAACCCCTAGAGGATATGGCGACCGGGGCCGGAATCGAACCGACAGGAAATCCCTTGCATCGGCGCATATTGATGTAGTAACGTTTCTACTAAATTTAATCCCACTACGAAAATGAGCATGACCACTTTGACAAGCCGGGAATTCAACAGGGATACCAGCCGCGCGAAAAAAGCGGCCGAGAAGGGGCCGGTAGTGATCACCGACCGCGGAAAGCCGGCCCATGTCTTGCTGAATGTTGAGGACTATCGACGTTTGACGGGAGACCGGCGCAACATAGCCGAACTGCTCGCCCTTCCAGGGTCGGAGAATATCGAACTGCCGATTCCCGACCGCCGCGAGTATCCGCGTAAGGCCAATCTGGCCTGATGTATCTGCTCGATACCAATGTAGTGTCCGAGTTGCGCAAGATCGGCGCAGGCAAGGGCGATCGTTCAGTTTCGCGCTGGTCGCGCTCTTTGGATGTCGCGGAACTCTTTCTTTCCGTGGTAACGATTGAGGAAATTGAGGTCGGTGTATTGCGCATCGAGCGGCAGGATCCCGCACAGGGCAAGATGTTTCGCACCTGGCTGGACGAACAGGTCTTGCCGGCATTCGAAAACCGGATTCTGCCGGTCGATTTACAAGTGGCCAGAATGTGCGCGAGCCTCCATGTGCCCGACCCGCGGCCCATTCGCGACGCCATGATCGGCGCCACGGCGCTCGCGCACGGATTGACGCTGGCTACGCGCAACGTTGGGGACTTCGAACCGATGGGGGTCGAACTGGTCAACCCCTGGGTTTGACGGAGGGTTTTGGTGCCCGGGGCCGGAATCGAACCGGCACGATCGCAATGATCGAGGGATTTTAAGTCCCTTGTGTCTACCAGTTTCACCACCCGGGCGGGTCGGAGCGGGACGCGGGCCAAACATTGTAAGTGCTCGCCCGGCAAATTTCTCCCGAATTCACGTGCGCCCCTGCCTCTTCGGCAGGTCATCCTTCAACTCGTAATACTCCCCCTTGGCGCCGACATAGATGTGCTCCACCGGTGCCAGCCCGTCGGAATTGTCCAGCGTCCCGGCCATGATGCTGATGCGGCTCCCGTTCTCGGGGCGCCAGAACAGGCTCGAACCGCATCGCCGGCAGAACCCGCGCGACGCGTGTTCCGAGGAAACAAACCAGGCAAGGCTCTCGTCGGCAACGATCTCCAGCGCATCCGCGTCCGCCGCAGTCGCCGCGACAAAGTGCCCACTGGTCCGCCGGCACTGCCCACAATGGCAATAGATGATCGGCCGCAATGACCCCACGACCCGGTAACGCACGCCCCCGCAAAGACAACCGCCCGTCCTCTCAAGCATACCGCCCTCCCCCTTCCGCCAGGCACACACTCAGGCCATAACAATATCAATTCGGGCCGCTTCCCCGAAAACACCACTATTTTCCCCCGAAATTACGCATACCGACATTACTTCGTCTACGCTTGAAAAATGATCGAAAACCTGGAGTCATCATGGAAGCCCCTCTCTCCGATTCCAACCAATCAGCGCGCACGCCCGACGGCGTACAAGAACCACCGCTCCCCGAAAAGGATTATGCCGCCCTGGTCCGCGCCCTGTGCCGCCCGGATGGCGAATCCGAGTGGGTCGAGTTCAAGCGGAATTTCGGCAATCCGAAAGACATCGGTAAATACATCGCAGCGCTCGCCAACTCTGCCGCGCTGAACGAGCAGCCATTCGGATATCTGTTTTGGGGAGTCGAAGACGGCTCCGGTGCGCTTGTGGGAACCAGCTTCGACCCACATAGCGCGAAAAAGAGCAACGAACCGCTGGAAAACTGGCTGCTGCGGCTGTTGGAGCCGAAAATCAACTTCAGTTTCCATGCGGTCGAAGTAGATGGCATGAAAATTGTCCTGGCTGAAATCGAAAGAGCTCGAAACATCCCCGTTCGGTTCGATGGAATGGATTACATTCGAGTCGGCTCGGTAACACGGCCATTGCGGCAGGCGCCGGAACGGGAACGCGCCTTGTGGCGCGTCTTCGATCAAACACCGTTCGAAAAGCGCCTGATCAATGGCGGCGTAAACACCAACGATGCCATCAACGCGCTGGATTGGCAGAAATACTTCAAGCTACTTGGGATGCCAACCGCGCTGGAACCGCAGATGGCCGCGGATGCGCTGTGCTCGGACGGAATGCTCGAGCGCAATATGCCGGACAACTGGAACATAACGAATCTCGGCGCCATTCTGCTTGCGGAAGACTTACGGGACTTTTCCGGTCTGTGGCCAAAAGCGGTTCGCGTTATCCAATACTCCGGGAAAAGCAATATTGAAACCAACCGGGAACGGGTCTTCCATCGGGGATACGCGGTGGGATTCGAGCAATTGATGGATTACATCGACGCTTTGCTGCCGACGAAAGAGGTGATTGGGAGAATCTTCCGCGAAACCGTATCGATGTATTCCATACCGGCGGTCCGGGAATTGGTCGCGAACATGCTTGTGCATCAGGACCTTGCCATGACCAGCTGCGGACCAATGGTGGAGATTTACTCGAACAGGGTTGAAATCACCAATCCGGGCGAATCGCTGGTCAAGCTGAACCGTTTGGTCGATGTTCGGCCCCAGACACGAAACAAGGCAATGGCGGCCATCATGCGTCGCGCCGGCATTTGCGAGGAACTCGGCAGCGGCATCAGGAATGCCATCCTCGCCATCGAGTCGGCTCAACTACCGCCACCGAGGTTTGAAACGCTACCGGATTTCATGCGCGTGACAATATACGCGCGACAGGATTTCAGGGACATGTCCAGGACGGACCGATTGCGGGCGGTGTACCAACACGCCTGCCTCCGCTACGTCCTGGGCGAAAAGACCAGCAACGCCTCGCTACGGCAGAGATTCGGCCTTTCGAACCGAAGCGCCGCCACCGTTTCGCGACTGCTCAACGAAGCGCTGAAGGCTGAAATGATTGTCGCCGAGAAACCGGACGCCAGCACAAGAAGCCGAAATTACCTTCCCTACTGGGCGACCTCTTATAACTAATTTCGTGGAAAAATTGATTTCGCGAAAAAACACCAGCGATTCCCGCTGAAAATCGTATTCCAATAGAATCAATGGGTTGCGACAAC
>VYCF01000033.1 GCA_009844085.1 Gammaproteobacteria bacterium | reverse complement strand
GCGGCCCGGTCCGGCTTCAGGCAATCGCCAGCCGAGTTACCGGGAGAAGCTGCGCTGGGTGTCGAATTCTTGACGCCCAGCGGGCCAGTCACTATACTTTCCCGCCTTGGCCTGGCCCATAAATTGATGCGGGGTGGAGCAGTCTGGCAGCTCGTCGGGCTCATAACCCGAAGGTCGTAGGTTCAAATCCTGCCCCCGCTACCAACTCTTTCCTGTTCGGCATGGACCGACGAACCCTGCTGAAATCGCTTGTGGCCGCCGCGCTTGGCGGCTGCGGGCCACGTCTGACCGAAACGAATCAACTGCGCGTCGTGGTCGCGGGAGCGGGAATCGTCGGCGCGTCGATCGCATACCACCTCGCCAGGGCGGGGGCTTCCGTCACCGTCATCGACAAGCAGGGTCCGGCTACCCACGCCAGCCGGGGAACCTTTGCCTGGATAAACGCTACCTGGGCCAAACAGCCGCGCCATTACCACGCGCTTTCACAGGACGGTGTTGTGAATTGGAGGGACTTGCAGGAATCGCTGCAGTTGCCGGTCCGGTGGGGCGGGTCGCTGGAATGGTTCGATGGTGACGAACGGCAGGAACTGCTCGCCGCGCAAATCGCCGAACAGGTCGAGTGGGGCGAGCCAGCGCGTATGGTCGATGCGTCGGAGATCGCGGCACTCGAGCCGGGCCTGACTATCGATCCCGGCGTGAGCGCCGCGTATTCACCGAACGATGGCGCCGTTGACCCGATCATTGCCACGCAAAGCCTACTCGGCGCGGCCGAACGATTCGGCGCAACGGTCAGTTATCCATGCGAACTCCTGGACGTCTCGATGTCCGGTGGCCGACTGGCCTCGGTGGAGACCTCCATCGGATCCATCAGGGCCGACCGGCTCGTGCTCGCGACCGGTGCGGCGCCCGGTCCGCCTGGCGTCGTTGCCGGTATCGACGTTCCGCAAAGATCGACCCCAGGCATAATCGCACTCACCAGACCGATGCCGCGGCTCTTGAATCGCATCGTCGTCGCCCCCGGAATCCATATGCACCAGCGGGACGATGGAAGGGTCGTTCTCGGAGAGCAGGACGGCGCGCCGGAAAACGAGGCGCATGCGCTTCGTCTGGAAGGGCGGCCGAACGATTTTCCGGACGAAATCATTGCCCGCCAGCATGGTGACCGGATGCTGGACATCGCGGCACGATTCGTGCCGGACATCGGAGGCGCGGAATTCGAGGCCGCCTATATCGGATGGCGCCCGCTACCGCTCGATGGCCATCCCGTATTGGGCGCAAGCCTCGCCAGGCCGGACGTTTACCTCGCCATCATGCACAGCGGAGTCTCGCTGGCTCCCATCGTCGGGCAACTGGTTGCGCGCGAACTGATCGAGGGCGCGGTCATCGAGGGACTGGAGCCATACCGTCCGACACGAACCTTCGAGCGCGTCGAGCGTTACTAGCGCCTGAACGGCAGCTATTCCGGCGGACATTCCCTTGAATTTCAACCGTGATCGGTAATACGATGCCGGGCAATCAAAACGGAAGCTCAGGAAGATGGAACGGTAATGCTTTCCCCGCATCCGCCCGCCAATCACGAACTGCTCTACGAGGCCGACGACCGGCCTTCGCTGCCGCTTACCCTGGGGCTGGGGATGCAGAACACGGCGCTGAATCTCGCCGGGGTGGTGCTTGCGCCCACCATTCTCATCACGACCGCGGGCGAAAGTGACGCCTATCTGAACTGGGCCGTGTTCGCGGCGCTGATCGTATGCGGCATTGCCACGATCGTGCAGGCAGTGCGTTTCGGCCGGCTGGGCGCAGGGTACATCCTGGTCATGGGCAGCACGTCGGCTTTTCTTGCCGTCAGCGTCAGCGCCATCGAACAGGGCGGACCCGCCTTGCTGGCGACGCTGATCATCGTGGCTTCTTTCGTGCAGTTCATCCTCGGTTCCAGAATGGCAGCCTTGCGGCGGGTATTCACGCCTACCGTGGCCGGCACGGTGCTCATGCTGATACCGGTGAGCATCGCGCCCATCGTATTCGCGCAACTGACGGACGTGCCGGCTGCCGCCGCGCCTGCCGCCGCACCGGTGACCGCGCTCGTGACTCTTGCCGCATCCGTACTCGTGTCGCTGCGGCTTACCGGTATCTGGCGGCTCTGGGCGCCGGCCATCGGTCTCATCTCGGGCAGTCTGGCGGGCGCCGCGTTCGGTATCTACGATATCGAACGGGTAGCGACAGCGCCCTGGATAGGCTTGCCGGATTTCAGCGCCTATCCCGGATTCGACCTGAGTTTCAATACCGCATTCTGGGCGCTGTTGCCGGGCTTCATCATCGTGACCCTTGTCGGCGCCATGGACACGTTGGGCGACACCATTGCCATCCAGCGGGCCTCGTGGCGCAAGCCGCGCGCGATCGATTTCCGCTCGATCCAGGGCGCAATCAACGCGGACGGACTCGGCAACCTGTTGTCGGGGATTGCCGGAACCGTTCCCAACACGACTTATGGCAACAGCATCGCCGTCGTTGAAATAACCGGCGTGGCCGCGCGAAGAGTCGGCATATGCGTTGGCCTGCTGTTCATTATGCTGGCCTGCCTGCCGAAAATACTGGCCGTCGTGATAGCCATGCCGAGGCCGGTGGCGGGCGCCTATCTGGCGGTAATCATTTCCCTGCTTTTCGTATTCGGGATTAAGATCCTGATTAACGACGGTCTCGACTACCGCAAGAGCCTGATCGTCGGCTTCGCCTTCTGGGTCGGGCTTTCGTTCCAGTTCGACATGATCTATCCCGAGTTGCTCCAGGGAGCTTTGGGGGAGATTCTCGGCCATGGCATGACGGCCGGCGGCATTACGGTGATTCTCCTGTCGAGTTTCCTCGATCTGACGCGTTCCCGGCCCCGGCGCCTGCGCGCAACGCTTTCCAACACGGCGTTACCGGAAATCGACGCGTTCCTCTGCGACTTCGCCAGGCGAGTGAAATTCGACGAAGGAACCACCACCCGGCTGCGAGCGGTCGGCGAGGAAACCCTGCACATCCTGCTGGGCAATGGCCAGGGAGAATCGGACCGCGACTTGCTGCTCGTGGCCAGGGCCGACGGCAAGGGGGCGGATCTGGAATTCATCGCCGGCGGTTCGGACATGAATCTGGAAGACCAGTTGGCCCTGTTGAGCGAGGGCGTCGCCGATATTCCCAATGAGTCCGAGGCGCCCCTGCGCCTGCTGCGGCATTACGCCACCTCGGTGCGCCACCAGCAATACCATGGCACGGATATCGCCACGATCCGCCTCGAGCCCCAGAGCGCGTAGTATTTTACCAGCGATTCCCGCTGAAAATCGTATTCCAATAGAATCAATGGGTTGCGACAAC
>VYCF01000020.1 GCA_009844085.1 Gammaproteobacteria bacterium | reverse complement strand
GTCGGCCACCGGCGCGTAGTCCGTGCCGGAAACCGCGCTGTCGCCCGCCGCGCCGATCTTCACGGTCACTTCCTTCGCTTCGCTGAAGACGATGCCGCTTTCCAGGGCCGCGGTCACGGTCGCCGTCGCGGACCGGTTCTCGGCGATCGCGGCCTGGGCGCCGGGGGTTTCGGGGTCGAGGTCCACCGACAGCGCCATGCCGCCGGTCAGGTCGTCGTTCAGGATCGTCTTCTTGGCGTCGAGGGTCCCGGCGCCTCCCGCGAAGCCGGCGTTCGCCGGGTTGGACAGCCGCAGGACGATGGTCTCGTCGGGCTCCCGGGCGCGGTCGCCGTACACGGTGACCGGGATGGGCTTCCGGGTCTGTCCCGGCGCGAACGTCAGTTTGCCGGGCGGCAGCGCGGCGTAGTCCCGGTCCGGGGTCGCGCTGCCCGTCCGGGTATCCGCGTAGTCCACCGTCACGGGCTTGCCGCTCGCGGGCGCGAGGACGACGTGGACGGGCTGGGCATTCCCGCCATGGCCCTCCTGGCCCTGCAACCCGGCCGTGCCGAAGGACAGCACCGGCTCGGCGTCGTCATCGACGATGCGGATGGACGCGCCATTGACCTGGATCCTGGAGTTGCCGGTCGTACCGCCGGACGTCGCCACCGAGATGATCTCCTCATGCTCGTCGATCGAATCGTCGATCGGCTCCAGGGACACGGTCCCGCTCGCGCTCGTCTCGCCGGCGGGTATGGTGATGGTCAGCGGGTCCGGCCTGACGTAATCAGCGACACTGGCCGTGCTCCAATGGCCTGACAGTCCAAAATACACCTTCAGCTCGACGTCTTCGCCAAAGGTGGTGGGGGCATTCGCGCCGGTGCCGTCTCCGACCCTGAAAACCGTCGCGGTGACCGTCACGCTCGCCGCCTGTCCGGCGCCCTCGGCCACGCTCGTGACATCCGTCGCAAGGTCGATGATGCCGGCCGAAGCGTCGAACCGCCGATTGATGATCGATTTCGTGGCGGAGCGAGTGGCGCCAAGGACGGCATTGGCCGGCGCGCCCAGGGTCACCACGATGCTTTCGGAGGATTCGGACAACCGATCGAACTTCACCAGCATGACCAGATTGGCGACGGTCTTGCCCGCGGGGATGGTCACCGACGCCGGCACCGGGATTTCGTAGTCCGCGCCGGGGACCGCATCGCCGCCCAGGGTGTAGGGGACGGTGACCGGCCGGCCGCTCGCGGCCGAAAGCTGAACCTTGTAGACCAGTCCGCTGGCACCCGGCGAGGACGGCTCCTCGACGCCGCCCCCGTCGTCCAGGACGGTGACCGTCGGCAGGGCGTCGTCGTCGGCGATGACGCCGATGGCGCGCAGGGTGCCCTGGCCGCCGGGGAAGGTGGCATTGACCGGCGAGGACAGCTCCAGGACCAGGGTCTCGCTGGCTTCGTCGAGGCTGTCGTCCTTCAGCGGGACCCGGACGGTCTTGCCGGTCTGCCCGGGGGCGAAGGTCAGCGTGCCCGGGGTCAGCGCCGCGTGGTCAGCGCCGGAAGTGGCCGTGGAATCCGTGTGCAGGGCGAAGTCGACCTTCACGTCCCTGCCGCTGGCCCGGCCGAGGGCCACCCTGAAGACCACGGCCGCA
Organism: Gammaproteobacteria bacterium; assembly: GCA_009844085.1. Taxonomy (GTDB): domain Bacteria; phylum Pseudomonadota; class Gammaproteobacteria; order Pseudomonadales; family Pseudohongiellaceae; genus UBA9145. Next base: position 1,867 of record VYCF01000020.1, on the reverse strand, counting down.
TCCGCCGCGCCCTCGCTGGCCGGCGATGCGCTGACCGACAGCACCGGCGGGTCGTCGTCGTCGGCAAGGGTGATGGTTGCCGGCGCGGCGCCGCTGCCGGTGACGCTGATCGACTCCCCGTCCTCGTCGAGCCGGTCGTCGATGGGCGCCAGGGTGAAGGCGCCGGCCGCGCTGGTCCGGCCGGCGGGGATGACGATCCCGAAGCCCTTCACGGGCCGGTAGTCGACGCCGGAGACCGCCCCGTCTCCGGCCGCGCCGACCGAGACGGCGACCTCGGCATCGTCGGGGAAGGCATTGCCGTCGGCGATGGCGGCGGTGACGGTCACCCGCCGGGCGGCGCTCTCGGCGACGGTCGCGACGTCCGCGGTCAGCACGATGCCGGCGGCGGCGGTGTCCTTGACGGTGAATTCCTTCGCGGCGTTGGAGGCGCCCAGGTATGCGACGCCGCCGTCCAGGTTGGTGGCGAGGTGGCGGGCCGCGACATCCCCGATGGAGACCCTGACCCGCTCGTCCGTTCCGTCGGCGTCGCGCAGTCCGGTGGAGGCGAACGTGAGGATGGCCTGCTGGCTGCCGTCGCCCTCGAGGAAAACGGTGGGCGCGGCGCCGCCCCGGCCGGACACGGAAACCCCCCGGCCCTCGACGGCGGCAAGGCGGAACAGGGCGCCGGCCTGCCCGGGCAGCAGGGCGCCGGACGCGCTCGAAAGAACCAGGGGAATCTCCGCGACCTCGCCGGCCGCCAGGGCCCGGCCGAGGCTCAGGGTCAATGCGACGGTGGCATCCGGATCGCCTTCCTCGATCCCCTTGTCGGCCAGGTCGGTGAATTCCAGGCCAACGGTGGTCGGGTCGTCGTCGACGAACCGAACGTGGACGGTTCCGGGGCTTCCGACGCCATGTTCGGGGCTGTCGGAAACCGGCGTCTTGATGGCGACCGCGACGGTTTCCGAAGGCTGGTCCACATCGTCCTGGCGGACCAGCATGCCCAGGTCCACACGGTCCGCCTTGCGGGCAAACGTCCATGACGACTCCGTTTGGGTGGAAGCCGGCGCATCCGAAACGAAGACGCCGCCCAGCCAGGCATGATTCGCGACATCCGCGCGGATTTCAAAGTCAAGCGCGGCCCTGGCGTCGCCGTCCTTCAGGATCGAGGCCACCTGCGCCCGGCCATCCCCTTCCCGCGCGACCGCCGTCCCCTGTTCGAAGCGCAGGCTCGGCATGCGGTAGGGGCCGTCCGTGATGGCGACGGCCACGGACGGCGCGGCTCCCGCGGCCAGTTCGGCGGGCAGGGGCGCCAGTTTCACGGTGAAGGTCCGGTCCTGCGCCTCGTACCCGGCGTCGTCCGCGGTGTCCAGGGCCACGGCGCCGCGGGTCTCCCCTGCGCTGATCGTGATCCCGGCCACCTCGGTCACGTCGCCCGCCTCGGCGGTGCCGTAGCTGTAGAGGACCGGAACGGTGACCGCCCGGGCCGGGTCCAGCGCCTTCGCCAGGGTCGCGGTCAGCGTCACCCCCTCCCCTTCCCTGACCGGATTCGGCGCCGCCGACAGGCTCACCGCCACCGGCGCGTCCGCCGCGTCGTCGATGGCGATCTCCACCGAAGTCTCCGTGCCCGGCCCAAGGCCCGCCGGCAGGGTCCCGAACGACACCGTGAACGTCTCGTCCGGGTCCTCGTGGTCCGTGTCCTGAACCGTCTGCACCACCGCGGTGCCGGTGGTCCCGCCCGAGGCGACGGCGATGGAGGCCACCTTGGTGACGTCGCCCGCCCCGGCGGTGCCGTAGGCGTAGGCGAGCGGGATGGTGACCGCCCGGGCCGGGTCGAGCGCCTCCGCCAGGGTCGCGGTGAGCGTCACCCCCTCCCCTTCCCTGACCGGGT
>VYCF01000035.1 GCA_009844085.1 Gammaproteobacteria bacterium | reverse complement strand
AAATGAAGCGGGGCGGACCATCCCATCAGGGACGTATTTACGGCGTCCGCTGAACACGGTCCGGCAGACGGTGACGGGTCGAAGCCATAGAAGCCACATGATTGAATGACATGGCACCGAACTTTCGGTAGGCTAAACGACCATGAGCGCATTCACCAGGCGCAAATTCCTTCAGACGACCCTGCTGGGCGGTCTGGCTTCGCCTTGGCTTGGCCAGGGTTCGGCTTTCGGCCAGGCAATCACGACCGGAACGTTGCCGGCATCCTATGAAGGCGTTTCGGACAACGAAATCCTGCTCGGCACTTCGGCCGCGTTTTCCGGACCTTCCCGTGGACTCGGCATCGAACTGTATCGCGGCGCCCAGGCCTATTTCGAGCAAGTCAACGAACGGGGCGGAGTTCGCGGGCGGCGCATCGGGCTGAAGCTCTACGACGACGGCTACCAGCCCGTACCCTCGGTGCAGAATACTATGGAACTGCTGCTCAGCGATCAGGTATTCGCCCTGTTCGGCTACGTCGGCACGCCTACCGTCACCAGGGTTCTGCCCATCCTCAAGAAATTCCAGGAAGAAAACGTCTACATGTTCTTCCCCTTCACCGGCGCGCAGCCGCAACGCGAGCCTCCATATGGAGAATTCGCATTCAACCTGCGTGCTTCCTATCGCGAGGAAACCGCGGGGCTGGTCGAGAATTTTCTCGGCATCGGCCGCCGCCGGATCGCAGTCTTCTACCAGGCCGACGCCTATGGACGCAGCGGCTGGGCAGGCGTGCGCGAGGCGCTTGGCGCACATGGAGAGCAGATCGTGGGCGAGGCGACCTACACGCGCGGCGCGCAATATTCAGGCAGCATGCGCCAGCAGGTCGAGATTCTCGGCAGAGCCGACCCCGACGCCGTGATCTGCATCGGCGCATACGGCGCCTGCGCCGCGTTTCTCCGCGACGCGATAGATCTGGGACTCGAGGAGCCGATCGCCAATCTTTCCTTCGTCGGCAGCGAAAACCTGCTGCAGCTCATTGTCGACAGCGTCGAAGACAGCGAACGATATTCGCGCTGGCTCGTAAACTCGCAGGTGGTGCCGAGTTACGAGGACGAATCCATTCCGGTCGTCGGGGAGTACGGCGAACTCATGAGCCGCTATGACCCCAAGGTTCCGGACCCGCTGCACCAGCCGGACTACGTGCCTTTCGAGAAAAGCTTCGTGAGTCTGGAAGGATTCGTAAATGCCAGGATGCTGGTCGAAATCCTCGATCGTCTCGGCGATTCTCCCACCCGCGCCGGGCTGGAGGAGGCCGTCTTCACCATACGGGATTTCGATCTGGGCATCGGCGAACCCGTCTCATTTTCCGAGCAGCGCCGGCAAGGCATGCAGAGGCTCTATTACACCGTTGTGGACCAGGATCGATTTGTCCCACTTGACGATTGGCAAGCAAGGTTCGGCTGACATGAACATGAATGTACAAAAACTGTTCCGAAGACCTCTCTTCGGAATCTTTCTGCTTTTCGGGATCATCGCGGTTTCCACCTCCTGGGTGTGTATCGCGACGGTCGATTCGCAGCTTTCCGAAGAATATGAATCCAACAGCAGGGGCATAGCGCAAACCATCGCCGACGCGAGCGTGGATATCATCCTCAATCGCGATCTTTCGGCCTTGCAGTCGCTGATCGACCAGTTCCTGGAGATTCAGGGCATCAGCTACATCTATATCGTCAACGAAGACGGGGAATTTCTCGCGCACACCTTCGTGCCGGGCATTCCCGACGAGATTCTCGCCTCCGATCCCACGAATACCGAATCTGTGGAACGGCAACTGGCCGGCGCCGACAGCTACGTGGAAGTCGGCAGTCCGATTCTCGCCGGAGTCGCGGGAACGGTGCATATCGGCATGGACAAATCCGTGATTACGCTGAAGATCCAGGAAGCGGTCGGGCGCCAGATGTATCTGATTTCCTCGATCTTCCTGGTCGGCATCGTCGCGGCCGTCCTGCTCATGAATCTCGCTGCCAAGCCGGTCGAGAACCTGCTCGCCTACGCCGTGGAACTCGCCCGGGCGGAACAGGAAGGCGAGGCGGTCCAGACCGCGTTGCTCGAGCGCGACGACGAGGCTGGACAACTCGCACGCCTGTTTCTCTATTTCTCCAAGGTTGCCGATCCCGATAAAGCCGACGCGGGCGCCTGGCAGACGCCGTCCTAGGCAGCGGGCATGATCGCGGTACCGCGAACCATCACGGTCCTGCTCTGCACAGGACTGCAACTTTGCTTCGGCACGGTTTATGCGTGGAGCTTTTTCCAGACCATGCTGGTGCGCCAGCTTGGCTGGAGCAACACCGACACCGCGATCGCATTCGGCATTACCATTTTCTCTCTCGGCATCGCAGCGGCCTGGGCGGGAATGGCCCTGCCTCGTCTGGGGCCGCGAAAACTCGCGCTCTGGGGCAGCGCATTGTTCTCCCTGGGCTACCTCATCGCCGCTCTTGCGCTTGAATACAACAGCCTGCTTCTCTTCTATCTCGGCTACGGGGTCATCGGCGGCGCCGGCATCGGCTTCGGCTATGTGACGCCCGTGGCCACCGTGGCCAAGTGGTTTCCCGACAGGAAAGGGCTCGCGACCGGCATAGTCGTGATGGGATTCGGCGTCGGCGCTTTTCTGTTCAGCCGATTGCTGGCGCCGTTCCTGGTCGTGCAAACGGCGGAGGATCTTCCGCTGATCTTCATGTGGCTGGGAATTATTTTCGCGGCCATACTGGTTCCTTTCAGTCTGCTTGTCAGTAATCCGCCGAAGGATTTCGCGCCGCCGGCAGGGAGCGCTGCTGCCGCGCCCGAACCCATAGGGGCCGATCACCCGCGCTTCGTTCGCCGCTGCCTCAGGTCCCGGGAGTTCATCATCATCTGGCTGATTTTCTTCTTTAACATCTCCGCGGGCATTTCGGTAATCAGTTTCCAGTCTTCGTTGCTGCAAGACGTATGGGGACTTGCGGACCCGACGCTCGATCCGTTGGTACTGGCGGAATACGGGGCGATGCTCATTGCGGTGAGTTCCCTGTTCAATGGCCTGGGAAGACTGTTCTGGGGCCTGCTATCCGACCACATCGGCCGCGTAAACGTGTTCCGCATATTGCTGGCCAGCCAGATGGTCGTATTCGCGATTCTCATGACCGAGCGCGACCCATGGATTTTCTCGGCGCTGGTCTGCTACATCCTGCTTTGCTTCGGCGGGGGCTTCGCCACTATGCCATCGTTTATCGTCGACGTATTCGGCAGCAAGAACATGTCCGCCATCTATGGCGCAATGCTCACGGCCTGGGCCGCGGCGGGAATCGTAGGGCCGCTATACGTCGGCTATTACAAGGATGTGTATCCGGACCGGGCGGTAATCTATTGCTTCCTCATCGGCATGCTCATTCTCGGGCTCGGACTCATATTCTCCTTCCTGCTGGACGCGGAGCGAATCCGTCTCGCCAAGCCGACCCTCCAGGGAACATTGAAGCAGTACGGAATTCCGATTCCCAGAACACTATAATTGAGTTGGCGTCGAGGGCGCGTGACGACGCCTGAACTTATTGGTAAGGTTGCGCCCTTCCGAACGGACGGCAGGATGGCGGTATTTTGATGATCAAGGTCACCTTTATCGAACACGACGGGACAGAGCGCTCGGTCGAAGCGGTTGACGGCAATTCGCTGATGCTTGCCGCGGTATCCAACAACGTGCCGGGGATCGACGCCGACTGCGGCGGCTGCTGTTCCTGCGGCACCTGCCATGTCTACGTCAACGAGGAATGGATCGACAAACTCAAGCCCATGGATGACGATGAAGAGGACATGCTCGACATGGTCGACGACCGCCGGTCAAATTCCCGGCTCGCCTGCCAGATCACGGTTCGCGAAAATCTCGACGGCCTGGTCGTGACGACCCCTGAATTCCAGTTCTAGTTTTTTCCCGGTCCTGGAAAGCCCGCACATGGCCGACACCGTAACCGCCGAATCCAGCCGCAAGCCCAGCAAATGGAGCATGGTGGGCAAGAATCCCCGCACCATGCCCCTCGAAGACATCGATCTGTCGCATCCCGGCATCTGGGAAGCCAACGAGCATCTGCCTTTTCTGGCGCGCCTGCGCGAGGAGGCGCCGGTGCATTATTGCCGGCATTCGGCGGTGGGATCCTACTGGTCGATCATGAAGCACAGCGACATCATGGCGGTCGATACCTCCCCGGCGATCTATTCTTCCGAACCGACCATCGGCATCGTCGACATGTTGCCGGAATTCGACGCGCCTTCCTTCATCGCGATGGATCCGCCCCGGCATAACGCGCAGCGCAAGGTCGTACAGCCGGTAGTGGCGCCTGAAAACCTGAAGAAGTTGTCGGGCACGATTCGCCGGCGGGCCGCGGGCATTCTCGACGAACTTCCCGTCAAGGAAGAATTCGACTGGGTCGAGCGCGTTTCGATCGACCTCACCACGCGCATGCTCGCGACGCTGTTCGACTTCCCGTTCGAGGACAGGTACAAGCTCACTTACTGGTCGGACATGGCTACCGCGATTCCCGGCGGCGGCGTCGCCGAGAGCTATGAACATCGCTGGCGGGCAATGCAGGAGTGTCTGACCTGTTTCACGGAATTGCGCAACGAGCGCATAAACAAACCGCCCGGGAACGACCTGCTGTCGATGCTCGCCCATGGCGAGGCGACCCGCGACATGCCGCCGATGGAGTTCCTCGGCAATATCCTGCTGCTCGTCGTCGGCGGTAACGACACAACGCGCAATTCGATCTCGGGCGGCGTGCTCGCCTTGAACCGGTTTCCCGATGAATACGGGAAATTGCGCCGCGACCCTTCCCTGATCCCCAACATGGTGTCGGAAATCATCCGCTGGCAGACGCCGCTGGCCTATATGCGGCGCACGGCGAAAGTCGATACGGAGTTGCGCGGGCAGCGCATCAGGGCAGGCGACAAGGTAGTGATGTGGTACGCGTCAGGCAATCGCGACCCGAAAATGTTCGAACAAGCCGATGACTTCCGCATCGACCGGCCGAACGCCCGGCGCCATGTGTCGTTCGGCTTCGGCATTCACCGTTGCATGGGCAACCGGCTGGCGGAATTGCAATTGCGCATTCTGTGGGAAGAGATCCTCAAGCGCTTCCATCGGGTGGAAGTGACAGGCGAGCCGAAACGCGTCTATTCGAGCTTCATCAACGGTTACACGGAGTTGCCCGTAGTGCTGCATCCGCTGTAACTCGGGAATCATGGCAGAAGCGTGGCAAGCTTCTGCCGATATTGTGGAAGTATGCGTTTTTCGCAGGGCATTCGCCGATATTCCACAAAATGTCACAGAATCAACCTGATGGGGTCGGTATACTGCCGGGCGTTTGCAACAGGGAAAGGCTGCCGGCTGCTGTCAGCCGACTGGACAGAGGCAACATGAAGTTCAAATCAGTTATTTCCGCACTTGCTGCAGCGGTCGCAATACTGGCAATCAGCCTGCCGGTGAGCGCCCAGCAGGTTCCGGGTCCGGAAGACACAACCGACGATTCCACGATCGTCTATCCGGCCTCCTATTTCGCTGAATTCCTGCCGGTCTCGGTCAATGACATGCTATACCGGATTCCGGGCATCAATCTGGCCATGGGAAGAGGCGGCGGCGGACCGGGCGGCGGAGGCGGCAATCGCGGCCGGCGCGGCCTTGGTTCAGGCGAAGGCGAAGTGCTGATCAACGGCCAGCGCATCACCGGCAAGAATTCCGGCGCTCGGGACATGCTCGATCGCATCTCGGCGGAACGGGTCGATCACATCGAGATCATTCGCGGCACTACCGAAGACATCGAAGTTCGCGGCGGCGGGCAGGTCATCAACATCGTCCTGCTGGACGAATTGTCGACTTCCAACACCACGGTCGAAATCCGTTCCGATCGTTCCCGCGACGGCACCATCGACACCGGCGGCCAACTTTCCCATGCCGGCCAGACCGGGAATCTGGGCTATTTGCTGCATTTCGAGGCGAGCCCCCGCTACAACGCGTCGCGAAGCGAGGAATTTAGCTACGATCCCGACTACAACCTGCGCGAGATTCGCTACGAGGATCAAGTTCGGGACGAGCTGGAGTACCAGATAAGCGGGAACATGGGCTATCGCTTCGACGGCCAGGTACTGCATTTGAACGGACTCTTCGAGACCCGCGGCGAGTCTCCCTCTCCCCGCAACCGCAGTATTCACGATCTGGTCAACGACGACATCCGCCGGCAACGAGAGGACAACCTGAGCAAGCGCTATTCATGGGAAATCGGCGGCGACTACGAACGCGATTTCGCCGGTTCGGGTACCTACCGCTTCCTGTTCATCGTCAATGACCGCGAGTTCCAGTTCACTCGCAATCGTCTCGACGTGGTCGATGAGGACAAGATTCCGAACCTGTTTCTGCACAACCTGGGACGCGACAGGGAGCGGATCGCGCGCACTTCTTACACTTTTGACGTGGCGGGGCAGCAAGGGCTGGAAGTGGGAATGGAAGGCGCCCAGACCATACGCGACAACGGGCTGCGCATGGGCCTTGATATCCCCGGCGAGCGTTCTCCGGCTTACGGCAATCTCGTGCCCGTCTCCGTGGATAACAGTGAATCGACCGTCGAAGAGATTCGCTATGAGGGTTTCGCGGTGCACAACTGGCAACTGAATCCGCGCATGTCGCTGGAAAGTTCGCTGTTAATGGAAACCTCCACCATCGAGCAGTCCGGCGACGTACTCAATTCACGTGATTTTCAGTTCGTCAAGCCGAAGGTCGACTACCGTTTCGACATAACGTCGAGCCTGCAGTTGCGCGCTCGCGTCGAAAAGGACGTGCAGCAGTTGAGTTTCTCCGATTTCAGCGCCTCGACCGATCGGGACGACGAAGACCAGAATACCCTCGCGGGCAATCCGGAGATTCGGCAGGAGCAGTCCTGGCGTTATGAACTGAACCTGGAAATGCGCCTGCCCAACAATCTCGGCGTGGTGAATTCCCAACTCTGGTATCGCGATCTGCAAGATGTGATCGAACGGGTCGATGTTTCGCCGAGTCCGGACGAACTGCGTTCGGCCCGGGGCAATATCGGCGACGGCAAGCGCTATGGCCTGAATCTCGACGTAAGCACGCGCCTGCCGATGCTCGGCATGCCCAACGCGTTGCTGACCACGGGTATTCGTTTGCAGGATTCAGAAATCATCGACCCGTTTCTCGGCCAGAAACGCAGGCAGCCCGGATCGGAACGCTGGTCCACCAATGTCGGTTTCCGCAATGACATGGTGGAGCAGGGTCTGACCTATGGCATGTTCTATGCGCATTCCTCCAACGGCGGCAGCGGCCGTACCGAAATCGACATCATCGATATCGAAGAGCGAATCGAACAGCCATTCCTTATGGCATACGTAGAAAAGAAAGCTTTCGAAAATTTCACCTTCCGGCTGGAATCCCGGAATATCACCGAAAGCGAATATTGCCGCAAACGAACCCGATTTCTCGGCGCGACAGTGGATGGCATCGTCGAAGAGATCGAACACTATTGCAATGGCAGCGGCATGGAGCTTGCTTTTCGGGTGAGCGCCACTTTCTGAACCGCACGTCAATCCCTTTGCAGCGGAAGCGCGCTATAATCGAAGTCAATTTCGACGCGCGCAACGTTTCCGCCGGAATAATAATGCGCAATCGATTGCTGGATACAATGTCGGCGATTTTTCTGACCGCCACGCTTTCCGGATGCGGCGGTATTGTGCTGGACGGTTTTACGGGTTCTCCTTCCACCGTCAATGCACCGCCCAATTCTACCCGCGGATTGATCGTTCTCAACTCGCCCCAGCCCGTTTACCCCTTGCAGGCAAGGACCCTCGGCGTGGAAGGCTGGGTCATGGTGGCATTCACCGTCGACGAAAGCGGCACGGTGATTCCCGATACCATCGATATCGTCAATCAGCAACCACCGGGTTACTTCGAACGCGCCGCGGTCATCGCCGCCAGGCGCATGAATTTCGACAACATACTCAACCGCATGGTGCGGGACGTCCGTTACGTTTTTCGTTTCGAACTGGAAAATCGGGACGAACTGCTGGTGGATTCACCCCGGGTGGAGCCGAATTTCCGGGAATACCTGTCGGCAAGCTTTGTAACTCCCGAATACCCCGAATTTGCCCGCGAGCAGGAAATCGAAGGCCATGCCGTGGTCCGATTCACCATTACCGAGTCAGGCGATGTGCGCGATGCGGTCGTAGTGGAAGCGAATCCGCCGCGGGTGTTCGATGTCGTGGCGATTCGCGCCGCCGAACGGATGCGCTTTCAACCCCGACTGGTCAACGGCGAACCGGTGGCCGTCGAAGGCGTGACCCACCGCTTCGACTGGAACCTGCCACGCTGAAGCCTGCTCACATGGAAGATTTCGATATTACCCAGGCCGGCCAATGGCCGCGGCTCAATTCATTGGCTGCCGGCATTGCCGATACGAATTTCAGGGAATTGCCGGGACCCGAACGCGCCGCGCGTTACCGGCTCGAAGCCGCCGGTCTCTACCTGGACTATTCGCGCAACCTGGTTACCGACGAGGTAATGGGACTGCTCGCCGAACTCGCGGAAAGCTCGCCCCTGGCCGCGCACAGGGAGGCGATGTTCAGCGGCGAGGCGATCAATACCTCGGAAGAACGCCCCGTACTGCACACGGCCTTGCGCGCCGCGCCCGGGAATCTGCAAGCGGATGGACTGGGCGAACTCGCCGGGAAAATCGAAGCGCAAAAAAACCGCATTCGGGAAGTCAGCGAGCGCATTCGCGCCGGCGAGTGGCTCGGCCATACCGGCAAGCCGGTGTGCGATATCGTAAATCTCGGTATCGGCGGCTCGGACCTCGGGCCGAAACTTGCCTGCGAGGCGCTGAAGGAATTCGCCCATGAGAGGCTTCGCTGCCATTTCGTCAGTAACGTGGACGGCGAGGCCATTCGCTCGACCTTGCGCGGCCTCGACCCGGAAACCACCCTGGTAATCGTTTCCAGCAAGACCTTTACGACCCAGGAGACCCTGCTCAACGCAAGAACGGCGGCGACCTGGTTTCAAGAGAGCTTTCAAGACCGGCCAGGCATGGAGAATCCTTATGCTTCCCCGCATTTCATCGCCGTCACCGCCGCTCCGGCGAAGGCGATGCAGGCAGGGATTCCGCAAGACCGGATATTGCTGTTCGATGAATGGGTCGGCGGACGCTATTCGCTCTGGTCCTCGATCGGTCTGTCCATCGCCATCAGCGTGGGATATGACAATTTCACCCGCATGCTCGAAGGCGCGCGGCAAATGGACCGGCATTTCCGTACGGCGCCAGCGGCGGAGAACATGCCGGTGGTACTTGCCCTGCTTGGGCTCTGGTACGTAAATTTCCTCGCCGCGGAAAGCCATGCGGTAATTCCCTATTGCGAGCGGCTCGCGCAACTGCCGTCTTATCTTCAGCAACTGGACATGGAGAGCAACGGCAAGTCGGTAACTGCCAGCGGTGAAAGCGTAGCCCATGCCACCGGGCCGATTGTCTGGGGACTTGCCGGCACCAACGGACAGCACAGTTTCTTCCAGTTGCTGCACCAGGGCACGCACCTCGTACCGGTGGACTTCATCGGAATCGTCGAGGACAAGCTCAGTTCCCCGGAGCATCATCGAGTACTGCTCGCCAACATGATCGCCCAGTCCGCTGCACTGATGGAGGGCCGGCAGAACGAAGATCTGCCCCCCTGGCGCAACTATCCCGGCAATCGCCCTTCGAATGTGCTGCTGCTCGACCGGCTCACGCCGGAAACCTTCGGCGCCCTGATCGCACTTTATGAACACAAGGTATTCGTGCAAGGCAGCTTGTGGAGCATAAACTCCTTCGACCAATGGGGAGTCGAGTTGGGCAAGAAACTGGCACGGCGTTTGCTTGATGAAAGCGATGGCCGCGATGCGCTTGATGCGGGCGCCCAGGCCCTGCTTGACAGAATCCACCGGCGAAGCTCCGGTTAAATCAGAGCTTCCGCATTTATGAGCTGATTCGATGCCGACCGAGGCGGATATCCACCTTTTCAATGAAGGGACGGCCGAGCGGGCCTGGTGCTGGCTCGGGGCGCATGCCTGCCGGCTTGATGGCGAGGATGGCGTGCGCTTCGCGGTCTGGGCGCCCAACGCGAAGCGGGTTTCCGTAGTCGGCGATTTCAACGGCTGGGACGGCAACTGTCATTTAATGCAGCCTGTCGCCAGTTCAGGCGTATGGGAAGCTTTTGTCCCCGAAGCGCGCAATCACGATCTGTACAAGTTCGAAATCATCGACGCCGACGGGAATCTTTTGCCGCTGAAAGCCGATCCCTATGCCCGGTCGATGCAACATCCGCCGGACAATGCCTCCCGAATCATGTTCGAAGAAGAGTTCCGCTGGAGCGACCGGCAATGGATCGAGACTCGCGACCGCGGAGACTTGTTACGGCGGCCCGTTTCCATTTACGAAGTGCACGCCGGTTCCTGGCGGCGCAAGCCTGAGCAGGACAACCGCTATCTCAGTTATCTTGAACTTGCGGAAGAACTGATTTCCTACGTGCTCGACATGGGGTTTTCCCACATCGAACTCATGCCGATCAGCGAGTTCCCTTTCGACGGTTCCTGGGGCTACCAGCCTGTCGGCATGTTCGCGCCGAGCATCCGTTTCGGAACGCCGAATGAACTGAAGCATTTCATCAACGAATGCCATCGCCGCAACATCGGCGTACTGCTCGATTGGGTGCCGGGGCATTTTCCCACCGACTCCCACGGTCTTGGCCGCTTCGACGGCAGTTTCCTCTATGAACACGAGGACATCCGCAGAGGTTTCCATTTCGACTGGAAAACCCTGATTTTCAACTACGGCCGCAATGAGGTCGTCAGCTATCTGCTCAGCAACGCGAACTACTGGATCGAGGAGTATCACATCGACGGATTGCGCGTGGACGCCGTGGCTTCGATGCTGTATCTCGATTACAGCCGGAAAGAAGGCGAATGGCTGCCCAACGAGCACGGCGGCCGCGAGAATCTCGAAGCCATCGAATTGCTGCGAAAGGTGAACAGCAGCGTCTACCGCAATCATCCGGGAATCATGATGATCGCCGAGGAATCCACCGCCTGGCCCGGGGTCAGCAATCCGGTGGACCAGGGCGGACTCGGTTTCGGCTACAAGTGGAACATGGGCTGGATGAACGACACCTTGCAATACATGCGCCGGGATCCGATTCACCGCAAGTTCCATCACCATGAAATGACCTTCGGCATACTTTACGCCTGGACCGAAAAATTCGTGCTCGCCCTGAGCCATGACGAAGTCGTTCATGGCAAGGCGTCATTGCTTGAGAAAATGCCCGGCGACGATTGGCAAAAGTTCGCCAATCTGCGCGCCTATTACGGATTCATGTGGACCCAGCCCGGCAAGAAGTTGCTGTTCATGGGCGGGGAATTCGGCCAGCGCAAGGAATGGAATCACGATGCCAGCCTGGACTGGCATCTGCTCGAACACGCAAGCCATCGCGGTTTGCTGCAACTGGTCAGGGACCTGAACTTCCTCTATCGACACACGCCGGCATTGTACGAGCGCGATATTTCACCGGAAGGATTTCAATGGATACAGGCCGACGGCAGCCAGCTTTCGGTCTACGCCTGGCTGCGGCGCGGCGACGATGACGTCATGCTCGCCGCCTCCAACATGATGCCCGAATGCCACCGTTATTATCGTATCGGCGTCCCCGAGCCGGGCCGTTACCGGGAGTGCCTGAATACCGACGCCGAAGTATACGGCGGCAGCGGACAGGGCAACGGCGGCGGTGTCTGGAGCCAGGACATTCCATGGGACGGCCAGCCGCATTCGGTGGTGGTGACGCTGCCGCCGCTGGCCACGGTACTGTTTCTCCATGCCGGAAATCGATGACGGACTCGGATAGACGCATCGAAGCGGGCGACCCCGGCGTTCTGGGCGCCCGCTTCGATGGCGAAGGAACGCGGTTCGCGTTGTACTCGGCACATGCCGAGGCGGTCGAACTTTGCCTCTACGACGAAAGCGGGACCAATCCGATCGGCCGGGTGTTTCTGCCGGAACAGACCCATGGCGTCTGGCATGGCTACATCCCCGGTTTGCAGGCAGGGACATGCTATGGCTATCGGGTTCACGGTCCTTACGCACCCCATGCAGGCCATCGCTTCAACCCCGCGAAACTCTTGCTCGATCCCTATGCCCGGGCGCTGGCGGGAGAATTTCGCCGGGATCCGTCCCATTTCGGATATGAACTCGGACATCCCGATCTCGATCTCGCCCCCGACCGCCGCGACAATGCGGAGCATATGCCCAAGGCGGTGGTGACCGCCGAAGGCGAAGCGATGCCGGTGCGCCGCCGGCCGACGCCCTGGCCGCAAACCGTGATCTATGAATGTCACGTCAAGGGATTCACGAAACTGCATCCGGACGTGCCGGAACCGCTGCGGGGGACCTTCGCCGGTCTGGCCCGGCCCGAGATCGTCGACTATCTGAAAGCGCTGGGCGTCACTACGGTGGAACTGATGCCGGTACACGCCTTCGTGAGCGAGTTCGACGTGATGAACAAGGGCCTGGTCAACTATTGGGGCTATAACAGCCTGAATTTCTTCTGCCCGCACCCCGGTTATCTCGGCGCGGGCGGCGCGGAGGAATTCCGGGACATGGTCAACCGCTTCCACGACGCCGGCCTCGAAGTCATCCTCGATGTCGTCTACAACCACACCTGCGAAGGCGATCACCTCGGACCCACCCTCAGCTACAAGGGCATCGACAATCTCAGCTATTACCAGTTGCTGCCGGGCGACCGGCGTTTTTACATCAACGACAGCGGTTGCGGCAACACCGTCAACATTGCTCATCCCCAGGTGCTGCGGCTGATCATGGACAGCTTGCGCTATTGGGCCATTGAGATGGGAGTCGACGGTTTCCGCTTCGACCTCGCTTCCATCCTCGGCCGCCAGGAGCGCGGCTTCGATCCGCGCGCGCCTTTTTTCCAGACCTTGGCCCAGGATCCCGCGCTCGCCGGAGTCAAGCTGATCGCCGAACCTTGGGATATCGGCCCCGGCGGCTATCAACTCGGCGGATTTCCCGCCGGCTGGGCCGAGTGGAACGACCGCTACCGTGATAACATTCGCCGCTTTTGGCGCGGGGACCCGGACCAGTTGCCGGAACTGGCGCGCCGCCTGCATGGCTCGGGCGACCTGTTCGAACACGCAGGGCGCAGGTCCTGGGCGAGCATAAACTACGTAGCTTGCCACGACGGTTTTACATTGCGCGACCTGGTCAGCTTCGAGCAGCGTCACAACGAAGCGAACCAGGAACAGAACAAGGATGGGCATGGCAGCAACTACGGCGACAATCACGGCGTGGAAGGCCCCGCCGACGATCCGGCGATCGATGCGCGGCGCTGGCGCCGGCAACGCAATCTGCTCGCTACGCTGGCCGTTTCGCATGGCGTGCCGATGATTGCCGCGGGAGACGAGTTCGGCCGCAGCCAGTCCGGCAACAATAACGCCTGGTGCCACGACAGCCGGCTCAACTGGATCGACTGGGAGGAAATTTCGCCACAGGGCAGGGAATTGCAGGCATTCACCCGCGAATTGCTGAGCCTGCGGCAGCGCTTTCCGGCCTTGCAGGCGGGCGAATACCGACATCGCCCGGATGGAAAGGGCGATGACGGCATTCAATGGTTGAACGCCGAAGGCACGCCGATGCGCGATGAACACTGGCACGAGAACGAACGGCGGTTGTTCGGCTACTTGATCAGCGATGGAGCGAGTCGGCACCTGCTGGCGTTGTTCAATGCTTCGGAGACCGGCTCGGCATTCCGCCTGCCGCGCCTGCCCGAAGGGGATTGGAATCTGGAAATAGACACTGCCGAAGAGCCGGTCGGGGAAAGAACGCCATTTCCCGCAGGCGGCAGCATCGACTTGCCGGCGCAATCCATCAAGGTATTGGTGCTTGGTTCCTCCTGTCATGAATAATTTGTCACATGCACCCGCCGACTCGGCCGAAGCGATCAGCCGGGATCTGAGACGCCATTTCGAGATCACTCTCGGCCGGGACGAAATCGGCGAATCCCATCACTATCTGTATACTGCGCTCGCGATCACCGTGCGCGACCGCATGATCGGCCGCTGGCGCGCCACTCGCGAGCGTTACCGGAAGGACAAGGTCAAGCGCGTGAACTATCTGTCCATGGAATTCCTGATGGGCCGCACCTTGACCAATGCCTTGCTCAACCTGCACATCTCGGACGAGGTGCGCGAAGCGGTCAAGGCTTATTCCTGCCGGCTCGAACAACTGGAAAGCGAGGAAGCGGACGCCGGTCTCGGCAACGGCGGACTCGGACGTCTGGCCGCCTGTTTTCTCGACAGTTGCGCCACCCTGGAAATACCGGTGACCGGCTATGGCATCCGCTACGAATACGGGATGTTCCGCCAGACGATCGAGGACGGCAACCAGGTCGAGCAGCCCGACCCCTGGCTGCGTTACGGCAATCCCTGGGAGATCGAAAGTCCCGACGCAAGCAGGCGGGTGAAGTTCTTCGGCAGGCTCGAAAAACACCACGATGAGGCGGGCGAATTGCAGGTGCGCTGGGTCGATACCCTGGACGTGCTTGCCGTTCCCTACGACCTGCCGATTCCCGGTTACCGCAACGATACGGTCAACACCTTGCGCCTGTGGAAGTCGGAAGCCACCGATATATTCAATCTCGAAGAATTCAACGCCGGCAGCTATACCGACGCGGTCGCCGCGAAAAACCTCGCCGAACAGATCACCATGGTGCTCTATCCCAATGACGCCAGCGAAGCCGGCAAGGAATTGCGCTTGCGGCAGCAGTACTTTCTGGCGTCGGCCAGCTTGCAGGACGTGATCTGGCGCTGGTCCCGGGACCATGGCGCGGATTTCAGCGCCTTCGCAGAAAAATGCGTGTTCCAGTTGAACGATACCCATCCCACAGTGGCCATCGCCGAACTGATGCGCCTGCTCATGGACGAACATGGATTGGGCTGGAACGAAGCCTGGGAAGTCACAACGAACTGCATGGCGTATACCAATCACACCTTGCTGCCGGAAGCGCTGGAAGTATGGCAGGTCGGCCTTTTCGAACAATTGCTGCCACGCCTGCTCGACATCGTTCATGAAATCAATGCCCGTTTTCTGGCCGAAGTCGAAAAACGATGGCCCGGAGACAGCGACCGCCGTGAACGCATGTCGATCGTCGGGGGCGGCGACCGGCCCGTCGTCCGCATGGCCTATCTCGGCATCGTCGGCAGTTTCTCGGTCAACGGCGTCTCCGAATTGCACAGCGATCTGCTGACCAGGACGCTGTTCCGCGATTTCTTCGAATTGTGGCCCGAAAAATTCAACAGCAAGACCAATGGCGTCACGCCGCGGCGCTGGCTGGCCCATTGCAATCGCGGCTTGAGCGATCTGATCACCGAAACGATCGGAGATGGCTGGGTTCGCGAACTGGACGAACTGGAGGCCCTCAAGAAATATGCGGACGATGGCGAATTCGCACGCCGTTTCATGACTGTGCGCCGCGGGAACAAGGAACGGCTGGCCGAGCTTGTGCGGCGCGAATGCGAAATCGAATTCGATCCCGGCTGGCTGTTCGACGTTCAGGTGAAGCGGATTCACGAATACAAGCGGCAACTGCTGAATGTGCTGCATATCGTTCATCTGTATAACCGCATCCTGCGCGGCGACACCGCGGGGCTGCAGCCGCGCTGCTTCCTGATCGGCGGCAAGGCGGCGCCGGGCTATGTCATGGCCAAGCGCATCATCAAGTTGATCAACAACGTAGCCGCCGTGGTAAATCGGGAAACAGCCTGCGAGGACTGGCTGCGCGTGGCTTTCCTGCCGGATTACCGCGTCACTTCCATGGAAGTGATCTGTCCGGGGACCGATCTTTCGGAACAGATTTCCACCGCCGGCAACGAGGCCTCGGGCACCGGCAACATGAAATTCATGATGAACGGCGCGGTCACGATCGGAACGCTCGACGGCGCCAACATCGAAATCCTCGAAGCGGTCGGAAAGGAGAACTTTTTCCTGTTCGGCCTGACGGCAAGCGAAGTGCGCGAAGCGCGCCTGTCGTATTCGCCCGATGAAATCATCGCCGGCGACGGCGATCTCGCGCAGGTGATGAACCTGCTCAGGAGCGGGAGTTTCGATCTGGGCGAACCGGGCCAGTTTCACGATATCATCGCCGCGATTCGCAGCCCCCATGAACCCTGGATGACCGCCGCGGATTTTCGCGGTTATGTCGATGCTCAGGAACGGGCGGGGGCGGCTTATGCGGACGAATCGCGCTGGTCGCGAATGAGCATTCTCAACGTGGCATCGAGCGGCCGCTTTTCCAGTGATCGTACTATCAGGGATTATCGGGACGGTATCTGGTACGCCGGTAAAGACAACTGAACCGATTACTGGAGGCAAGACCCTTGCAAAATCCGATAAAAGGCAGATCGCCCCGCAGCCGGCTTACGCGAGCCACCCTGGCCCTGATTCTCGCGGGAGGACGCGGTTCGCGCTTGTACGAATTGACGAACTGGCGGGCCAAGCCAGCGCTTTATTTCGGCGGAAAATACCGCATCATCGATTTCCCGCTGTCGAATTGCGTCAATTCGGGCATTCGCCGGATCGGCGTATTGACCCAGTACAAGGCGCATTCGCTGGTGCGCCACCTGGTTCGCGGCTGGAGCCATTTCAAGAAGGAATTTGGCGAGTTCGTCGAAGTGCTGCCGGCTTCCCAACGCTATTCCGACGACTGGTACCAGGGCACCGCTAACGCGATTTACCAGAATCTCGACATCATTCGCGCCGAACAACCGGAATTCGTGCTGATCCTGTCCGGCGACCACGTTTACAAGATGGATTACTCGGCGATGTTGATGGATTTCGCGAAAAGCGGCGCCGACATGACGGTCTGCTGCCTGGAAGTGCCGTTGGAGGAGGCGGCGAACGCTTTTGGCGTCATGCAGGTCGATGAGAACAACCGCGTGATCGGTTTCGAGGAAAAACTCGCGGAGCCGACGCCGATTCCCGGCAACGAGAGTCATACCCTGGCTTCGATGGGCAACTACATTTTCCGTACCGAGTTCCTGTTCGAACAACTCATCAAGGATTCGCGCGATCCCGCGTCGAGTCACGACTTCGGCAACGATATCATCCCGTCGCTGATCGACGATCACCATGTCAGGGCGTACGCGTTTCGCGACGAGGAAACCGGCGAGCGCGCCTATTGGCGCGATGTGGGAACGCTCGATGCGTTCTGGCAGGCGAACATGGAACTGATCAGCGCCGAGCCGCAATTAAACCTCTACGATCCCAACTGGAATTTCTGGACTTACCAGGAGCAATTGCCGCCGGCGAAATTCGTGTTCGACTACGACGACCGGCGCGGCATGGCGGTGGACTCCATGGTTTCCGGCGGCTGCATTATTTCCGGCGCCGTCGTGCGGCATTCGCTATTGTTCAGCAACGTTCGCGTGCGGTCGTACAGCACGGTGGAAGATTCGGTCATCCTGCCCGGCGTCGACATCGGCAGGAGATGCCGTCTGAAAAACGTCGTCGTCGACCGGGGATGCTGGATTCCGGACGGCATGGTCATCGGCCACGACCGGGAGCAGGACATTGCCAGCGGCTTCAGGGTTTCCGGGACCGGAAAGGTTCTGGTGACCCGGGGCATGCTGGGACAACCGGAGGGGTACGCCTGATGGCTTCGATCCGTCGCCGACGGCTGGCGCGGGGTTTAGCGGACGCTGTGAATACGTCCCTGTACGCTTCGGCCCCGACATCCCTGTCGGGGACGCCCGCTAAACCCCGCGCCAGCCGCCGGCGACTCACATGGTGCTAGAACGACAATATGACAGTAATCAAGACCGTTCACAGTAGTCCTTTCGCCGGCCAGGAGCCGGGCACTTCGGGCTTGCGCAAGAAAGTTTCCGAATTCACGCAAGCCCATTATCTTGAGAGCTTCGTACAGGCGATTTTCAACATGCTCGGCGATTGCAGGGGCAAGTGCCTGGCGGTCGGCGGAGACGGACGTTACTACAATCGCCAGGCGATCCAGATCATCGCCAGAATGGCCGCGGCCAACGGCTTCGGCAAGTTGCTGATCGGCCGGGACGGACTGTTTTCGACGCCGGCAATGTCCTGCGTCATCCGCAAGTACGGAACCGACGGCGGCATCATTCTCTCGGCAAGCCATAATCCCGGCGGTCCCGATGCGGATTTCGGCATCAAGTTCAACGGCGCCAATGGCGGTCCCGCTCCGGAAGCGATTACCGAAGCGATCCACCGGCACACTTTGTCCATCGACCGGTATCTGACAATGGAAGCCGGCGACATCGATCTTGGGCGAATCGGCAAGACCGAACTCGGCGGCATGGAAATCGAAATCATCGATCCGGTTGCCGACTACGCCGGCCTGATGGCTTCGATTTTCGATTTCGACAAGATCTCGCAGTTGCTCGTCAACCGCCGCTTCCACATGTGCTTCGACGCCATGCATGCCGTGACCGGTCCTTACGCCAGGGCGATCCTGGAAGACCGGCTCGGCGCGGAACCGGGAACCGTGATCAACGGCATCCCCGACGAGAGTTTCGGCGGCGGCCATCCGGATCCGAACCTGGTCCATGCGCGGGAACTTGTTGACCGCATGAACGGTGACGCGCCGCTGGCCTTCGGCGCGGCATCCGATGGCGACGGAGACCGCAACATGGTGCTCGGCAGCGGTTTCTACATCAATCCCTGCGATTCACTCGCGGTGCTTGCCGCCAATGCCGGACTCGTACCCGGCTATAGCGAAGGCCTGGCCGGCGTTGCGCGCTCCATGCCGACGAGCCGGGCGCTTGACCGGGTGGCGCAGAGCCTGGAGCTTCCCTGCTTCGAGACTCCGACAGGCTGGAAGTTCTTCGGCAATCTGATGGACGCCGGCATGATCACGGTCTGCGGCGAGGAAAGTTTCGGCACCGGCTCGAACCACGTGAGGGAAAAGGACGGCCTGTGGGCGGTGTTGTTCTGGCTCAATATCATCGTCGAGTCCCGCAAGCCGGCGCGTTCGATCGTGCGCGAGCATTGGCAGCGCTTCGGCCGCGATTATTTCACCAGGCACGATTTCGAGGGGCTCGACTCGGCGCGGGCGGCCGAAATGATCGAACGCCTGCGCGAGCGCGCATCCGGACTGGCGGGGGAGCGTGCGGGAGAGTTGGGCATTCAAGCCGCGGACGATTTCGCCTATACCGATCCCGTAGACGGCAGCGTCAGCGCGGGGCAGGGCGTACGCATCTTCTTCGAAGACGGCAGCCGCGTGGTTTTCCGCCTGTCGGGCACCGGCACGGCCAACGCGACCTTGCGCCTGTATTGCGACAAGTACGAAACCGACCCTTCGTTGATGGAACTCGATACCCAACGCATGTTGGCGCAATCTCTGAAAGCGGCCGGCGAAATCGCCGGCATCGCCGAATTCACCGGACGAACGGCGCCTGACGTGATTACCTGATCACGGGTGGCAGCAACATGAAAATCTGCATGATTGCCGCTGAAAACGGCTCGATTCCCGGCGCCAAGGTCGGCGGCCTCGGCGACGTGGTTAGAGACATTCCACAAGCCCTGGCGGAACTCGGGCATGAAATCGATGTTGTCATGCCCGGTTATCAGCGCTTTGCCGGCGTGACCGGCGCCGAACCGCAACAGCCGCTCAAGTCACGATTTCGCGAGGAATTGCTCGAGGTGGAAGTAAGCCGCCTGGAATTGGCCGGCGGCGTTCGCTGCTGGCTGCTCGATCATCCGTACATCGCCGCCGGCGGGCCGGGCCGGATCTATTGCGACGATCCTCCGGGGCGCCCGTTCGCCACCGATGCCTCCAAGTTCGCCCTGTTCGGCGCCGCCGCCTGCCAGTTGCTGGTCGAAGGCCGGCTCGGAGACGTTGACGTCATTCATCTGCACGACTGGCATGCGGCCTTCGTCGCCATGCTGGCGCGATTCGACCCGCGTTACGAGTCGCTTGGCTATGCACGGCTGGTAGCAAGCATTCACAATCTGGCCATGCAGGGAATTCGTCCTTTCGCTGACGACGAATCTTCGCTGGAGGCCTGGTTTCCGGAGTTGGAATACAAGAGAAAGGCTATCGCCGACCCGCGCTATCCGGATTGTTTCAACCCGATGCGCGCGGCAATCAATCTTTGCGACAAGGTCCATACCGTTTCGCCGACCTACGCCCGGGAGATTCGCAAGAGCAATCAGCCCGAAATCGGATTTCATGGCGGCGAGGGGCTTGAGCGCGATCTGCAAAGAGCGCATCGGGCGAGCAAGTTGAGCGGGATTCTCAATGGTTGCGAGTATGGCGAACCCGACCTGGCCTTGCCGTCCGGGGAAGATCTCATCGACGCTGCCCACAAGCAGGTTTTTCACTGGATCGGCGATGGTCCTCAGGTGGACAGCAGCCATTTCATCGCCCTCGAACGGCTTGCGCGCTGGCGCGAGCGGCCTCCGGGGCATTGGATTACGTCGATTTCGCGGCTGACCCCGCAGAAAACGGCGCTATTCCAGGTGACGATGGAAGACGGGAACAGTTGCCTGGAGAACATTCTCGCAGCGCTGCCGCAAGATCATGCTTTCGTCATGCTGGGCAGTGGCGATGCGGAGATAGAGGACTTCCTCACCCGCGTCGCCGCCCGCTCGGACAACTTCCTGTTTCTTAAGGGTTATTCCGAGCCCCTGTCGCGGATTATCTACGCGCTTGGCGCGCTATTCCTCATGCCGAGCTCCTTCGAGCCTTGCGGCATCGGCCAGATGCTGGCGATGCGCACGGGCCAGCCCTGTCTCGCCCATCGCGTCGGCGGCCTGAAGGACACGATCGAGAACGACGTCGACGGTTTCACCTTTACCGGCCGCGACCCGGCCCGGCAGTCGGAAGCCTTTGTCCGCAGACTTCGGCAGGCATTGTCGCTGAAACGGCGCTCACCGCAGCGCTGGGCCGAAATCCGCCGATCTTGCGCGGCGCGCAGATTCAGTTGGACGGAATCGGCTCAGCAATATTGCGAGCAGCTCTATGGCGGCCGCTCCGCCGGCTGAGCGCGGCGAGCAGTTCCCAGTCGATCGTTTCGAATTCCGTTTCACTCATCAGCCAACTCCAGTTGTCGGCGGTCGTCCCTGGCACATTGATTCGCGCGCGGGAAGGCAGCGCAAGCAGATCCTGGGCGCAGACGATTGCGGTGCGCGCCCGCGACGACATGACCAGTTCGAGCAGACGGGGGACCATTTCGGCTTTGTCTTCCGTGAACTCGACATGGCGGCTCAGGCGCTCCCTGACCGCATCGCCGCATTCCTCTTCGAGCCAGCCGCAGGCGGTGTTGTTGTCGTGGGTGCCGAAATAGATCACCGAATTCTCGCGATGGTTCTGCGGCAGGTGGGGGTTGTCGGAGCGGTCGTCGACGAAGGCGAATTGCATCACGAGCATTCCCGGCAGTTGATATTGATCCCGCGCCTGCGCCACATCGTGCGTGATCGTGCCGAGGTCTTCGGCGACGACGGGAAAGCGCGGAAAAGCGGATTTGAGCGCGGCGAACAGTGCCTGGTTCGGGGCCTGCCGCCAGCTTCCATGCATTGCGCTATCGCAGGGAACCGGAACTTCCCAATATTGCACCAGGCCCCGGAAATGATCGATGCGAACGATATCGAAAATCTCGAACAAGGCTCCGATGCGCTCGACCCACCAGCGAAATCCCTGGCGCTCGAGTTCATGCCAGTCATAAAGGGGATTGCCCCAGAGTTGACCTTCGGGGCTGAAATAATCAGGAGGTACGCCTGAAACTGCCGTCGGCCGCATGTCCTGATCAAGCTGGTAGATTTCGCTGTTGGCCCAGACATCGGCGCTTTCCAGATTCGAGTAGATGGGCATGTCGCCGAAGATTAACAGTCCCTTTTCATTGCAATAGCTCTTGAGTCGCCGCCATTGCCGGAAGAAGAAGTATTGCAGGATTTGCCAGTGCTCGATTGCCGCGGCCAGACTGCGTCGGGCGTCCGCGAGTGCGGCCGGTTCGCGGTCACGCAGGCCGGCGGGCCATTTCGTCCAGGATAGCTCCGGGTATTCCGCCGTCAGCGCCATGAACAACGCGTAGTCGTCCAGCCAATACTGCTGTTGCCGGTAAAATTCCTCGAATTCGGCCTGCTCGTCGCGCCTGGCGAAGCGAGCGCTGGCTACGGCCAGCAAGTCCATCTTGAATCGGGTCACCTGGCCGTAATCGATACGGACTGCAGATGGGTCCGGGGCATTTTCAAGTTCTTCTTTCGTCAACAGTCCTTCTTCGGCGAGCGCCGCCAGGTCGATAAGCAAGGGATTCCCCGCAAAGTTCGAGTAGCAATCATAAGGCGAACCAAAGGCCCGGGCGTTCGGCGGATTGAGCGGCAGCACCTGCCAGTAAGTCTGGCCCGCGTCAAGCAGGCTGTCCGCGAATCGGTACGCATACGCGCCGAGATCACCGATACCGAAGCGCGAAGGCAGCGAGAAAATCGGCAGCAACACGCCACTCGCCCTTGCCGTCAGTGGCGTCAACGTCGCCCGATTGTGCAATTCGCACGTACCTTGATGCAATTCATGAAGAAGCCAACCGTGCCCTCGATACGGGACTTTAATTCAGTTCCGTAACTTGCGCCAACCAGATCGGAATATCGTATCGAAGCGTTCGCGTATAGAAACATATTCGTTGCTCAATTCAGGAAAAGAAATTAATATATTGCAATTCAGGAGAAAGCAACATACGGGCTTCTTTAATGAACACTCTATTAGGTCAACTCAAGAGCCGCAGAATCGAACTGGGACTCAAGCAGCACGATATGTTGCTGCGCATCGGTATATCGCGCCAGCAATATCAGCAACTGGAGTCCAGGGGCAATCCTCGACTGGATACACTGGAACTTGTCGCCAAAGGGCTCAAAAGCAGGGTCATGCTGATTCCCGAGGAAAGGCTGGGCACGGTACATGCCGTTCTTGAAGGCTCGCACGTGGATGACACGGGCGCCGACCGAATCCGGCAATCTCCTTCGGCAAATGAATCAAACGATCGGCACGTCCTGTCCGACGATCCATGGCGAAACGTGTTAGGTGAAGACTGATGAAGGGCAATGACGGGAAAACGGTCAGCATCCTCCGGCTGGGACTTCACGATCGGTTGGTAGGGTACTTGGCGAGACTCGAAAATGGCCGAAACCTGTTGCATTTCGCCGATGAATTCAGGGGAGATCCGAGCCGTCCGACATTCAGCCTTATCACGCACGCGGGATTTGCGTGTTCCGACGAAGTTATGGCCGAATCTTGGGCGCGGAATCAAAAACTCCATCCCACGCTATCCAATTTGCTACCGGAAGGTCCCTTGAGAGAACTAATCGCACAGCGGCTGAAAGTCCACATCAATGATGAGTTCCGCCTGCTGGCACACGTCGGCAAGGACTTGCCGGGCGCCCTGGTTGTTGAACCGATGCACCCCGGCGACGTTCCTCCAGGTATCTTGAAAAGGCTCGGCAATGCGAAAGCGGAATGGTTCGAGTCAGGCGGAATAGGGAACCAGCATTCACTAGCTGGCGTTCAGATGAAATTTTCCATGAGCGAGGAAAAAGACGGCCGCTTCGGCTTGTATGGGGGCGACGATTTGGGAGGTTGGATTATTAAAACGCCTTCCGCGAAACACAGGAACGTGCCTCTCAACGAGTTCACGGCCATGAGCCTGGCGGCCATGGCAGGGATAGACATTCCTGAATTCAACTTGGTTGCAGTGAGCAAGCTCAGGCACTTGCCACAGATAAACCTTCCGGATGAGAAATTTGCTTTCGCTATCAAGCGATTTGATCGAAGAGGTAACGAACGCATTCACATGGAAGACTTCGCTCAAGTCCTGGTGAAATACCCTCATGAAAAGTACCATTCCGCCAACTACGAGCAGATCGGCAGAATAATCTATGAGTACTCCGGTGATGGTTTGGCCGACGCACAGCAATTTGCCCGGCGATTGCTGGTAAACATCCTGCTCGCAAACGGGGATGCCCATCTCAAGAACTGGAGCCTGTACTACCCGGATCAGATCACACCGAGACTATCACCCTCTTACGACATCGTGACAACCAAGGTCTATTTCGAAGATGAAAAGGCCTTTGCCCTGAATCTTGGCAAAACGAAGAAGTGGTATGAGACCGGATTTGCCACTTTCGAGCGCTGGGCAGACAAGTCCGGCATTCCTTGGCGCGCGATCAAACCACACCTGGACGACACCATGGAAAAGGCGCGGACATTATGGCCGGACGCGCTGGATAATCTGCCGATGGACATGGACCAGAAAAACGTATTAAGAGACCATTGGTCCAGGCTTGAAAGCGAGTTCCGTATTCAGACGGAACACCGGGCCGGAGGAAATTCATGAAACTCGCTGAATTTGCGATTGCGCTGGGCGTAGCCGTATCGGTTCAAGCGCATTAGGTATTTGTCAATACGAATTTGGCCCGCTCTTGATCAAGCAATGGGAACGCTCGAAATCCATTGCCAGATTCTTGCATTCCTCGTTGGTAACCGCAGGGTAGATAACGCGAACACGTTCAATCTGCTCCCGAATCATCGTTGCAGTTGGTCGCCGTTGTGCCAGCAAAGCGCCAACCATAATGCGGAGATCCTCCAACTCACTTTTCATACCTGACTTCCTCCATCAATTTCCCAGATTAACTCGTCCGATGGTTCCCAGTGTAAAAAATTAGGCTATTTCGCACCCTTTTCGGATGCCGCGGCAGGAATCATGTCTTCAATGCACTTGAGCACTACCTTGGCGCGTTGTTCGAGTTCCTCGTCGGATGCGCTGCTGACCGGATGATCGATCACAGCGAACGGGTAGTCTGGCAGTCCCAGCACTCTCGCCATTAACTCCGCCGCCGAAACGAATCGCGTCGTCATCACTGCGACCGCCGGAGTTTGCGCCAATTCGGCGCTGACCGCGTCATGCAGACTGCACGACGAACAACTGCCTCAGTCGCCGAGACCGGTTATGGCGAGATTCCAGTTCCGCGCCTCGTCCACGATGTCCTGCTCCGCCGGTGCGCTATAGTTTGCCTTGGTGCGATGCACGACTTCCGCTACGTTGAAGCGCTCCCGCAAGAGCCGGTCGAGATGGGAGAAGAAGCCGACCGTACCCTCCTTGCCATTGGAGATGAAACCGACGGTCGCGCCCGCCAGGGCGGCAGGCCGCGGCGCCGACCGTTTATCGGCAGCGCGAATCTCGCTCGTCGGATCAAGTACGCGAATCGTCATATCCGTATCTTGCACCAACCCGGCCGGAATGTCCCATCGTCTGGATATGGACCGCAAAGCCGGAATAAAGCACCATTGGCCCAGGCTTGTAAGCGGGTTCCATATTCAAAGGGAACGCCGGGCTGGAGGACATTCATGAAATTCGTGGAACTTGCAATAGCGCTGGGGGTAGCCGTATTCGTGCTGGTTTTTACATTGGCCGCCAGCTTCCCCATGGTTGCCGTGTACGCATATCTCATCGAACCGGGCCATCCGCCGGAGTTTTATACTGAAGCGGCGAACTGGATCGCGCCTTGGTCCTCTCACATTCTGGGCCCCATCGCGTTTTTCTGCTGCAACTACTGGCTGTTGAAATCCGGTCGGGTCCAGTTTCCGATGCGGTTCGCGGCTTCGACCATCGGATTCTATTTGCTTGTAGATTTGGGATTGCTGGGGTTTCTGCTGAATATCCCTTTGAGTTCCTATGTTACGGCTGCGATATTGTTGTCGCTGGCCGTCAAGGTAATCGCCGCCTTTTGGGGCGCGAAACTGGGGCTCGCCAAACGACTGGCGCCGGCCTGAATTGCCGGGTAAAGGAGAGCTAATCGGCGAATATGAGTGAATAGACTTCGCCGTAGGCGGTAACCAGAATTTGTTGCACTTCGCGGGCAGCGATTCCCGCTGAAAATCGTATTCCAATAGAATCAATGGGTTGCGACAACC
>VYCF01000045.1:53632-109099 GCA_009844085.1 Gammaproteobacteria bacterium | reverse complement strand
TTGTCGCAACCCATTGATTCTATTGGAATACGATTTTCAGCGGGAATCGCTGCTGCAAAGACAATCCAGAAACCGATTCGCCCTCCGGCGCAAACTCCAGCGCAGCCACCAGAGGAGCAGCCCGGCGCCGGGCTTGCATTGCAGTTCCATCTCCAACTTCAGGCGTCGCTCGCCCGGCGCAGAGTCGGCGGGAAACTCGAAACACCAGGCACTTTGGAAAAACCTGTTCCGCACGATGAATGCTATTTTCACTTGCGGCTCCCAGTGCGCGATGCTCCATATCAGCTTCCTGCCGGAGTTCGTCTCGACAGCGAGCACGCTGCCTCGTCCGGCTTCTCCCGCAGGCGTGCAGTTCGCCTCTCGCAAGCCCGGATTCCAGGAAGGCCAGCGCTCGAATTCGACAAGTCTTTCCCAGCAGGCGGACGCCGATTCACCCGGCAATGGCCTGCTCAGGGAAAAAGTGTGCACGGGAGGCGTCATCTGTGACATGAGATCGATCAAGTATATAGCCCACATCCCCGGGCTTTCCAGCGGCTGCGCCGGATGCGTACAAACCACAATCGATGTGGTATGGTTTGCGCTCGAATATCGCAGATTGAGAGCGCACAAAATGAATCCACACGACATTCAGGACGACGGCCGTCGCCAGGTCCTCAAGGGAGCGGGCGTACTTGCCGCCGGCGCCGCGACAGTGCCCGGCTGGGTGCTCCCGGCGTTGGCCCAGGGTGAAAGACTGGTTCCTTTCACGGATGTGCCGGACGCTTTCCAGGTCAGGGACAAACGGCCCGGCGCCACGCATTACCAGGACACGCGGCTGATCACTTCCCATATCACTTCGAACGACGATTTTTATGTCGTGCAGCATTACGGCCAGCCCGAAGTAGACGTCGACAGTTACCGGCTTCGCGTTACCGGCATGGTGGACCGGGAACTCGAATTATCGCTGGACGATCTCATGGCGCGCGATGCGGTAGACCTGCAGGCCGGCTTCGAATGTGGCGGCAACAGCCCCGGCCTGTTCAACGGCCTGATAGGCAACGCGAACTGGCGCGGCTGCTCGCTAAGCGCCATGCTCCAAGAAGCCGGCGTCCAGGAAGGCGCCAAGGAAGTGGTGTTTTTCGGCGCCGACGTGGGCATGGAGGAAATTCGCGAACGTGAAGTCGAAAAGGCCTTCGCGCGCAGCATGTCCATCGCCGACGCGATGCGTCCGGCAAATCTGCTGGCCTGGGAAATGAACGGCGAACCGCTGCCGGTCTTTCACGGCAGGCCGCTGCGGCTGCTCGTGCCCGGCTGGTACGGCGTTTCCAATGTGAAATGGCTGACCCAGATTCACGTCCAGGACACCCGTTACATGGGCCGTTTCATGGGCCGCGACTACGTGACCCTCAAGCGCGTCACGGTAGGCGGCGAAGAGCGCTGGGTGGAGAATTCGGTTACCGCGATCCAGTTGAAATCGGCGATCGTCAGGGTGACCGAACTCGGTGGAGAATATAGCGTGCTCGGCTTTGTGCTGAATGACGGCACGCCTTTGCAAAGCGTCGAAGTCAGCGTTGACGGCGGCCCCTGGCAAGCGGCGGAATTGAGCGAGGAAAACACGCAGTATTCCTGGAAGCTGTTCACCTTCAATTGGGACGATCCGGCGCCGGGCGACCATACCATCGTATCTCGCGTCACCGATATCAACGGCAACGTGCAGCCGACGATGGATGAATTTCCCGAGAAAGTGAGCCGCTGGGAGAATTACGCGCAGTTTCCGCGCACGCTGACGATCTGACAGAAGGCGTTCGTGGCTTCGATCCGTTGCCGTCGGGTGGCGGGAGGTTCAGCGGACGCCGTAAATACATCCCTGTAGGCTTCGGGCTCGGCATCCCTGCCTCGCACGCCCGCTGAACCTCCCGCCACCCGACGGCAACTCACAATGTGCGGGGCTCGGTGGCCCATGGGCGCAGGGTTATTGTTTTCCAGCCGCGAATTTGGGCGAGTTGGGCGAGGCGGGGGTCGGGGTCGACGGCTACGGCTTCGCCGGCGAGTTCGAGCAGGGGCTGGTCGTTGATCGAGTCTGAGTAGAACACGCTGTTGTCTAGCTCGTAGCCGGGGTTTTGCGACAGCCAGTCGCGCAGCTTGCGCACCTTGCCTTCCTGGAAACAGGGGGTGCCGTGGATGCGTCCGGTTATCTCGCCGTCGACGATCTCGGCTTCCGTCGCCAGCAATGCGTCCACTTCGAAAAGTTTCGCGATCGGTCGGGTGATCAGGTCGTTGGTCGCGGTCAGAATCATGCAGAAATCCCCCGCTCGCCGATGTTCGCGCACCAGTTCGAGTCCGTCCTTGAGCACCATCGGCTTTGCGTACTCACCGACGAATTCAGCGAGCAACTCGTCGCGTTGCCGCTTGGCGAACTTGCGCACGGGCCCCAGCGTGAAGGCCAGCCAGGCATGGATATCTAGCACTCCGGCCAGGTAATCCGCGTAAAATCCGTCGTTCGCTTCCCGGTGCTCTACTTCGTCGACCAGATTGCGGGAAATCAGAAATTCACCCCAGGCATGATCGCTGTCGCCCGCAAGCAAGGTATTGTCGAGATCGAACAAGGCCAGCCGCCGATTCATGTGGCACCGCGCAAGTGTTTATTTAACATACTGAAAATTATAAATTTTATCCCATTGTCGGCCAATCGCGAGTTTGCCTGAACGCGGCCTGTTGTGAAACAATGGCCGCACTTCGAACGGGGAAACAAGACAGTGCTGGACTCGGACGGATTCAGATCGAACGTAGGCATCATAATCTGCAATCCGTTCGGGAAACTGCTCTGGACCAAGCGAATAGGCCAGAACGCCTGGCAGTTCCCCCAGGGCGGAATTCAGCCTGGAGAGTCGTTCGAAGAGGCCCTGTACCGCGAACTGCTCGAAGAAGTCGGCCTGTCGCCGACTGATGTCAGCATCCTAAAACGGACCCGGGGCTGGCTGCGCTACCGGCTGCCGGAACGGCTGATCCGGCGGGGTCCGGGTCGGCTGTGCATCGGCCAGAAGCAGAAATGGTTCCTGCTCAGCCTCGACAGCGACGATAGCCGGATACAACTCAGCAGATCCGCGCAGCCCGAATTCGACGACTGGCGGTGGGTCAACTACTGGGAGCCGGTGAGGCGGGTAGTGCAATTCAAGCGCGAGGTCTACCGGAGGGCGCTTACGGAGTTTCGCGGCGCACGCGACAAGTACGTCAACGCCTGCGCCAGAGAGAAGACAGAAGCATGCTCGAAGAACTCCGCAGCATAGTTCAGGAAGTCAATACGGCGAAGGATCTGCAATCCGCGCTCGACATCATCGCCAACCGGGTTCGGGAAGCGCTCGGCACCCAGGTGTGTTCCATCTACCTGCTCGACCACGATCTCCATTGCCACGTCCTGATGGCCTCCGAAGGTCTGAACAAGGAAGCGGTGGGCAGGGTCAGCCTGGAGATCGGCGAGGGCCTGGTGGGACTCGTCGCCAAGCACGCCGAACCTCTCAACCTGCGCGATGCGCCATTGCATCCCAATTTCCGATTCCTGGAAGAAACCGGTGAAGAGGAATTTCACGCCTTCCTCGGCGTACCGATCATCCACCATCGTTCCGTACTCGGCGTGCTCGTGGCGCAACATCGCGAGCGGCGCCGCTTCGACGAAGGCGAGGAAGCCTTCCTGGTTACCCTGTCCGCGCAATTGGCCGGCGTCATCGCCCATGCCGAAGCGACCGGCGCCATCGAAGGAATCAGCCCGTCCGGGCAAAGGATTTTCGATACGGCTTTCACCGGCGTATCGGGTTGTGCGGGAGTCGCCATCGGCACGTCGGTGGTGGTGTCGCCGCAAGCGGACCTGAGCCATATCCCGGAGCGAATGGTCGACGACATCGAAGCGGAAATCGAGTTTTTCAATTCCTGTCTGAACGCGGTGCGCGAGGAGATGACGGAACTCAATATCCAGGTCGCGGGCAGACTTGCGGAAGAAGAGCGGCAGTTGTTCGACGCCTACGTGCACATTCTCGACGACGACGCGCTCGGCAACGAAGTGGTCGAACGCATCCGCATGGGGCATTGGGCCCAGGGAGCGCTTTCCTACGTTGCAAACGAACACGTGCGCACATTCGAACTCATGGAAGACGAATACATGCGGGAGCGCGCGGTGGACATCAAGGACCTGTGCGCGCGCGTGCTGGCCCATCTGCAGGAAGAAAAGCCGGAGAAGCCGGACTATCCCGAAAACACCGTTCTGATCAGCGAAGAACTTACCGCCTCGGTCCTGGTGGAAGTGCCGAAGGAAAAACTCAAGGGCCTGATTTCGGTCAAGGGCTCGGGCAATTCTCATGTCGCGATTCTCGCGCGCACCATGGGAACGCCCACGGTCATGGGCGCGGTTGACCTGCCCTTTCATCAACTCGACGGCAAGCAATTGATCGTCGACGGCTACAAGGGCGAAGTCATTACCAACCCTTCGGAGCATCTGCTCGAACAGTTTCGCGCGACGATTCGCGAACAGGAGGAACTGACCCGCGGACTGGAAGGGCTGAAGGATTTGCCTTGCGAAACGGCGGACAAGCACCGGGTTTCGCTGTGGGTAAACACCGGACTTATGTCCGACGTGCTTCGTTCGCTCGACCAGGGCGCGGAAGGCATCGGCCTGTTTCGCACCGAGGTTCCCTTCCTGATCGCCGAACGTTTTCCCAGCGAACAGGAGCAAACCGAACTCTATCGCGAACAACTGGAGACTTTCGCGCCGAAGCCCGTGACCATGCGCACGCTCGATATCGGCGGCGACAAGGCGCTGTCCTATTTCCCCATTGACGAAGCCAACCCGTTTCTCGGCTGGCGCGGCATTCGCGTGACGCTCGATCACCCGGAAATCTTCACGGCCCAGGTGCGCGCAATGATGCGGGCGAGTATCGGTCTGGACAACCTGCAGATCATGTTGCCCATGGTCAGCAACGTGCGCGAGGTCGAAACCGCGATCAACCTGATTCGCAAGTCATACCACGAACTGTTGCAGGAAGGCGCGGAACTGCCTTTTCCGCCCATCGGGGTAATGATCGAATTGCCCGCGGCCGTGTACCAGACCCGGGCGCTGGCAAGCAGGGTGGATTTCGTATCGATCGGCAGCAACGACCTGACGCAGTACCTGCTGGCGGTCGACCGCAACAATCCACGCGTTGCGAACCTGTTTTCCTCCTACCATCCGGCGGTGCTGAACGCCTTGCAGTTCGTGGTCGATCAGGCCCATGCGGAAAACAAGCCGGTCAGCATCTGCGGCGAGATGGCCGGCAACCCCGGCGCCGCCCTGCTGCTCGTCGCCATGGGCTTCGATATCCTGTCGATGAACGCGGCCGCCCTGCTGAAAGTGAAATCGGTCATTCGCAGCATGACCCTGGAAGCGGCGCAGAACCTGCTGCGCAAGATCATGCAAATGGAAGACGAGCAACTGATCCGCAATGCCGTGGATATGGCGCTTTACGAGGCCGGCGTCGACCGCCTGCTGCGCTCGCAGCGGATAAACTAAGCCAACTGAATGGCGTCCTGGCCTGGCGCCGCTTCCGCGGCGGACTGCCGGGCAAGGGAGAAGTTGAAGAAATGGCGTTCGGTGACCTCGCCTTCGGCATTGTAATTCTGTTCGGAAAAGCGGCACAGACCGTCATCCTGGCGGATGAAGACGCTGATGCAGCGGGTGCCGTAGCCGCCGGGTTGAGCCGGGATGAACATCGATGAAAGCCGGCTTTCCTGCTCATCCGGAATTCCCGTATCCGGCAGTTCGGCAACGCCGGCCAGGTTCTGATCGTGCATCTGTTCAACGAGTTGATCGGCGTTGATGGTGGCTTCCCGGGCAAGCAAGGCCGACATTTTCTCGCTGCCTCGCGTGACCTTGGGCCATTCCGAACCCGGCGGTCCATTGGACAGCCCGATGATTTCCTGACCGACTTCGTGGATACCCGGGGCGCGATTGCTGGCGTAACATAACGAATCGGTATTTCCCACGATCAGGTTGAATCCGGCGTATTCATCGAACCGGGAAGCCTTTTCCGCGAGATACTCCGCGGGCGGCAATTCGCCGCTGAGATAGTCGAGCGGCAATTCGCCTCGCGACCGGGAGCCCGCGCCGTCGTCGCCAGGCTCACGGACATTGGTCAATGCGGCGAAGCGGCCGTCGAGGCCGACTCCGAGCCAGGTGCCCCCCGCGGACAGGTCGCGGCCTGCGATAATGGACCCGTTCGGCCACATGTGCGCCTGACGCGTCGGCCTGTCGAAGAACTCGTCGCGGTTCGCCGCCAGTACGAGCGGGTATTCCGGCGACATTCGATGGGCAATGACGATCAGGCACATGGTTCGCAATACTAGCCGCTTTGCCGCGGCGGTGGAACGAATTTTTGACACTCACCAAGCTCAAACGGAAACAGGAACATGAAATTTCACAAGCAGAACTTCCACGTCGGCGAGCGGGCCGACGCGGCGCCCGAGCCCGGGCAATTCGAGCCCGGACCATTCCGCAAATCGCGACCGCCCGAACCGCTGCACTTCGAGGTCAACCTGGTGGCGCAAGCCCACGATAAACAGCAGAAGACCGGCACGGTCCAGGTCAATATACCCGGCTTCAGCCCGGTCACCCTGTATTGCGACGAGCAGCCCCCCGTCGGCGACGACCAGGCGCCGCCGCCACTGGCCTTCTTCGCGGCGGGAATCGGCTTCTGCCTGATGACGCACATGACCGACATACTCAATACCCGCAAGATCGAGGTCACCTCCATGCGCCTGGAACAACGCGTGCGCTTCATGACCAACCTGGGAACCATGCGCGAACTCGGCTATCGCACCGAGGGGACCTGCGAAGCGGTGGAAACCCACGTCATCATCGACAGCCCGGAAGCGCCCGAGAAAATCCATGCCTTGCTGGAAGAGGCCGAAGGCGCATGCATGGCCCACCACGCCTTGCGCAATCCGATTCCCTGGTCCACCCGGCTGGTGCATAACGGCGTCGAAATCGACTCGCGCGGCAGCGGCTGCTGAGACCCGGCCGCCGTGGAGGCGTGCTACCATCGCGCAAGCGAATTCAGGCTGATCCACAGATGCTGACCTTTCCGGACTTCGACCCAGTCGCCTTTTCCATCGGCCCGCTGAGCATCCATTGGTACGGGATCATGTACATCGTCGGCTTCGGCGCCGCCTGGTACCTGGGAAACCTGCGGGCGCGGCGCGGCGGCTGGAGCGCCCAACAGGTTTCCGACCTCGTGTTCTATTGCGCCCTCGGGGCGGTGATCGGCGGCCGTCTGGGTTCGGTATTCTTTTACAACTTCGACCGCTTTCTCGCCGATCCCGTGTGGCTGTTCCGCGTCTGGGAAGGCGGCATGTCCTTTCACGGCGGTCTGCTCGGCGTCCTGCTCGCGAGCTGGTTTTACGGGCGCAGGATCGGGCGGGATTTCTTCGCGGTGACCGATTTTGTGGCGCCGGCGGTGCCCCTGGGCCTGGCCGCGGGCCGGCTCGGCAACTTCATCGGCGGCGAGTTGTGGGGACGGCCCACGGAACTGCCATGGGGCATGGTTTTTCCCCACGTCGACGCCTTGCCGCGGCATCCCTCGCAGCTCTATCAGGTGGCGCTGGAAGGCCTCGCGCTTTTCGTGCTGGTCTGGTGGTTCTCGTCGCGGCCGCGGCCGAAATATGCGGTTTCGGGCATGTTCCTGCTTGGCTACGGTTTCTTTCGCTTCGTTGTTGAATTCGCCCGCGAGCCGGATGCGCATATCGGCTTCATCGCCTTCGACTGGTTGACGATGGGTCAACTGCTATGCGTACCCATGCTCGTCTTCGGCCTGTTGCTGCTATGGCTGTCGCGTTCGCAGCCGGCGCCCGAATCGGTAGCCCGCTGATGCGCCAGTACCTGGACTTGTGCCGCAGGATCATCGAAGAGGGCGAATGGGTCGCCAACGCGCGCACCGGCAAGCGCTGTCTCACCTTGATCAATGCCGATCTCGAATACGACGTTGCGAACAACGAGTTCCCCCTGATCACCACTCGCAAAAGCTACTGGAAGGCCGCTGTCGCGGAACTGCTCGGCTATCTGCGAGGCTATGACAACGCGGCCGACTTCCGCGCCCTGGGCACGAAAACCTGGGACGCCAACGCCAACGACAACCGCGAATGGCTGGAGAATCCGGTGCGCAAGGGCGAGGACGACATGGGCCGGGTATATGGCGTGCAAGGCCGCCATTGGCGCAAACCCGACGGCGGCAGCGTGGACCAGTTGCGCCGCATCGTCGATCACCTGTCAGCCGGCATTGACGACCGCGGCGAGATTCTCACTTTCTACAATCCCGGCGAGTTGCACCTGGGCTGCCTGCGGCCCTGCATGTATTCGCACACTTTTTCATTGCTGGGAGACGAGCTGTACCTGACCAGCTACCAGCGCTCATGCGATGTTCCCCTCGGCCTGAATTTCAACCAGGTGCAGGTATTCGTCCTGCTTGCGCTGATGGCTCGCGTAACCGGCCACCGGCCGGCGCGGGCCTGGCACAAGATCGTCAATGCGCATATCTACGAAGACCAACTCGAACTGATGCGCGACGTGCAATTGAAGCGCGAGCCTTATCCGCCGTCCCGCCTGCATATCAATCCCGATATCAAGTCCCTGGAAGATCTGGAAACCTGGGTCGGCCTGGATGACTTCAAAGTGGAAGGCTACCGGCATCATCCGCCGATCGCCTATCCGTTTTCGGTATAGGCGAGCCGGCTGGAAACGAAAATGGAAATTGCGCTGATCTGCGCCATGGCGAGCAATGGAGTCATCGGCAACAACAACATGTTGCCCTGGCGCCTGCCCGAAGACCTGCGGCATTTCCGCCGCACGACCATGGGCCATAGCATCGTCATGGGCCGCAAGACCTGGGAGTCGATCGGCAGACCGCTGCCGGGCCGCACGAACATCGTGGTCACCAGGCAGTCTGAATACCAGGCTGAAGGCGCCAGCGTTCGCGACTCGCTGGAAGAAGCGCTCAAGCTGGCGGAAAACATCGCCGCCATCGACGGCGCCGAACAGGCCTTCGTCATCGGCGGCGCCGAGTTGTACCGCCAGGCCCTGCCCCTGGCCAACCTGTTCCATCTCACCAGAATCCACGCCGAAGTGCCTGGCGACACCATACTCGACGGATTCGTCGAGTCCGAATGGCGGGAGGTTTCCCGGCAGGATTATCAAAGCGACCCGGACAATCCCTACGATTACAGCATCTGCCTGCTGCGCCGCGAATAGCCTGAGGTAAATTTATCCAAAGGACTTGCGCACGACGATGCCGAGCGTACGCGGCTGGTTCACGCGGAAGCCCAGGCGCGCCCGCCCGCCGCGTTCGCGGTCGAACGAGAGCGCGGCATTCTCGTCGGTGGCGTTATTGAGATAAATCGCCGCTTCCCAGTCGTTCCTGATGATGCCGAAGCGCAGATTGAGCAGCGTATAGGGGTCCAGTTCGAGATCGATGCGCGTGACCTCGGCGCCCGTCTGACCGGCGTAGGGCAGGCCATGAACAAAATTGCCGGCGCCGGCGACCTGGTCGCTCGGCTGGGTGATGCGGTCGCCGACGTGCTGCACCGCGGCGTGAAAATACGCATCGCCGCCACCGAACAGGTTGAGGCGGAATGCGTAGTTCAACGTCGCCGCAAGTTGCAACTCGGGCACCGAAGCCAGCCGATTGCCTTCCTCCACGCCGCCGAGAACTGCGCCCGACTCGGCTCTCACCGTTGAGCCGAACCGGGCTTCGATGAAACTTCCCGCCAGGCCGAGCTCCAGCCCTGCGGCGGGTTCCGTCCGCAACTCGAATTCAACGCCGGTGCTATGGGCTTCCTCGACATTGAAGGAAATGCGCGACGAGCAGGAGCCGGCGTCGAGAGTGACCTGCAGGTCTTCGATCCGGGAATGGAATACGGCCATGTTGAGGCGGGAGCCATTGCCCCAATTCGACTTGAACCCGGTTTCGTAGTTCCAGATCGATTCGTCGTCGTAAACCTGGAATCTGCCGAAGGTCGCCTGGTCTTCGGCGGTGCAAAGCGGCAGGTTCAGAGGGTCGTTGACGCCGCCCAGCCTGAACCCGCGAGACGCCTGGGCATTCCAGCTCATCCGGTCGTTGACGCGGTAGTTCGCCAGGAACCGCGGACTGAATCCGCTTGCCGCGGTGTCGTCGGTTTGCAAATCCTGGTTGGAGAAGATTCCGCCCGTGCGTAAGCTGCGCTCCTCCTCCCAGTCGTACCAGCGGCCGCCGATGGTGAGATCGAGTTGCTCGTTAACGGCGTAATTGAACTCGCCGAACACGGCGACTTGCGAAATATCGTACGGCAGGCTCGACACAAAGGGGTGGTCGCGGTTCGGGAAGCCGTTGCGCGAAGCGTCGGAAACCGGTGCGCCGAAATGGGCATCGGCATAGGCGTCGTAGCCCGGTGTCGGCAAATGTTGGGCATAGTCGCGCCGCAAGTCGGAATAGAACACGCCCACGAGCCACTCGAGCGGCGAATCGCTCGCGGAGCTCAGGTGGGCTTCCTGGGTAAATTGCTCCAGGCCGGTTGTATCGCGCAAATTGAAGGGAAAAAGCACCGCTTCGTCGGGAAAGCCCAGGTCGACGTTCACGCTCGAGCCAAGCGCGGAGGAGTCGCGGCTGGCGAGCAGGTCGCGGCGCATCACGCTTGATACCGAACTCAGGTTGAAGAATTCGTACTCCCCGCGAACTGTCAGATCGAACAGCGTGGTTTCGTCCTCGAAGGCCTCATCGACGATCAGGTACTGCTCTCTTTCGCCCAATCGAATGGCGGGGCGGGTCGTGGTGTAGGGGTTCGCAAACAGGTTGTACACCTCTTCGCGGTTGTAGCCGTCCGTATCGACCCGCTGATGAAGAACACGGGGCGTCACGCTCACCCGGTCGCTGGCGCGCCATAGCAGCGACGCCCTGATTCCGCTGCGCGCGCCGGAATTTACGTCGTCGAACCTGGCACCGTTTTCCGACAACGCGTCGATGAAGCCGGCGTATTCGGTCGCATAGCCCACCACCCGCAACGCCGCAGAGCCGGAAATTCCGAGATTCGCCATGGCCTTGAAATGGCCGCCCGCGCCGCCGTCGGCGACGCTGTTGAGGTCGGCTTCCACCAGGCCGTACACCCGGTCGAACTCGGGCTGATTGGTGATGTAGCGAATCGTGCCGCCAACCGAGCCGGCGCCGAACAGCGTCCCCTGCGGGCCGCGCAGCACCTCCACCCGGTCCAGATCGAAAAGATCGAAGTCCGGCGTGTACAGGGAAAGCGACACCACCGACTCGTCCATGTAAATGCCGACCTGTTCCTTGACGCCGGGTTGGTCGCGCACGATCTGGCCGGCGGAGACGCCGCGAATGGCCACCTGGCTTTGGCCGGGGCCGAGGTTCTGGACGCTCATTCCGGCAACGTCGCGCGACAATTCTTCGAGGTTGCCGGAACCGGCGCGGGAGAGATCCTCTCCCGACAGCGCCGCCACCGAGAAGGGCACGTCCTGGATGACCGCCGAACGCCTGGTCGCCGTGACGATGATCTCTTCAATGCGGCTGGAATCGCCGCCATCCGAAGGCGTCGGGTCTTGCGCAAAGGCGGCGCCCGCCACAAGAATTCCGGGCAGCGCGATGAATGATCTCTTCAAAGCCGAAGTTTGAATCACAATTCCTTGCTCAGGATCTTGGAATTGCGCTGAAGGTTATAGAACTCGCGGCGCTCGGCCGGAAGATCCTCGAGACCGGACTCTTCGAATCCGTGACGCCGGAACCAGTGGTCCGCGCTCGTCGTCAAGGCCAGCAGGACCTTCATTCCCGCATCCCGCGCCTGTTCCTCGAGACTGGCGAGCAGGCGTTCGCCGAAGCCCCGGTTTCGATGCCGGGAGTCGATGGCGATGCAGGCGATTTCGCCGAATCGGCTGTTTACCGGATACAAGGCGGCGCAGGCGATCAGGGTATCTTCCCATTCGACGATGTTGAAGTTGCCGATTTCGTTTTCGAGCAGTTCGCGGGAACGGCGCACCAGCGAGCCCTCTTCTTCCAGTGGCGCAATCAATTGCAGAATCCCCGGCACGTCGGACAATTCCGCTTGCCGCAACAGGTGTGCATCATCTCGGCTGAGCAGGCTGCCGCTGCCTTCGCGCGTGAAAAGTTCCTGCAATAGCGCGCCGTTCTGCCTGCAACTGATCAGATGACAACGGTGAATACCCGCCCGGCTGGCGCGCAAGGCAGCCTGCAATGCGAGGCCGGCGCAACGAGACTCGACATCGTCTCTTGCCAGCAGCCGGCCCAGGTATCGTTCGCCTTCGGCCATGCTCAAGGTCGGAATGACCGCACCGTCTTCCCCGCTCACCCCGTCGCCGGGAACGAACAGAATGAGCTTGTCCGCCCCTAGCGCCCTGGCGGTCTCCGTCGCAACCTCGCCGGGCTGCAGATTGAAGACTTCTCCCGTGATCGAATAGCCAAGGCTCGGGAGCAGCACGATCTTGTCTTGCGCGAGTTCCCGGCCGATGGCCTCGTCGCTGATCTTTCTGACCTTGCCGGTGTATTGCAGATCGAGGCCATCGACGACGCCGGCCGGTCTTGCGCTGACGAAATTGCCCCGGCGCACGCCGATGTCGGCTCCATGCATGGGAGACTTGCTCGTGCCCTGGGAGAACATGGCCTCGAGTTCGATGCCGATGCCGCCGGCCTGTTGCCGGATGTGCGCCATGGCCGCGGCGTCGGTAACCGGCAGCGAACCGCCGGCTGCAATTTCCGCCTCGGACTCCTCCGTTCCATGCACGAGCGCCATGCGCACGCCGAGACTGTGCAACAGGCTCAGATCGAAGACGATGTTCGGCAGATTGGGGGAAGCAAGCGCCTCGCCATGCAGCAATATAACGAACGTCCTGCCGCGGTGGGCGTTGATATACGCCGCTGCCGAGCGGAACAACTCGATCGTCTGGTCGCCGTCCTTCATTGCTTCATGCCCGCAAACAGTGTTGACCTACCAGTTCGCGCAATACCTTGATGCAGGGCCCGATCATGTCCATCGACAGGTATTCGTCGGGTTGGTGGGCCTGATCGATATTGCCGGGACCGAGCACGATCGTGTCCATGCCGAGTTCCTGCAGGAAGGGCGCTTCGGTGCCGAACGCCACGCAGGCGCCATCGTGGCCGGTCAGTTTTTCCGCGGCTTTCAGCAAGGCGCTTTGTTCGCGGGCGAAGAATGCCGGCGTTCCCGGAAACAGCGGCACGAGTTCGGCCTCGATCTGCAATGGCGCCGTCACACTATCCACACGTTGGCGAATCTCTTCGCGGAGGCTTTCGATATGCATGCCCGGCATCAGGCGGATATCGAACTGCAACTCGCAATGGCCGCAAATCCGGTTGGGGTTGTCGCCGCCGTGGATTACGCCGAGATTCAGGGTCGGCGAGGGAATCTCGAACAAGTCGCTTTGGTAGCGGTCGCGCAATTCGCGGCGGAAGTCGATCAGGTCGGCTATGACTAGATGCATGGCGTCGAGCGCGTTGCGGCCGAGGCCGGGATCCGAGGAGTGACCGCTGCTGCCCAGAATCCGCACCGATTCCATCATGATGCCCTTGTGACTTCGAATCGGCCGCATGCCGGTCGGTTCGCCGATAATCGCCGAGCGGGCTCGCGGCCGGCCCATTTCCGCCAGTGTCCTGGCGCCTTGCATGGAAGTTTCCTCATCGGCGGTGGCGAGGATGATCAGCGGTTCGCGAAATTCCTGATCGAGCAGCGGGCGGACCGCTTCGATGGCAATGGGGAAAAATCCTTTCATGTCGGTAACGCCGAGCCCGTAGAGGCGGCCGTCGCGCTCGCTCAAGCGCAGCGGATCGGCGCTCCAGAGTTGTTCGTCGTGCGGTACGGTGTCGGTGTGGCCGGCAAGTACGATCCCACCCGGTCCGCTGCCGTAAGTCGCGATGAGATTGAACTTGCCGTTGCCCGTCCTGGAAGGCGAAGCCACCACTTCGCAGGCGAAGCCAAGTTCTTCAAGCCGTTCCGCCAGGAAATCGATGACAGGCCTGTTGCTCATGTCGATTCCGGGATTGCTTGAACTGACGCTCGCGAGGCCGATCAGTCTGCCGAGATCCGGCAGCAGCCCCCGGGTTTTTGCAAGGGCGTTTACGGGCATGCTCAGTTCCGGACTTCAGCCATTTCCCTGAAGATGTCGTCGGTCTTGGCCGCCATGATGAAATCGTTCATATGCAGACCATTGATCTTGTGCGTCCACCAGCGGATCGTGACCTTGCCGTATTCGACCAGCATGGTCGGATGATGATCCTGTTCCCGCGCGAGGTCGGCAATGCGTCCGGAAAACTCGAAGGCGTCATCGAAGCCGATGAAACTGAATTCGCGCAACAGTCTCTTCACTCCTTTCCGGGTTTCCCGCCGCCACGCGGGAATCTTGATAAGCATTTCGCGGGCTTCCGCGTCGGTCACCGGCCGTCCGCCGAAACGGCAAGGCTCGCAGTTCATCTTGTTCAAAGGCTTGTTCACGCGAACTCTCCCAAAATGCTGTCCAGCAAGCGATAACCCCGACGTGTGGGGCGTACGAACCGTCCGTTCAATTCCAGCAATTCCCGGGTAGCGAGGCATTTTAGCTTCTCCTCGACTGCGCCGAAAGCAATCCCCGTGCGGCTTTCGAAATCGTCCGCGCCGAAGCCCTCCCGCAGGCGCAAGGCATTCATGAGAAATTCCAGCGGCCGCTCGCGCCGATGTACTTCCGAGGCGGCGGTGTGATCGCCGGGCGCCAGAAAGTGCCTGGGCTGCCGCGTCTTGCGCGTTCGAAGAATCCGGTCGGAGCCAGGATCGGTCAACTTGCCATGGGCTCCGGCGCCGACGCCGAGATAATCTCCGAAGCGCCAGTAATTGAGATTGTGGCGGCACTGTTTCCCTGGCCGTGAGAAGGCCGAAACTTCGTAACGCTCATATCCCGCGCTCTCGAGCATTTTGATTCCCGCGTCCTGAATGGTGTCGATGAGGCTGGCGGTCGGAAGAGGCGGCGGCCGGCGCCAGAACACCGTGTTGGGCTCAAGGGTGAGCTGATACCAGGAGATGTGTTCCGGTCCCAGGGCAATGGCAGTTTCGAGGTCCTGCAGCGCCTGGCCCTGACTTTGTTCCGGCAGGCCGAACATCAGGTCAAGATTGATATTGTCAAAGTCCGCCTCCCGCGCCATGGCGAAGGCGCTGCGGGCATCGGCGCCGCTGTGGATGCGGCCAAGCCTGACCAGGGCATCGTCATCGAAACTTTGCGCCCCGATGGAGAGCCGATTGATTCCCGCGCCGCGGTACCCCGCAAACCGCCCCGCTTCGGCAGTCCCCGGATTGGCTTCGAGGGTGATCTCCGCTTCGGGCGCCAGGAATTCGCGCTCTCCCAAGCGCGCAAGCAACCGAGCAAAGGAATCCGCCTGAAAAAGGCTCGGCGTTCCCCCGCCGAAGAAGACTGTTTCAATCAACCTGTTGTCTTCAGGTGAGCCAGACTCTTGCACCGACGTCAGAGCGCCCGGAGTCTGGTCGATCTCCGTACAAAGCGCTTTGACGTATTCCGCTTCAGGTATGCCGCCGTCCGGCCGTTCATGCGAATTGAAATCGCAATAGGGGCACTTGCGTACGCACCAGGGGATGTGGACGTACAGCCCTAATGGGGGTAGTTCCAGCATGACAGTAGTTTGCCGATCGCCTGTGCGCGATGACTCAGGGCGTTCTTCCGCGCAGGCGGCAATTCCGCGGAAGTGCAATTCTCGCCGGGGACGAAAAACAGCGGGTCATAGCCGAAGCCGTTCTCGCCCCGGGGGCTGAACAAGATCCTCCCTTCCCAGGCGCCCTGACAGACCAGGGGCATCGGATCGGCGACATGCCGCATCAGTACGATGGCGCATTGAAAGCGCGCGCTGCGTTCGCCTTCAGGCGCCTGCTCCAGTTCGGACAGCAACTTGAGGTTGTTTTCCTCGTCCGCCCCAGGCCCCTCGCAGTCGGCGTAACGCGCGGAATAGATACCCGGCGCTCCGTCCAGGGCATCGACTTCAAGACCCGAATCATCGGCGATGGCGGCCAGTCCGGTCTCCCGGCAGGCGTGCCTTGCCTTGATTATCGCGTTCTCGACGAAACTCAGGCCGGTTTCATCCGCGGCATCGACGCCGAACTCGTCCTGGGACAGCAATTCGACCTGCTTGTCCGCCAGCAGCGCACGCATTTCCTGCAATTTGGCC
Source organism: Gammaproteobacteria bacterium (assembly GCA_009844085.1). Classification (GTDB taxonomy): domain Bacteria; phylum Pseudomonadota; class Gammaproteobacteria; order Pseudomonadales; family Pseudohongiellaceae; genus UBA9145. The sequence goes on along the minus strand of VYCF01000045.1, from coordinate 92,888 downwards.
TGGTTGGCGCTGGCAAGCACGATTCTGGACATTTACGCCGGCTCTCGGGTCAGGTGATAAATAGCGACTTCGCCGAGAAAATTCGGCCAGGCCTTCATCGCCCAACTGCCTTCGTGACGGGAATTGACCACGGTGCGCGCAAGCACGTCGATGTTCGCGTCCCGGCAAAGCACGTCGAAATCCCTTACCGTGCAGAAATGGATGTTGGGCGTGTCGTACCATTGATGCGGCATGAATTCGGATACCGGCATGCGGCCTCTCAGCAACAGGTCGAGCCGGCTGCGCCAGTTGCCGAAATTCGGAAAGGTGACGATGCCGTTCTTGCCGATGCGCAACATCTCCTGCACGAGTTCGGCCGGATTGGCGAGCGCTTGCAAGGTCTGGGCGAGCAGCACCGTATCGAAGCTTCCAGTTTCGAAATTCGACAGGCCCTGGTTCAGATTCTGTTCAATCACCGCCACGCCGGAGGCCAGGCATTGTTCGATATTTTGCGGATCGATCTCGAGTCCGACGGCGTGAACGCCTTTTTCCCTTTGCAGGTAAGCGAGCAAGGCGCCGTCGCCGCAGCCCAGGTCGAGCACCCGGCTGCCGGGTTCGATCCAGCGCTGAATGATTTCCTGATCAGGACGCATCGCCGCAAATCTCCCGATGCGCGTTGCCGAGATAGGCGGAAAGCGCATTCACGTAGCGCGGTATCGGCAGAAGGAAAGCGTCGTGTCCCTGATCCGCCTCGATTTCCAGGTAGCTCACCTGTTTGCCGGCCCTGAGCAACTGGTCGACGAGTTCGCGCGAGCGGTCCGGGGGGAAACGCCAGTCGGTGCTGAAGGAAACGAGCAGGAACCTGCAGCCGGATTTCGCGAACGCGCGCGAAAGATCGCCTTCGTAGTCGACCGACGGGTCGAAATAATCGAGCGCCTTGGTCATCAGCAGGTATGTGTTGGCGTCGAATTTTTCCGAGAACTGCTCGCCCTGGTAACGCAGATAGCTTTCCACTTCGAAATCGACGTTGAAACCGAAACTCAGCGAGCCGGTTCGCAGGTCGCGGCCGAAATTGCCTTTCTGGCTCTGCAGGCCCTCGACGGCCTTGCCGAACTTGGCGCGCATGGCCGAATCGGAAAGATAGGTGATATGCCCGACCATCCGCGCGAGCATCAGCCCGTGCTTGGGATGGACGCCGTGCTCGAGGTAGTGCCCGTCGTGGAAATCCGGATCGTTGGTGATCGACTGCCGCGCCACTTCGTTGAATGCGATGTTCTGCGCCGAAAGCTTGGGCGCCGCGGCTATGGCGACGGCATGATGCAATCGTTCGGGATAGCTGATGGCCCAGCGCAGCACTTGCATGCCGCCGAGGCTGCCGCCGATCACCGCCGCCCATTTTTCGATTCCCAGCCGATCCATCAGCTGGACCTGGCTGTTGACCCAATCGCGTACGGTGATGATGGGAAAATCCGGCCCGTAATGCTTGCCGGTTTCGGGATTGAGCGAAACCGGGCCGGTACTGCCGCCGCAGCCGCCGAGATTGTTCAGGCACACCACATGAAACAGGTCGGTGTCGATCGCCTTTCCCGGACCGATGCAGGTATCCCACCAGCCCGGTTTGCGATCGTCCTCATTATGGTAGCCGGCGGCGTGATGATCGCCGCTGAGCGCGTGGCAGATCAGCACGGCGTTGGAACGGTCCGCGTTCAATTCGCCATAGGTTTCCACCATCAATTCGTAGGCAGGCAGTTCCTTGCCGCTGCGCAGGATCAGCGGGTCGTAGAAACGATAGCGTTGCGGCTCAACCAGGCCGACGCTGTTCTGATCGTTTTCCTTGTTCATGGCTGCCTGTTGTCACGGGTGACCTGCGCGGCCTTCCGGGCCTCGGTCAAATTCCGTCAAATGCCGATCACGACGAGCGAAACCTGTTGCGACGCAAAATTCTGATTCAGGAAATTCAGGATAAACCGCAACAGGATGAAAACGAAAATGGGCGAGAAATCCAGGCCGCCCATGGGTGGAATGATCTTCCTGAAAGGCGCCATCACGGGATCGGTCAATTGCCAGACCAGCAGCAGGATCGGATGCGGGTTCATGCTGCCGGAAAAAAGCATGACGAAGGACATGATGATGGACGCGATGATCGCGTACCAATAGATATTGATGATGAAATACACCACGCCCAATATCGACCACGTGACCAGGAATCCGACACCCGGGAGACTGCCTCCATACAACAGGATCAAAACGTATATGGCGATGCCTTCGACGACGAAGGCCAACACGAGAGCGGCGAAGTCGACGTTGCGGTAACCGGGAACGAAGGTGCGGAAAACCCGCACCATGGGATCGGTGACCCGCACCACCGCCTGGGACACGGGGTTATAGAAATCCGCCCGCGCGAGTTGCAGCAGAAATCGCAGCAGGATCGCCAGCAGAAAGAGTCCGCCGAGCACGTTGAAGACTTCGGCCAATGGATTCATCCCGACTCCTTATCCGTTTTCCCGGGCCAGTTCGCGCGCACGCTCGGTCGCGCAGGCAATGGCCTCGTCGACAAGTTGCCGCAAGCCGCCTTGTTCGAAGCGGGCGATTGCGGCTTCGGTGGTGCCGCCGGGGGATGTAACCTGAGCGCGCAACTCGGCCAGTCCCTGCTCACTGGCCCGGGCGAGTTCCGCCGCGCCGAGAGCGGTCTGGCCGGTCAGTCTTTCGGCCAGACCGCGTTCGAGACCGAGACCGCAGGCGGCGTTCTGCATGGCTTCCATGAATAGAAAGAAGTAGGCCGGACCCGAGCCGGAAAGCGCGGTGATGGTGTCGAGGTCCGATTCGCGCTCGCACCAGGCGCAGACGCCCGTGGAATTCATCAGATCCTCGATGTCCTGCTTCTGATCCGCGCTTGCATGATCATTGGCGAACAGGCCGGCGGCGCCGGCGCCGACAAGGGACGGCGTGTTGGGCATGCAGCGCACTAGCGCGAGCCCGGAGCCGAGCAGTTCTTCGATGCGGGTCAGCGTTACGCCGGCCGCCAGCGACATGACAACAGGAGCGCGGCCAGCCAGCGAGGGCCGCAGGGAAGCGCAGGCTTCGGCCATGGATTGCGGTTTTACGGCAAGCACGATGAGACCGCAGACCTGCCCGATCCGGTCATGGTCCGCGGCATTGACGCCATGTTCGCTCGCGAGCTTCTCAACCTTCTCGGCATCGATATCGGCGGCGTGGATGTGCGCGGGATTCCGGCCGTTGGCGAGCAAGCCAAGCACGAGACTGCGGGCCATGTTGCCGCTGCCTATGAATCCGATATTCTGCGCCGTCACGGCGTCCCTCCCGACCGTATAACGAAGTCGGGCCATTCTATCTGATTATCTGCTGGGGCGCTTTCCGAACAATGCTTCACCGAGGCGGATCATTGTTGCGCCTTCGGCGATGGCGGCTTCGAAGTCCGCGCTCATGCCCATCGAAAGCGTATCCATTTCGGGGAAGGATTCTCGGAGCCGGCGGAATTCGATCGCGAGGGCGCGGAATGCCTCGCGCTGGGCGGATTCATCGGCAAGTTGCGCGGGAATCGTCATCAGGCCGCGAAGACGCAGGCGCGGCAAAGCCGCGATTTCACGGCAAAGATCTTCGGTTTCGGAGGGGTGGACCCCGGATTTGCTGGCTTCGCCCGACAGATTGACTTGCACGCATACATTCAGCGGCGGCAGGCCGGCGGGACGCTGATCGTCCAGCCGCCGGGCGATCTTTGCGCGTTCGACGCTTTGCACCCACTGGAAGTTCGCGGCTATGCCGCGGGTCTTGTTGGATTGCAAAGGTCCGATGAAATGCCAGTTGCAGCGCCAGTCGCGGTCCCGGGCCAGCGCTGCCTTGGCCTCGCCTTCCTGCAGATAACTCTCGCCGAAATCCCGAATGCCGAGGCGCCAGGCCTGCTCGATTTTTTCCGGCGGCTGACCCTTGCTGACCGGGAGCAGGGATACCGAACCCGGAGTACGGCCATGGTATCTCTCGCATTCGCGAATACGGGCGCGAAGACGGTTCAGGCTGGTTTCGATGTCGGTCACGGGATGGCGGCGGCGCTCGGGAGAATCATTCCGAAATCGGGTGTTTTCGCCGGGAAAGTCTACCATTACGGACACCATTGACGGGCACGGAGGAGAATCGGAATGGAGTTGCGGCAATTGCTTGAATTGTGCGTCGAACGAAGGGCTTCGGACCTGCATCTTTCCGCCGGGCTTCCGCCCTGGCTGCGGGTGGACGGCGAATTGTGCGCCGTTACGTTGCCGGCCCTGACCGATGCGCAGGTATTGACCTGTATCGAGGAATGTCTCGAAATCGAACAACGCGAACGCTTCCGCGCCCGCGAGGAAATCGATCTGGCGATCGAGGCGCCGGAGCTTGGGCGATTCCGGCTCAACGCGTTCCAGCAGCGGGGCGGCGCCGCGGCGGTGTTTCGCGCAATCCCGTCGCAGGTGCTTTCGCTTGCGCAACTCGGCATGGACGATTCCATCGCCCGCATCGCCGAACTGCCGCGCGGCCTGGTAGTGGTCACCGGGCCGACGGGCTCGGGCAAGTCGACCACGCTGGCGGCCATGGTCGATCATGTGAACCGGAATCGCCAAGGCCATATTCTCACTATCGAAGATCCGATCGAGTTCATTCACGAAAGCAGACGCTGCCTGGTCACCCAGAGAGAAGCGAGACTGCATACCAGGGGATTCCCCGCTGCCTTGCGCGCGGCCCTGCGCGAAGATCCCGACGTCATCCTGCTCGGCGAACTGCGCGACCCGGAAACGATTCGCCTGGCGCTGACCGCGGCCGAAACGGGCCATCTCGTGCTCGCAACCTTGCATACGGCTTCGGCGATCAAGACCGTAAATCGCATCATCGACGTGTTTCCCGCCGCCGAGAAGGCCATTGTCAGAACCCAGCTTTCCGAGTCCTTGCAGGCCGTGATCGCCCAGACCCTGCTGAAGAAACCCGGCGGCGGCCGCGTTGCCGCCAGAGAGATTCTGATCGCCACCACCGCGGTGAGAAACCTGGTGCGTGAGGACCGCGTCGCCCAGATCTATTCCTGCATGCAATCCGGCGCGGCGCTGGGCATGCGCACCCTCGATCAATGCCTGGCGGAATTGCTCACGACAGGACAGATCGGCCTGGCCGAAGCCCGCGCCCAGGCCCGCGACGCGGCTGTATTCGGACTATGAGGGCTTGACGCGGATTTCGTTGAACCAGTTCTCGAGAATGATCTGGGCGGCGATATGGTCGATGGCGGTCTTCTTGATTGTCTTCGCTGTGTTGGCTTCCACCAGCCGCTCGATCGCCTCCCGCGACGAAAGCCTTTCGTCCATGCCATAACAGGGCTTGTCGAAACGTTCCTGCAAGCGCCGGGCGAACTTTTCCGCCCGGCCGAGCAGTTCGCTGACCGTGCCGTCGATGTTGTACGGCAGTCCGACGAGGAAAACGTCCGGCTTCCATTGCTCCACGAGCTGCGCCATTTCGTTCCAGCGCGGCTGGCCGTCCCGGGCCTTGAGCACGGTGACCGCACTGGCGGTTCCGGTGACGCTCTGGCCGAAGGCGACTCCGATGCGCTGGGTGCCGAAGTCGAAGGCAAGCGCCGAGAAATCGGAACTCAGATCGTCGGGAAACAAGCTCAGGGTCATTTTTGCGTTCTGGGCGTTCTGTCAGGAATGGCCCGCCTCGGGCGCAAGCTTTTCCAGCGATATGCCGAGTTGCGCCGCCGCGGCGCTCGGCTTGCCGGCGAAGTCCAGGGAAAAGATCAGGTCGCTGCTTGCCGGGGTCGTCAGCCAGACGTTGTCGCACAATTCCTGCTCGAGTTGGCCGGGCGCCCAGCCGGCGCAGCCCAGCGCGATGAGATAGTTGCTTGGACCCTCGCCTGAAGCGATGGCCTGGAGGATGGCCTTGGAAGTGGTGATGGTGATTCCGCGCGTGATCTTGATCGAGGATTCCCATTTTTCTCCGGCGTCATGCAGGATGAAACCCTTGTCGCGTTCTACCGGTCCGCCGGCCAGTACATGCCGCTCGCGAAAGTAGCTCTCGCCCGCGGCGCTTTCGATTTCCAGTTCTTCGAATATGTCGGCGATGCTGGCTTGCAGCGGCTTGTTCACGACGAGGCCGATCGCGCCGGTGTCGTCGTGCTTCCACAGATAGGTGACCGAACTGCCGAAATAGCTTCCCGCCAATTGCGGCATGGCGACGAGAAAATGATTTTCCAGGGTATCCCCATTGCTCATGTGAGCGCTCATGTTGAACTGTGCCGACGCCGCCGGCGTCTCTCGCCGGATTCCATGCAAGTAAATTTAGTAGCTGGTCAGTCCCTCCGCTTCGTGGAACCGCCAGGTGCGTATGATTTCGAGTATATCAACTTCGGATCGTATTTCCGCCGGAAACGGCTCGAAAGGCGCCGCCATGTGCACGATGTCCACGGCTGACCGGTCGAGCAATTCGTGGCCCGAAGAAGACAGAATCTCCACATCGTTCACGCTGCCGTCCGGCATTTGTGAAACGAGCAGTCGCAGACTGCCGTAGATACGCCGGCGCTCGGCCTCGGCCGGATAATTGCGATTGCCCACGGCTTCGACGCGCCGGCGCCAGTTGTCCAGATACAGGGCGTCATGGCTTTTCTGCGTGGAGGCGGAAGATATGGTGTAAGTGCGCGGCCGCTTGGCGTAGGCCTGCCGGCGGCGATCTAGCTGGGCCTGCAAGCTGGCGATGGCCAGGCTGATGTCGTCGGTGGCGACCTCGGTTCGGCTTTCCCCGGCTAGATCGGCATTGGCGAGATCGCCATCGGCGGCAACGACTTCCGCTACCGCGTTTTCTTCGCCGCTGTCGGGAATCTGCGGCAGCGGCAGGACTTCCTCGATGGTCTCGTCGTGAAAGTCGGCTTCGAACAGGGTCGCCGGCGCAGCCGCCACATCGAGCGCGCCGCTGCCGGTCTGGTTTTCCTGGGCGCGGAAATCCGCTTCTTGCGGTGGTTCCTCGCTGCGATAGGTTGCGATGGTGATATCGAGAGGCGCCTCAAACCGGCTTTCGGCGGCAAGGGAAAAGCCAATGCCGAGAATTACCAGCGCATGGGCGCAGATCGACAAAAAGACCGTGAAAACGAATCGGTCTCCCTGGCTTACCTTGTCGGAACGCTCCACGCTTTCGCCCCGGCGCTCATCCGGCCTGTTCGAGTTTGTCCAGTATACAGTCCATCAGGTCACCGGCAATATCCAGGCCGGTGCCGTACTGGATCTCGCGCATGCAGGTGGGACTGGTGACATTGATCTCGGTGAGGTAGTCGCCGATGACGTCGAGACCCACGAAAAGCAGTCCCTGTTCGGCGAGAACGGGGCCGGTCTGATCGCAGATCCACCGGTCGCGCCCGCTCAATTCGAGGCACACGCCGGTGCCGCCGGCAGCGAGATTGCCGCGCGTTTCGCCCGCCGCCGGGATGCGCGCAAGGGAATGGGGAACGGGTTTGCCGTCGATCAGCAGGATGCGCTTGTCGCCGGCTGAGATCTCGGGGATGAATCGCTGCGCCATGATCTGGCGCCGGCCGTTGCCGGTCAGGGATTCGATGATTACCGAAACATTGGGATCGTCGGACCGCGCGCGGAACACATTGGCCCCGCCCATGCCGTCGAGGGGTTTGTAGACCACATCCCGATGTTCTTCGTGAAACGCCCGCAGCAGCGCCTCGTTCGCGGAAACGAGGAACGGCGCGCAGCATTGCGGAAACAGCGTGGCGGACATCTTTTCGTTGTAGTCGCGCAGGCTGCGGGCTTCGTTGACGACGAGCACGCCGTCGGCCTGGGCGTGTTCGAGCAGATAGGTCGAATTGATGTAGTCCATGTCGAAGGGCGGATCCTTGCGCATGAGTATTACATCGAGTTCGCGCAGGGCGATGTCGTTCGCCTCGCCGAGGCTGAACCAGTCGTCGGGATCGTCGCGCACGGCCAGTTCCCTGACCCGGGCCCGGCAGCCGCCGTCGCCGAGATAGAGATCGGGCTGCAGCATGTACTGTATGCTCCAGCCGCGGGCCTCGGCCGCGAGGAGCATGGCCAGGGTGGTGTCCTTTTTCACGGCGATGGACTCGATGGGGTCCATCACGACTCCGAGTTTTACTGTCATGCGCGTTGATGCGGTTCGGGTTTGGGCGGCATTGTGCATGGGAATCGGAGTTGACTCAATGCCATTGAAAAAATAGCGTCAACCTGTTTCCGCGGTTCCGTGCAGCAAACTGCGGATTCTGCCTACCGCTCGCCGCAAAGCACCATAATCCGGTATGGGCGCGGATCTGGCGCGCATGCGCCGCAAGGCGCCGTTGCCTGGAATCCTTTCCCTTTCCAGCCAGTCGGCCGCCCGCAGCGCGTCTTCAGGAGAGTTGCACACCAGCAACATGTCGCAGCCAGCCGCCAGGGACCGCTCCAACCTGCTCTCGATCGCGCCGGCGACATGGGCCGCGTTCATGCTCAGATCGTCGCTGAAAATCAACCCCTCGAAACCGATCTCCTCGCGCAATACGGTCTTGAGCCAATAGGAGGAAAAGCCTGCGGTCCCGGAGCACAGGGCAGGATAAACCACATGAGCCGGTATGATGCCGGCCAGCGCCTCGCTGCAGCGAACGAAAGGCAGCAAGTCGCGGGACCGCAATTCTTCCTCGCCGCGCGGGTCGACCGGTAGTTCCTCATGAGAATCCGCGCCGACCATGCCATGGCCTGGGAAATGCTTGCCGACGACCGCCATGCCCGCCCGCGACATGCCTTTGATATAGGCTTGGGCCAAACTGACGACTGTCTCCGGATCGGAGGAAAAAGCGCGGTTGCCGATTACCGGCGACGCGGGATGGAAAAGATCGAGCACCGGGGCAAAACTGAAATCGAGACCCGCCGTCACGATTTCCGTGGCCATGACCAAGCCACAGTCCCTGGCGAGCGCCAGTCCCTTGTCCGCGTTCACCTCGAAAACTTCGCCGATTTCGCGCAATGACGGCAACGGCTCGAATCCATGGCGAAACCGCTGCACACGTCCGCCTTCCTGGTCAGCCGCAATCAGCAAATGCGGCGCGCATTGCCTGATGGCGGCGGTCAATTCGCGCAATTGCCCCGGCGAACGGTAATTGCGCGAAAACAGGATGACGCCGCCGACGCAATCGCGCTGAAGCAGTTCAAGTTCGTCAGCCGCCGGCTCAAGCCCGCGCAGATCGAGCATCAACGGTCCGGGAATCTTTTCTTCGGCGTTCATCCGTAACCTCTAACTCGGGCCGGGAACCTGGCATATTTCCCAGTGCGCCCGACTTATCTCCTCATGGCGTCTTGTGGCAGCGCGGTCAGTTGTAGATCAGGTATTCCGCACGGGCGGCCCTGAACGCTTCCAATTCGTCGGACCACGAAGCAATAATGGCGTCCGGTAAGGCGCTGGGTAGCATCGCATTGAGGCGCGAGGTACCGCTTAACCGGTCGAGCCAACGCGGACGAGACAGGAAGGCGTCTTGATCCGGCGCGGCGTGGTAGAAAGCGTGGAGCAAGTGGATGCCGGTTTCAACCGGCTGGTAGACCATTCGGTCGGTCACCCGTATCCGAACGCCTTCCAGAGTCTGGCCGCTGAGCTTGGGATTCGTCTCCATGCCCTCAATCAACATCGGCGTAAAGGTGGTGGCCTCGAAGGTAACGCCGGGAAGTCCGGCCTCGTTGAGCGCCAGCGCCAACTCGGCTCCGTCGGCCCAGGTCGCTCCCACGTGCAGGAACGGGGTCGGCGTTCCCCGCCCCTCGCTTGCGGACGTTGACTCGAAAAGGCACAGACCCGGATACGCCAGCGCCGTCGTGAAATCGGGAATGTTGGGGCTGGTTGGCAGCCAAGGCAAATTCGTATCCGGCCACTGCATCGAACGCGTCCAGCCAGACATCGGTACCACTTTCAAATCCAGGTTTTCCAGACCCGGCAGGAGCGCAGCACCCTTGATCATCCGCGCAAGTTCTCCGACCGTCAGGCCGTGGGCGATCGGGATTGCAAATTGACCGACAAAGGACGTGAGCTCCGGCTCCAGCACGAATCCAGATACATAGGATCCGGACAATGGGTTCGGGCGGTCCAGCACCATAAAGGGCATCCCGGCCTCCGCGGCGGCTTGCATCGCCAGGCCCATTGTCGAGATATACGTATAGAACCGCGCCCCCACATCCTGAATGTCAAAGACGAGGATATCCAGTCCGTCCAGCATGGCCGGCTCCGGCTTGCGGGTCCGCCCGTAGAGGCTGTACACCGGCGCACCCGTAAGTTTGTCCACACCGTCTGGAATGGCTACGCCATCCTCTTCGGCGCCACGCAGACCATGTTCTGGACCGAACAGCGCCGCGACGGTTACCCCGGGATCGGCGTGCGCCAGATCGATCAAGTGCGCATCGATTACGCGGGAGGTGTGGTTGACGATCAGCCCCACCCGTAATCCTTCCAAACGCTCGAAGCTGGATTCATAGAGCAACTGCGCACCGGTCTTGACCGGTTTTTGTGCGCACGCGGCACTCGCGACGATCACGGAAAACAGTACAGCGATGCGCGTTATCCCGCTGAAACTCTGACGAACCTGAAGGCCTAACGATCGGATGGCGTCACCGCTTTTTTCAGACTTTCGCTCAACTGGTATACCGCCATGGCGTACAGTTCGCTGTGGTTGTAGCGGGTAATGACGTAGAAGTTCCGCATACCCAGCCAGAACTCGTCTCCCCGCTTGCCCACCAGCCGCATTGGCGTCACCCACTGTTCCCGGTCCAGGTTTCCCAGTTCCGCGATCATGCCCGACGCCTCCAACTCGGCGATGGATATGCCGGGTTCCGGGGATACGTTGAAGACGTCCCGCGGCACGCCGGCAGCCTCCACCCGCAAGGCAATGACGGCGTCACGCTCCCAGCCGTGTTCATTCAGGTAGTTGGCGACACTGCCGATAGCGTCCGTCGGGTTGTTCCAGATATCCCGGAAACCGTCGCCGTCGAAATCAACGGCGTAATTGAGAAAACTCGAAGGAATGAACTGCCCCAGCCCCATGGCGCCGGCATAGGAGCCTTTGAGGCTGGTGATCTCCATTTCTTCTTGCCGCGCCAAACGGATGAACTGCTTGAGTTGGCCGCGGAAAAAGCCGGCCCGTGGCGGATAGTCGAAAGTCAGCGTCGCCAGGGAGTCGAGAACACGGTAATCGCCGGTGATTCTGCCATAAAACGTTTCAACACCTATGATGGCGGCGACAACCTCCGGTGGCGCGCCGTAACGCTCATGGGCTTGCGTCAGCGCGGCACGATGTTCCGACATGAATTCGACACCGGCCGCAGTTCGCTCCTGGGTCAGGAAAATATCCTGATACTCCGCCCAGGTGAGTTCCCTTTCCGCCGGCCTGCTGATCGAGTCGATTACGCCTTGCTGGTACTCGGCCTGCGCGAGGATCGACAAGAGTTCGACTTCAGCGAAATTGCTTTCCCCGGCCAACTCGCGAGCGAACTCCCGCGCCTCGGGGCGGCTGGCGTAATCGTTGGCAGGCGCCGTCAATGGAAACGCCAGCAATAGCAAAGCGAATGAAATAGCCTTATGCATTGGAACTTTCCTTGCGCATAGTATCAGAACTTCACGTTCACGCCGACCGCGTAGCGGCGGCCGTGGTTGTACAGGCCAATCGGGCGACCCGGGTCCGGGCTGTGGTTTTCCCGGCTCGCGTACCATTCGATTTCTTCGTCGGTCAGATTGATTGCCTGGAGCAAAATCTCGATATCGTCGGACACGTGATAGCTGGCATTGAAATCAAGTGTGCCGAAGTCGCCTTTGTAACCGATCAGGCCCCGGCTCACACCGGGACCGACCCCAAGCTCATTGCCCTCCGCAGCTCTCGCCAGCGTCTGCGTCGAGGTCAGCGCACTGGCCCCCTGCAGGTGGTTGGATGCGTATTCCGAACGGAATGTGTACGCCAGACGAGCCGTCAATCCGTATTGCTGGTAGTACGCTGACAGGTTGTACGTATCTTCCGAATGCCCGAACAGAACAGGCTCCCGATCGTTGGCCACTTGCGCTTCGGTTGGGGTGAGGTCGGCGTCCGCATAGGTGTAGTTGGCCTGTACGCCAAAACCAAGCCCAAGGTCCTGCTGGTAGCTGACTTCAAACCCCTGGATGTTGAGGCCTTCGCCGTTGATCGGCCGCTCGAGGGCAAACTCCCTGGTTTCCTCGACCACCATGCCATCGCCATCCAGGGTCCAGTAGTTGCGTGTCCCCTCGAACGCCTCAATGTCGATGAAGGATTCCACATCCTTGTGAAACAGCGCAAACGCCAGCAGCGAAGTGTCGCTGAAATACCACTCCGCGGAGAAATCGAACTGGTTGGCGCGGTAAGGGTCGAGATCGGGGTTGCCCTCGTATCCGGTGCAGCCCCGGCTGCCGCAGTTGCGCGTCTCGAAAGGCGCGATGTTCACGTAATTGGGCCTGGCCATGACCTGCGCCGCGGCGAAACGAATGACAACGTCCTCAAGACCCACATAGTTCACGTTCAGGCTGGGCAGGACATCGGTGTAGTCGTTTTCGGTCACCACGGGCCGGATAAGGTTGTTCCGGTCCGCCTGGAAATTGCGTCCGGTATACCGCGACGCCTCCGCCCTGGTGCTGGTTTCGACCACCCGGAACCCCAAGTTGCCGCGGAAATCGCCGGTTTCGAAGTTGCCCTTGACGTAAGCGGCCGTCACTTCTTCTTCCGCGGTGTAGCGGTCGTTGGGGTCATTCCATGAGCTGTTCCCGGTGCCGGCCTGCTCGGGAATGGCGTTTTGCCAATTCTCGAAAGCGCCCACATTGAAGTTCCACAGTTGCCCGGGCACGGCGCCGACCTTGAAGTCGGTGATCGGGCCGCCCGCGAATTGCGCCAGGGTTCCGCTTTCAAGGAAATCCCGCTTCACCCGGCTCGCGCCCTTGTTGTATTCGCGATACTTGATCCCGGCTTCAACGCTTGAAAAAAGGTCATTGTCGAGCGTGATCTCGGCGTCCGCCTGCAGAAAGGTCGAATCGGAATCGTTGGCGATGGAATTGATGTGGGAGTAGTAGAAATTGTAGTCGTCCGGCGTCAGGCCGCCGTCAAGCACGGCTTCCATCAAGCCCGAGCGCATGTCGAAGTCGATGGCCGACTTGGCTGAGAACTGCGCGGCCTTGTCGATCGCCAAACCGTCCGCGAAACTGCGCCCCGCCTGGACGGAGACTCGGTAGTTTCCGCGGTCCAGCGTTGCCGCGATGTCGAAGGCCGTGGTTTCGACCTCATCCCCGTAGGAACCCGTGTCGAAGATCGCGGAGCCCCAGGTGATATTGTCGCAGCAAAGCGGCAGGCTGCCCGCGACCGCCGTGCCGTCGTTCGTTTGCAGGAGGTTGTGCGGTCGGCCGAAAAGGCCCTGGATGTTGAACCCGAACGAATAGATGCCCTGCGACTGGCGGTCGGTCACCGAATTGAGCGCCGTCATGGTGACGTCGAGATCGTCGCTCGGGGCGAACTGCAAGGTGGCGAAGGCGGTATCGAGACTGTACTCGGCAGTGTAGCGGTTCGCCCCCACGCGGGCCGGCATGCGTTCCCCGTCGCCGCTGGCGTCGTAGTCGATCACCCCGAAATAACCGGCGGTGTTGCGCTTGGAGTCCATCAGCGTCGCACTGTCCCGGTGTATGTACGCGACGTTGAAACCGAAGGTCTCTTCGTCGTTTTTCCAACTGTACAAGCCGGACAGGTAGGGCTTGCTTTCGCCGGCATTGTCGAAATTGAAATATCGGGCTGAAACAGCGCCCGAGTTGGCTTCGGCATCGAGGGGCCTGCGGGTTCTGACGATTACCGTGCCGCCCATGGAGCCCTCGTCGATATTGGCTTCCGGCGTCTTGTAGACCTCCACGGTGTCGAGAATCTCGGTGGGCAGCAGGTAATAGTTGAAACTGCGGTCACGCAGCTCGGTGCGCCTGTTGCTCGCAGTTGCCGATGCGATCTGCTGATTGTTGAGGAAAGCCAGATTCAGATGGGAGGGCGTGCCGCGGATGCTGATGCGAACGCCCTCGCCGTCCCGCTCGTCCTTTTCCACTTGAACGCCGGTCACGCGCTGCAAGGCGTCGGCAATGTTGAGATCCGGGAATTGGCCGACGTCTTCCGCCGAAATGGCGTCGACGATGGTGGCGGACTCCCTTTTGATGCTCAGGTTCCTTCTCAGTGAATCGCGGTAGCCGATGACTTCGATGAGCTGGATTTCCCCGCTCGCCTGCATCGAACCCCCCGACTGGCCCTGAGTTTGCGATTGCGCTTGGGCGACGCCGGCGGCGGCCACGCCTGGAATCAGCGCCAGACCAAGTAACTTATGCAAAATAGTCTTTTCGTCTTTCATCTTTCCAACCCCACTTGTGTATGGTCAGCGGACCTTCGTCCGCGCCTCCGGTTCTGCTTTGGTTTGACAATCTATATTACAAATATAATACTAATGCAAGTATTAGTATTGAAATTGGTACTATATTTGGCAGATATACATATCCAAGCTTGACGAGGAGTCTTTAGATGAGGGATACGCCGGTTTCCCGCATCCCGATCACAAACGCTGCGGACAGACTTCTGAGGAGGCACGATTCCGGGAGGAACAAAATTGAAGCCGCATGAAATCGATCCGGCGTTAATGGTATTGTCGCCAGCATGTCATCGCCGCTGACACTGGTCGACTGGTCGATCATCGCCCTGTACATCGCGGCGGTGATCGGCGGCGGCGTGGCGCTTTCCCGCAGACCGACGAGGTCGATGCGGGACTACTTCCTCGGCGGAAATCAGATGTCCGCCTGGCTGGTCATGTTCTCGGTAATCGCGACCAACCAGTCGGCAGCCACTTTTCTCGGCGGACCCGATTACGGTTTCCGCGGCGATTACACTTATCTTGCTTCTTCGTTCGGCGCCGTCCTCGCGGCCTTGTTCGCAACGCGGTACTTACTGACCCGATTCTACGAATTGAAAGTCACGACGGTATACGAGCTGCTGGCAATCCGCTATGGCGACGGGGCGAAGCGGGCGGCCGGCGCGATGTATCTCGTCGGGAGAGTGTTTGCGAGTGGGGCGCGTGTCTATATCGCGGCGACCGCGGTCGCGATGATGCTGTTCTTCAACATTGAGCCGCAAAGCGTGATATTGGCGATTTTCGCAATCGCGTTATTCTCGGTCGGCATTGCGCTGATGGGTGGCATTCGCTCGGTTATCTGGAGCGATGTGGGACAGTTTATCGTCTATTTCGGCGCCGCACTGATTGCCTTGTTCAGCCTTTGGTCGCAGTTGTCGCTGACTCCGGCTGAAATGATCGCGGCCCTGCGTGAGACGCCGGAAGGAGTAAACAAGCTGATCTTGCTGGATTTCTCGACGGATTTTTCGAGACCCTTTACCGTTTGGGCAATTCTGACCGGCGTGTTCCTGCTCAATCTCGGCAATTTCGGACTCGATCAGGATACCACCCAGCGACTGCTGACCTGCCGCGACGCGAAATCGGGCGGACGCGCCATGATTGCTTCTTCCCTGGTTTCGATTCCGATCGTCCTGGTTTTCGTGACGATCGGGCAACTCTTGCATCTTCTCTACGAGCGCCCCGAACTTGCGGCCTCGACGGGCGGCGGTGAATTGATGCCGGAATTCAACGGTGAAAGCATTACGGTTTTCATGTCCTACATTTTGTCCGAGATGCCGAGCGGCGTGCGCGGACTCGCTACGGCCGGCATTGTCGCCGCCGCTATCTCGACGATGAATTCCGGCTTGAGCGCGATGTCGTCGGTTTTGATCAGCGATTTCTATCACCCCTGGAAAGAGGCGGCCGAAAACCGAAGGCCTGAACATTATGTAGCCGCCGGCCGATGGGGTATGCTCCTGTTCGCCGTACTTCTCTCGGCGATGGCTGTTTTGTGTTTTTTCTGGCAACGCTACACCGACATGGCCTTGCTAGAGTTCGCGCTGGCCGTTATGTCTTTCGCTTACGCCGGACTCATTGGCGTATTCTTCACGGCGGTCTTCACCGATCGAGGATCATCGGTTTCAGTGATTGCGGCGCTTATCGCAGGATTCGCGGCGATTCTTGTGCAGCAAAGTTACGTTGTCGACTCGCTCGGCTTGTGGGTTCAGTTGAAATCACTATCTTTTCCGTGGCAGTTACTGATCGGCGTTGGCGTTTCCATAATTGTGTGCATGGCCGGGACGAACGGACCGGCGCGAAATGAATAAAACGGGGCTGACCCATGCGCTATTTTCTTGGCATTGACGCCGGCGGCAGCCACTCCAGGGCGCGGCTGACCGAACTGAACGGGGCCGTTCTGGGCGAGGCGAAAGCCGGTGTGGCGAACGCCCGCATCGGGCTGGAAAATCTCCACACAGTATTGATGTCCGTATCAAGGGATGCGGTTGCCGCGGCGGGACTCGACGAAAGCGACATGCCGCTGATCGACGCGGGAATGGGCATCGCCGGCATCTCCCGCCCGGGCATGCTGAGGGCGGTTTCCCAACTCGATTTTCCCTTTCGGTCCGTTCACTTCGAAACCGATGCGGCGATCGCGAATCTCGGCGCGCACCTCGGCGAGGACGGGGCTACTCTGATTTTAGGCACCGGCAGCGTCGCATATATCAAGGTCGGCGATGTTTGCACTATGATCGGCGGTTACGGATTTCCGATTTCCGACGAAGGCAGCGGCGCGGCTCTCGGATTGAGCGCCATGCGACATGCCCTGCGGGCGCTTGACGGCCGAACCAAACCGACGCCCTTGAGCACGGCAGTGACGGCAAGATTCGATCACGATACCGGGCGTGCGATCGCGTGGATGGACGAAGCAACGCCGAAGGACTACGCGGCTTTCGCCCCCATGATCATGGACTATGCCGAAAAGAACGACGAAATCGCGCGCTCGATCGTGGAGGACGCTGTCAGGCACGTTGAGCGTTTCATTGAAACGATTTTCGAGAAGGGGGCGCCCAGATGCGCCCTGGCGGGCGGATTGTCGCGGCGATTGCAGCCTTGGCTGCGTGAACGAACTGCGGCAAGACTGAGCGAATGCAAAGGCGACTCACTGGATGGAGCGCTGCTATTGGCCTGCCCAGAATATTCTCCGGATTTCGACTCCCGGTGAATCGGCGGCGCTACGCCGTTTCCGGTTTCCGGCAGTCACTCTGTTCGACGCCGCCAATCCAGATTTGACGAATTGCAAAAGTCGGCGAAACCCGCAGCAGATCGGCCCGACGCCCAGGGGTTATGGATCCCGCACGGTCGGCGATACCCAGAAACGAACATGGCGTTTGGCTCGCCATTTCGGACGCCTCTCCAATACTCAGATCAAGCATCGTCATCGCGTTCTTAAATGCTTCAATCATGGAAAGCGCGGTGCCGGCGAGTGTTCCGTCTTCGGACACGCACACACCATCGGCGACTTTGATTCGCTGATTGTTCAGGTAGAAATGGTCTTTATCCGCGCCGACGACCGGCATGGCGTCGGTAACAAGCATCAGCCTCCGATCCGATTTCGCCCGCAAAGCCAGGCGCAGCATCGCCGGATGAACGTGTTTGCCGTCGACGATGACACCGCAGTACGCGCTCGATTCCAAAGCCGCGGCGATGACGCCTGGATTGCGGGATTGCATCGCGGGCATGGCGTTAAAGAGATGAGTGAAACCGGAAGCGCCGGCCGCAAGCGCACCGCGGGTCTCGTCGAAGGTCGCATTTGTGTGTCCGATGCAGACTTTCACGCCGCACTCCACAAGATGCGCTATCTGATCGGGCCGGGCGCGCTCAGGCGCCAGCGTAACGACGACTTGTGCGTGTTCGGCCGAGGTCAGGATTCCGACCGCCTCATCCGAAAGTTGCCGCAGCTTGCTCTCGTCGTGAATACCTCTTTTCTCGACGTTCAAAAAAGGGCCTTCTATGTGAACGCCCGCGATGCCAGACGTATTTCGCCCGACTTCCCTGTCGATGACCTGGATTGCCTGTTGGACCTTGTCGAGGTCGTCGCTGATCAAGGTCGGCAACAGGCTCGTGGTGCCGAAAGCGCGATGCGCTTCCGCGATCCTTGCCGCCGCCGCCGCGCTCGGACCGTCGTTGAAGAGCAACCCGCCGCCGCCGTTTACCTGCACGTCCACGAATCCGGGCAACAGGTAATCGCCGCCGAGGTCGACGAAGCCGTCATTCGGACGATTCGCCGCAATCGATTCCCCCACTCCGGCGACAAGACCGTCGCATACTTCAACGGAACCGCGGTCGAGTATCCCGTTCGGCGTTACGATACGCCCGTTGGTGAACACCAATCGTAGCATTGCGCTCATTACACTGTTTTCGTCACTTTGCTGAGATTCCTTGGGTTATCCGGGTCAAGACCGCGATCGAAGGACAAGGCGTTGGCGAACTTGTAAAAAGCTTGCAGGAAGACAAGCGGCTGCAAGTTGGAGTCGGGAGCGCGCGGCGTTGGCAGACACGATGCTCCGTCCACGGGTTTGCCGGCAACGAGCACCCATGCGCCGCTGCGGAGAAATTCCCGTGAAACGCTGTCGATGCTTTCCTGCGAAGCGTCGAATGTGGCGATGGCGATTACCGGAAACCCCTCCCCAACGATCGTCATGGGACCATGCCGGACTTCGGCGGCGCTGAATCCTTCGGCCTGGATCATGCAGGTCTCTTTCAGTTTCAGCGCCGCTTCCTGCGCCCCGGCAAGACCAATGCCCCTGCTCAGGATCAAGGCTTGCCGGGCGCCGCACAGCGGCGCAACCGCTTCCGGCCAATCGAGCGACCATGCCTGCGCGAGCGTTTCCGGCAGCGTTGCGAGCGCGCTCCGCATTCTGTCCTCGCCCCGCCACTCGGCACACAAATGATAGAGCGCGGACATCGCTCCGATACAGGACTTGGTGGCGGCGACACTGAGTTCCGGACCCGCGCCGATCGGCAGAACGTCGTCCGCCAGACCAGCGAGCGGACTTGCCTCGTCGTTCACGACCGCCACGACGTAAGCGCCGCCCGCTTTCGCGGCCCGTGACGCGCTCAACAGATCCGGACTCCTGCCGGATTGGGAAATCGAGATGAAAACCGCCTCCCGAAAGTCGGTTTGCGCCGCGTAAAGCGACGCCACGGAGGGCGCGAACGAGCAAACGGCCAATCCCATCTGCGTCTCGAACAGATACTTTGCGTAGGTCGCCGCATGATCGGAACTGCCCCGGGCGCAGGTCAAGATGAACTTTGGCGCAATCCTTTTCAATTTCTCGGCGATCTGTCCGGCCGGAACGGCATTGCGCGTTTGTTGGCGTCCGGCGTTTTCGGCTATCTCACCGGTTTCCTGAAACATCCTGCTTGCGGAGGGCGTGAGTCGGCGAACTGGCACGGCATTTCAACTCCTGACTGGTAAATACCATTATAATACTAATTTTCGCCGGATTGCTGCCCCAAACACTTGTACGTCATCTTATGTCGGTAACGAACTCATACCTATCGCCGCGATAAGCGGAACGCGTGAATTCGATTACGGTGCCGTCATCGAGCCATGTGACCCGCTCGATACGCAATACCTCGCTGTTTTCCTGAATCGACAACAGCCCCGCTTCGGTCGGCGACGCTAGGGATGCGCGGACTTTCTGACTGCCTTTCTGCGGCCTGTTTCCCTTGCTCTCCAGCGCCGCATATAAGGAATCACCGATTTCTTCTATCGGCGGCAGGTGGGAACCAGCCACAACGGCATGTTCGATCGCTAGAGGCTCGCCGCCAGACAGGCGGACACGGCCAAGGCGCGCGACCGTGGACGTCGTGGATATTTTCAGTTTTTCGGCCTCTTCCCTCGTTGGATTGGCGTAATTCCTGATCAGCCAGATCGAGCCAGGCTCCTCGCCACGAGCCCGCGTGTCGTCAGTGAATCCGCCAAGATGAGTTGTCTCAACTTCGATGCGTTCAGATACGAAGGTGCCCGACCCTTGCTTCCGCCAGAGCAGCCCCTCGTCGATGAGTTGATCGACGGCTTTACGTATCGTTACGCGCGAAGCCCCGGTAAGCTCGCACAATTCGCGCTCGGAAGGGAGCGCCTCTCCCGTTGCGATCTGGCCTTCGTTGATCTGGCGGCGGATACTTTTGGCTATCTGGAGGTATAGTGGCGTGTTGCCGGTCTTGCTGGACGAGAGATCGATCATTTCCGATCCTCTTTTCTAGATGCGGAATTCTCGTTCATTTCGATAACCGCGTCGCGCAATATACCCTTGCGACGGGACAGCAGCCGTTCAGCCTCGTCGAGTTCCATGCCCAAAGCACAAAGAACGCCGAGCTTGATATTGCCACCGGCGGCATCCAGGGCCGCTTCCGCGACCGCGTTGTCAACGCCCGCGAGCCGCCCTACGATCTCCACCGCCCGGGTCTTGAGCTTCCGGTTGGAAATCACCATATCGACCATCAGACCCTGATATACGCGCCCACAACGAATCATCGTCGCCGTCGAGAAAAGATTCAGAATGGCTTTCTGCGCGGTGCCGGCCTTCATGCGCGTCGAGCCGGCGATAACTTCGCTTCCGGTTTCGGCGCAAATGCCGATCTGCGCCTTATCCAGCAGCGGCGACGGACGATTGTTTGCAATTCCGATGGTCAGCGCGCCTGCGCCGTTTGCCTTTTCAATCGCGCCAACTGTGTACGGAGTGCGTCCGCTAGCCGCCACGCCAACGAGCACATCATTCTTCGCGACGGCGATCTTGTCGAGGTCATGCGCTGCCGCCTCCGCATCGTCCTCGGCGAGTTCAACGCTGCCGACAAGCGCGTCCCGGCCGCCGGCCAAGGCATACGCGACACGCGCTGCAGGCCAGCCAAAGGTCGGTCCAAGTTCGACTCCGTCCTGCACGGCGATTCTTCCCGACGTGCCCGCACCGGCGTATACCAGACGCCCTCCTTCCATCAAGCGCCGCGACGCCGCTTCTGCCGCATGCGCTATCGTTGCCAGTTCTGGACCGATCGCCGCGATTGCCGACAATTGGGCTTCGAACATGGCGCTAACGGTGCTGTGAGTGGACCAATTATCAATATCCGCGAATCGTTCGCTTACGTTTTCTGTAGGCATGTCTTGCTTCAGATTCTCGTACCCAAGGAAGTGTTTCCCGAATCCCGGAATGGCGGTACCGCGCAACGGGTGCGGCTTGTATTTTAGTGGTATTAGATCAATAATCAAGCCAGTTTCACCCTCAGCCTGACATCGCCCGGTTAACCGCGCTATCTTCATACAATGAAATTCGGAATTGACCGACTGCTGGCGGCAAGGGAATTGCGCGAACCGCTGCGCGGAAGGCGAGTCGCGCTGGTGGCGCATCCTGCGTCGGTTACCGGCGATCTGACCCATTCGCTGGACGCACTGGCGGCATGCGGCGACGTTCAGATCGCGTCCGCATTCGGACCGCAACATGGACTGCGGGGCGACAAGCAGGACAACATGATCGAGTCACAGAATTTTACCGATCCTGTCCACGGCATCCCGGTTTTCAGCCTGTATGGAGAAGTTCGTCGTCCGACAAGCGAAATGATGAACAGCTTCGATGTCGTTCTGTTCGATCTCCAGGACATCGGTTGCCGAATCTATACTTTCGCTACGACGCTTCTCTACGTTCTTGAAGCGGCGGCTGAACACGGGAAGTCCGTCTGGGTGCTCGATCGCCCGAATCCGGCGGGCCGCCCCACCGAGGGACTGTTGTTGCGTCCGGGATGGGAGAGTTTCGTCGGAGCCGGCCCGATGCCCATGCGGCATGGCCTGACGCTGGGTGAGATGGGGCGGTGGTTCGTCGACCATTACGGGCTGGATGTCGATTATCGCGTTATCGAGATGGAAGCCTGGAGACCGGCGCAGGCGCCGGGCTTCGGCTGGCCGGTTACGGAGCGATCCTGGGTCAATCCGAGCCCCAACGCGCCGACGCTGTCGATGGCGCGCGCCTTTGCGGGCACAGTCATGATCGAAGGCTCCACGTTGTCGGAAGGTCGGGGCACCACGCGTCCGCTGGAACTTTTCGGGGCTCCCGACATCGATGCCCGTTCGATTCTGAAAACGATGCATGAGCTGGCTCCGGCATGGCTGGAAGGGTGCCGGTTGCGCGAATGCTGGTTCGAACCGACCTTCCACAAGCATGCCGGCGCATTGTGCCACGGCATTCAGATACATCCCGACGGCAGGGACTACGATCATTTCGCCTTCAAGCCCTGGCGGCTTGTCGCACTCGCTTTCAAGGCCATTCGCCGGCTTTATCCGGAATACCGGATCTGGCGTGATTTCCCATATGAATATGAAACAGGCAAGCTCCCCATCGATGTGATCAATGGCGGCCCGGTGCTTCGCGAGTGGGTGGACGATCCTTCGTCCGATGCCGGCGACCTCGACAATCTCGCCGCAACCGACGAAGGCCAATGGGTCGAGCGTATCCGGCCTTACGCGATCTACTCATAGCCGAACCGAACGCCGTTATAATGCGCGACTCTTTCTGCGGGGCGATAGTTTGAAATATCTTGGACTGGCCTGGGGTCTGGGCGGAGTGCTGGCCTTGCTGGCGTTTGCGATTTACCGGCTGGCGCCCCTGGCTTTCGAGCTTGCGGATTTACGGCTGAACCTGTTGCATTGGTCGGCGCTGATCTTTAGCGTGGTCTACATGTCGTATGCCGAAGGCTACAAGGGATTTCATCTCGGATTCGCGCCGCGAGTCGTTGTGCGGGCGCAATATCTCGGCCGCAATCCGACGCCCGGTTTCGTGCTGCTCGCGCCGCTGTTCTGCATGGGGTTCGTGCACGCCACGCCCAGGCGCAAGCTGGCCACCATCGGGCTTACGGTAATGATCGTTTGCTTCATCGCGGTCGCGCGGCAGTTGCCCCAGCCCTGGCGCGGCATTCTCGATGCGGGGGTGGTGGCCGGTCTGAGCATCGGCATCTGCTCGATTCTCTATTTCATGGCGCTCGCCTGGCCGGTGCGCAAGAAGATCGATATTTCGGCCGACACTCCGGATGCGGCGAGGATCTGAACGCCATGTCCCCCGCCGGCAAAACCGATTCCTGCGCCATTGTCGTCACTTATCATCCGGACATTACGCCGCTGTTGACCATGCTCGGGCAATTGAACCGGGAGACGAATTTCCTCGTGGTCGATAACGGTTCGCCCTCAATCGGGCGGCTCGAGGAATCGATCACGGTTTACGACAACTGCCTCGGCATCATCAAGCGCGAGCAAAACGAAGGGCTTGCCCGGGCGCTGAATATCGGCATCGCCCGTGCGACGCAGCACGACTACGACTACATCTTCCTGTTCGATCAGGACAGCAGCCTGTGCGAGTCCTATGTGGAACGCATGGTCGCCGCCTATCGGGAAGTGCGCGATCACAGCAGAAAGGGCATCGCCGCCATGGGGCCGCGTATCATCAACCCCCAGACGAGCCGGCAGACGCCGTTCAAACTGTTCAATCGGCTCTGGTTCCGCACCAACCGGACCTATGCGCGCAGCGAATCCCATTTCGTCGCAGATTTCCTGATCACTTCGGGCACGATGCTGGTCGCGAAGCACTTGCCGTCAATCGGTCTCATGCGCGAGGACTATTTCATCGACAACGTGGATCTCGAATGGTGTTTCCGCGCCCGCTCGATGGGCTTTGACCTCGTCGGCACCAACAACGCGATCCTCTATCACCTGATCGGCGAACGCAGCCTCAATCCTCTCGTGCGCGCCGGAATCATGGCCCAGCACAAGCCTTCAAGGACCTACTACTCCAGCCGCAACCGCATTCATCTGTACACCCGGCGTTACTCACCCATCGGCTGGAAAGTCCGCGACATCGTCCGCTTCACCCTGAAGGCGGCCTGGCTGCTGATCAGTTCTCCGCAACGGGCGGAATACTGGAAGCACATCAGCGCCGGCATCCGCGACTACCGGCAGCTGCAATAGTCCATGGTTTCCTCGCTGGCCGTACTGCTTTCGACTTACAACGGCGAACGCTTCCTCGCCGAGCAACTCGATTCCCTGTTGCGCCAGACCCGGCAGGACTTCATCGTCGTGGCGCGCGACGACGGCTCGAGCGACGGCAGCCGGCGCCTGCTTGAGGAATATGCCGACCGCCACCCCAACCGCTTTCACTTGCTGCCGAAGGCGCAGGCCAATATAGGGGCCTGCGCGAGTTTCGCCTTGCTGATGCAAACGGCGCTCGACCGGTCGGCGGAACTCGGACTGGAATCGGCCTACCTGATGTTCTGCGACCAGGACGACATCTGGCTCGAGGACAAGATCGAGCGCCAGATGAAGCTCATGGGCGAGACCGAAGCGGGCGATTCCTCTCTTCCCGTGCTCGTGCATAGCGACCTGGAAGTCGTGTCCTTCGAAAACCGCCACATCGCGCCTTCCTTCGCCCGCTACCAGGGACTTGACGTAGCGCGCAACCGTTTCATCGAGATGGCGATCAGCAATCTCGTCACCGGCTGCACGGTCCTCATCAACGAATCGCTCGCGCGCCGGGCGCTGCCGATATCGAACGAAGCCATCATGCACGACTGGTGGCTCGCCCTGACCGCGAGCGCATTCGGCAAGGTCGCATATATGGAAGAACCCACGATCCGCTATCGCCAGCACGACGCCAACACTATCGGCGCCCGACAGCATACTACAGTCAGGCTCACGCGCTGGTCGCACTGGAGCCGCCTGATCGCCGGCGCCGCCAATCCGCACCTCCTCGAAGTCGGCCGTCAGGCCAGTGCGTTCCTGCACCGGTATCGCGACGACCTCAGCGGCGCCCGCCGCCGGGGCCTGCAACTGTGTTCGCTGCTGCGGCTGCGGGTGGGATTGTTGCAGCGGGTCGTTTATCGTATTGCCCGCAGCCGGAGCGGCTAGCGGGCTGCCGCCCAATCTTCGATCCGGATACCTTGTTCGGCAATTCCCGGATTTGGAGTCGAGCGAGGGGGTTCCGACGATTTGTCCCTGATATCCGCAAACAGTTCATCCGGGTCGAAATCAAATGCGACCAGGTCGGTGTCCCGCCTGAATTTCTCATACGCTTCCGCGAAGCTGGTCCGCCGCGCGTCCGCTATGGAGAAAGTCTCGGCCATCGTTCGCCCCTCATGTGCAGTTGGATGTACATGATAGCTCCCCTGTGCTGATTTCACGATTAAAGCTGAATCGTTGAGTTGCCTCTACGAGGTGGCCCTTGCAGCTTGGAAACGAACGGACTCCGGGATACAATTCCTCGTAGACAGGCAGTCCTTCAATTTCAGTCTAACTACCTGAATTATATGGAAATTGTTGAGTTAGGATCGTGAAACGCCAAACCTTGTTTTATCTGGTGACTTAGCTACCGTTTCGAGTAAATTGACTCAATTCTTAGCAACCCTTGAAGACTACGACTAACATTTTTCTGGACCACCAGGCCACAACCCCACTTGATGACAGAGTCCTGGAGGTCATGTTGCCATGGCTGAGACGGCCCGCTAATCCGCACTCAGTAGAACATGCGTTCGGGCAGGACGCAGCAGCGGCGATTGAGCATGCGCGAATGCAGGTTGCGGAAGCGGTCAATGGTGATCCGGATGGAGTTGTGTTTACAGCGAGCGCGACCGAAGCCGCCAATATTGTCATACGCAGCTTCGCGAATGGCGGAAACCGCTTGCTGATAAGCGCAATTGAGCATCCGTGCGTCAGAGAAACCGCGAAGGAGTGTATGAAGGAAGCTCGCGCAGTTGTAGTGACCGCTCCCGTCAATGAAGACGGAGTGGTAGACCTTGATGCTCTGTCGGAGCTAATGGTTGATATGGACTTGGTGTCAATTATGGCGGTTAACAATGAGGTAGGCACCATCCAGCCGATCGAAGACATCGGAGCGCTCTGTGTTAGCGAGGGTGTTCCCTTGCATACCGACGTGGCACAGGCAATCGGCCGAGTGCAAGTTGATATGAGTGCGGGAATCGCCTTCGCAACGCTCTCGTCGCACAAAATTTACGGACCGCCTGGCATAGGCGCTATTTGCGCTCAGCCGGAAGAGATTTCACACTTGAAGCCACTGATGAACGGGGGCGGACAGGAAGGCGGTCTTCGCCCAGGTACACTCCCGACGCCACTATGCGTGGGATTTGGGGAAGCGTGCGCTCTTGCAGTTAAGGAGCGCGAACAGGATGAGAAACACGCTGCGGCGCTGGCCGACCTGTTCCTGGAAAATTTGGACAAGGCTGGCGTGTCGTATGCGATTAACGGGAGCCACGAGGAGCGCGTGAATCAGAACCTGAACATCAGTTTCGATGGGGTCGCAGCGGAGGCGCTGCTGGCTCAGTTGCCAACGCTGGCGCTCTCCACCGGCTCTGCATGTTCTTCGGGCTCAATTAGTCAATCCGAGGTGCTGACGGCAATGGGGTTGGCCGAAGATCGGGTTGAAAGCGCAGTGCGAGTTGGTTTTGGACGAGACACCAAGCCAGATGAGGTGCTAGATGCAGCGGCATGTGTCACAGCGGCAGTGACTAGGTTGAAAGGCCAATGCGTTTGACGGATGCAGGATCGGCTGGCGTCAATGGAGACTGGAATCCATCGGGCGGCCATGCACAAATCTATTCGGGGCACGAATCGTTCGCATGCCGGTACGGGTGGTTGCCGAAGCTTTACGAAGCAGTTCAGCAAGATGAAGGGCTCTTTTCGAGCGACGAACGTTCGATTCTGGCGCTTGGTCTCGGCAAAAACATGGTTAAAGCCCTGCGATTTTGGGGCCAGACATTTGGATTGCTGCACGTGGAACGCGGATCGGCAAGAAATACAGAGTTTGCGCGAAGACTGCTAGACGGCGAATCTGGCATCGACCCGTACCTTGAAAATCCGGGCTCCCTTTGGAGACTGCACTGGATTGTTACGGCGCACGCAGGGCTGGGGGCCTGGGTCGCGACGTTTCTTGAGTTACAAGACACGCAAATCACGCGGAATCGATTGATTGATGTAGTTCGTAGCCGGGCCATGGCGGCACGTGGGTCGGTGACGCACAGGACGGCTACGGCGCATGTGGACATACTGTTGCAGACGTATGACTGGTCACGGTTTGACGCGGCGACTCCGGGTGAGGATGCCACGGGGTGCCCTTTCCAGGAACTTCAGTTGGTGGAGACATCGACAGTCAACGGACAAATGCATGTCAGCGTGAAGAGGGGGACCAAGCCCCAGTTGGATGTTGGCGCTTTTGCCTTCGCGTTGAACGATTACTGGCAGGGGACGGCCCGAGGTAGCCGATCTATCTCTTTAAGGAGTCTTCTAATTGGGCAACGCTCGCCGGGCGTAGTCTTCCGCCTGGACGAGGGGTCGCTATTCGCGTGTCTTGAACAACTGTGCGAGATTTCAGGATTGGAGATGCGTAGCGATGGAGCTGGCGGCATGGACATTGTTGGCGATAGTCAGATGAATAAAAGGCTTGAGGAGGTCGCATGGCTGAGGAACTGATCTCGGAGCGCATCGAAATCGGGCGTCGTTATGTGCGCGCCGTAGACATTCTTCGCGACTTGGAAGACCCCCGAGCGTTAGAAGGTTACGTCGCTACGCCTTCTGTTCGGGACGGCCTTCGCAGGTTGTTGGCTGGCCTTGAGAAAGGATCGTCGCATCGCGCATTTCGTGTAACTGGGCCGTACGGTTCAGGAAAGTCGTCCTTCGGCCTGTTGTTGGCGAAGCTGTTCAATGAAGGAAAAGAGGGTGGGCCAGCGACAGATCTCGTCCAGGACCTGATTGAAGATCAAGAAGTGCCCGCATATCGACCGTTGGTGATGATAGGCCGGCGTGCGAGCCTGGTCGCGGACTTGGTTACAGCGGTACGCGATATTGCTCAAGACGAGTTTGGAGAAAGCGATGATCTGGAGCTAAAGAGTGTCGCACACCAAAACGACTTGAAATCGGTCCTGGATTGCCTAGCTGGCTGTGCGAAGAGGATGTATGCGGAGACCGGTCGCGGGCTGCTATTGCTGATCGACGAGATGGGACGATATGTTGAGTTCACGGTATCCAATACGGGCCGGGAAGATCCCTCGGTGTTTCAGCAATTGGCGGAGCGGGCGGGAGGAGTCAAGGATAACAAGCTGGCCGTTGTCGGTTTCATGCACCACCGTTTCGGTGATTACATGGCGACGCTGAGTGACTGGCTTGAGGGGGAGTGGAGACGATCCTCGGAGCGGTACGAAGAGATCGCGTTCCATGAGAGCCACGAACAGCTACTTTACCTACTGTCGGACGCACTAGTCGCTCGACGCAAGCATAGCAGGGCGGTGAAGACGGTAGCGCGATCTCAATACAAGGAGGCAGGGAAGCGAGGGTTATTCGCCCTACCAAGCCGCGAACTCGTGGCGGTCGGGGAGCGGCTATACCCATTTCACCCCGGTGCGCTCGCGTGCCTGTGGTCGTGCTCCCGACGCTTCGGGCAAAACGAGCGCTCGATCTTCGCTTTTCTTCAATCGTCCGAACCGTTTGGGTACCAAGAGTTTGCGCATAGGATGGGGTACGGCGAAGGAAACTGGTATCGAGTGGATGATGTTTACGACTATCTTGCATCGCAGAGGTCGTTGCAATTCCAGAGTAAGGATCGCGAAAAGCGATGGGAGATGGGACAGGATGCCCTGTTGGTGTGCGATGACATGTCCATTGACGCACGTCGCGTTCTCAAGGCAGTGAGCTTGATCGCAGTTCTGGAGCCCGTGCCAGGTTTGGCAGCGGAAGTTGATACGCTCGCTTGGTTGCTTGAGTGCGACGAAGTCGGCATCAGTGAGACTCTGAGCGAACTCGCGAAGCGGGGTGTGATTCACAAACGCGAGACGCAAGCTGATTGGAGCCTCTGGTCGAATAGCAGCGTCGATCTGGACCAATGGATGGACAAGGCCAGGGCAGCAATTCCCGAGATGAGACGCCTTGATGAAGAGTTGTCCGATGTAACGTCGCTTCGACCGATAGTAGCGCAGAAGCACTACCACCGTACCGGAACGCTTCGAAGTTTCACGGTGCAAATCGGCGACGGCGTTGATTCAACAGAATTGAGCACCGATGGCCTGGTGGTAGTACTGCCTACTTATCCTGACGAAGAACCAGAACAGACTAAGGAGGAGGCGGTCCGGATGTCAAAGCGCTTGGGGCCGCTCGTTTTAGTTCGGGTGCAGCCGATTCTGCCGGGCCATCTATCGATAACGAGGGACTTGGCTTGCTGGAGATGGATTAGGGCGACTTGTGGAGAACTGCGGATCGACGACTTCGCAAGGGCAGAGGTTGAGCGACGAATACGCGAACTCGAAAATGAATTGCGTACGTGCTTGCTGCCGTTTGGCCAGGCTAATGCCGATGCGCCCAACGTGGAGTGGCTACATAAGGGCGAGGCGGTACGGATAGATTCACGGGCTGGACTGAATCGATTCCTGAGCGACATGTGCGACCGAACGTTCGACAAGGCGCCTATTTTGCGCAATGAATTGATCAATCGCGAAAAGCTGTCAAGCGCGGTTGCAGCCGCTCGAATGAAGCTCTTGGGCCTTATGCTCGAAGAGGAAGAGAGGAAATTTCTGGGTCTTTCGGGGTCGCCGCCTGAACGCACAATCTACCTCTCGATGTTTCATGCATCCGGTATGCACAGGCCAATCGGAGGCCAGTTTCGGTTTGGGGGCCCAGGCCCTACCGATCAACAGGGTTGGGGGCCGGCATGGCAGCAGATTGACGAGATGGCGAAAGACGGCGAAAGTGTCGGAGTGGACGCCATGATTGCCAAGCTCGGTGAACCCCCAATCGGATTGCGCGCGGGGCCAGCACTGTTGCTGATCGCAGCATTCATGCTGCGCCACCGTGGCAGTATTGCACTGATGGAGCGAGGGAGCTTCCAGCCCGAGACCACCACGGCACACTTCATGAGGCTCGCAAAGTCACCGAAGAACTTCGCTTTGCGCAGAGTTGGCACGATCGATAACAACAAGATTCTTGAGAGTCTGGTCGATGGACTGTCGATCTGGGCTGATCACAGGCCAAGGGTCGAGGTTAAGGAAATTGTAGAAGCGCTGTACCGTTGGCGGGGACGATTGTCCGAGTTCGCGTGGAATACTCGGACGGTAAGTCCGTTGACACAAGATGTTCGCAATGTACTCGGGAAAGCAAGGGAGCCAATTGAGCTGCTGCTTGATACGCTGCCCCAAGCCTGCAAGGCCGTAGGTTCCGACAGCGTTGACGTTGAGACGTATACATTGCAATTGGATATTGCATTGAACGAACTTGACGACGCCCTACCGACGTTGCGCAGTCAAGTCGAGGCGAGCGTCTTGCAAGCGTTTGGATCACGTACGCTTGGCGAACTGCGCAAACAGTTGGCCCTGGATTACGAGGATCACTTGCTAAAACTGGGGAACTACGAATTGCGGGCCTTCATTGAACGTGCTTTGAAAAAGGATGTCGACGACGCAGTTTGGATCGATGGTGTTGCTGGGTTGGTAGCAGGAAAGCGCCTCGAAAGCTGGGACGACACGCTAATTGACCATTTTGCTTTCGAGATACGAAGTATTGCGCAGAAACTGGCCCGTCGCCTGGCGCTGATCCGGGAAGGCAATGCCCGGGCAGTCCAGGTATCGGCCATCCATCTAACATCGTCTGACGGAAGGGAGCGTTCACTGTTTCTGCGAGACGGGGCGAATGAAGACGATGCCTTGAAGGCGCGGGTGCGGAACGAGCTTTCCCAAGCCAAGCGCCCGGATGCAGTGCTAGTGGATCTGCTTGGTGAAATGATGGACACGGAAACGCGGGAGAAAGTGAAGTGACGCGGCACATACTCAGCCTTTCTGGCGGAAAAGACTCCGCTGCGCTCGCGATCTACATGCGGGACCGCATACCGGAAATGGAGTATGTGTTCTCGGACACTCGCAAGGAACTGCCTGAAACCTACGAGTATCTTGAGAGGGTCGAGAACTATCTTGGAGTTCGCGTACACCGGCTGAACGCCGACTTCGGGTTCGACCATTGGTACGATGTCTACGGTGGAATGATTCCCTCCAACCATAGGCGCTGGTGTACAAAGATGCTCAAACTTCGCCCTTTCGAAGAGTTCGTCGGGGATGATCCAGTGATCAACTACGTTGGCCTTCGGGCAGACGAGAATCGCGGTGGCTACATCAGCCACAAGCCGAACATCAAGGCGGTCTACCCGTTCCAGGAAGATGGACTGAAACTGGCGGATGTAAAGGAGATACTCCTTAACTCCGGCGTTGGGCTACCGCCCTATACGCAATGGGGGAGAACGCGATCCGGGTGCTTCTTCTGTTTCTACCAAAGGAAGATTGAGTGGGTGCGACTGAAGGAAGAACACCCTGAACTTTTCGAACAGGCCAAGGCATACGAAAAACCCTACGAACCGAGCGGCAAGACATTCACGTGGAGCGAAAAGGAGAGCCTGGAGGAACTTGAACGGCCTGAACGCATGGCTGCGATTAAGCGCGAGCATGAACTTCGAGTAGCCCGCAAGCGGGAGCTGCGGGAAAATTTAACATTAGTGGAGGTCTTCGGAGACGAGGCGCCTGAAGAAGACAACGAAGGTTGTCTTATTTGTTCACTCTGAGACGCATTGAATGAGTTTTACATTTGAAGCAAGGACTTTGCTGGAGTTGGGAAAGGAACTCATCAGCACGGATGAAGTGGCGCTCTACGAACTGGTCAAGAACGCAGTGGATGCAGGATCGCCAAAGGTTGAAATCGACGTTCGTTCAAGGCTCGCGTACACCGACTACCGCGAGGCGGTGCGGCAACTCCGTGAGTCGGAAAAAGCGCTCTCCGAAGTGACAGCGTTCATCCGCGGGAAGATGCAAGAAGACGAAAACGGCTGGTGTGAAGAGTGCTTGGCGGAACTGGATCGGACCACCGACAAAGATACTTACGCGGAGAGACTGGGTGCACACTATGCGCGACTGAATTCGATTGAGATCAGGGATACTGGCGAGGGCATGTCCTTCGAAGATCTCAGTGAGGTCTATCTTCGCATCGGTACGCGACATCGACGCAGGCAGAACGAGGAAGGAGCCACCAAACTGGGAGACAAGGGCATAGGCCGGTTGTCGGCGATGCGTTTGGGCGACCTGTTGACGGTTGAAACGTCGAAGGAAGGGGAGCGGCACTGGAACGTTCTGGACGTGGACTGGGGAATCTTCTCGCACTCCGAGGACATGCTCGTCCAAGACATCGAGGTTGCTCCCGAGAGGGGTGAGAAAAAGAGGCAAAGGAACGATCACGGCACCACAATACTCATCCGAAACCTGAACGCGGACTGGGACTGGGTTCGCTTCAACGAGCTGTTGGACGGAAAGATCGCCCGGTTCATCGACCCATTCGAGGCCGGTCTGGCGAATCGGCTGCTGATTGCGAGACACAACGGAAAGCGGGTGTTGGTTCCCTCGATACCAAAGGCGTTGATGAGGCATGCACACGCCGTTTGCCGGGCGACGTTCCGCTTCGACGATGGAGACCCGATTATCGAAGGAAAGGTTGATTACAGGGAAAAGCAGCGTGCGACGGCGATCGAGGCCCGTGGATCGGAAGTGATGACCGTCAGTCGCACTACTAGGAAACGTCGGGCAAAACGGGGTCACGCGGCGCACCAGGAGACGCCGATCAGTAGAGATGCATTGGTCAAGCTCGGTGGTTTTGAACTCGAAATCTACTGGTACAACCGTGGGATAGTCGACAGCATTGAGGGATTGACGGAAAACAAGACTGCTTCGCGTGCCGAGATTGCGCGATGGTCCGGGGGACCGATGCTCTACCGGCACGGATTCAGAGTGCTGCCGTTCGGGGATCCGGACGACGACTGGATTTCATTGGACAAGAGGGCGTTCGGCTCGTCGGGCTTCAAGCTAAACCGGCAGCAAGTCTTTGGGCGGATCCTGATCGAGACACCTCACCGATACCTCAGCGAACAGACCAATCGGGAAGGTCTGGTTCAGTCGGAAGTGTCGGATGCCCTGACGCGGTTGGTGATGTGGATTGTGCAGGTGGAGTTTCGCAATTTCATAAACCAAGTCGATGACGAGGAGAGATTGCAGTTCCGCAAGGAAGAGTTGGAAAACAACCAGATTCTAAAGGCGGAAAAGACCTTGCTGAGGGCTGTTTCGGAACTGCGCGGCATGTTGGATGGCCGGTATGAGCAAGAGATAGCGGAAGTCGTGTCGACGGCGAGCGACTTGCGGGACGAGGCACTTGGCGTATTGAAACGACTGGACGAGGTCAATAAACAATCGGCCGAAGATCGAGACCAGTTCGTTTACCTCGCCGGCATCGGCCTCATGACCGAGTTCATCTTCCACGAGCTTGAGCGCGCCGTGTCGCACACGATGAAGGTGATTTCGGAGGTCGGGGCGACACCAACCAGTGTGTCGGCGCTTAAGGACCAACTGCAAACACTCCACAAGCGCGTAGCGGCATTCGATGAACTGACCGGGGAGAAGCGTCAAACAAAGTCGCGCTTCGATCTGCGTGACTTGGTCGAAGACGTGCTTGGCAATCACGAAAGAGAGTTTGCGCGGCACGGCATAGAACTGGTACTTGACCTTCCGGAGCACGAATTCACGATCCGGGCAGTGCGCGGGATGGTCATTCAGATTGTAGAGAATCTGGTGGTGAACGCGGCGTACTGGTTGAAACGCCAGGCAGAGTACGAGGAAGGTTTTGTGCCGCAGTTGGTGGTCACGGTCGATGAGAAGGCACGCCACATGATGGTCCAAGACAACGGCCCGGGCGTTCCCGTGTCGCGCAAGGAACGGATATTCCAACCTTTCGTTACGACTAAACCTGCCGGCATGGGCAAGGGTCTCGGGTTGTTCATAGCCCGCGACATGGCCGAGTACCACGGATGGTCACTGGACACAGAATCGCCGTCTGGCCGCATCCGCCCGAATCGCATCAACGGCTTCGTACTACAGGTGAGATGACAGTGAACTACGCAACGCAAATCATAAATGCCTTCAAGGCCAGCGTGGTAAAACGAATTTTGGTCGTCGACGACGCCTATGACCCGCCAGTGCTGTCGGAGGAGCAGTTGGGGGGCTTGCTTGAAGTGCTTGAGCAGTCGGAGTTGAGAGACAACGTGCCGGAGGAGTTGCTGGGAAACGAGAATCTGCAATCCGCGATAGAAGCGATTCAAGAGGTGGATCTCGATCACGAGGCGATCACTGATGCGACCTCAGCCCTCTTCGACGCCTACGTCCTAAATCGAACGGCGGAGGTGGACCCAGGCGGTGAGTTCGCGAGGTTGAAGGGCTTGCCCCTTGCGACTTTGGACCCGCTCTTGGAGCTTCTGGACCGCTGCGGAGATGAGTTGTGTATTCGTACTGTAGGGAAGAACGCGGCGCTAAGCGTGTGTAAGGATTTAATGCCAGACTTGATTCTGATGGACTTTTTCTTGAGCCCTCCAGACAGGACGGCTGGGGCGTCTACGAGGAAAGAGGAACTCGCGGATAGAGGGAGTTCCATCGAGCTACTGAAGAGTCTTCTGCAAGTAGATGGTGGGGTGAATCCTGCAGTGATCCTGATGTCGTCTGAAGACGTGCAGAGGCGCGTGCAACGATATCGTAGCAGTTTGGACAGAAAGGTGACTGCGCTACGCTTCGGATTCTTGTACAAGAAATGGATACGCCAATCAGAAGACGGGCCGATAGCTGAGGGCAACGCGGCGGATGTCTTGATGGAAATGTCGGGAAGCCTTGAATTCGGGCGAACCTTGGAGGCGGCGCTGCGGCAATGGAAGTTAGGTGCCGAGCAGGGACTCAAGGAGCTTTACAACGAACTGCGTGACCTAGAAGTGAAGGACTTCGCATACTTACTGCGCTTTCGCTTGTACGAGGAAGGAGAGCCATTCGCTGATTACCTGGAGTGGTTCCTCGGAGAATCGCTACGGGCAGTCGTCGATAACAAGGTCGGGTGGAACACGGAAGACTTCTCGCGCCTCAACGACAAGGAACTGACGGAGGGAATCGAAGGTGCCCATCCAGGCCCAACATCGCGGATCGCCCAGATTTTCGACAGGATGCGGTTCAGTTCTCGGAAAAACCGCGAGCGAGCACGCTTCGGTCTAGGTGACCTTTTCATCGCGCCCGACAAAAAGAGCGTCCGAATGGTCATCACACCGGATAGTGACATCATTGTGAGGGATGGAAAGCGGGGGGCAAGCCGGATACTAACGGTCGGTGGGACGATACGCGGCTTGGGCGACGAAAAGGCCCTCGCTGGCCAGCTAATCTTCTATGGAACACCGAAGGCGCTCACTTGGGATCTGAAGGACGTGGTGTCGCACGAGTTCGGCGATATATTGGAATTGCAGGTTGGCGAGACAACGTATTCGTACTATGCAACCATGCGCACGTTGCCAGCACAGGCGGTCCAAAAGGAGGTGTTGGGCGATTTGGCACGGGTAGGTTCGGCAGCCCCGCCGACGGTGGATGTCGGCGCGTCGGTAAAGGTTTACCTGAAGAAAATGGTAGGAAACCGACCGGACATGACCGAGCTTGGCGATTTGGAAGATGCGCATGCACAGGTCTTCATGCCCAGAGGTGGGTCTGACAGGAAGACGCGTGCGTTGTTTACCTCGCGATTCGTCAGGACGCTCGTGGCGCGGCTAGAGGGAATCGATGAGGCAGATCTGTTTCCCGATGATCTCGGACACCGGAACAACTGGATCAGAAACACTACAAGGGTGCGCAGGGCTATGTTGCGCGACGGTATTCGGTTTCCTGGAGAGGATATCTACAAGATGTTTGCCTCTGTAGGCACACTGAAAGGAAAGAACTGGCTAGAGATTGTGGTCGACGTCTCGGAAGACGCGTTGCTCGATTTGCGCGGGACCGATCCATTGGAACAGTAGGCACGGGGAATGCTATTGGGAGTTTTTGGCCTACGGGTAGCTGATCTTGGATCTCGATATAGAAGCTGATTACTACAACAAGCAATTTTGGTACTTCTCATAAGCCCCATCAATCTGGCAACAGAGACAGCCCAAGTTCCTTGAGGAACGCGTTGTGCTTTGCCGTTGATTCCTCGATTTCTTTTTCAATTTTGACCAACTCTGCGTGTGTGTCTGACAGGTCGATCTGAACTTCCGGCTTGGCCGTGCTGACGTAACGGGAGATGTTAAGGTTGTAGTCGTTGGTCTCGATTTCGTCCATCTCCACTCGGCGGGCGTAGCGCTCGACGCTCTCCGGGCGCTCCTTGTAGGTGTCGATGATCTGCTTGATATGATCGTCGGACAGGTGGTTCTGCCGCTTGCCCTTCTCGAATTGTTCGGATGCGTTGATGAACAGCACGTCGTCGGGCTTCTTGCACTTCTTCAGAACAAGTATGCAGACCGGGATGCCGGTCGAGTAGAAAAGGTTGGCCGGCAGGCCGATGACGGTGTCGATGTTGCCGTCGTCAAGCAGCTTGCGGCGGATCTTCGCCTCAGCGCCGCCGCGGAACAGTACGCCGTGCGGCAGGATGATGGCCATTACTCCATCATCTTTGAGATAGTGGAAGCCGTGGAGCAGGAATGAGAAGTCCGCCGCAGACTTTGGCGCCAGCCCATAGTTCTTGAAACGCATATCCTCGCCCAAGGTCTCGTTCAGCTCCCAACGGTAGCTGAAAGGCGGATTGGCGACCACAGCGTCAAAGCTGAGCTTCTTCGCCGGGTTCGTCTCGCGGAGCAATTGCCAGTCGTTCGTTAGCGTGTCGCCGTGGTGGATCTCGAACTCCGTATCCTTCACCCCATGCAACAGCATGTTCATGCGCGCGAGGTTGTAGGTGGTGATGTTTTTCTCCTGACCGCAGATTCTGCCAATTCCGTGCGACCCCATGCGATTCCTCACATTGAGCAGTAGCGAGCCCGAACCGCAAGCGAAGTCCAGCACACTTGCAAGGTGTTTTCGCTCCCCAGTGTTCGGCTCTTGACTATCTAGCGTGACGATGGCGGAAAGGATGTTCGAAATACGCTGCGGAGTGTAGAACTCGCCGGCCTTTTTACCCGAACCCGCGGCGAATTGGCCGATCAGATACTCGTATGCGTCGCCCAACGTGTCGCTATCAGTCGAGAATTCCGCAAGGCCCTCGGCGATCTTGGTTATGATCGCGCAGAGTTTCACGTTCCGATCCATGTAGTTTTTTCCAAGCTTTTCGGAGCCGAGATTGATTTCCGAAAACAGTCCTGAGAATGTGCTCTGGAACGATTCGTTCTCGATGTACGTGAAGCCTTCTTGGAGGCCGTCGAGAAGTTCGCCCGCATGGGTTCTGGCCAAGTGGGCGATGTTGGTCCACAGGTACTCGGGGCGGATGACATAGTGCATCTTAAGCCGCATCTGTTTCTCAAACGCAGATACATCGTCTGGATTCTGCTCGTACCAGAACGACAGTGGAGATCGGCCGCCATTGCCGATTGTGTCCGGGTCAGGATAGTCGCGCCCAAGTTCCTTCATCGCGGCCTGTTCGTAGTTGTCCGAGAGGTAACGGAGAAACAGGAACGCGAGCATATAGTCGCGGAAGTCGTCGGCATTCATCGCCCCGCGCAGTTTGTCGGCAATGGCCCAGAGGATTTTGCCGAGTTGTTTCTGATTTTTCTCTGTCATGAGTTACCTTCCATGGGTGATGAACGGAAATCGCGTGTTTAGTTTCTCATAAACCTCATCAAACAAATCTACACTGTCCGGCACGAGGAGGTCAGATTCATAGTGGAAGACTCTCTTATGTGCAAGCGAATTCACAATTCTGGAGATCTTATCCGTATCTTCAAAGCCGATGTGTTTAAGCGTATAGCTGATCTGATTAGTGCCGAGAAACGAAGATACGCTCTCCAGAACTTGGCGAAGAAGGACCAAGTGATACGCGCGGACGTCGTTCTGTTGCCGAGCTTGATCGAGCAGTTGAATAACTCTTAGATGATATAGGAGCACGTCACTCTGATGGTTCTCTAGTGAAACTTCGCCGTGTCTACCGCTAAGGATTCTCGCCCTTGCTACCTCCTTTCCCTTCTTTTTCTTGTTGTATTTGTTACTCTTCTCTCCCCTCTTTAACCAATCGCACAGAATGGAATACAACCCAACATGATGGGTAGCGATGATGATCTTCCGTTGACCAAAGTATTGCTCGATTAGGTCGTACAGGGTTGAAGCGGTCACGAAAATATTGTGGTCGTCCAGGCTTGAGATCGGATCGTCGATGAATATATGATCCGACTGTCTGTCCGCCCAGCCTTCCACCTCCATCATCGCCAGAAAGAAGCACCAGACAAAGACTCGCTCCTCGCCACGGGAGATTTTCATCGGCAGAGTATCGCCGGGTTGCGTGCCTGAGGGAAAAAATGAAATTGACTTGATTCCCTGCTCCGCGTCTTCGTGCGTTTTGAAACGGAAGTCGAAGCCAACTCTGTACGGTTTCAGCTTCTCGTGGATGTCGAGTTCGTTTAGGTCGGCGTGAAGCCTACTGAGACTGCTTCGGCGAACAGTCAGTCGTATGTTAGCCTCGGCGTTTTCTATGTCATTGTTCCAGACGAATAAGTCTTCGCTGTATGCATTGTAGTAGATACCTTTGTGCGTTCCGTCCTCCTCTTTCGTCGCATTTTTGTATGCGACTGATAGTCGCGTTTTCCCGACCGAGTTGAAAGCATAAAGCAACTGTACATCTGCATCGTCATTGTGCAGATCTGAAGCAATGTCTTCGATGGTTTTCATTCCGTCTCCTGGTTGGGAAAGAGCTGTTGCAGCAAGCCCTGTCTATGCTGCATCAGGGCTTCGATCTTCCGACTCCTAGCCACGATTAGGTCGTCGAGCGATTTAAGAAAGTGGGCTATTTTTTGCTGCTCCGTAAGATTTATCCCGTTGGGGGGCAAAGATACCGACATTGACGCATACTCGGCGCTGTTTATTCCGGGTTGTCCACTTCGCACAGACGTAAGACGAACCCAGTCCCAATAGTTCCTGGTCAACAAGTAAGCAGCTAAAAACTGCGACAATAACCGTTTCGGATGTGGCCTAACCCGTATTAGAAATCCGGCATAAATCAGTCGTCCGTCCTCTTCACGGTAGCGATATGACTTGCCAACGCTTGCCCCAGTCCGTGCAAGCACGATGTCGCCATTCTTAAGATATCGATCTTCGTCAGTT
Organism: Gammaproteobacteria bacterium; assembly: GCA_009844085.1. GTDB lineage: Bacteria > Pseudomonadota > Gammaproteobacteria > Pseudomonadales > Pseudohongiellaceae > UBA9145. The sequence continues at coordinate 53,826 of VYCF01000045.1, read as the reverse complement.
TCGACATTTACTGAAACCCGAGGGCACGGAGCAAACCGACCGTCGCTGTTGATGTCCGTGATCCGGATGTATGTTGGCAGGGTCTTGGAAAAAGGCACCGCCGGAGCGTTCACGCCGTAGTCAGGTGCCCGAACCAGAAGCGTGCCAAGCGATACTTCTCTCCACGCAGGAGCGTCTCGAAACTCCGGAAACCG